>DATKBT010000029.1:0-31654 GCA_035546295.1 Thermoanaerobaculia bacterium | reverse complement strand
CCAGGATCTGGCCGACGCGTGCGTTCATGGCTCGTGGCTCCTTGGAGAGAGTGTACCCCTGGAGAACGAGGACGCCCGAGGAACCGGCCGGACGGCTGCAACACCAGCCGCTCGCCGACCGAGGAGAGCCGATAATGTGCTACTGAGCAGATCGGAGGCTACTCGAGCTTCTCGTACACGGTCTGGTTCACGAACATGTAGACGATCTCGCCCTCCGGGCTCTCGCGGAACGTGATCAGGAGGCCGTCGTCGCGCTGGAAGGAGAGCGGACCCACCGCGAAGGCGGGCTCGCCGCCGAAGACGAGCCGTCCCTCCTGGTCGGCTTCGAGCTCGAGCGGCTGCCGCTTCCATCCCGCCGCGGGGTCGGTGTGGTGGTGCATGCTGTTCGCGTAGGTCCCCGTGAAGCGGGAGACGTCGAGCGGCGGGCGCAGCCGCGCGCGCAGCTCGGGGGTCGTGGCTCTGCCCGGGAAGAGAGCGTCCATGAGCGCGGTCAGCACGGCGTGCGGCAGCGAGCCCGACTCCTGGTTGCAGGCGATGAACACGCCGAGGTCGTGCTCGGGGACGAGGTAGAGGAGCGAGCCGAAGCCCGCCATCGAGCCCCCGTGGCTGAACGCCTCGACCCCGTAGCTGCGGTCCTCCCACAGGGTGTAGCTGTACCCGGGCTGATCGGGATGGTTGCTCCACTGCCGCGTGAGCATCGCGCGCGCCGACTCCTCGCTCAGCACCTGCCGTTCCTGGTAGCGGCCCCTCTCGAGCAGCATGATCGCGAAGCGCGCCATGTCGGTCGCGGTCGAGCTCACGCTCGAAGCCGGGGCGGTGTTCATGTGCTCCCACGGCTCCGCCTCCCAATGACCGGCGAAGCCGTACCCGGTCGCCACGTCTGCCTCGAGCGCGCCGGGCACGACGATCGCGCTGCGGTGCATGTCGAGCGGCTCGAAGACGTGACGCTCGAGGACCTCCTCGTAGGAGAGACCCGTCACCTCCTCGACCAGGTGGCCGGCGAGGGTGATTCCATAGGTGTCGTAGGTGCTCACCACGCCGGGCGGCCGGATGCGCACCAGGTTCTCGGCGAGGAAGTCGCCGAGCGGCCGCACCTCCTCATGGCTCGACGCGTGCCTCCCCAGCCCGATCTGATCGAAGCCGGCGGTGTGGGTGAGCAGGTGGCGAACCCGCACCGGCTCCTCGAACGTCGCCGGCACCTGGACCTCGCTCAGGAGGTCGTCGACGTCGGCGTCGAGGTCGAGGAGGCCGCGATCGGCGAGCTGCAGGACCGCCACTCCGGTCATCACCTTGGAGATCGATCCGATACGCCAGATCGTTCGCTCGGGATCGACCGGGATCTCCTGGAAGACCTCGCGCCGCCCGAAGCCCGCGCGGTAGACGATCTCGCCGTCGTGAACCACCGAGATCGTGGCGCCCGCGATGTAGCGGTCGGCCATGTGATCGATGAACACCGGCCGCACGACGCGGTCGAGCGACTCGGCGTCGAGCAGTGAGCGGTCGAGCCCGGAGACCGGCCTGGTCTGCTGGGTGAGGAGGCCCCGGGCCTGGAGCGCCGCCGGCGACCAGGAGAGCGCTCCGCAGAGGACCGCGAAAGCGAGCGCGATCGACACCGTCGCCGTACGGCTCGGCGCGCGGTGCGCCGCGCGCGGGTCGAGGATCGTGCGCACCCGGGTCTCGAGGAGGCAGCCGCCCGCGATCGGGTGGGCGTGGGGCACCGCCGCGGACTGCGCGGCGGTGCTCAGCTCGCGGAACGCATCGAGCAGGAAGCGGGAGTAGCGCGAGGGCTGCACGCCCCCTCGCAGCACGTGGCTGTCGGCCGCCAGCTCCTGGAGCTCGCGCAGCCGCCGCGCGGCCAGCCGCGTGATCGGGTTGAACCAGAAGCACGCGCCGGCGAGATCGCCGAGCAGGGTGACGAGCGGGTCGCGACGGCGAAGGTGAGCGAGCTCGTGGAGAAAGACGATCTCGGCCACCATGTCGTCGGCCACCATGTCGCCGGCCGCCATGTCGTCAGCCACCATGTCGTCTGGGGCGCCGCTCGCGAAACCCCTCGGCACGAGCAGCGCCGGTCGCAGCGCACCGGCGACCACCGGGCTCGGGAGCGTGGGGTGCTCGAGGAGCGGGACTCTCCGGCGCAGACCGCAGCGGCGCGCGAGCGACGCAAAGCGCGAGTTGAGCGCGGGGTCGGTGACCGGCCGGGCCTCGCGCACGAAGCGCCGGGCGAGCCAACGCCGGCGCGCCGCTCGGGCGAGCGAGACACCCGCGCCCGCGATCCAGACGACGAGGACGAGGGACGCCACAGAGGGCGCCGGGATCGTCTCGCCGGCGGCCGCGGCCTGCTCGTCGGTGCTCGTCGTCGCCGCCGCGGAGCTCTCGGCGGGGGCGAGGTCGGAGAACTTCCCGGCCGCCGCGGCGGTGTGGTACTGCTGCGTGCGCGCCGCCCGCTCGCCGAGCGTCGTGTCTCGTTGGCAGGACGCGGTCAGACAGCCGATCGGTCCGGGCTTCGCCACCGTGGTGATCGCGAGGATCGCGACGCCGGCGAGGAGGGCGTGCGTCAGGAGCTGGTGGCGGAGGTCGCCGGACCAGCGGCGCAGTCGTCCGAGCGCGAGCGCGCCGAGGAGGAGGAGGCTGCTCGCGACCGTGGAGACGAGGAGCGCGTCGAGGAGGACGGACGCGTCGGAGAGCGGGACGGCGTCGAGCAGACCGAGCGGAGCGTCGAGCAGGCGCAGGGATCCTTCGAGCAGCGTCTGCTCCTGGTTTCCGAGAACCGCGATCGGGTGCACACCCATCGTGCTCATCGCCCCTCCTCGCGCGCCTGTTCGATCAGGCGCTCGAGGTCGTCGTAGTCGAGCTCGTACCGGCCGTCGCGGGAGAGATCGAGGATCGCCTCGAAGGCGTGCTCGGGCGATCCGCCGAAGAAGGTGTCGAGCACCCGGGCGAGCGCGGTCCGCGACGCCTCGTCTCGCGGCACGGTCGGGAAGTACACGTAGCGAGGACCGTCCTGGCGGTGGGCGACGAGGCCCTTGTCCTCGAGCGCGCGCAGGATCGAGCGGACCGCAGAGTAGCTGGGGAGATCGGGGACCTCCTCTTGGATGTCGACCGCCGAGACCTCACCGCGGCGATAGATCACGTCGAGCACTTCGCGCCTTCGGCCGCCGAGCTCCTTCTTCGTCAAGTCCACCCTCCTTTCGACCGCCGCTTCCGGGCTCCAGACCCGCTCCGGTGGTGTTCACGCCCGGCGCCGGGCACGTGCACCTTTTTGTGCATCCACAGGTTAGCTCGTCGGCGACGATGCCGCAAGCTGCGCCGCCGGGAGCGACCGGCCGGGCGCTCCCTCCGCAACGTCGAGAGCGGCCGTCATCGCTCCTTCGGAGAACCCGCGGCGGCCCCGAGGCCGCCGACGAGGCGCCGGGCGGGCAGAGGCGGGTCAGGCATCCAAGATCGATCGCGCCTCGAGCCGGGCGGGCGCGGGGTCGGGTCAGTCGTAGACGCCGTCCGCGAACCAGCGGCCGGTCCGGCGATCGCGGTAGATGCGGTAGAGCGCGCCGTCGTCGAGCTCGACGTCCCAGTAGTCGCGCTCGGTGCGGTCCTCGGCCCACCAGCGCTCCTCGAGCTCCCAGGGGCCCGACGCGACACGCACCGACCCCTGGATGCGCAGGGCCTTCTCCGCCGTCGTTCCGGTCTCTCTTCGCGCGCTCTCCTTCCTCTCCGGGACGACCACGACCCCCTTCGGCTCGGGGACGGCGGGCGCCAGCTCGCGCGGGCGCGGCGAGGGGCGCTCGCGGCAACGGAAGATCCCGGCCTGACGATCGAGCGAGGCGATACCTTCAAGAGCTTCGCGGCCTTCAAGAGCTTCGCGGCCTTCACGAGCTTCGTAGCCTTCGCGGACCTCGCCGGCTCCGACCGCCTCGCTCCGACCGGCGCCGGCCGGTTCTCGGCCGCCGCCGTCGGTGAGCACCTCGAGCTCGACCGGCGGCCGCAGCACCCGCACCGCCAGGAGGCCGCGCCCCGGTTCGATCGGCGGGCGCACCTTGGGGGGCGGTGGAGGGGTGTACTCGACGAGCTGGAAGCGCTCGGGACGATGCCCCGAGGGGGAGCGGGGGGAGCCGACCCTCCCGGGCCCGAGCAGCGCGAACAGCCGCGCCAGGGTCTCCGCCAGGCGGTCGGGAGAGAGCGAGGCCGGACCGAGCAGCGAGAGCTGGGCGAGCTTGGGCGCGTCCGGGTGGGCGGCGAGCTGGAAGCCGACCACCGGGGCCCCCGGCGGGTGCGCCTCGAGGTCGAGGCGCAGCAGGGTGAGCAGGGTCTTCTCGTCGCGGGTGGGCGAGGGCAGCTCGATCGAGCGCTGGTGATATCCGTTTCGCTGCGCGAGGGATCCGTCGGACTCGAGGTGCAGCGACATCTCGATCCGCTTGCAGCCCAGGCCCCGCTGTTCGAGCCGTCGGCAGAGACGATCGAGCGCGTTGCGCGCCAGGAACAGGAAGGGCTCGAGATTGATCACCGGCCACTCGAGGGTGAGCCCTTCGCGAAAGACCGGCGAGGGCGGCCGGGCGATCAGCGGTCGCGGGTCGAGCCCGCGCGCGATCTCGTGGAGCCTGCGTCCGGCGTCGCCGAGGCGGCTGGCGACCTCGTTCTCGGGCAGCCGCGCCAGCTCGCCGATCGACGTGATGCCCCAGCGGCCGAGGGTCGCCGCGATCTCGGCGTCGGGGGAGAGCCGGTGGAGCGGCAAGGGCGCCAGGAACTCCGCCTCCTCGCCATCCTCTACGACGACCGGGGAGTCGGGGAGCCCGGCCGCCACCCGCGCCGCCAGCTTGCTCGCCGCGATGCCGATCCGCGCGGGCAGACCCTCCGCGGTCAGCCGGCGCACCAGCTCCTCGCCGAGCGCGCGCTCGGCCGCGCGCGGTCCGCCCGCGTCGCGGTAGAGGCGCTCGAGCCCGCTGGTGTCGAGGTAGGCGGTGCCCCACTGCTCACTGCCGGGGTCCTCGACCCGCGGCGAGACGGCGTCGGCGACCTCGAGCAGCACCTCGTGGGCGGTGCGCTCGCACACCGCATCGCGGGCGCGCGCGATCAGCTTGGGCAGCCGCGCGCGCGCCTGGGTCAGGGTCATCCCCGGCTTGACCCCGGCGGCGCGCGCCGGCCGGGTGGCGGCGACCACGCGCGCCGCGGCGCCGTCCCCTTCGAAGATGGCGACCCCTTCGCGCAGGAGCTCGGGCTCGCAGCGCAGGCGCGCTGCGAGCGGGAAGAGCGGGACCACGATGCAGGCGATCCGGGACCCTCCCCTGGCGTGGCGTCGCTTGCGTTGCGGCTTCGGCGGTCTCGCGGGCTGGGGGCGGCGGGGGATCCGCTTCTGGCGGACCGGGCGCTTCTCGCGCCGCCCCTTCTCGCGCCGGCGATCGTCTTCCGGCCCTTGCTCTGCGGGGCTCTGCTTTCCGGATTGGCGCTCTCCGGGACCTTGCGTCCCCGGTCCCGGCGGCACCGGCGAAGGCGGCCGGCTAGCGGGCATGGACGCCCTCCGGGCACGGCCGTCGCCCGACCGAAAGGTCGGCCGCTACCGAGGAAGGGACTCCCCGCTGGGACAGCTCACCCCCCATGGCGGGTCCTCTTCCAGCTCCGCTCCTTCTCCCGCGACCAGCCGCTCCAGCCGGGGCCGCGGTGCGAGGAGACGAAGCGGCGGATGGTCGTCTCCAGCGCCTCGTGGGGGCCGCCCTCGGGACCCCGCGAGACGGTCTCGGGGACGCGCAGCTCGAACTCCGCGTCACGGTCGTCGGCGGCTGCCGAACGGCTCAGCCGGCCGCGCGCCTTGCGCAGGACGAGGTGTCCGGCGAGACCGCCCAGCAGCTGCGGCGAGCGCTCGGCTCCATGGCCCAGCCAGCCGCCGCGCCCGCCATCGACCTCGAGCACCGCCTGCGCCGCGGTGCCGCTCGCGCGGTAGGGGGTGGAGACCAGCAACGCGCCGCGGTGGGTCACGGCGGCGCGCTGGAGGCGCAGCCACGACGCCTCGACTCCACGTCCGCCGGGCACCGGCGGCTGCCCGAGGTCGAGCACCACCAGCGGAAAGCCGGCGGCGAGCAGCAGCTCGGCGCCCCCGAGTGCGGTCCTCGAATGCTGGGGACGCAGCCAGAGCAGACGCTCGACCACGATGCCGGCACGACCGGCCGCCTCGGGATCGAGGTGGTCGCCGAGATCGACCAGCGCCGCCGCCTCGCCTCGGCGGGTCGCCGCCGCCAGCGCCGACAGCACCAGCGAGAATCGACCGCTGGTCCGTCGTCCGACGATCTCGATCGTCTCGCCGCGCTCGATGCCGCCGTCGAGCAGCCGGTCGACCGTCTCGATCCCGGTGGCGAAGCGCTCCTCGGCTCGCTCGGCGGGCGGGACGCTCGAGATCAGCCGTCGGGCGCTGAAGACCAGATCCTCGAGCGCGGGCTCCGAGACGGCGATTGGCCCGCTCGCAGCCCTCTCGCCGGTCCGTTCACCGGCTCCCTCGAGATCCTCGTCACCATAGGGCTCGAGGTCGTGGAGGCTGACCAGGTGCTGGATCGAGGGGGCCATGACGGAGGGGAATCGGCTTCCGAGGCTCGTGTCGGGGGGGAACGAGCATAGGCGTAAACAGAGCGTAATTCAAGGCCGAGACGCGACGCCGAGCTTCCCGCTCGTTCCGGAAGTCCCGGAGGCCTCCGAAAGCTCGACAGCCCGGCCTGCGGGCTTCGACGAGCTGCTCGCAGGATCCCCAGCCGCCGGGTGGTCCTGGTCGCCGGCCGATCACTCAGCACGACTCGATGCGACGTTTCACACCAGCACAGGGCGCAGGATCAGATCGAGGAAAGCGCGGAGCGCGCCCCGTCGAGACCGGGAGCGCGGCGCTACCGGCCGCCCTCGGCCGAGCTCTGCTCGGTCTCGGTATCGCTCTCCGGCAACATTCCAGGATCCAACGGCTCGCCGACGACGATGTGCACCGGCTCGGCCTTCACGTACTTCATGAAGCCGAACCCCATCTCGGCGGTGGTCGGCTGGCCGAAGGCGACGGTGGCGGTCGGGTCCGGGTTGTGGGGGTTCTCGCTCGAGTTGTCCCACCACAGGGTGAGGTCGACACGGGTGCCCTTCGGCGCGAACACCGGCTCGCGGTAGGTGTAATGGTGCTGCCAGTCGAAGGAGTAGCGGGGCACGTCGAGCAGCAGGCGCTGCGAGCCGTCGGGGAAGGTCGCCTGCACCTTGGCCGCCTTGCCGCGCAGGTGCATGTGCGGGTTGAAGCCCGTGATGTAGGAATCCTCCTCGAAGGTGTACTGCGACGTTCCGGAGTAGTCGGGGTCCCCCGGCGGGATCTGGATGTCGCGCACGCGCAGCCCGTCCCCCTGCGCCACGTGCGTGATCACCTCGCCCGGCTGATAGAACCGGATGGCGACGTAGGTGTCGGTATCGCAGACCTCGGTGCCCGGCCCCGGCTCCTTGTGGTAGTGCATCTGCCAGGTGATCTCGGAGCCGGTTTCGAGCAGTGCGCCGTGGCCCGGCGGGTAGACCTTCGGCTGATAGCCCGGCGCGATGCCGCCGAGGTGGCGCGCGATGATGTGGTGCACGAAGGAGCCCGTGGGGCGGAACTCGACCGCCTTGATCCAGCGGTCCTCCGGCAGCAGGTCCTCGGTGAGCGTCAGCCGGAAGTACTGGTACTCGTCCTCGACCGCGTCGGGCACGCAGTACTCGACCGGCTGCTTGAGCACCAGGTCGGGCTCCCCGATGTGCCAGCCGCCGGTGCTCGCGAGTTCGACCGGCGGCGGCGCGTCGGCCGCGTCGCCGGCGGGCGCGCCGGTACGCACCCACGCCAACAGCGTCTCGACCTGCTCGGGCTCGAGGTAGCGCTCGTCCACGAAGGCGCCGCGCTGATGCTCGGCAGCGTGCCAGGGCGGCATCTCCCCAGACTCGACGACGCGCGCGATCGACCGTGCCCAGGGCCGTACCTCGTCGTAGGTCAGGAGCGACATCGGCGCCACCATGCCGCCGAGGTTGAGCCCGTCGGGGCGGTGGCAGTCCTGGCACTTCTGCTGGAGGATCGGCAGCACGTCCTCGAAGAAGGTCGGCTTGGCGCCGGGATCGGCCGTCGTGTTGACGGCGAGCGCCGGGAGCGCGATCAGGGCGAGAGCGACAGCGAGCGAGGAGGCGGAGCGGGTCATGCTGCTTCTCCAGGATGGGGTCTACGGAAGATGCTACCCCACGGCTGCGGCTCGGGCGCGTGATCGGCTCGACGTCACGGGCCCGATGCGATCGGCCCGATGCGATCGGTCAGATGCGATCGGCAGATCGGACGAGGCGATCGGCCAGATCGAACGGCCCTCGAGACTTAGCAGGTGAGCCGGTGATCCAAGGGACGTCGCCTCAGGTGCAACGGCGTTCGGTCGTGAGGAGGATCGGTCTTCGCATCCGCAGGCCCGGGGAGGTGTCGGCTAGAGTGGCGGCGACCATTCCCCGACGAGGCCGACGAAGCTGACGAAGCAACACGGAGACCGACGATGCGCCGCGCGATGTCGCTTCCCCGAACCCAGGAACGCTCGGCCGTCTCGCGCCCGCTGGCGGTCCTCGCGCTGCTCGTCTCTTCGCTCGCGGTGGCGCCGTTTTCGGCCCAGAGCGCGAGCCCGCCCTCGACCGACTGGACGGTGACCACCGGCGACCTGGCCAGCCGTCGCTACTCGCCGCTCGACCAGATCACGCCGGAGAACGTCTCGCGTCTCGAGGTCGCCTGGCGCTGGTCGTCTCCCGACAACGAGCTGATGGCGAAGGACGAGCGCTTCGCCAGCCCGCGCATGCAGCCGCGCTCACACGAGGTGACGCCGATCAAGATCGCGGAGAGGCTCTACGCCACCACCGGCTTCGGTCAGCTCGTCGCGATCGACGGCGGGAGCGGCGAGACGCTCTGGACCTACGATCCCGAGGCCTATCAGTACGGGCGCCCGACCAACCTCGGTTTCGTCCACCGCGGCGCCGCGTTCTGGAAGGACCCGGCGGATTCGCGCGACCCGGGGCGCTTGCTCTACGCGGCCGGCGACGCCTTCCTGCGCGCGGTCGACGCGTTCTCGGGAGAGCCGATCGGCTCGTTCGGCGCCGGCGGCGCGGTCGATCTCACCCAGGGGCTGCGCCGCGAGGTGCCGCGGCGCTCCTACACGGTGAGCTCACCGGTGGTGGTCTGCCGTGACACAGCCATCGTCGGAGCGTCGATCTCGGATGGCGCCACTCAGCCCGAGGCGCCGCCGGGGGACGTGCGCGGCTTCGACGTGCGCACCGGCGAGGTGCGCTGGACCTTCCACTCGGTGCCGCAACCCGGCGAGGTCGGCCACGACACCTGGGAGGAGGAGTCCTGGCGCCACACCGGCAACACCAACGTCTGGACGCTGATGAGCGCCGATCCGGGACTCGGCCTGGTCTACCTGCCGTTCGGCACCCCGACCAACGACTGGTACGGCGGCCACCGCCTCGGCGACAACCTGTTCGCCGAGAGCCTGGTGGCCGTCGACTGCGAGACCGGCGAGCGACGCTGGCACTTCCAGGCGGTCCACCACGGGCTGTGGGACTACGACCTGGTGACCTCGCCGATCCTGGCCGACGTCACCGTCGACGGAAGGCCGCGCAAGGTCGCCGCGCAGCTCAGCAAGCAGGGGTTCGTCTACGTCCTCGATCGCGAGACCGGCGAGCCGATCTGGCCGATCGAGGAGCGCGAGGTGCCACAGACCGGGATCCCGGGCGAGCGTACTTCGCCGACCCAGCCGTTCCCTACCAGGCCGCCCCCCTACGAGCGCCAGGGAATCGCGCTCGACGACCTGATCGACTTCACCCCCGAGCTCTACGAGGAGGCGAAGCGGATCGCCGCGCAGTACCAGTACGGGCCGCTGTTCACGCCGCCCAGCGAGAAGGGGACGATCAACGTGCCGGGCTGGGCGGGGGGAGCGAGCTGGCCCGGCGGCGGCCTCGATCCCGAGACCGGAATGCTCTACGTCCCCTCCTTCACCCACCCGATCGTGGCCACGCTGCGCCCGCCCGACGCCACGCGCTCGGGCTTCCGCTACGTCGGCGGCATCCAGCCCGACCTCGAGGGTCCGCGCGGCCTGCCCCTGCTCAAGCCCCCCTACGGACGGCTCACCGCTTACGACCTGAGCCGCGGCGAGATCGCCTGGGTCACCGTGCTGGGAGACGGTCCGCGCGACCACCCGGCTCTGCGCCATCTCGACCTGCCGCCGCTGGGGCTGAACGCACGCAGCCACGTCCTCGTCACCAAGACGCTGCTCTTCGTGATCAGCGCCGAGAGTCTCTACCGGCCGGAGGACGATCAGGCAGAGAACGAGGAGCTCGCGTGGCGCTTCGAGTCGCCGAAGGCGCGCGCGCTCGACAAACGGACCGGCGAGATCCTGTGGGAGATGGAGCTGCCGGCGCACGCCGACGGCAGCCCGATGACCTACCTCCACGAGGGTCGCCAGCTCGTCGTGTTCGCGCTCGGCGGGCGCGGTGCGCCGCCGGAGCTGATGGCGCTGGCGCTGGCCGAAGAACCGTAGGGTTCGCGGGCTCCCTCACCGGCTGTAGAGGATCGGATGGGCCGTACCAACGTATCCCAGGCGGGGACCGAGATCCTGGTCCACGTGGGTGTGCAGCGCGCCGCGTCGACCTTCCTCCAGGAGCAGGTGTTCCGGATTGCGCCCGGCATCCGCTACCTCGGCAAGCACTTCGACGACTACCCGGATTGGATGATCGCCTGGCACTACACCGATCCCGGGCGCTTCTCCGAGCAGCACGATCGGATCGAGCGGGCGGTACGTGAACGGATCGATCCGACGCGCTTGAACGTGATGTCTTCGGAGGGCTTCTGCCTGCTCGGCGGGCTCGCCCCGCTCCAGGCCGACCGACTCGCCCGGATCCTGCCCGAGGCGAAGATCCTCGTCGTGCTCAGGGACCCGCTCGAGCGCATGCTGTCCTTGTATCGTTACGCGGCCCGCAAGGAGCGCTGGTTCCAGCCGTTCGAGGCCCTGATCGACTGGAAGGAGCCCCCGTTCGTCTTCTACAAGCGGAAACCCATCTACCTGCCCGACTACTACTACGACGAGATCGTCGGCGCGTACCGTCGGCTGTTCGGCGAGGGCCGCGTCTGCGTGCTGCGGTACGAGACGATGCGGCACGACCCCGACGCGTTCTGGACGTCGCTGTCGGACTTCGCCGGCGTCTCGCTCCGGGCCGACCCGAAAGGGAAGGTCGCCGCGCCTGCGCGCAACGCCGCGCCCGCCGAGGACACGATGGACGAGCTCCGGCGGGAGAACCTGAGCCGGGTCGTGCGGGAGGCCTTCCCCCGAGCGAGCCTCCACCTCCCCCCCGAATCCGCGGCCGAGACGCCGCCGATCTCCGACGCGTTGCGAGAGCGCCTGATCGATCGCCTGCGCGGCCGCTGCGGGGGCTACTACTGACGAGCCCGTCGAGCGGCCCGACCTCGATCTGACGTCGGCTCTGACGACGACGGCGTCGAGGCCGGGCCGAGGTCGACGCCGAGGTCGAGGCCGAGATGCGACTGTTACAGGACACTAGCATCGAGTCGTGCTCGTCACCCTTTTGCAGAGCGCCTGGCTCCCGTGGGGTCTCGAGCCCGATTCCTTCCTCGTGGGCTCCTTGCTGGTAAGTTTCCCCGCCATTGCGCGTCTCTGGCGCATGGACGAGTAGGGCCGAGAGCAAGCGGGCCGAGAAGCGAGCGGGCCGGAAGCAAGCGGGCCGAGAAGGAGCAAGGAACCGACCATGCCGCGCGCCGCCGCCAACGGGATCGAGCTCGAGTACGAGTCCTTCGGCCAGGATCAGGCGACGCCGATCGTGCTGATCATGGGCTTCGCCTCCCAGATGATCGTCTGGGACGAGGCGTTCTGCCGGGCGCTCGCCAACCGCGGTCTGAGGGTGATCCGTTTCGACAACCGGGACGTCGGGCTGTCGACCAAGGTCGACCACCTCGGCACCGTCAACCTCGGTGCGGCGCTGCTCGCGCAGAGTCTCGGACGCCCGCTCGCGCCCCCCTACACCCTCGACGACATGGCCGACGACGTCGCCGGGCTGCTCGACGCGCTCGGGCTCGCGAGCGCCCACGTCTGCGGCGCGTCGATGGGCGGGATGATCGCGCAGACGCTGGCCTTCCGGCGCCCCGATCGGGTGCGCAGCCTGACCTCGATCATGTCGACGACCAGCGATCCCGAGCTGCCGCAGGCCGAGCTGCGCGCGCAGGGTGTTCTGCTCGAGCCGGCGCCGGTCGATCGCGAAGGCTACGCCGAGCACGCGGTGAAGGTCTGGCGCACCATTGGCAGCCCCGGCCTGCTGTTCGACGAGGAGCGGATCCGCGAGCGCGGGCGCCGCGCCTTCGACCGTGGCATCTACCCGAAGGGCCTCGTGCGTCAGCTCACTGCGATGATGGCTCACGGCAGTCGTCGCGAGCGCCTGCGCGGAGTCGTCGCCCCGACCCTGGTCATCCACGGCGAGGCCGATCCGTTGATCCCGATGGCCGGCGGCCAGGACACGGCGCGCTGCATCGTCGGCGCGCGGCTGGTGACCCTTCCGGAGATGGGCCACGACCTGCCGCGTCCGCTCTGGCCGCGGCTGGTCGAGGAGATCGACCGTCACGTCCGTTCGGCCGAGCACTCAGCGACGGCGTCCGCGGGTCCACAGCCCATCTCGGCGCGCGCGGCCAACGGTCGCCGCCGGCGCCTTCCGTAGCGGCCGACCCCCCGGTCGGCCGACGCTCGCGCGACGACGGCTCGATCCTGATCTCTCCTCCCGCGCTCTCTCCTCCCGCTCGGCCGCTCAACCCATCCAGAAGCCCTTGCGGTGGGAGACGCCGAGGACGGCGCGGCAGGAGTCGCAGAAGTGTGCTCGACATCCTCTGGTAGAGGATCGTCCTCAGGTCCTTCTCGCAGTGGGGGCAGCGCGGCGGAGATCATCCTGCTTCTGGGTCTGGATCATGGCGGCGGCCTCCAGGGTCGGTCGTTTCGCTGCCGGTTACGCTCGGCGGAGGCGTTCATTCCGGGCGCGCGACGCCGAGCCGCGCGCAATCGACGGTGGAGCGAGTGGCGGGCCGGGAGGGAGTAGGCTCCCGCACGCAGGCAGAACCGCGACCGCTCGTGGCGGCAGCCAACGGATCGGTCGAGGGAGAGTCTTGGGAGAGGAGCGAGATGTCCGAAGACGAGACGCCGGCAGACGAGCCCGACGGACCCGGCCCCGACCGTCGGGCGGAGGGGCGGGTGCGGGAGGACGACGGCGCAGTGGACGGAGCGGACGGTGGCGACGGACCCGTCGACGACGAGGGGGAGAGCCCCTTCCTGATCATCGACGTCAAGGAGCGCCAGTCCCGCCAGCGGATCCGGGAGCTGCGGCAGGGTGAAGGGCCGCTCGCGGAGACGATCTACGACGTGCTCGAGGACCTCTACGACGAAGGCCACATCGCCGACGAGGTGCAGCCGGTGGTCTTCATCGTGCGCGAGGAGCCGCAGAGCAGTCGCCCGGAGGACTGAACCGATGTCCAGCCGCCATCGGCGCCGGGCCGGCCGCGCCGACAGCCTGCTCGGCCTCTCCAGGTCGCTGCGGCAGCGTTACCGCGAGCTCCTGGCCGCCTCTGCTGCGCCGCAATCTCACGGCGGCGTCTCGCCGCCGTGAGATTGCGCGAGATCCACCGGCGCCTGGGCATCTCGGCGGGGCATCCACGAGTCCGCCTCACCCGCCGCTACGACGAGTCTCTGGAGCTGGTCGAGGTGGGGCCCGACGTCTTCGGCCGACCCCAGCGGATGGCGCCCGAGGCTGCCGCGAGCTGGCGGAGCATGGTCTCGGCGGCCGCCGCCGACGGGGTCGAGCTGCAGCTCGTCTCGGCGTTTCGCAGCGTCGAGCGGCAGGCCGAGCTGATCGCCGCCAAGGTCGAGGGGGGGCGCGACCTCGAGGAGGTGCTGACCGCCAACGCGCCGCCCGGGCACAGCGAGCACCACACCGGCTGCGCGGTCGACGTGACGACCCCCGGCTGCGCGGTGCTCGAGGAGGAGTTCGAGGACACCGAGGCGTTTCGCTGGCTGGCGGCGCACGCCGGCCGATTCGGTTTCGCCTTGAGCTACCCGCGCGGCAATCCCGAGGGCTACGTCTACGAGCCGTGGCACTGGTCGTATCGGCCGCCGCAGGCGCCTCGGCGGCCCGGCGCGCGCGAAGCGACCTGATAAGATTCGAAGCTCGTTGAGCTATTGGTGGCTCGACGTCCGACGGAGCAAGGACGCCGACACGACATCCGGGCGGAGCCCGATCGCTCTTCGGCACCGAACGGGGGCCGGGGATCTTCGCGGTTGCATTCGTCGCCGCAACGGCTGCAGTCAGGAGGTCGGCGAGCATGCTACGAGTGCGCTGCGAGGAGCTCCGGCTCGATCGCTCCCGCTCCTTGGGCCGGCGGACGGCGCGGCACGCTGCGCCACACCGGGATGATCGACGCCGTCGTCCCGACCGGTCGGGCGGCCGCGGCGAGCCCTGGAGGTCGGCGCGACTCCGGCGGAGCGTGGC
Organism: Thermoanaerobaculia bacterium; assembly: GCA_035546295.1. Lineage (GTDB taxonomy): Bacteria > Acidobacteriota > Thermoanaerobaculia > Multivoradales > Multivoraceae > DATKBT01. The sequence continues at coordinate 17,131 of DATKBT010000029.1, read as the reverse complement.
GAAGCTCCCTCACACGAAAGGACCGTCGAGATGAGTCATTCGAAGAGCCAGGCCGACCTCCTCGCCCGTCGCGAGAAGGCGGTCTCCCGCGGCACCTTCCACATCGCGCCGCTGTTCGCCGCGCGCGGGAAGGGTGCGCTGCTGTGGGATGTCGACGGCAAGGAGTACGTCGACTTCTGCGGCGGCATCGGCGTGCTCAACGTGGGGCATTGTCACCCGCGCGTGATCGCGGCCATCCGCGAGCAGTCCGAGCGCTTCGTCCACACTTGCTGGAACGTCGCGATGTACGAGCCCTACGTCGAGCTCGCGGAGCGCCTGAACGACCTCGCTCCGATCGCGGGCGAGGCGAAGAGCGTGTTCTTCAACAGCGGCGCCGAGGCCAACGAGAACGCGGTGAAGATCGCGCGCGTCGCCACCGGCCGCCAGGGGGTGGTCGCTTTCGAGCGCGGCTTCCACGGGCGAACGCTCCTGACCATGACGATGACCGGCAAGGTCCGCCCCTACAGCGCCGGCTTCGGCCCGTTCGCCCCCGAGGTCTATCGTCTGCCCTACGAGCCGTTCTTCGCCCCCGCGAGCACCCCCGACTCGGAGGTCGACCGCGCGTGCGGCGTCGCGCTCGAGCATCTCTTCGCCTACCACGCCGAGCCCGAGGCGATCGCCTGCCTGGTGATCGAGCCGGTGCTCGGGGAGGGGGGCTTCCTGCCGGTCCACCCGGCGGCTTTCCGAGTGCTGCGCGAGACCTGCGACCGCCACGGCATCGTGCTGGTCGCCGACGAGGTTCAGACCGGCTTCGGCCGCTGCGGCGCGCTGTTCGCGTGCGAGCGCTACGGGGTCCGGGCGGACCTCGTGCTGATGGCGAAGTCGCTGGGCGCCGGGCTGCCGCTCTCGGCGGTCACCGGTCGGGCCGAGCTGATGGACGCCTCGCCGGTGGGGGGCATCGGCGGCACCTACGGTGGCAATCCGGTCGCCTGCGCGGCGGCGCTGGCGGTGCTCGACGTGATCGAGGAGGAGGACCTCTGCGCGCGCGCGGAGGTCATCGGCGAGCGGGTGCGCGCCCGCTTCGAGGAGCTGTGCGCGGACCACGCCGCGCTCGCCAATGCGCGCGGTCTCGGCGCGATGTGCGCGCTCGACGTCGTCGACCCCCGGACCCAGGCGCCCGACGTGGCGCGGGCGACCCGGCTGCTGGCTCACGCCCAGGAGCGCGGCCTGCTGGCGATGACGGCGAATGGCAACGCCGTGCGCACCCTGATGCCGCTGGTGATCACCGACGAGCAGCTCGATCGTGGTCTCGACGCGCTCGCCGCCGCGGCGGGCGCGATCGCCGAAGAGACCGCGACGGTGAGCGCCTGAGCATGCGTCCGTTCTCGATCGCGGCGGTGCAGATGTTCGTCACCGCCGGCGACAACGTCGACGTGATGTGCCACCGGATCGCCTACGTGGCGAGCGTCTTCCGGTGGGTCGACATGATCGTGTTCCCGGAGCTCTCGCCCTTCGGCCCCGGCCTGCAGAACGCGCAGGCGCTGCCGGGGCCGGTCGAGGAGCGCTTCTGCGACGAGGCGCGCCGGCACAAGCTCTGGCTGATCCCGGGCTCGATGGTCGAGCGGCGGCACCACCACCTCTACAACACCTCCCCGGTGATCTCGCCCGACGGCGAGGTCGTCGCTCGCTACCGCAAGATGTTCCCCTTCCTGCCGTACGAATCGGGGATCTCGGCGGGGCAGCGCTTCGTCACCTTCGACGTCCCCAAGGCCGGCCGCTTCGGCATTTCGATCTGCTACGACATGTGGATCCCCGAGACCATCCGCACGCTGGTGTCGATGGGCGCCGAGGTCATTCTCCACCCCTCGATGACGCCGACGGTCGACCGCGACGTCGAGCTGGCGATCGCCCGCTCGTGCGCGGCGACCAACCAGTGCTACCTGTTCGACGTCAACGGGGTGGGGGCCGGCGGAGTCGGGCGCTCGATCGTGATCGGACCGGACGGCGAGGTCGTGCACCAGGCGGGCGCCGGCCCGGAGATCATGCCGCTCGAGATCGATCTCGACCGGGTGACGCGCTCGCGCGAGCGCGGATTGCTCGGTCTCGGCCAGCCGCTCAAGAGCTTTCGCGACCGCCACGTCGAGTTCGACGTCTATCGTCCCGGTCACCGCTCGGAGGCCCTCGAAGCTCTCGGCCCGCTGACCCGCCCCGGCCGCCAGCCCACCCACGGGCCGGAGGTGATGATCGGCGCCGCCGACGAGGCGCGCGCGCGCGGCGTCGAGGACGCACGGTCCCAGGGCGACGGGAGGCTCGACCATTGACCGCACCTGTGACCGCACCTGCGAGTCGTGGGCGGCCGCCGGCGCGCGTGCGCACAGTAGTCCTTGGACGGTGGGCGGCCGGCGAGCTTCTTGGCCGGGTGAGCACCAGGAGAGCGCGATGACCACCCAGCCCGAGTCCCGTGACCGCACCAGGAAGGCCACCGGCCCCGCCGGCACGGGGGCCACCCTGGGGCGCTGGTTCAACGCGACCAATCTGCGTCACGACGCCTGGAACCGCATCCGCAACAGCGCCGAGCGGGTGCAGAGGGGAGCGGCGGGGCGCAGCGAGGGCCGGCTGCGCGCGGAGGTCGTCGAGGCCTTCGATCTGCTCGAGCCGATCGAGCTCTACTGGGCCTTCCCCGGCAAGCACGTGCTCGCCGACCTGCGCAAGCGGTGGCGGGCGGGAGATGCGGAGACCGTGGCGAAAGGCGCCGACCGGGTCGTCCGGCTGCTCGCCAGCGACGCCTACCGGCGGCGCGACACCACCGGCCGCTCGAGCCCGATCGAGCCGGAGAGCCGGGCAGCGCGCACCGACCGCCTCGCGATCGGGCTCCCCGCCGAGTCGCGCCCCTACTTCGAGGTGCTGGTGGTCGGAGAGCTCTCCGCGGCCGAGGAGGCCGAGGTGCGGGCCGGCCTGCTCGACCTGCGCCGGGACGAGGACGAGTTCGTCTACGACGTGCTGGTGGTTCCCAGCCTCGAAGACGCGCTGATCGCGACCCTGATCAACTACAACATCCAGAGCTGCGTGCTGCGCTACCAGTTCCCGCTGCGCGCCGGGCGCCGGCTCGAGGTGCTCCAGAGCTACCTGGCGCCGCTCGGGCCGCACGACGTCGCAGAGCGTCTCGAAGGCGAGGGGATCGCGCTCGGCGCCCTGCTCCGCGAGCTGCGCCCCGAGCTCGATCTGTTCCAGGTGACGGACGCGCCGATCGAGGAGATCGCCGGCAACACCCGACGCGCCTTCAACCGGATCTTCTATCGACAGGAGGACTACCCCGAGCTTCACCTGTCGATCCTCAAGGGCGTCAACGAACGCTTCCGCACACCGTTCTTCAGCGCGCTCAAGAGCTACAGCCAGAAGCCGACGGGTGTCTTTCACGCGATGCCGCTGTCGCGCGGCAAGTCGATCGCTCGCTCGCACTGGATCCACGACATGGGGCGCTTCTACGGCGCCAACATCTTTCTCGCGGAGACCTCGGCGACCACCGGAGGCCTCGACTCGCTGCTGCAGCCGCAGGGACCGCTCAAGGAGGCGCAGGAGGCGGCGGCGCGGGCGTTCGGCAGCCGCAAGACGTTCTTCGTCACCAACGGCACCTCGTCGGCGAACAAGATCGTCTCGCACGCGCTGGTGCGTCCCGGCGACATCGTCCTGGTGGCCCGCGACTGCCACAAGTCCCACCACTACGCGATCCAGCTCTCGGGCGCGCGCGCGGTCTACATGGACCCCTTCCCGCTCCACGCAGTGTCGATGTACGGGGCGGTGCCGCTGCGCGAGATCAAGCGCCACCTGCTCGAGCTCGAGCGCGACGGCAACCTCTCTCGCGTGCGGATGCTGATGCTCACCAACTGTACCTTCGACGGCCTCACCTACAATCCCGAGCGGGTGATGGAAGAGGTGCTGGCGATCAAGCCGGACATGATCTTCCTGTGGGACGAGGCCTGGTTCGCGTTCGCGCGCTTCCACCCGACGCTGCGCCGCCGCACCGCGATGGCGACCGCGCGGCGGCTTCGCCAGCGCTTCAAGAGCTCCGAGTACCGGGAGCGCTACCAGGCATGGCGGGAGCGCTTCGAGCGCGAGGGGGGCGACGGCTGCGAGCGACGTCTCGACGAACGCCTGATGCCCGATCCCGACCGCGCCCGCGTAAGGGTCTACGCCACCCAGTCGACCCACAAGACGCTGACCGCGCTGCGCCAGGGATCGATGATCCACATCTACGACCAGGACTACGAGCAGCACGTCGCCGAGGCGTTCACCTCGGCCTACATGACCTACACCTCGACCTCGCCCAACTACCAGATCCTCGCCTCGCTCGACGTCGGACGCCGCCAGGTCGAGCTCGAGGGCTACGAGCTGGTGCAGCGCTCGATCGAGATGGCGACCACCCTGCGGCGCAAGATCAACGGGAATCCGCTTCTGCGCAGGTACTTCCGCGTGCTCGGCCCGCACGAGCTGGTTCCGAGCGCGCACCGCCCCTCCGGAATCGAGGAGTACAACGACGCGGGGGGCGGCTGGGGACCGATGGAGAGCGCCTGGCAGGAGGACGAGATCGTGCTCGACCCGACCCGCCTCACGCTCCACGTCGGGCTCACCGGCATGGACGGGGACACCTTCAAGAACCTGCTGATCGACGAGTACGACACGCAGATCAACAAGACCTCGCGCAACACGGTGCTGTTCATGGTGCACATCGGCACCGGGCGCGGCGCCGCCGCTCACCTGATCGAGGTGCTGTGCCGCATCGCCGAGGAGCTCGACGAGCGCCTCGAGGACCAGAACGAGCAGGACCGGCGGATCCACGAGCAGAAGGTGCGCGCGCTCACCGAGGAGCTCCCCCCGCTGCCGAATTTCTCGAGTTTTCACGAGCGCTTCCGGGAGACCGGCTCGAGCACGCCGCAGGGGGACATGCGTGCGGCCTCGTTCCTCGCCTACGACACCGAGGCGTGCGAGTACCTGCCGCTCGACGGGTCCCTGCGCAGCGAGATGGAGCGCGGCCGCGAGGTGGTCTCGGCGGGCTTCGTGACCCCCTATCCGCCGGGCTTTCCGGTCCTGGTCCCGGGGCAGGTGATCAGCGAGGAGATCCTGGCCTACCTCAAAGCGCTCGACGTCAAAGAGATCCATGGCTATCGCCCGGAGTACGGCATCCGGGTGTTCACCGAGAAGGCGCTCGCGCCCTCGGACTAGGAATGTGTCCGAATATCCTAGAACCCGGTTCTACGGCTGTCCGCGGCGACGCGCCGCAGGCGCCTGGAGCCGCGAGAAATGGCTCGCCGGAGATGTGCCAGGAAGCGCGCGGAGCGCGCGGGCACATCGAAGGCGAGAGATCGTCGCGGCGGCGCCGGCGCCGACATCCTGCCGCAGCACAGACAAGGAGCTCGAATCATGGGCAAGTCCATACCGCGCCGGGCCGTCCCGGCGAAGTCCGGTCGCAGCCAGCCGGTCCCTCCCACCAAGTCCGGAGCCATCCCCCACCCGCGCAAGAAACCGAAGAAGCTGAAGGGGCTCTCCGACATCCGGCGGTTCTTCCACCGCAACGACGAGCCGGTGTACTTCATCTCGGCGACCAATTTCAACCTGCTCAGCATGGACGAGTGGGTCCATCGATTCCGCTTCATCAACTACGTCGACTGCTTCGACGGCCAGCACCCCAACGTGTTCGTGCCCTCCGAGCTGCCGCACCCGACCTTCGAGAGCCTCGAGCAGATCAACAACTACCTGTTGCGCCATCCCGAGGTGCGCGAGTTCATCCAGGCGCGCGGCAGCACCGGCAAGGCGGTCTTCCTGTTCTTCGACGAGGAGACCGAGAAGCTGTGCGAGGAGCTCGGCCTCCAGATCTGCTTCCCGGCCGCCGCGCTGCGCTCGAAGATCGACGACAAGATCAACACCACCCGCATCGGCAACCGGGCGCGGGTGCGCTCGGTGCCCAACGTGCTCACCACCGGCATCACCAGCTATCGCAAGCTGCGCAAGGAGGCCGACAAGCTGGGCAAGGACCTGGTGGTGCAGACCGCCTATGGCGACTCCGGCCACACCACGTTCTTCATCAAGTCCGAGAAGGACTGGAGGGAGCACGCCTCCGAGATCTCGCCCGACGAGGAGGTCAAGATCATGAAGCGCGTCGACGTCCACGGCGCGGCGCTCGAGGCCTGCATCACGAAGGCCGGCACCATCGTCGGCCCGCTGATGACCGAGCTGGTCGGTTTCCGGGAGCTCACCCCGTACAAGGGGGGGTGGTGCGGCAACGAGGTCTTCCCCGACTCGTTCCCCAAGAAGATCCGCGACGCCGCGCGCAGGAAGACCGAGGCGCTCGGCGCCGAGCTCGCCAAGGAGGGCTACACGGGGTACTTCGAGGTCGACTACCTGATCGACAAGAAGAACGGCGCGCTCTACCTCGGCGAGATCAACCCGCGGATCACGGGCGCCTCGTCGATGACCAACCTCGCCGCCTTCGCGCACGCCGACGCCCCGCTCTTCCTGTTCCACCTGCTGGAGTTCTTCGACGTCGACTACGAGCTCGACGTCGACGAGCTCAACGAGCGCTGGACCGATCCGGAGAACATCGACACCTGGAGCCAGATGGTGATCAAGCACACCGAGGACGACCTGAAGGTGATCGACACCGCGCCCCCCTCCGGCGTCTGGGGTCTCGACGCCGACGGCGGCGTCGGCTTCCTGCGTCCGCAAACCCATCGACGCACGGTCGAGCGCCTGTGGGAGGGCTTCTTCCTGCGCATCGCCAAGCCCGGCGACTACCTCTACGAGGGCGCCGACATGGGCATCCTGATCACGCCCGGCCGCCTGATGGACGAGAAGGGCCGCCTGACCGAGCGGGCCCGCGCCTGGGCCGACGGGATGAAGGGGCAGTTCCACAGCGTCAAGGCCGGCCCCGGCGCGGTGCAGGAGGCGCCCGCGATCGGCCGGTTCAAGATCTACTAGCCTCCGATGTGCCCGCGCGCTCCGCGCGCTTTTTGGCACATCTCCGGCTAGCAATTCCTCGCGGCTCCATGCGCCTGCGGCGCGTCGCCGCGGACAGCCGTAGAACCGAGCGACTGTTCCAGCGATCGCTACCAGTTACTCGGACAGGCTCCTCTAGGCGTCACGCACCGAGCCCGGCGAGAAGGCGCCGCAGGTCGGGCTCGAGCGCGGTGAGCCGAGCCGGAGCTGCGTGAAGCGCGCCTGCAGTCGAGAGCCCGGTCGATCGAGGTCGCGTGACCGGCGGCCGTGACGCTGCCGTCGGCGGCGACCGCGAGATGGAGCTGCTCGTCCCAGCGCCCGTCGCTGCCGGCGTGGACCTGCTCGAACAGAAGGAGCCCGTTTTCGCGGTAGCGGGCGACGACGGCGGCGATCGGCCAACCCTGGTCGCGTAGCATGGCGTCGCGACCGCTGACGCCGGGGCCGACGCGACGTCGACCACCCTTCGCTGGAACGAACCGGAGCCGACATGGTCGAAAGCTTCCTTCCCGCTCTCCTCGCTCTCGCCGCCACTCCGGGCACCGCCGAGGAGATCCGCCCCGGGATCCTGCGCACGCCCGACGAGCGCTTCGAGGACCTTCCCGGCTACGACTTCGAGCCGCACTACCTCGAGCTCGACGGCTATCGGGTCCACTACCTCGACGAGGGGCCGCCGGACGCCGCGCCCATCCTGCTGCTGCACGGCGAGCCGACCTGGGCCTACCTCTACCGCAAGATGATCCCGGTGCTGACCGCGGCCGGACACCGGTGCGTGGTCCCGGACCTCGTGGGCTTCGGCCGCTCGGACAAGCCGACCGAGATGAAGGCCCACACCTACGCCTTCCACGTGGGGATCATCAGCCGCCTGGTCGAGCGGCTCCAGCTCCAGGACGCGACCTTCTTCGGCCAGGACTGGGGCGGGCTCATCGGCCTGCGGGTGGTGGCCGAGCACCCGTCGCGCTTCGCGCGGGTGGTCGTCTCGAACACCGGTCTGCCGGTCGGCGACACCCCGGTGTCGGAGGCGTTCATGAGCTGGAAGGCCATGAACCAGTCGATGATCGAACGCGGCGACATCCCCACCGGTGCGATGCTCGCGCGCAGCACCGGCGATGCTTCGATCGCGGCGGCCTACGACGCGCCCTTCCCCGACCCCAGCTACAAGGCGGGGCCCCTGATCCTGCCGCAGCGCGTGCCGGTGACCCCGGACGACCCGGCGCGCGAGGCGAACCTGGCGGCGTGGGAGGTCTTCGAGAAGTGGGAGAAGCCGTTCCTGACCGCCTTCGGTGACAGCGATCCGGTGACCGGCGGCGGCGAGCGGGTCTTTCAGAAGCGGGTGCCGGGGGGGGAGGGCCTCGAGCATCCGACCGTCGAGGGAGCGGGCCACTTCATTCAGGAGACCCACGGTGAGGAGCTGGCGCGCATCATCGTCGACTTCATCGAGAAGACGCGGTAGCCCTCCGGTGCGGGCTGCGCTGGTCGCGATCGGCGCTGTGGCGGCGCTCGTCCTCGTTCCGGTGGTGACATTCGGCGGAATCGAGCTGATCGGCCAGCCCCCGCGCTCGCACTCCGAAGCCGGGGCTCGTTTCGAGGTGGTGCTGATCGGCACCGGCATTCCGCTCGCCAATCCGCAGCGCGGCACCGCCGCCACCCTGGTGCTCGCCGGTGAGCACGCGGTCCTGGTGGACGCGGGACGCAACGCGTTCGCGGGGCTGGCGGCGGCGAGCGCGCCGCAGCCGACGCTGGTGCTGTTCACCCACTACCACTCCGACCACATCGCGGGCTTTCCCGAGCTGCTGGTCGGACGGGGGATCGCGGGAGCCACCGAGCCTCTGCCCGTGATCGGCCCGCCGGGCGCCGAGCGGGTGGTCGCCGGGTTCGCCGAGGCCTACGCGCTCGAGCAGAGCTATCGCGTGGCCCACCACGGCGAGCACTGGTCGGCGGCGGGCGCCTCGGCCGCGGTCACCGAGGCCGAGCCGGGGGTGGTGCTCGATCGCGAGGGACTGAGGATCACCATGTTCGAGGTCGACCACGATCCGGTGCCGGCGGTCGGCTACCGCTTCGACTTCGACGGTCGTTCAGTGGTCATCTCGGGGGACACCAAGAAGGTCGCCAAGCTCGTCGAGATCGCGCGCGCCGCCGACCTGCTGGTGCACGAGGCGGTCGACCGGCGCATGATCGAGCAGCGCCTGCCGATGATCGAGCGCGCCAACCCGCGCCAGTTCGCGATGACCCACGACATGCTCGAGCATCACACCTCGACCCTCGAGGTCGCCGAGATCGCGCGCGACGCCGGGGTCGGCAAGCTCGTGCTCACCCACCTGGTGCCCAGCATCCCGCCGACCGACGCCGCGGAGGAGAGCTTCGCGCGCGGCATGTCCGAGATCTACTCCGGCCCGATCGTCGTCGGCCGCGACGGGACGAGGATCGTCGTCGAGTGATGGCGGGTTCGAGGGAGTCATGACCGGAACGCCCAGCCGGTGGGACGGCGGCGGCGGTCGACGCAGGGAAGGAGACGCATGAGCGAGCCGACTCCTCTGTTGCTGAGCGGCGCGCCGGGCTCTCCCTACACGCGCAAGATGGTGGCTCTCCTGCGCTATCGGCGGATCCCATATCAGCTCATGCTGGCGCGCCCGGAGAGCCGCCCCGACCTGCCGCAACCCAAGGTGAGGCTGCTGCCGACGTTCTACCTGCCCGGGCCCGACGGCGAGCTCGAGGCGGCCGTCGACTCGTCGCCGCTGATCCGCCGGTTCGAAGCCTCGCACCGGGGGCGCTCGGTCACGCCGGACGATCCGGTCGTCGATCTCGTCGATGCCCTGCTCGAGGATTACGCCGACGAGTGGTTGACCAAGGCGATGTTCCACTACCGCTGGTCCTACCGCGACGACATCGAGAAGTCGGGGGACGTGCTGCCGCGCTGGCGCGACGTCTCGGCGCCCGAGGACGAGATGCGGCGCCAGAAGCTCGTCTTCCAGGAGCGCCAGATCGAGCGGCTGTGGGTGGTGGGGTCCAACGAGACGACCGGACCCGTGATCGAGGCGAGCTACGCGCGATTCCTCGACGCGTTTCGTGACGTGCTGGAGCGCCAGCCGTTCCTGATGGGGGAGCGGCCCGGCGCCTCCGACTTCGGCGTCTACGGGCAGCTCAGCCAGCTCGCCCGCTTCGACCCCACGCCGGGGGCGCTGACCCTCGAGCGCGCGCCTCGCGTCTACGCCTGGGTCGACGTCGTCGACGACCTGTCGGGGCTCGAAGTCGCCTCGGAGGGCTGGATCGAGCGCGAGATCCTCAGCGAGAGACTCGGCGGCCTGCTCGCGGAGCTCGGCCGCGTCTACGCGCCGTTCCTGCTCGCCAATGCCGCCGCGCTCGAGGCCGGACTCGAGCGGGTGGAGACGACGATCGACGGAGCGCGGTGGACGCAGCGCCCCTTCCCGTACCAGGGGAAGTGCTTGCGCTGGCTGCGCGAGCGCTACGCGGCGCTCGACGAGAGCGATCGGGCGGCGGGCGACGACCTGCTCGTGGGAACCGGGTGCGAGGCTCTGTTTCGCTAGCCTCTACCACTGCTCCGGGACACCAGCGTCAGGGACGCGGCTTCGCCATCAGCGCGACGCCCACGCCCCGCGGATCCACCGCGCCGCGGAACCCGATCGGCCTGCCGTCCGTGCCCCGCTCGATCTCGAGCGCGTGCGCGAGACCCATGCTGCGGGTGGTCACGACCCGGTGGCCGAGCGTCTCGAGCGCCGTGATGGCCTCCGCCCCGAGGCTCTCTTCGACCACCAATCGATCGGGCTCGGCGAAGGCCATGCGCGGAGCGTCGAGCGCCTCCTGCAGCGACCGTCCGAAGTCGAGGAGCTGGATCACCATCTGCGGCGTCGTCTGGGGGATGGTGTGCCCGCCCGGCGTGCCGATCGCGACCCAGGGGCGGCCCTCGCGCAGGATGATCACGGGCGTCTTCGAGGAGTGCTTGCGGCGGCCCGGCAGCGCATCCATCGGGTTTCCGGGCGGCTCGAAGGTCGAGTAGGCGAGGGAGTTGTTGAGCAGGATGCCGGCGCCCTCGACCATCACCGCGCTGCCGAAGCCGTGACCGAGCGTGATCGTCGCGGAGACGACGTTGCCGGCATCGTCGGCGACCACGTAGTGGGTGGTGCTCTCCCCCTCCGCGTCGTCGAGCGCGGGCGGCAGGAAACGGGACGCCCGCTCGGGATCGATCCGCTCGGCCTGCTCGCTCCAGTAGAGCTCCGAGAGCAGCGTCTCGAGCGGCGGCGGATTCTCCTCCGGGCCGCCCGCCCAGCGCAGGCGCGCCCAGAAGGCGTGCTTGGTCGCCTCGGCGAAGGTGTGGAGGTACTCGACGGAGCTCGGCCCCATCTCGGCGAGGTCGAAGCGGCTCGAGAGCCCGAGGCAGACGAGGGCCGCGAACGAGTTCGAGGGAGGACCCGCGGTCGCGACGCGGGCGTCGCGGTAGTCGATGCCAATCGGCTCGAGCCACTCCGAGCGATGCTCGCGGAGGTCCGCGAGGGCGAGGAAGCCGCCGCGCCGCTTCATCTCGGCGTCCAAGGCAGCGCCGAGCTCGCCACCGTGGAGGGCGTCGGCGCCCTGCTCGGCGGCGAGCCGGAGCGAGCGCGAGAGATCGGTTTGGACCAGCAGGTCCCCGGCCTCGAGCGGCACGCGGTCGTCGTCGCCTGGGGTCCCTGCCTCGCCATCGGCGTCCGCCTCCGCCGCCGGCTTGCCGAAGATGTCGCGCGCGTATCCGTCGAGGTGCTCCCAGGCGCCCGCGATCGCGCGCGCCAGGGGCTCGCTCACCGGCGCTCCCTCCTCCGCGGCCCGGATCGCGGGCGCCAGGAGCTGCGCCCACTCGAGCGAGCCCTGCTCGCGCCAGAGGGCCTCGAAGCCGCGGAGATTGCCGGGGGTCGATACCGCCTGGGCGGTGCGCAGGATCGACTCTCGGTCGGGGGCCGCCCGAAAGACGGCGGAGTCGACGGCGCGGGGGAAGCGGCCGTTGTTGTCCAGATAGCGCAGGCGCTGGGCTTCGTCGTCCCAGATCAGGAGCGTGCCATAGCCGCCGAACAGGTTCGAGTTCATCGGCTCGACCACGGTGAGCACTGCGGCGACCGCGACCGCTGCGTCGAAGGCGTTGCCGCCCGCTTCGAGGATCTCGACTCCGGTCCGGCTGGCGAGCTCGTGCGCCGAGCTGACGATGCCGGCGGGCACGGCGGATCCCGCCGCGACCGGCTGCGCGCGACCGCAGGCGAGGGGCGCGACCGCGATCGCGAGGGCGAGGACCGAGGAGAGGGCGAGCGAGATCGGGAGTGTGACTCTGCGCGGCATGACTCTGGGCGACATGATGTTGGAAGACATGGCGGCCTCTGGTTCGAGGTGGTGCCGACAGGATATCGTGCTCGCCGGAACCGGCCTCAGCGGGAGGCCGCGACCAGCTCGCATAGCGCCGCCGGCGCGGCGTCCAGCAGATCCTGCAGCTCGGCCGCCGCCGCCTCCGCTCGCATCGCCGACGCCGGGAGGTAGCCCACGAGCCATGCCCGAACGGTGGCGTCGGTGACCTTGACCCGCTGGCTGCCCGTGATCGGCGCGTCGCAGGGTCCCCGCGCGTCGACCAGGAGCGGACGGCCCTCGAGCCGGAAGGGCCCTTTGAGCGACTCGTACTCCTCGCCGGGAGCGCCTGCGCGCAGCACGAACGGAGGCTCGAGCGCGCGCTCTTCCATCACGCAGCAAGGAACGCCGAGTCGCGCCGAGAGACAATTGTTGAGGTCGACCAGCGGCGAGATCGCAGGCAGCGCTTCCCCCTTGAGCAGGCGCCGCAGGAGGGCCTCGGAGGAGGGCCGGTAGCGGGTGGGGTCGGTCCCGGCTGCCCGGAACAGGCGACGCAGCTCGGCGATCACGGGATGACTCGCGAGCCCATCGGCGGCGAAGCGCTCGCGGGCGATCCGGCCGGCTTCGGAGCGCAGCTCGGCGGTCGCCTCCGGCGGAGCGGTCGTGGTCTCGAGCCGCGCCCAGAGGAGCTCCCAGCCCTCGAGCTCGTGCTCGACCGGGAACGGTGGCCGATCGAGGGGCAGGAGCTCCGTCATCCGTCCGCTCGGCCGGCGCCGCCTGCCGGCGGCACCAGGGCCACGATACGCACCGGTCCCCCCGACCCCCCGCCGATCTTCATCGGCAGCGCGATCAGCCAGGCCCCCGTGACCGGCACTTCGTCGAGCGAGGCGACGTTCTCGAGGCCCGGCACGTTGTGGGCTCCCGCGACCTGGTGGACGGGGAAGTCGGCGCTCGGTCCGTGATCGATGCTCGCGGTGTCGACGCCGAGCATGCCGACGCTGCGATCCTCGATCAGCAGCCGGGCCGCCTCGACTCCGTAGGACGGGAAGTGGAGGTTGCTGGCGTCCCCGGGCGTGTCGTCGCCGAGGTAGGCCTTCGCGTCCGGCCAGAAGCGCGACCAGCCGGTGCGCAGCAGGACCGCCGAGCCGGCCGGGATGCGGCCGTGCCGGTTCTCCCAGGAGTGCACGTCCTCCGCGCTCAGGCGGTAGTCGCGATCGGCGGTCGCCTGCTCGGTCACGTCGATCACGATCACGGGCGCGATCAGCCGGTCGACCGGGATCTGGTCGGCGGTCCAACCCTCGCGGAAGAAGTGGAACGGCGCGTCGAGGTGGGTGCCGCCGTGCTCGGGGGTCGACAGGGTGTAGGCGGAGTAGAAGAAGCCCCCTTCGGTCTCGCCGCGGGAGAGCTCGTCGAGCTCGAAGCGGGTGGTGGCGGTCGGCCAGTAGACGGTGGCCTCGTCGTAGGTGTGGGTCAGGTCGATCGGCTCGAGCTCCGCGAGGGTGGGGGCCCTCGGAGCCGCCGAGTCGCTCTCCTCTGAAGTGTCTGAAGTGCCCGCGGCGGCGGGAGGGTCTTGCGGAGAGCAGGCGGCAAGCGTCAACATCACGATCGTGGCGAGAACGGGGAGGATCGTGGCTCTGTTCATGGTGTGATGAGCTCCTCGGATCGGCGGGAGAGGCGGGCCGCTCGAGAGGGCGGCGTGCGCTTCGGCGGTCTCCCGGCGTTGGCCACACCAGGAGAGGGAGACGGCGAGGCCAGAACAGCCTATCGGGAGGAGGAGACGATGCTCGTTCAAGACAGCTCTACGCGCGCCGTGGGTGCGGCGCTTCCACGATCCGAGAGTCCGCTGCGAATCGCGGCGGCGGTGGTCGCGCTCGCCTGCCTGATCTCGGGTGCTCCGCTCGGCGCGGCCGAGATCAAGGTCGGCGGCCTGCAGGTCGTGGCTGCCGGCTTCGGCAAGGACGGCAGCGAGCTCACCGCGTTCAACAGCTCCAACCCGGGGACCACGTTCTACCTGGTCGTCGACGCCGGCAGCCCGGGTCAGGTCGTCGAGATCCTCGACGACGAGTGCGCGGTGACGTCGATGACCGACGACACCGGCAAGAACCTGCTCGAGGGCGTCGACTGGGGAAGCTTTCCCGACGTCTCCGAGGACAAGCGTTACGGCGCCATCGAGCTGACCACCAACGGCCGCCCCGCCGCGGGCGCCACCAAGATCATGGTGAGCGGGACCTTCGCCTACCAGACCTCGGAGGGGAGCGACGTTCACGAGGTGAAGAAGTTCGGCCTCAGCCAGGGCGCCGAGGTGGAGTGGCAGACCGGCAAGGCCCGCATCGGCGAGGTCGTCAAGTCCGAATGGTCCGAGGGCATCGAGGTCAACCTCGAGATGACGGCCGCGCTCAGGGACCAGATCAAGGCGGTCCGGTTCTACGACGCCAGCGGCGCCGTGATCGAGACCAGCGCCAGCGGCTACATGGTGATGGGCAACGAGGCGACGCTCTCGTACAGCCTCGAGAAGAGCGCGGACGAGGTGTCGATGGAGATCGAGACGTGGAAGGGGCTGAAGGCCGAGCTCGTCCCGTTCGAGCTGACCATCGGTCTCGGCATCTGAGAACTGGGCATCTGAAGACTGGGCATCTGGGGCTCGGGCGCCTGAACGCGTCTCGCTGGCGGCGGGCCGCTGGCGACTGGGCTGGGTGGCGGACGGGACGAGAAGCGCCATCGCGCCGGGTTCGACGCGGACCGGGCGCGCCGGCGACCGCCAGAGCCGTCCGGAGCGCGTGCTAATCTCGACCGGGTCGAGGCCGTCTCGGACCGGTCGAGCGTGCTCCGAAATCCGACGCCGGCGAGCCGGCCCAGCGGATCATGGAGAAGGGATCCCGAAACCTGTCCACCCGAACCGCTCTCTGGATCTCGCTGCGCCGGTTCTCCCTGCTCCTCGGAGCCACCGCGATCCTGGGATGCGGCGCCGAGGGTGAGGCGCCCGACGGGAGCACCGAGTCCCTAACGGATGGCAGTGAGCCTTCGTCGCTCGCGTCGCCTGATCCTGCCTCCTGGAGCTGCCACCGCTACGGTGACATCGCGGACGCGAGCGGCGACTCCTACGACAGCAACGCCGTGCGCGTGGCCGAGCGCTATCTCGAGGAGACGATGGAGAGCGCGCTGAAGGAACGCGGATTGCCGGTCGAAGAAGGCGAGCAAGCTCGATCGAGGTGGTCGATCCTGCTCGCCGAGATCTGCGTCGAGTGGCCCGACCTGCCGCTCGAGGTCGCCGCGCAGCGCGTGGCCGAGGAGCTCCCGTAGTCGGCGAAAGCCGTAGAAGGGGAGGACGTTTCCGTCGCCCTGCCGCCATCCGCGAACCCGAGGAGAGCGCGGCCGTGGCGCAGCTGATACGATCGGTAGCAGTCGCAGCCGTTCTGTCGCCGAGGAGATGAAAGAGGATTCGGCCCAGCCGGCAGGCCGAGCACGTGAGACGAGCCGGCGTAACTCGTTTCAGACGAAGAAATGCAGCTGCCGCGCCGGGCTCCCTGAGCTGCGTGGCCGCTTGCCTGGCATGAGAAGTGCTTGGTGTGGTCGCGAATCCCCGTCGAGCGCCGCGCCCGAACCAGTCGTAGCATGGCGTCTCGTACGCGCCGCAGCCATCCGATCGGTCGGGTCGCCCGAGGGCCCCGAGAGGGTCAGAGTTGGTCAGTCCCCAGGTCCAGAGACAATCCTTCCCTTCCGCCCGAGAGGAAGAGACGCACCGCACGCGTCGACATCAGAGGCTCGAGCGGCCCGGCGTCAGCGGGCGCCTGCCGCTCTTCACCGCTGCCCGGCTGGTGGACATCAGTCTCACCGGCGCAGGTGTGGTCACCCAGACGCCGCTCTCGTCATCGCGCAGCTACAGCATCGTGCTCGAGGACGCGGAGTCCCGCGTCGAGCGCACGGGGCGGGTGGTCTGGAAGAGCCCTTCCGGCCCGGAGGGTGCGGGCGGCCGCCGCTCCTATCGGGTGGGAGTGGCCTTCGAAGACGCGCCGATCTCGGCGGTCAGCGACCTGCTGGAGTTCATCCAGCGGCACCAGGACGCCGACGCCGGCCGAGCCGATGGCGACGATCGATCGCGCGACGACAGCGTCTCCTGGTCGACGACCCGCAACGCGACACGCTACCGTCTCAGAGGCGTGAATGCGTTGCGAATCCAGGTCGAGCACGAGTATCAGGTGCGCAACCTCAGCCTGTCCGGCATGCTGATCGAGAGCCGGGTTCCCCTGCGGCCCGAGATGAAGATCGCACTCACCCTGGATCTCCCGGAGGGAGAGGTGAGGACGGTCGGGCGGGTGGTCACCGCTCGAGCGGTGGAGGAGGGCGGCAAGACGCTCCACCGCGCCGGGATCGAGTTCCTCGAGATGTCGAGAAGCGAACGAGCTCTCCTCGACGCCTTCCTCGCCCGATATCTGAGCTAGCCTCCGATCTGCTTGGGCGCGCTGCGCGCGCTATAGCAGATCTCCGGCTAGCCATTTCTCGCGGCTCCATGCGCCTCCGGCGCGTCGCCGCGGACAGCCGTAGAACCGGCTCTCGAATATCTGGACAGCCTCCCGGCCTCCGATCTGCTTGGGCGCGCTGCGCGCGCTATAGCAGATCTCCGGCTAGCCATTTCTCGCGGCTCCATCCGCCTCCGGCGCGTCACCGCGGACAGCCGCGGATCCCGTAGCGGCCGACCCCCTGGTCGGCCGATCCCGAGGCGGGTGCGCCGACGTCCGGTGGTGGCGAGCTCCGATCGCGATTCGCCGACGAAACGCCGGCTCGCCCACCGGCGAGCCCCTCACACCACGATGTTGACGAGCCGCCCGGGGACCACGATCACCTTGCG
>DATKBT010000028.1:0-4268 GCA_035546295.1 Thermoanaerobaculia bacterium | reverse complement strand
CCTTCCGGATCGTGATGATTTCTGCGTCTAACGTGGCGGAGACATTGAGCGAGCAAGAGACGTAGCGGGCTCGTGGTGGTCACCACTCCCCAACGAGCCGCGAACGCGAGGCGAGCTCATACCACGAGCCCGCTACTGATGCTCCCCGCCCAAGCGCCCGCGGACGGGCGCGGGCTCAGGCCGACTAGGCCGAGCCCCTCTCTCGTACGGCATCGAATGCGGCTTGATCGAACTTTGACGACTTTGTGAGCTTCACGGCGGCCTAGTCGACCTAATCCGCTCCTCCGCCGCAACTGCGGACCTGGCACCCTCCTTGCGAATCCCCCCTCAGGACCCATGGTCCACCGGTCGCGGCGGGCACCACGACCAGCATGAGGAGAGAAACATGAATCGAGCAACCACCAGCAACCGAGGGCGTTTCACCGCCCTCTTCCTCGCCGCCGGCGTCCTCTTCGCGACGGGCGCAGCCCTCGCCTCCGACGTGGACGTCGCCGTCCGCGATCGGGTACAGCAACGGCTCGTGAACAAGGACATCGAGACCGTCGACGTCGCTGTCGCGAATGGCACGGTGACGCTGACCGGGACCGTCGACACCCTGCGCGACAAGCAGCGCGCGGAGAAGATCGCGGACAAGATCGCCAAGAAGAACGGCGAGCTCGTCGCCAGCCGGATCAAGGTCTATCCCGGCATGGCGAGCCAGGCCGACATCGAGACCGGCGTGGGCAACGCCCTCTCGAACTACGGGTACGCCGAGGTCTTCGACTGGGTCGAGGCCAACGTCCAGGGCGGGCACGTGACCCTCAACGGCTGGGTCTACGTCTCCGGAAACCGCGACTCGATCGAGACGCGAGTGGCCGGCATCCAGGGTGTGACCTCCATCGACAATCACATCGAGATCCTGCCGGTCTCCTCGTTCGACGACCAGATCCGTTACCAAGCGGCGCGGCGTCTCTACGGCAGCCTCGGCTTCTTCGACCGCGGCGGCTGGGTCAACCCGCCGATCCGCATCGTGGTCAACCGCGGCGAGCTCTACCTGTTCGGCGTCGTCCACAACAACGCCGAGCGCGCCCTCGCCCGCTCGCTGGTGAGCGGCTCGCTGCTCGCCTTCCCGGTGAAGAACCACCTGAAGACCACCAGAGAGCTGAGCAGCTGACGCCTGTGCGGGCGCGGCGGCTGGCGCCGCGCTCAGCACACGTGATCGGCGCCACGCGATCG
Organism: Thermoanaerobaculia bacterium; assembly: GCA_035546295.1. Classification (GTDB taxonomy): domain Bacteria; phylum Acidobacteriota; class Thermoanaerobaculia; order Multivoradales; family Multivoraceae; genus DATKBT01. Next base: position 3,053 of record DATKBT010000028.1, on the reverse strand, counting down.
AACGGAGCGGCGTCTCGGAAACGAGGCGCCGCTCTTCGTTGAGGCCCCCGGGTCATCGCCCAGGTGTGGGCGCCGGCGCAGGAGAGCCCGTGACCGAGCTGGGTGCGGCGGGTGTCGCGGCGATCGAAACCGTCAGGAGGACGGCCGTTGGCGACGGCGGCCACGTCGACCTCTCCGGCGCGGGCGCTCGTCGGCGAAGCTCAATCGCGAATCGAGCTTCCCCGCCGCCTCCCGTCGCGCGAGCTCCTCCAGGTCTGCCGCGGTCTCCGGCACGAGGACCTCGACCGTTCTCCCATCGACGAGCTTCTCCCTGTCGATGCGCACCGAGAGACGATAGCAGGGCAGACGCCGCTGGTCGGGAGCCAGCGAGCCTCGCGGCCCGTGATCGAGCTCCTCACGCGCTGCTGGCAGACCGGCAGGCAACCGCGGCGGCCGGCCGGCGCTGAGGGACGACCACGGTCCGCCGGTTGTGACAGGCTCTGAGCAGCGCTCGGAAGAGATCGGACGGCGTCGATAGAAGACGTGATCGAAGACCTGATCGGACACCTGATCGGACGACCCCTGATCGGGCGACTCACGGAATCCACGGGAGAAAGCTCATGTCGCGACCGCGTTTCCTGACGATGATCGCCGGCGCGGCCCTGTTCGCGGCGCCTGCGCTCCCGGCCGAATGCGATCCGCTCTCCGAGCTCGAGCTCCCCGACGTCGAGATGAGCGCGGTGACCGAGATCGAGCAGCCGGTCGCGCACTGCAAGCTCGACGGCCGGATCGGCCACCACATCGGCTTCACCGTCTGGCTGCCGCACGACTGGAACGGGCGCTTCGCCATGGGTGGCCAGGGGGGATTCGCCGGCGTGATCGACAACCAGGCCCAGACCTTCGGCCGGGTCCTGCAACAGGGCTACGCCACCGCCGCAACCGACACCGGCCACCAGGCACTCGCGCTCGATGGGCGCTGGGCCCTCGAGGACCTCGAGGCGATCGCCAACTACGGCCACGTCGCCGTCCACCGCGTCGCCGAGGTCGCCAAGGCCATCATCGGCGCGCACTACGACCAGGCCCTCGAGACTTCGTACTTCCTGGGCTGCTCGAACGGCGGGCGCCAGGCGTTGATGGAGGCTCAGCGCTACCCCGAGGACTTCGACGTGATCCTGGCGGGAGCGCCGGCGCTCGACTTCGACGGCATCGGCGCGACCTTCCTCCAGGTCACCCGCCACATGTACCCCGACATGGAGGATCTCAGTCAGCCGGTGCTGGGCAAGGAGAGCCGGGCGCTGCTCCAGAAGGAGATCCTCGACCACTGCGACGCCAAAGACGGGCTCACCGACGAGCTGCTCGCCGATCCGGCGGCCTGCGACTTCGATCCGCAGAGCCTGGCCTGCTCGAAGGGCGAGTCCGAAGGCTGCCTCGAGCCCGACGAGCTCGCCGCGATCCGCGCGATCTACGAAGGTCCGCGCACGCGAAGCGGCGAGCCGCTCCACGTCGGCTACCCCTTCGGCGCCGAGGACGTCGACGCGAACGGCTGGGGATCGTGGCTCACCGGTCGCGAGGACGGCGCCGGCCCCGGCGTCCCCAGCGCCGCCTATGCCTTCGGCACCGGCCTCGCCCGCTACTTCGTCTACCACGACCCGGAATGGAGCTACGAGGGCTACGACTTCTCCAGGTGGCCCGAGGACTCGAAGCTCATCCAGGCGACCCTCAACGCCGACGACCCGGACCTCGACGCCTTCCGCGAGCGCGGAGGCAAGCTGCTCATGTTCCACGGCTGGTCCGACTCGGCACTTTCCGCCAACATGTCGATCGACTACGTGAGCTCGGTCTACGAGCGTGACCCCTCCGCCAGGGACGACGTGCGCCTCTTCCTGATGCCGGGCCTCCTCCACTGCTTCGGCGGCAACGGCCCGATGGTGGTCGATTGGCTCGGCACGATGGAGCGGTGGCAGGAGACCGGCACGCCGCCGTCCGAGCTCGAGGCCGGCTTCGTCGGCGGCGGCGGTCGCAAGCTGTGCGCGTGGCCGAAGAAGGCGGTGTACACCGGCGGCGACGACCGCAGCCCCGAGTCGTTCGACTGCCGGTAGCGGCTCGCCCCTGGGAGCCCTTCCCGAGGGAGGGGTCGCCCGAGCGACCCCTTTCCGAGACCAGAGGTGGGGCCTACGATCAGGCGCGGCTGCCCTTGTTGATCAGCTCCGGGTCGACGGTCCAGGACCCTCCGGCGTGGCTGATCACGAGGCCGTACCAGTACTTGTCGTCTTCGTCGGTGGCCTCCACGTCCTCGATCTGGGCGCCGCCTCCCGACTGGCTGGTGCAGCTGTAGGCGTTCAGGCCCGAGCCGTTGCCGTTGGTTCGAGTCCACGAGCCCTTCGGGTCGTTGGGGTTCTTCTGGTCGTTGCCCTCGCCGTCCGTCGTGTTGCCGTAGAACTCGATCGTGTCGATCGAAGCCTCCTGGGAGGCGGGGAATCCCACGAGGTTCAAGGTCAGCGTGTCGCCGAGTTTCAGGTCGACCGCGCCGTTCTGGTTGATCTGGGGATTGCCTCCGTTGTAGGAGACGTTGACGGTCGTGTCGGCAGGCATTCGATTCCTCCGTTCCGGTCATCTCACGGGAAAGCCCGGGGTACGCCCCAAAGCGCGAATCAAGGGTTCTTGGGCAGAGGGGACAGGACCACTCCCATCGACTCGAGCTGTCGGCTCACCGTGTCCGCTCGCTCCCGCTCTCCCGCCAGCCGCAGGAGGTCGAGCCACTGGACGAGGATCGCCGGATCGCTCGAGCCTTCGGCGATCGGCCGCAGGAGGTCGAGACCGGCGCTCAGCTCGCGCTCGGCCCCGGCCTCCCGGCCCTCGCGAGCGAGCAGTCGAGAGCGCAGGGCGTGCAGCTCGGACACCTGGACGACCATGTCGCGCTGCTCCGGCGCCTCGCTCAGCCGGGCCTCGAGGATCGGCGTCGCCTCCGCGAGCAGCGCGGCCGCCTCACCGGCGCGCTCCATGCGGAGCAGGGTCGCCGCGCGATGGAGCAGGGCGCGGATGAGCTGCAGCGACCAGTCGACGGCGCTGCCGTC
>DATKBT010000027.1:0-118731 GCA_035546295.1 Thermoanaerobaculia bacterium | reverse complement strand
AAGCAGGTCGAGCCCTTTGGGGAACGGATCGGGCGGCGCTGCGGGCGAGAGCGCGTTCGAACGGGTCACCGGTTCGAACCAGCGCGATTCGGGCCGCCCGATCCACGCGCACTGTCTTGCAACATCCGTGCAAGCTGCGGGCCACTCGACAGGCTCGGCGAGCCGCCGCGAGGGGCTGGGCCGGGGGTCGGACCAGGCCAGCCTGCTCACGTGGCACGGCGCGACCCGACTCCTACTCGCCGAGGAGTGGAGAACACCACCAGCCCGCTCCGGCTCGCTGTTCGGGTGATACCCTCCAAGCCTTGCGTCGACTCCGTGCACGCTCGCCACGTCGTCGGATCGCGGGTCTCCTCGTCCTCGCCGGTTCGCTCTCGGCGGCGCTCCTCCCGTCGCTGGCGACGGGGCAGGAGGAGGAGGTGGAGCTCGCCGAGGAGCTCGGTGCCGAGACCAGCCCGCAAGCCGATCGCGCGATCGCCGAGGGCCTGCGCCAACGGTTCGAGCGGCTCAGCGGCCTCCAGGGTGTGACGATCTCGGTCGAGGCCGGAATCGTTCGCCTCGAAGGCGAGGTGGAGAGCACGGAGGCGTCGGAGCGCGCGCTGGAGATCGCGCGCCGCACCGAGGGTGTCGCCGGCGTCGAGGACGCGATCGAGGTGCAGGTCGACCCCGGCGCGCGCCTGCGCGCGACGCTCGAGCAGAGCGAACGACGGATCCTCGAGCTGGTCGCCTACCTGCCGCTGTTCGGTCTCTCGGTGCTCGTCTTCGTGCTGTTCGTTCTGCTCGCGCGCGCCATCAGCCGATGGCGCGCGCCGTTCGCGCGCTTCGTGAGGAACCCGTTCGCCCAGGAGCTGGCCCGCCAGGTCGTGGTGCTGGTGATCGTTGCGCTGGGGGCGCTAGTCGCTCTCGAGCTGCTCGAGGCGACCTCGCTCGTCGCCGCGCTGCTGGGCACCGCCGGCATCGCGGGAATCGCGATCGGCTTCGCGTTCCGGGACCTCGCCGAGAACTACATCTCGAGCGTGTTGCTCAGCCTGCGCCAGCCCTTCGCCCCGAACGACCACGTGGTGATCGACGGCAACGAGGGGCTGGTCATCCGGCTGACCTCGCGCGCCACGATCCTGATGACGCTCGACGGCAACCACCTGCGGCTGCCGAACTCGCAGGTGTTCAAGGCGACCATCCTCAACTACAGCCGCAATCCGACCCGCCGGTTCGCGATCGTCGTCGGCGTCTCGGTCGACGCCGATCTGGCCGAGGCTCAGCGTCTGGGCATCGCGGCGCTCGAGGAGATGCAGGGCGTGATGGCCGACCCTCCGCCGAGCGCGCGCGTCGAGGCCCTCGGCGACTCCAACGTCCCGATCCGCTACTTCGGATGGGTCGATCAGCGGCAGCACGACTTCCTCCAGGTGCACAGCATGGCGATCCGCCGGCTCAAGCTCGCCCTCGACGCGGGCGGCGTCGAGATGCCCGAGCCGATCTACCGGGTCAAGCTCGACGGGCGCGAGGCGCCGGCGCCCACGGTGAAGCCGTCCGCGCCCGTCCCCGCGGTCCGATCGCCAGGCGCCGGCGAGCGCGTTGCCGCCCCTCCGAGCCCCGAGATCGCACCCGCGCCGCGCGCCGAGCGCGCCCATCTGGCGGAGACGATCAACGCCGAGCGCGAGGCGACCCGCGAGAAGGATCTGCTGGATCCGGCCGCGCCGGTCGAGTGAGAGCCGGCGTTCCGAGCCGGCGCCGCGGCGCCGGCTCGGACCGGGCGGCCGCGAACGGCGTGCGCGCGCCGCGACCGACCGAGGTGCTCCCTTCGCCGGCTCCCGTCCTCACAGACGCGCGACCGCCTTCTCCCTTCCGAGCTGCAGCACCTTCGCGTCGGGATCGACCAGCAGACTCTCGGGCTCGAAGTCGGTGCGCAGTCTCACCGTCTCGCTGGCGCCGGCGTCGAGCACCACCGTCGCCCGCGCCTCACGGTACGGCTCGGCCGGTGCGCCGTCCTCGTCCTGGTCGGGGAAGCGCGTCCCGCGGGTCGCCGCCACCTCCACCGGCATACGGCCGGTGCCGACGTTCTCGACCTCCACGGTGACCTCCCATCCGTCGCCGCTGCGGCTCGCCTCGGCGTCGCGGAGCCGGTACTCGGGCACCACGACGTCGAAGAACCACTGCTCGACGAACGCGTCGTAGGCCTCGGGATCGGGGGCGTAGGGGCGCAGCGTCTCGACCAGGTCCTCGAGCAGCGGATGGTCGGGGCCGGGAATGAACCGCCGCTGGAGGTCCTGGAGGCCGGCGAGCGCGTTCTCCCGGCCCATCAGGTCGTGGAGCATCCACATCACCCAGCCCCCTTTGTCGTAGGTCGCGGTGGTGTCACCGGCGCGCGAGCCGTCGACCTCGACCAGCGGCCGCTCGGAGTCGACCTGGCGGTTCTCGGCATAGCGGGACTCGATCGCCCTGGCGAACTGGATGCGGTAGCGCTCGCCCAGCACCTGCTCCTGGAGCAGCAGGGTCGAGTAGTGCGACATGCCTTCGGAGAGCACGTTGCCGCCGGGGCCCTCGGCCGGGGTCACCAGGTTGCCCCACCACTGGTGCGCGGCCTCGTGGGCGGTGACCAGGAAGGCGGCGTTCGAGCGCGGATCGGAGCGGGTGAGGAAGCCGATTCCCTCCGAGAAGGTGACGTTGGTGGGAAAGCCCTGGGCGTAGGTCGCGAGGTTGGGGAACTCGCTGAGCTTGAGCTCGCGCCAGGGGTAGGGATGGAACCACTCCGAGTAGTGCTCGCGCGCGGCCTCCAGGGCCGCCGAGATCTCGTCGACGTTGTAGGAGTGCTCCGGATGGTAGAAGACCGCGGTGCCGCCGGCGCGCCGCACCGCCCAGCGCCCGGCGACCACGTTGAGGATCTTCACCGGGTGGTCGCTCTCCCAGACCACGGTGCGGCGGCCGTCCTCGACGCGCTCGGAGACCAGGGCGCCGACCGAGTTGGCGGTGAAGTCCTCGGGCAGCGTGATCTCGACGCGGGTGGTGAAGGGACGCTCGACGCCGAAGGCGCTCGCCAGCACCTCGCGGTGCCGGCCCGGCGCGTACTCGCGGGGCTCGTAGCGGTTGTCCTCGTCGACGCCGATGCTCTCCAGGTAGCCGAGGACCGGCAGAAAGCTGGGGCCGAAGGTGTGCAGGACCACGCCGGAGTCCAGGATGAACACCGGCGCGCCCCCGCCGTTCTTGGTGGCTCCCCGCGGGACCCGGCCGGAGTGGGCGAAGCCCAGCTCGAGCTCGTCGCCCGGCTGCATCGGCTCCTCGAGCTCGAAGACCTGGAGCCCGGAGCGGTCCTGCGGCTCGACGCTCTCGCCGTCGAGCGTGAAGGCGGGCTCGATCCAGTCGCGGTCGATGGTGAGCAGCAGCTCTCGCACCGGCTTCAGGTGGTCGTTGCGGAGCCGGTAGCTCCCCTCGACCGAGAAGGCGCGCCGCGCCGGCTCGAGCTCCAGATCGATGTCGACGTGGGCGATCGCGGGTCCCTCCCAATCGCGCCAGGTCGCCAGGTTCTGGCGCCAGTAGTCCTTGGATCGTTTCTCGGCGAGCTCCCCCTGGAAGCCGTGCCGCACCTGCCAGCCGAGCACCAGGGCGCCGGCGAGCGCGGGCAGCGCGACCGGCAGGAGCCGGAGGCCGGTGCGGGCGAGCGCCGGCGGGCGCAGCCGTTGGACGATGCGGCCGGCGTCGAGCTCGCGCCGCGGAAAGAAACGCACCGCGATCACGGCGAAGAACAGAGCGGCGCCCAGCGCGGTGAGGCGGTTGATGGCGAGCTGAGTGCGCCACAGCTCGAGCGTGCCCATGTCGGACCAGGTGATCGCCGACCACAGGTTCCAGTTGAAGGCCCAGAACATGTCCCCCCGGAACTGGTAGTAGCCGGTCGCCAGGATCGCGCCGAGCGCGATGCCGTAGGTGGTGTAGCGCTCGCGCACCACGCTCGAGACCGCCGCGACGAAGGTCGTCCACAACACGAAGGTGGGGATCAGCAGCAGACCCCAGACGATCGTGAAGGGTCCCAGCCGAAACGGCACCTCGCCCTGGATCGCGAGCGCGATCCAGGCGGCGAGCAGCGCCGCGAGCACGATCACCAGGCCGACGACCGAATTGGCGAGCGCCTTGGCGAGCAGCATCGCGCCGCTCCTCGCCGGCGTCGCCCACAGGATCGAGGCGAGCCCGCTGGCGCGGTCGCGATCGAGCGACTCGACGGTGTAGAAGAGCAGCAGCAGGCACACCAGCAGGGTCAGCGTGTTCATGGTCCGCACCGCGATGGTGCCGGGCGTGAGCAGCAGCGGGGTGTCGAAGGCGCCGATGGCGAACACCGACGCCTGGATCACCTGCAGCAGGATCAGAGGCACGAACAGGTAGAGGCCTGGCTGGTTGCGCAGCTCGCGCAGCTCGGCGCGCAGCACGGGGAGGAGCGAGCCGAGGAACCCGGGCGGCTTCGAGGTCATCGCGAGCTCGCCGAGCCGACGCTGCTCGAGGTCGGCGGCCGGGACCGCCTCGGCCGGTGCCGCACTCTCCGCCTCCTGCCGTCGCCGCTCCTTCCGCTGCCGCCGCCGCGACGTCCGCGTCCGGCCCGCGATGACGCCGCGCAGGTGCGGCACGCTCAGGGCGACGCCGAGCAGGCCGAGGCCCACGATCCAGGCGCGGTTGAGCAGCAGCCAGAGGTCGAAGGAGACCGAGCTGGTGTTGAAGAACGCCACACCGCGATCGACCGCCATCCAGGTGCGGTCGAGCCAGCGGAAGCCGGCGGGGTCGAGCACCATCAGCAGCCGGTCGACGCGCGGGTCGAGCCAGCTCGGCGTCCAGCTCCACAGGAAGAAGACGCACGCCATGACCACCGCCACCGGCAGCACGAAGATCACGATCGGCCGCCGGCTCCGCTCGCCGATGGCGAAGGCGGCGCCGGCGAAGAAGATCAGGGTGGGGAAGGCGAAGAAGAGGTACGGCCTGAGATACGCGAGCAGGCGGAACGGACCCCGCACCTCCTCGGCGTCGTCGACCGGCATGAGCTGGAGGGCCAGCATGCTCACCAGCATCTGCAGGGCGAGGATCACGGTGAGCGCCCCGAGCACGCCCAGGAACTTGCCCCAGACGTACTCGCGCGCTCGCAGCGGCGTCGCGTGCAGGATCTCGCCGATGCCGGTCTCCTCGTCCTCGATCACGGTCATGCCGGCGGCGATCGTCGAGAAGAAGGCGAAGAACAGGAAGCACAGGATCGTCACCACCTGGGTAACCGCGAACTCCGAGTTGAGCCACGCCTTGTCGCCTCCCACCGAGGAGTCGCCCGAGGAAACGGTCACGTTGCCGGTGGAGAGGCCGACCGTGAGCAGCCCGACGATCAGCAGCAGGATCCAGAGCATCGGACGGCGGAGCTGCGCGCGCAGCTCGCAGCGGGCGACGGTGAGGAGCCGCCTCACGGCTCGTCCTCCGAGCCGATGCCGAGCTCGGTCCGCGGCTCGACCGCGGACGCTCCGGCGTCCGCCGACGCTCTGTCGTCCGCCGACGCTCTGTCGTCCGCCGACGCTCCGGCGTCCGACGAGGCATCGGTGGCCGACGAGTCGGCCGAGTCCGCCGAGGCCGCGGTCTGCGCCGCCGACTCCCCGGTGCGGCCGGCCGCGCCCTGCATCAGCAGCAGGTAGGCATCCTCGAGGGTCGGCTGCGCAGGGCGGAAGCCCGGCGGCGGATCACCGTCGGGCTGGTAGACGCGCACGAGGTTGCGGCCCTCGACCAGGTGCGCTTGGGTGATCCGCCGCGTGGCGCGCAACTCGGCGAGCTGGAGCATGTCGGCGAGGCCTTCGTAGATCCTGCCCTCGAGCTCCCGGCGCGCCGCGCTCGGGGTGGTCGTCGCGATCAGCTTGCCGTGACGGATCACGGCGAAGCGCGGGCAGAGCACGGCGACGTCCTCGACGATGTGGGTCGAGAGCAGCACGGTGCGCTCCTCGGCCAGCTCGGCGAGCAGCCGGTAGAAGCGCAGCCGCTCCTCGGGATCGAGCCCCGCCGTCGGCTCGTCGACGATGATCAGACGCGGGTCGCCCGCGATCGCCTGCGCGATCCCCAGGCGCTGGCGCATGCCGCCCGAGTAGCCCTTGACCTTGCGCTTGGCGGCAAAGGTCATATTGACCCGCTCGAGCAGCTCGTCGGCGAGCCTGCCGAGGCTGCGCGCGTCGGAAGCTCCCTGCGACGAGACGCCCTTGAGCCGGAGCAGGTGGAGCAGCATCTCGCGCCCGGTCAGGTTCGGGTAGAAGCCGAACGACTGGGGCAGGTACCCGAGGCGCGACCAGACGCGCTCCGGGTGCGCGAGCACGTCCTCCCCGTCGAGCAGCACCTCGCCCGAGGTCGGCTCGAGCAGCCCCGCCAGGATGCGCATCAGGGTCGTTTTGCCTGCGCCGTTGGGGCCGAGCAGCCCGTACATCCCGAGCGGGATCTCGAGGTCGACGCCCTGCAGCGCCGCGACCGGGCCGGGGTAGATCTTCACCAGGTCGCGGATCTGGAGCATCGCTTCCTCCCGAGAGTCTCGCCTGTGCGCTCGACACTACGGTGACACGCTCGCGAGAGTTACGACGCCTTCGCTCGGCAGGAGCCGCGGCGCCCCGAACCGTCAGAGGAGGTCCGTGGTCGTCGTCGTGCGGTCGGTTCTTCCGTAGCGGCCGACCCCCTGGTCGGCCGACGCTCCGATCGGCCGATGTCAGGGGCGGGACATGAGGGGTCACCCGGAGCAGTTACCCGAACATGCGGTGGCGAGGAGCCCTGTCCAGGTATTCGGGATCCGGTTCTACGGCTGTCCGCGGCGACGCGCCGGAGGCGCTTGGAGCCGCGAGAAATAGCTGGCCGGGGATCTGCTATAGCGCGCGCAGCGCGCCCAAGCAGATCGGAGGCTAGGTGGCTGTCCGAGGACTCGGACAGGCGAGTAGGCTCTTTAGGTGGGGATGGGCCGGAGAATGAGCCTGCGAATTCTCCCGGGCTAGCGCAGGCTCTTGGCGACGCGGAACCCGACGTCATCGGCGCGGTGGGTCCTCTCGACCTCGCGGCGAAGAGCGCAGCTCAGCTCGCTCGGATCGATCCGGAACGATCCGCCTCGCAGCACGCGGTGGCTCGAGCCGCCGCCTTCGGGCTCGCTCCCGCTGCCCGGCGCCGCCATCCACTCCCAGACGCCACCCGTCATCCCGTGCAGTCCGAAGCCATTGATCCGCCCGAAGTCCCGGGCGAGCCGCGGGTCGAGCCCGCCGATGCCGTGGAGGCCGCCGGTCTCACCGGGCGACCGCGCGAGCGCGGCCTCCTCGTCGCGGCTCCCGTTGCCACCCCGGCAGGCGTGGAGCCACTCGACCTCGCTCGGCAGCCGCATCGGCTTTCGCGCGACCTCGGCGTACCACTCGCAGTAGGCGTGCGCCTGATCCCAGTCGACGCCCACCGCGACGTCGCGCGGCCCGGGCGAGACCGCCGCGGGCTGGTAGGCGGCGTCGAACGCGCGGAGCTGCTCGTTGGTGATCGGCCACTTGCTCAGGTAGAAGGGCTCGATCTCGAACGTCCCGCCGTCGAGCTCGACCGATCCGCCCGGGATCAGCCAGAGGATCGTGCGCGGGTAGTCGGTGTAGGAGGGGCGGCGCGTCATGTCTCGAGCGAATGGTCGGGCGGAGTCCTCGATCTCTAACGCATTCTCGGCCAGGAACGACCGCCGCCGCGTGAGGCCATCTCCACAAAAAACAGGCGAATGCTCCGACGCCGCCAGACGCACGCACGCATCACGCCGCGACGAACGGATCCTCGATCATCAAGCGCTCGATGCGCTGGCCGTGCTGGAGGTCCTCGGTGAGGAGTCGCTCGCACCCCGCCTCCAAGGCTGCGGCGACGCGTTACGTTCCGCGAGCCGGCAAGGGGCCGGGCAGGTTCGCCGATCGAAGGTGCTCCCGACCTCGCGGTCGAGGTGCTGAGCGACGCTTCGGTTCGAAAGGACCGGGATCGGCTGCCCGCTCTGTACGCCGCTGCCGGGGTGCCGGAGCTCTGGCACGCCGATGCGAGGGGTGTCGAGCCCGTCCTCGAGATCCACCGCCTCACGGGGTCGCTGTACGAGCCCGTCGGAAGCCGCGAAGGCTGGGCGGAGTCGCCGTGCCTGGGGGTCTCGGTCCGCCTCCAGCGTGACGAGGACCCCTCCGGCCTCTGGTTCTTCGAGCTCGCCGTCCGGTAGAGGAGCAGTCCGGGCGCAATCAGCAGAATCGCACCACCGGCATCACTGCCCACGACCGTGGGAGAGGCGACTCCCACGGCTGTGCGCTCGGAGCCGCGTTAGCTCGCTCCGAGCTCAGTCGACGCCGAGCACGCGCAGTCGTTTCGCCACCGCGAGCTCGCGAAGGTCGTCGTCGACCTCGATCTCGAAGCTCTTTTCGGGAACATCGAGATCGGCGATCGCATAGCGCACCTCCCCTTCCGCGTTGACCACCTCGATCGGCAGCAGCGATCGGAAGCCGGCGCTGACGCCGCGCTGTGTCGCCGTGACCCGGACCCGCATGCCGCCCCCTTCGGCGGGCAGGAGCTTCCCGCTCCACTCGATCTCGGGCAGCTCGGTGCCGTCGATCCACTGGTCGAAGAACCAGCGCCAGTCGCCGGGCGAGATTTCGGTGAGCAGGCGCTCGAAGTCGGCAGTGGAGAGCGGCTTGCCGCGAAACCTGTCGGCGAGCTCGCGAAGGAGCTCCACGAAGGTCTCGGCGGTGCCGGTCGAGGCGTGCAGGATCGAGCGCAGGGTGTGGAGGACGAGCGCGCCCTTCTTGTAGAGCAGGGTCGAGGAGGCGCGCGGAGCGTCGTAGGTGTTGGCCCGCCGGCCGAGGGAAATCGGCCCGATCCGGTCGCGCGCCAGGTCGATCGCCAGGGCTCGGCCGATCCGGTTGCCGGACCCGAACGAGGCCCGGCCGGCGACCTCGTCGGCGTAGTCCGCCAGCGTCCTCTCCATCAGGTTCCTGCCGCGCGGCAGCGACGCCTCGATGAACATCATCGCCGAGTACTCGGCCAGCGACTCGGAGAGCCAGCGATCGCGCTCACCGGCATAGCGGTGACCCCACCACTGGTGGGCCACCTCGTGGGCCACCAACAGCTCGCGGCTGGCGCCCGCCGGCACCCCCGGCGGTAGCGCGTCGGCGAGGGTGGCGGGGACGAGCAGCACGCCGTCCGCCGCCTGGCCGCCGCCGCCGTCGACGGCGGCCAGAGCGAGGCGCTCCAGGTCCATCGGGGCGCCGAAGGTGAGCTGGTAGAAGTTCACCGAGTTGACCGCCCACGCGGCGAGCAGCTCCAGCTTGCCCACCGAGAGGTAGCCCCGCAACGAGCCGAACGCCACCACCTCGGGACGCCGTCGAAGGAGTAGCCCGCCTGCCCCGCGGTGAGGGCATACGCGAACAACGCGCCGTCGACCGGGCGCTCCGACTCCCAGACGGTCTCGCGCACCCCCGCTCCCAGGTCCCTTTCGACGACCTGTCGGCCGGTCGCCAGAGTCGACACCCAACGGGAGTGCTCGAGCGCGATGCGCGTCGGGTAGCGGTCATCGGCGCCGCGGTTGCGGGGGGTCGGGTACCAGGTGCGCTGGTAGACGTGGCCGTAGACCTGCAGCGCGTACTCGAAGCAGAGCTCGGTCTCCTCGCCCTCGAGCAGCGGCTCGGACAGCAGCACTACCGGAGGTCGTTCCAGCGGCGACCGCTGCGGCTGGTGCGCTCGCGCAGCAGGCGGCGGACGAAGTCGAGCTCGCGGCCCTCCCGCGTCGTGCGCAAGACCTCGGCGCGACCGTCGAGAGTGAGGGGCAGCGCGCGAAGCGGACCCGTCTTCGCCCGGAACGTGGCGCAGGTGGTGAGCCGCGCCGCGGTCGGTTCGGTGCCCGGCGCGGCACCGCCGCCCGGGTTGTCGCCGCGCAGCCTGGTGGGGCGGGTCCCGCGCCCGGTGAGGGAGATCCGCGCATCGAGCCTGCGCAGCTCGAGCAGGGGATCGATCCGGATCGAGGTCGGCCGGCCGCGGGCGTCGCGCTCGCTCGTACGGTCGAGGCTCAGCCAGCTCTCGACGAAGCGACGGCGGGGGTAGGGCCTGCGCACCTCGATCTCCTCGGCGCGCAGCTCGTCGTAGATCAACGTCACCCAGCCGAAACGGTCGCTGCGGAGGTCGGCGCGCAGATAGCGGTCGACCGGGTTCTCCAGAGCTGCCACCAGACGGGCGTCGACGTCGAAGCGCTCGAGGTCGCGCCACTCGCGCCGGCGTTGTCGTGCGAGCGGGCTCTCTGTCCACGGACCGTGGGCGGTCAGCGTCGCGGGCAGGAAGTCGGGCGTCGCGCGCACCACCGCCCGGTCGAAGCGGAGGTACATCCCCTCGAGCTCCGGATGGGCGGCGAAGCGCCGGAGCTGGGCCAGCTCCCGGGAGTCGGGGACCGCAAGGAGCAGCCGTCCCCTCCCCTCGAACACCAGCCCGGTGTGCGAGCCGTCGGCGATCGGCTCGAGCACCGAGATCGAGCCCTCGTCGAGGAGCAGACGCGCGTCGTCGACCGCGATCTCGACTCCGAGCAGCCGGGAGTCTCCGCGGGCGACGGGCGCGAAGCGGAGCTCGCGCATCGTCGCGTAGTCGTCGAGCGTGCCGCCCGCTGCGAGCGAGACGACCCCGGTCGCCGCCGACGCCATAACGGCAGCGATCGCCGCCGCGGCGGCTGGGCGGGCGAGCGTACGCGGTAGGCACCTGGCTCGGTGTGGAGAGGCTCGGACATGGAGTCCTCGGGGCTCGGAGTGGAACAACCGGGTGGGCGCCGAGTCGATTCCGGGGAGCTCTCTGCGCGGAAAGGGAAGAGGGGTCCGGGTGTCCGACCAGGCCGTCACGGTTCTCCTGTCCGTCCGCGTCGGCGGAGCGTGGGCGAGATCTGCCGCCATCCCTGCCGCCAGGAACCGAGAGGCGGAACGCCGAGGTGGCGAACTAAATCGTTTCTCCTGTATCCTGTCGCCCAGTGAATCCACCACAGAGCCTCGTCTCCCTGGTCCTGTTGGACTGGGTCTGGGTCGGCCTGTTCATCGGGCTGATGGTGCTGTGCGGCGTCATCTTCTACCGGCTCGGCAAGCGCAGCGAGGCCGACTTCTTCCTCGCCGGGCGCGGGCTCCCCTGGTGGCTGCCGGCGACGTCGGTCTACGCCACCCACACGGCGACCGACACGCCGATGTGGATCACGGGCACCATCTACCAGTGGGGGATGCGCGGGATCTGGTACCCGTTCTTCAGCGCCTGGTGCGCGGTCTCCCCCTTCTACTCGACGCGCATCTTCCGCCGCTCGATGGCGATGAGCCAGGCGGAGTGGCAGAACCTCCGGTTCTCGGGCCTGGGGGCGGAGCTGCTGCGCGGATGGCTCGCCGGGTGGCAGACCTTCATGAACATGTTCGTGCTCGCCTGGGTGTCGGCGGCGATGGGGAAGGTCTGCGTCTACCTGTTCGGCTGGCCCAACTGGGTGGGGGTGACCCTGTTCACGACCGTGTGCGCGGTCTACGTGCTGAGCGCCGGCTACTGGGGCGTGGTGATGGCCGACTTCCAGCAGGGCCTGATCAGCTTCGCGGTGATCACGCTGGTCTCGCTGTGGGGGATCTGGGAGGCCGGCGGACCGACCGGCATCGTCGACCGGCTGGCCGAGCTCGGCGAGTCCTGGCGCACGAACCCCTTCCACTTCGACGCCTTCTGGGGGCTCGACGGGTCGCAGTTCTACGCCCTCGACCTGATCACGCTGCTGCTCATGGCGCTGCTCGGCGGCCTGGGGATGGGCAACTTCATCGACTGGTACCCGGAGGCGCAGCGGATCCAGAGCGCGCGCACCGTGCGCGACGCGGCGTACTCGATCTGGGCCGGCGGGCTCGCGGCGATCTTCCGCAACTCGTTCTGGGCGGCCTCGATCCTCGGCTTCTTCGTGCTCTTCCCGCGCATCGAGTCGTCGACCGAGTACGAGTTCGGCTGGTTCTGGATGGGCTTCACCTATCTGCCGGCCGGCCTGATCGGCATGTTCTTCGCCGCGATCATCGCCATCCACCTGTCGACGATCTCGACCCACCTGAACCTCGGCGCGCTCTACGCCACGCGCGACCTCTACCACCACTACGTGAACCCGGAGGCCGACGAGCAGAAGCTGGTGCGGGTCGGGCGCATCAACACGCTCCTGCTCCTGATCGGCAGCTTCGTGCTCGGGCTGTCGATGGAGTCGATCACCGCGTGGCTGATCTTCGCGCTCTGGCTGCAGGCCGCCGGGATCTGGCTGCCGTCGATCCTCCAGGTCATGTGGTGGCGGTTCAACTCGTGGGCGTACCTGTCGAGCTGGATCGCCAACCTGTTGATGAGCTGGCTGGTGGTGTTCGTGCTGCCCGCGCTGGGGGTGCTGCCGGCCTTGCCCGACTGGGTCAACTTCTGGCTGCTCGCGATCCTGGTCTCTCTCGTCTACGTGCCGGTGTGCTTCCTGACCAAGCCCGACGACATGGACCATCTGGTCCAGTACTACGTCGCCGCGCGGCCCGCCGGCCTGTGGGGGCCCGTGAAGCGGGAGGCGGTGCGGCGCGGGCTGGTCGAGGACGACAGCGAGTACCCGCGCCGCCCGCTGCTCGCGCGCGAATGGAACCCGCGCGAGGCCGACGGCTGGAGCCGGCACGACGTCATCGCGGCGGTGCTCTCGTCGTTCTGCTATCTGTTCGTGGCGGTCGGGATCGCGGGGCTCCTGCTGTTCAAGGTGTGGGGCGCCTTCTGCCTGGTGGGCGCGGTCGCGTGCGGATGGTTGATGTTCCGCGTGATCGATCCCAAGATGAAGGCGATGTCGGAGGCGTTCGAGGGGACGCAAGCGGGCCTTCTGGCGGACGTCCAGCGCCGGACGCGATGGGAGAACCACCCGTGATCGACGAGGCGATGGGCAAGATCCTGGGCATGGCGATGGCCTACGGGGTCAGCGTGCTCGGCCTGTTCCTGGCCTACGTGAACTACCGCAAGCGGATCGTCAAGGCGGAGCGGGTGATGACCACGACCGCCTGGGCGGTGGTGGCGGTGGCGGTGCTGGCGGTGGCGGGCGGAGTGCTGGTCGTCTCGCGCCTGGCCGGCGCGGCGGTGGAGACGGGAGTCGGTCCGATCGAGCTCGAGCAGCCCGAGCAGGTCGAAATCGAGGTCGAGGCGCCGGCGCCTCCTGGCTCGAGCCTCGCCGACGCCCCGCCCGCCGAGTCGACGCGCCGCCAGTGGTCGTGGATCGGCATCATCGTGCCGGCCACGATCTTCCTGGTCGCGACCGTCGTCACCGCGGCCCTTCACCGTCACTTCTCGGCGCAGCCTCCGGGCGCCGGCGGATGATCCCGCGCGGGGCGAGGCTCCCGCGGCTGCACCCGCGGCGCTGTGTCGCGGCGGTCTTCGCGGTCCTCGCGGTTCTCGGAAGTCGGGCGACGATCCACGCGCAGGTCGACGTCGAGGTCGAGCTCGACCGCCGCGATCCGGCGCGCGCTGCGCGCGCGGTGCTGTTCGCGCCCCCAGGTTTCCCCACGGTCGATGGGACCGAGCTCGATCGCGCCACCCTCGGCGACGCGCTGCGCGGTCTGCCGGTGGAGCGCATCGAGTCGGTGGGCGAGTTGGCCGAGCGGCTGCGGCTGGCGCGCTACGACGTGCTCATCCTGCCGCACGGCAGCGCGTTCCCGCTCGACGCGTGGCCGGCGATCCGCGCCTTCCTCGGGGGCGGGGGCGGGCTGGTGGTGCTGGGCGGCGCGCCCTTCCACCAGCCGGTGCTCGGCGGCAGCGTCGCGGAGTACCGGCTCGGCGTGCGGCAGCCCACCTTCGCGCACGATCTGCTGATCGGTCCGGCGGAGCCGTGGACGGCGGCGTCGCCGATCGGTTCGGAGGAGCCGGAAGGGACGCCTCAGGCGGCCGAGGCGAAGGCTCTCGACGAGTCGTTCTCGGCGCTCGCCGTGCCCGAGGACGCCACGGTCTGGGCGCTCACCGTCCGTCTCGCGACCCGCAAGAATCTCGAAGGCGAGCATGGCTCGGAGGGATACCGCGACGCGGTCCTGCGCCCGCTCGTCCACCTGGTCGACGGGCGCGGGCTGCCCGTCGCCTGCCCGGCGCTCGAGATCGACCACCTGCGCGGCGCCGCCGCCGGCGCGCGCTGGGTCCTGGTGCCCACCGACGCGCCGCTTTCCGGTTCCGTGATCCGGGCCGCGGTCGAGCGCGCGCTCGCGGGGGCGAGCCAGCTCGAGGCGCGCCCGGTCCACGCTTCGGTCGAGCCGGGCGAGGTCCCGCTGATCCTCATCGCCCAGCGCCGCCCCGTCGTTGCCGTCGCCGACACGATCCCCGAGCGCGCGACGGTCACCGTGCGCGACGACGCCGGGGTCGAGGTGTTTCGCGGCGAGGCCGTCCTCGACGGCCAGCCTGAGTCGCGGCACGGCGTTGCCGAGGTGCGTGCCGCCGCGCCGCTCTCACCCGGGCTCTACCGCGTCGAAGTGAGCGTCGAGGAGGGGGTGATCTCGCCGAGCCGGGCGGCCACCGGGTTCTGGGTGCGCGACGCGGCGCTCCTCGCCTCAGGGCCGAAGGTGACGGTGTCGCGCGACTGGCTGCGCCGCGACGGCGCGGTCTTCCCGATCGTCGGGACGACCTACATGGCCTCCGACGTCCACCGCAAGTTCCTGTTCGAGCCCGATCCCGCGACCTGGGACCGGGACTTCGCGCAGATGGCGGAGCTCGGCATCAACTTCGTGCGCACCGGGCTGTGGACGGCCTGGTCGCGCGCCATGCTCGACCCGGGCGCGATCGACGAGGGCTTCCTGCGCGCGCTCGACGCCTGGATCCAGACCGCGGCCCGCCACGGCATCGTGGTGAACTTCACCTTCTTCGCCTTCCTGCCGCCTGCCTTCGGGGGCGACAACCCCTACCTCGACCCGCGCGCGCTCGAGGGGCAGAGGGACTTCCTGACGCTCGTGGCGCGCCGCTACCGCGGCGTCGGCTGGGTGCACTGGGACCTGATCAACGAGCCGTCCTACGCGCCGCCGGAGGGGCTGTGGTCGAACCGGCCGATCGGCGATCCCTGGGAGACGCGCGCGTGGCAGGAGTGGATCGTCGAGCATCATGGTTCTGGAGGCGATGGAACCGGAGCCGAGGTCGCCGGCGGCCGGACCGTCGACCTCGCGCTGCTGCGCGACCGCTGGCAGGACCCGTCGATGGACCCCATGCGACAGCCCGAGCACTGGGAGCTCTACCAGGGCGCGATCCGCGATCGCCGTCGCCCGCGCAAGATGCGCGACTTCGTGATCTTCAGCCACGAGGCGGTCGCCGGCTGGGCGGCGCGCCTGCGCGCCGATCTGCGCGCCGCGGGGGGCGACGTGCTGGTGACCCTGGGCCAGGACGAGGGGGGAACCTTCACCCGCCCCGCCCAGCAGCTCCACGCCGAGGCCGTCGACTACACCGGGGTGCATCCCTGGTGGCAGAACGACGACCTGCTCGCCACGGGAGTCCTCACCAAGGTCCCCGAGAAGCCGAACCTGTTCCAGGAGACCGGCCTGATGCGGCTCGAGGACCTCGACGGCCGGCCGTGGCGCTCCCCCGAGCTCGCCGCCCGCGTGCTCGAGGCCAAGTTCGCGTACGCCTTCGCCGCGCGCGCGGGCGGCGTCATCGAGTGGGCCTGGAACATCAATCCCTACCAGCCGATCGACAACGAGTCGGTGATCGGCTTCTTCCGCCCCGCCGGCACCGCCAAGCCGGAGCTGCGGGTGATCCCCGAGCTCGCGGCGTTCTTCGATGCCGCGGCTCCCCACCTCGACGACTTCGAGCCCGACCCGGTGATCGTGGTCATCCCGCACTCGCGCCTGTTCCTGGGCCATCCTGGCGGCGCCGACGGCGTCAAGCGCCTGATCCGGGTGCTGGCCGAGCGCTTCGGCGTCGTGCCGACGGGGCTCTCCGATCTGCGCCTGACGCCGGAGCGTCTCGCGCATGCCCGTCTGATCGTGGCGGCGGGGCCGGTGGTGCTCGAGGACTCCGCGGCGCAGGCGCTGCTGGCGGCGTCGCGCGCCGGAACGAAGGTCCTGGTCACCGGCGCCGTCCTCGGCGATCCCTACGGCGCGACGCCGCCGGCGCTCGAGGAGCTGGGGATCGTCGACGAGGGACGGCCGGTCGCCTTTCGCGAGACGACGCGCTGGGGCGAGGAGGGCTGGGCGACCTTCGATCTCAACCTGCGCGAGTCCCTGCGCCGGAGCGAGCGCGCCGAGCTCGGGGCGCTCGAAGGGGCCGACGAGCCCGATGGGCCCGAAGCGCCCGCGGGCAACGTCTGGCACGAGCCGCTGCCGCTCGAATTCGCGCGCGAGGACGAGCCGCTCGCCGCCCTGCTCGGCGCCGCGCTCGAAGCCGCCGGCGTCGAGACCCATCCCGGCGACGGCCACGTCGCGGCACGGGTGCTGCGCGCGCCGCGCGCGAGCCTGGTGGTCGTGGTCAACGAGACCGCGGCGGATACGGTGCGCACGGTCACGATCGAAGGCCGCAGCGTCGGCATCCCGGTCAGGGCGGGCCGCTCGCGGTTGGCGTTGTTCGAGCGGGGAACCGGCCGGTTGATCGTGGCGACCGCGGGCGATCCGATCGCGGTCGGACCCTGACGAGCACGTCTCGCTGATCGACGAGAGGCGACCGTGGGCAGGAGGCACTGGGTCGCGAGGGAATAAATTCAACCATGTAGAGGTCGATCTTTGAGGTAATCTGACCATCATGAGGAGCGATCGGCAGGTTCAGCGCGTTCTGACCGAGCGACTCCCGACCCTCGAACAGCGCCGCCTAGTGGTGATGACCGGTGCTCGGCAGACCGGCAAGACGACGCTCGCTCGCGGGGTCTACGGAGCGCTCCGCTACCTGAACCTCGACAGCATCGAGCTGCGCGAGGTCGTGCGGAGCGTCCGCACCGCCAGATGGGCGGAGGAGATCGGCGCCGCCGTGATCGACGAAGCGCAGAAGGAGCCGTCCGTCTTCGAGAAGGTCAAGTACTCGTACGACGAGGGGACGCTTGACTTCACGGTGCTGCTGGGCTCATCGCGCATCCTTCTCCTCGACCGGGTGCGCGAGACGCTGGCCGGTCGCGCCTTCGTCTACGAGCTCTGGCCGCTGACCGCCGCCGAGCTCGCCGAGGCTGTGCGAGGCTCCACGGATCCACCGCTACTGGACGAGCTGCTGCGTGATCTTGCGGCGGCGGCGCGCCGGCTCGCGGCGTGCTCGCCGCTCCTCCTCGGCGAGCAGGACGAAGCGGCGCGAGCCGCGATCGATCACCTCGCGAGCTGGGGGGGCATGCCGGCGCTCCTGCCGCTCGACGACGAGGAGCGGCGAGAATGGCTCGCCGCCTACCAGCAGACCTACCTAGAGCGCGACCTCACCGACCTCGCAACGCTCGCCGATCTGCTCCCGTTTCGAGCCCTCCAGCGGCTCGCCATGCTGCGAACCGGCCGCCTGCTGAACTACTCCCAGCTGGCCCGGGACGCCGGTATCGCGGCCACCACGGCCCGGCGCTACCTCGAGTACCTCCGGCTTACCTACCAGGCAGTTCTGCTGCCGCCCTACCACTCGAACCTCAGCAGTCGGGTGATCAAAACTCCCAAGCTCTACTGGACCGACCTCGGCCTGCTGCGCCACGGTACGCGCCGGTGGGGGCCCGTCGACGGCGAGCAGTTCGAGACGCTGGTCGTGGCCGAGCTCGCGAAGTGGGTGTCGACGATGGCGCTGCCGGTCGACCTCTCCTTCTATCGCACGCATTCCGGATTCGAGGTCGACCTGCTGATCGAGGGCGAGGGAGTCGTGCTCGGCGTGGAGATCAAGCAGAGCCGGCGGGTCGCGGCGCGCGATCACGCGCCGCTACGCCGGCTGGCAGAGAGTCTCGGTCCTCGTTGGGCGGCGGGGATCGTGGCGTACACGGGAGATCGGATCGAATGCCTCGATCCGGCGGCCAGGGTGTGGGCGGTCCCCGTCCATCGGCTCCTGGCCTGACGTGCGCGCCGGCGGCCAGCGCGGCGGAGGCCGATGAGTGACCAGCCAGCAGCGACCACCAGCCGGTCACGGAGCCCAGTAGACGGCGCCCCTCGGTCCGACGCGACGCATCACCTCGCCGACCGGAAGGCTCTCGCGGCCGCCGATTGCGTCCCGGTAGACGCGCCACTTCTCCTCGCCCGTGAAGTGCAGGTACAGTCGACGACAGTCGACCAGGGCCGGGAGCGTGAGCGAGATGCGCGGCTCGAGCTCGCCTCCGGGATGCACGGCGACGCAGGTCGCGCGGCCTGGCGAGCCGAGGCCGGGCGCGTCGTCGGCGCGCGCGCCCGCGGTCTGTGCCGCCGACGGGAACAACGAAGCGGTGTGTCCGTCGGTTCCCATCCCGAGCACCACGACGTCGAACGGCCGCTGCACCTCGCGCAATGCGTCCTCACAGGCCGCCACCCCCTCCTCGGGCGTTGCGTGCGTCCCGTGGTTCCTCACCAGACCGACGAAGCTCGCCGCGGCGGCCGGACCGACCAGCAGCTCGCGGCGGACCAGTCCTTCGTTGCTGCGCGGATGATCGGCCGGCACCCAGCGGTCGTCGGCCAGGGTCACGACGACCCGTGCCCAGGGCAGCTCACGGTCGCGCAACGCCTTGAAGAAGGGGAGGGGCGTGGTGCCGCCCGACACCACCAGGCTCGCCCTCTCGCGCTCGGTCAGCACCTGCTCCAGCGACCGCGCCACCGCTGCCGCCAGGCTCTCGGCGAGCCCTTCGCGATCGTCGAAGTGGCGCTCGTTGGTCATGCCGTCACACCACGTGCTCGTACCACTGCCGATCGTCCTTGACGATCAGCGCGACCGACTCGGTGGGGCCCCAGGTGCCGGCGCCGTAGAGGCGCGGGCGTACGTGGCGGTTGCTCCAGCCGTCGAGGATCGGCTCGATCCAGGCCCAGGCCGCCTCGACCTCGTCGCGGTGCATGAACAGGGTCGTGATGCCGCGGATGACGTCGAGCAGGAGGCGCTCGTAGGCGGCGAGGCTGCGCTCCCCAGGGCGATCGGTGAGGCTCAGGTTCAGGAACTCGCGGCGCAGGAGGATCCCCGAGCCCGGCGCCTTGGCCATCAGCATCAGCTTGATGCACTCGTCGGGCTGGAGGCGGAAGATCAGCCGGTTCGGCTGCAGCGCCTCCCCGAGGTCTTGGAACAGCAGGTGTGGCACCCGGCGGAATTGGAGCACGATCTCCGAGACCGGATGCCCCATGCGCTTGCCGGTGCGCAGGTAGAAGGGGGTGCCCGCCCACCGCCAGTTGTCGATGTCGGCCTTGAGCGCGACGAAGGTCTCGGTCGTCGAGTCCGCCGCGACCTCCGGCTCATCGACGTAGCCGATCACGGGCTGGTCGCGGATGGCGCCCGCCCGGTACTGACCCGACACGGTGTTGGTCGTCACCTCGCGATGGGTGATCGGTCGCAGCGCCTGCAGCACCTTGATCTTCTCCTGGCGGATCGCGTGCTGATCGAGGCGCGCGGGCGGCTCCATCGCGGTCAGGCAGAGGAGCTGGAGCAGGTGGTTCTGGACCATGTCGCGCAGCGCGCCGGTGGTGTCGTAGTACTCGCCGCGTCCCTCGACCCCCAGGCTCTCGGCGACCGTGATCTGCACGTGGTCGATGTGCTGGGCGCACCACATCGGCTCGAACAGCGCGTTGCCGAAGCGCAGTGCCATCAGGTTCTGGACCGTCTCCTTCCCCAGGTAGTGGTCGATGCGGTAGATCTGGGTCTCCGCGAAGACCGCGCCGACCGCGGCGTTGACCTCTTGCGCCGAGGCGAGGTCGTGGCCGATCGGCTTCTCGAGGACGATGCGCGAGGTCTCGGTGACCAGGCCGGCGGCCGCGATCGCCCGGCAGACGTCACCGTAGAGAGCCGGCGAGGTGGCGAGGTAGAAGATGCGGACGCGGTCCTCGTGCCCGGCGAGCAGCGCGGCGAGCTCGCCGTAGGCGCCGGGGTCGATCGCCGACATCTCGAGGTAGTGGAGGCGCTCGGCGAACCGTGACCACGCCTCGTCGGACAGCTCCCCGGGAGCGATGTGCTGGCGCGCCCGCTCGCCGAACGAGCGGAGGTACGCCTGGCGGTCGCCGGACCAGCGGGCGACTGCGATGATGCGCCCCGATTTCGAGATGCGACCGTAGTTGTCGAGGGTGTAGAGCGCCGGCAGCAGCTTGCGCAGCGCCAGGTCGCCAGTGCCGCCGACCACCACCATGTCGAAGGCAACGTCGGACTGCTGTGTCTTCGGCGTCGTCACGACGCCGCCTCTCTGGCGAGATCGCGGATTCGCGACCAGTCGCGGGCCTCGACGGCGGCGCGCGGCGCCACCCACGAGCCGCCGACGCTGATCACGTTGGGGAGCTCGAGGTACGCTCGGAAGTTCTCGGGTCCCACACCGCCGGTCGGGCAGAACTCGAGCTCGGGGAGCGGTCCCGCGAGCGCGCGCAGGAGCTCGCGACCGCCGATCGCCTCGGCGGGGAAGAGTTTGAGGATCGCGAAGCCCAGATCGCGGGCGGCCATCGCCTCGGACGCCGTGGCGACGCCGGGGAGGAGGGGGATCTCGTTTCGTGAGGCGGCGCCGGCGAGGCCCGGCGTGAGACCGGGGCTGACGGCGAACCGCGCTCCCGCGTCGCGCGCCCTCGCCAGGTCGTCGGCACGGGTCACGGTTCCAGCGCCGACCACGACCTCGGGAACCTCGGCCGCGATCCGCCGGATCGCGTCGAGGGCCGCCGCGGTCCGCAGCGTGACCTCGACGACCGGGATCCCGCCCTCGTGCAGGGCGCGCGCGAGGTCCGGCGCCGCCTCGGCGTCGGGCACGGTGAGCACCGGGAGCACCGGTGAGCGGAGCAGGAGCCGGCGAAGTGGCGTGTCGCGAGGATCCGCGAACGAAGGGTCCATCCTGAGGGGGTCCGAGAAAAGGTCGAGTGTCGACCCGGGGGAGTCCGGGTTAAACGATTCAGTTCGGGCGATGCTGCGTCGTGCCGAACGATACACTACCCGGCATGCCCGCACTCGAGCCCACCGTCGCCCGCGTCACCGAGAGGATCCGTTCGCGCAGCGAGAGGTCCCGGCAGCGCTATCTCGAGCGCATCCGTGCGGCCGCCCAACGGGGGCCCCAGCGCTTCGCCCTGGGCTGCTCGAACCTCGCCCACGGCCTCGCAGCCTGCTCGCTGGGGGACAAGAACTCACTCCAGGACGAAGCGGTGCGCAACGTCGCGATCGTCTCGGCCTACAACGACATGCTGTCGGCGCACCAGCCCTTCGAGACCTTTCCGGCGCTGATCCGCGAAGCGGTGCACGAGGCCGGCGCCACGGCGCAGTTCGCGGGAGGCGTGCCCGCGATGTGCGACGGCATCACCCAGGGGCACGAGGGGATGGAGCTGTCGCTGTTCAGCCGCGACGTGATCGCGATGAGCACCGCCGTCGCGCTGTCCCACGGCATGTTCGACGCCGCGCTCTGCCTGGGGGTGTGCGACAAGATCGTCCCGGGACTCTTGATCGGCGCGCTCTCCTTCGGCCACCTGCCCGTGATCTTCGTGCCGGCGGGGCCGATGAGATCGGGACTGTCGAACCGGGAGAAGGCGCGCGTGCGCCAGCTCCACGCCGAGGGCAAGGTCGGACGCGAGGAGCTCCTCGCCGCCGAGCTCGGCGCCTATCACTCGCCCGGCACCTGCACCTTCTACGGCACCGCGAACAGCAATCAGATGTTCATGGAGCTGATGGGGCTGCACCTGCCCGGCGCCTCTTTCGTCAACCCCGGCACGCCGCTTCGCGACGCGCTCACCCGGGCCGCCGCGCAACGGGTCGTCGAGCTGGTCGCGGGCGGCGAAGAGTACACGCCGATCGGCGAGGTGGTCGACGAGCGCGCGGTCGTCAACGCGCTGGTTGGCCTGCTGGCGACCGGCGGCTCGACCAACCACACGATCCACCTGATCGCGATCGCCCGGGCCGCCGGGCTGGTGCTCGACTGGAGCGACTTCGACGAGCTCTCGGGGGTGGTGCCTCTGGTCGCCCGGGTCTACCCCAACGGCTCGGCCGACGTGAACCACTTCCACCATGCCGGAGGCCTCGCCTTCGTCATCGGCGAGCTGCTCGACGCAGGCCTGCTCCACGCGGACGTGCGGACGGTCGCCGGGCCCGGCGGGCTCGGCGCCTACCGCCGGCAGCTCGAGCTGACGGACGGCGGCCTGGTGTGGGGGGAGGAGCAGGCGGTGAGCCGTGATCCCGAGATCCTGCGCGGAGCGGCCGATCCCTTCCAGCCCAACGGCGGCCTCCGCCTGGTCACCGGCCGGCTCGGGCGCGCGATCGCCAAGGTCTCGGCGGTGAAGCCGGAGCTGCGGCGGGTCGAGGCGCCGGCGCGGATCTTCGAGCGCCAGGACGAGCTGACCCGCGCGTTTCGCGCCGGCGAGCTCGACCGCGACGTGGTCGCCGTGGTGCGCTTCCAGGGGCCGCGTGCGAACGGCATGCCGGAGCTCCACAAGCTGATGTCGTTCCTGGGAGTGCTCCAGGACCGCGGACACCGTGTCGCCCTGGTCACGGATGGGCGTCTCTCTGGCGCCTCCGGCAAGGTGCCCTCGGCGATCCACGTCACCCCGGAGGCGGCGGTCGGCGGTCCGCTCGCGCGCGTGCGCGACGGCGACCTCGTCGTGCTCGACCCCGAGCGCGGCGTCCTCGATCTCGACGTGTCGGAGGAGGATTGGCGGAGCCGCGAGCCGACCGCGCTGCCCGAGCGCGGCGACCAGGAGGGGATGGGGCGCGAGCTGTTCGGCGCCTTCCGTCACCTCGCCACCGGCGCCGAGGAGGGCGCTGCGTGCTTCGGCATGGACCTCCTCGAGACGCGCGTTGAGAGCCGCGCCCCCGTGGAAGCGCCCCTCTAGCAGCCCGTGCTAGGACCCCCATTGGCTGCCCGCTCGCTCCGGCGGATGCGCTCGTTCGCTTGCTGCTCTGTGCGAAGGAGTCGGCCGATGCGCCGGGTCGCGGCGATCGCCTTCGCCGCGGTCGCGGCTGTTCTGGCGACGGGGTGTGACCCGGCCGACAGCCTGGGTGGCGGCGAGGCCACGATGCCGTCCTCTAGCAGCCAGGAGACCACGGCGCCGAGCGTCCGTCGCGAGCCGGGGCTCGACGTCCTGCTGATCACCATCGACACCTTGCGCGCCGACGCGCTCGGCGCCTACGGCAACGCGCGGAGCGCCACGCCGCTGCTCGATCGGCTGGCGCATGGCGGCGTCCGCTTCGAGCGGGCGCGGGCTCACAACGTCGTGACCCTGCCTTCCCACGCGACGATCCTGTCGGGGCGGCTGCCCCACGAGCACGGCGTCCGCGACAACGCCGGCTACCGCTTCTCCGAAGACCAGGCGACCCTGGCCTCGATCCTGGGAGAACGGGGCT
Source organism: Thermoanaerobaculia bacterium (assembly GCA_035546295.1). Lineage (GTDB taxonomy): Bacteria > Acidobacteriota > Thermoanaerobaculia > Multivoradales > Multivoraceae > DATKBT01. Next base: position 95,364 of record DATKBT010000027.1, on the reverse strand, counting down.
ACCGCACCGGCGCCTTCGTCAGCGCCTTCCCGCTCGCGTCGCGGTTCGGGCTCGATCGGGGCTTCGACGTCTACGAGGACGGCTTCGTCGATGCCGGGACCCGGCCGGCGCTGCTGGAGCAGGAGAGAGCGGGCGCCGAGACCGTGGCGCTCGCCGCCCGCTGGCTGGCGGAGGGCGAGAGGGCTTCCGCCGGTCCCCCCTCGTTCGCCTGGGTCCACCTCTACGAGCCGCACTACCCCTACCAGCCGCCTCCACCGTTCGACCAAAGCCTCGCCCGCGATCCCTATCTCGGCGAAGTGGCCGCCGCCGACGCGGCGCTCGAGCCGCTGCTGGGGCCGATTTTGGCGGCGGCGGAGGATGGCGACGCGCTGGTCGTCGTCACCTCCGATCACGGCGAGGCGCTCGGCGAGCACGGCGAGGCTACCCACGGCATCTTCGCCTACGAGAGCACCTTGCGGGTGCCCCTGATCCTCTACCAGCCGCGCCTGCTCGCGCCCCGCGTGGTCGACGTGCCGGCGCGGCTGATCGACCTCCTGCCGACGGTCCTCGACCTGCTCGGGGAGCCGATCCCGGCCGCTCTAGCGAGCGGGCTGTCGGGCCGGTCCCTGGCCGGTCTCGCCGCCGGGATGTCGCCCGATTCCCCGACCACCACCTACTTCGAAGCGCTGTCGGGCCAGCTCAACCGCGGCTGGGCGCCGCTTCTCGGGGTGGTGCACGAGGGCTGGAAGGCGATCCGCCTGCCGATCCCCGAGCTCTACGATCTCGAGAGCGATCCCGGTGAGGAGCGCAACCTGGCGGCGAGCGAGCCGGAGCGCTTGCGCGAGCTCGATTCGATACTCGACGGAGTGCTCGAGACGGCGCTCACCGCCGACCCGGGAATGGAGCGGGCCGGCGAGGACGAGGAGACGCGCAAGCGGCTCGAGAGCCTCGGCTACCTGGTTGCCGACGCCGAGGCCAAGGAGAGCTACACCGAGGAGGACGACCCGAAGCGGCTGATCGGCCTCGACGCCGAGCTGCGCGAGATCACGGGGCTGTACTCCGCGGGCCGGCTCGAGGCGGCGCGCTCGCGGTGTCGCGACCTGGTCGGCCGGCGTCCCGGGATGCGCGTGGCGCTGATGACGCTGGCCCAGATCGAGCACGACCTCGGTGACCTGGAGGCCGCCATCATGGCGATGCGACGCGCCTTCGAGCTCCAGCCGGACGATGCCGGCGCGCTGGCGAGCCTGCTCTCCTACCTGACCCGGGCCGGCCGCGCGCGCGAGGCGGTGGAGCTCAGCGCCGCGCACGCGGCGCGCCAACGCCCCGACCTCGACGTGCTGTTCATGCGCAGCCTGGCGCTCGCTCGAAGCGGCAGCCCCGGCGAGGCGATGGCCGCGATCGAGAAGGCGCGAAGGCTCGAGCCCGACAATCCGATGGTGGCCGTCTACGAGGGCACCCACCTGCTGATGGCGGGCGCGCGGCGGGAGGCGCGGGCGGCATTCGAGCGGGCGCTGGCGCTCGATCGAAACACCGTGCGCGCCCTCACCGCGCTCGCCGTCCTCGACACCGAGGACGGGCGGATCGAGGAGGCCCTCGCCCACTGGCGCAAAGCGGTCGCCCTCGATCCCCGCGAGCACGCCAAGCTGCTCGCGATCGCGGGTCGCCAGTGGAGCGCCGGCCAGCAGCAGCGGGCTCGCCCGCTGCTCGAGCTGTTCGCCGAATCGGCGCCTCGCGAGCAGTTCGCGGCCGAGATCGAGCGCGTGCGCGGGCTGCTCGCCGCCGGCGCTCCGGGAAGGGCTTCGTCGTGAGGCGTCGCCCGCTTCCGCGACCCGACGGCTCGCACCGGTCCTCCGGGCGCCCGTCGCGCCCGCCCGGAGGCGCGCGGGGCTTCGCGGCGGTCGCGATCGCGCTCCTCGCCCAGCTCTCGGCGGCCTCAGCGACCTCGGCGAGCGCCCGCGGCCAGGAGGACGAGGAGATCCGGCGCCACGGCATCTTCATCGACTCGGTCGAGGTCAGCCTGGTGAGCGTCGAGGTCTTCGCGACCCGCGACGGCGAGCCGGTGACCGACCTGACGATCGACGACCTCGAGGTCCTGGTGGACGGCGAGCCGGTCGAGGTCACCAGCCTCACCTGGGTCGCTGGGCAGCGGCCGGGGGATGGCGAGAGCTTCGGCGACGAGGCCGAGGCCGGCGACGTTGCGATCGAGAAGGCAGCCGCCGAGACGGCGGCGGCCGAGACGGCGGCGGCCTGGACCCGGGCCGGGAACGCCGGAGCGGAGGCGTCGGAGCCGGAGTCAGCCGGCCGCTCCGAGCCGGCCAGCGTCATCGTCCTGGTCGATCAGCTCTTCCTCTCCCCGATCAGCCGCGTGCAGGTGTTCGAGGCGCTGGCGGCGCAGCTCGAGCCCCTGATCGACGGCGGCGCCAGGATCCTGGTCGCAACCAAGTCCCGGGAGGACGTCAGGATCGTGCAGGACTTCACCGACGACCGGCGACAGGTGCTCGCCGCCTTCGATCGGCTCGGAGACCTGGCGCCCCCCGGCTACACCGCCGAGATCCGGACCACGATCGACCTCTGGGGCCTGGCCCCCAAGGCGGTCGAGAGCCGCCAGACGGGGCCGGATCAGCCCGAGCCCTCGATGCGCACTTCCGAGCTCGACGCCCAGTCGGCCTACCAGGAGGCGCGCAGCATCACCGAACGGATGCACGCCGACGTGACCGGCAGCCTGGGCGCGCTGCACCGGTTCCTCGACTCGCTGGCGGGGCTGCCTGGCCGCAAGGCGCTGATCTACGTGGCCGATCAGCTCCCGGTGCGCCCGGCCGAGCTCCTGTGGCGGATGTGGTGGGAGGAGTACGGGGTCGAGCACGGTTCGAGGCTGGGGGCCTCGCCGAGAGGACCCTCCGCGCTCGATGCGACGGGGCAGCTCGAGGAGCTGATCGCCGACGCCACCACGAGCCGCGTGGCGTTCTACCCGGTCGGTGCGGGCGGCGGGGTCGATCTGGCCGGCGCCGCGGGTCGCGGGGCGCCGACGCAGAGCGGCGTGCCGATGGTGACGCCTTCGTCGGCGGCCGGGGACGGGCTGCAGTGGCTGTCGCAGCGCACCGGCGGTCGCGGCGCCGTGGGGTCGAGCGCGATCGGCTCGGCGGCGCTCGAGGGGTTCTTCGGGGACCTCACCCGCGACCTCGGCGCCTACTACTCGCTCGCCTTCCCGTCGCCCCACCAGGGAGACGGCGAGCTGCACCGGCTCGAGGTGCGAGCCCGCCGACCCGGGGTCAGGCTGCGGCATCCGACCGAGTACCGCGACAAGTCGGCCGAGCAGAGGATGGCCGATCGCACGCTCTCGACTCTCACCCTCGGCGTCGAGGACAACCCGCTCGACGTCCGGGTCGAGGTCGGCAAGGCGAAGCAGGCGAGGAAGGGCGGCCGGGCGACCGTGCCTCTCGAGATCAGGGTGCCGATGGCGAACCTGGTGCTGCTCCCCGACGCGAGGGTCCACCGCGGCAAGCTCTCGATCCAGCTCATCGCCCGCGACGACCGAGGTCGCGTCTCCGATCCGGTGCTGGTCCGCATGCCCCTCGAGGTGGTTCATCGGGACCTCGCCTGGGCGCTCACGCAGACCGTCGACTACGCCACCGAGATGACGCTCCAGGCGGGCGGCGGCGCGATCGCGATCGGGGTGCACGACGACTACGGCTTCACCTCCTCGACGGTGGGGGTCGACATCGGCCGCGGGGACGACGATTGAGCGGACGAGCTGGGCGACCAGCGAGAGGGGCAGCTCGAGAGCGGTTCGTGGCCGCGCGCGCGCGCCGGGTCGCCCAGACATCGCCTGCCGCCGCCGGTCTCGTGGCGCTGTTCGCGGCGCTCGTTCCGCTCGCGGCGCTCGCGGCCCCGCGAGCGGCCGCGATCACGCAGGTCGAGGGCGCGCAGGTCGAGGGCGCGCAGGTCGAGGGTGCGCAGCCGCGTCACGAACAGGTCCAGGCGCGGCCGCACGAGATCCGGTCGCACGAAATGCGGCCCCTGAACGGCCCGCGCGGCGACGTGGCGGCGCTGCTGCTGGGCGGGGCCGACAGCGGAGCGCTCCGGGTCGCCGCGCTGGCGGTCCCCGACTGCGCCGCCGCGGACGGCGGGCCGCGGACGGTCACCTTCTGGGTCGAGCTCGAGGCGCAGAGCCTGCTCGAGGCGGTCGCCTCGCGCGACGGGTCCGAGCTTCCCGAGTCGATCCGGCTCGAGCTCTACGCCTACGCGATGACCCGCGGCGGCGAGATCGCGGCGAGCCTCGCTGAGTGGGTGCGACTCGGGGTCGGGGAGCTGACCGCCTCGCTGCCGGGCGGCGGCGCGAAGCTCGTTGCGCGCCTCGAGCTGCTTGCCGGCGAGTACCAGCTCAGGGTGCTGGTGCGGGAGCCGTCGTCGCAGCACTTCGCGCTGCGCGTCCTGGGTCTCGAGGTGCCGGGTTCGCGGAGCGCCGGCGGATCGAACGCGGCAGGATCGGAGGGGGACGGGCCGGACGCGGGCGGAGGGAGCGCGGGCCGGTCGGGAGAGAGCGTGTCGGCGGCGGGCATTCCGCCGTTCCTGGCGCCGCCGCGATTCGCGGACGCCGGCGACACGTGGCTGCTGGTTGGCCCCAGCGAAGGCCCCAGCGAAGGCCCCCGCTCCGGCTGGCGGCAGGAGAGCCTGTCGGTGGCGCTGCCGGTGCTCTCGGCGGGGCGGTCGCAGGCGTTCGCGGTGCGAGGGTGTCATCTCGCCGGCGCTCGGCTCGAGGCACGCGTTGCGGATCTGGAGGGCCGTCCCGCAGGGCGCGTCGCGGTGCGTTTCGAGGATCCCGGCGAGGGCTCTGACGACGCCTCTCAGGATGTCTCCTCTCACGAGGGCCACGACGTCGTACCTGCCAGCATCGAGCTCCCCGCGCTCGGCGAGAGCGCTGGTCTCTCGCCGGGAATCCACCGGCTCGAGATCTCGGCAACGACCCCCGCGGGACGGGCCACCGTGTCGCTGCCGTTCTTCCTGGCGCCGCCCGGCCGGAGCGATCGGCCCCTGCCGTGGACGGCTCTGGGCTCCCGTGCCGTCGAGCCCGCGGCACGGGACACCCAGGCCGACGCCGACGCAACGGGCGAGGAGGGCGCGGGCGAGGTCGCCGCGATCGCCTCGGCCTACCGCGAAGCCCTCGGACGCCTGGCCCTGGGCCGGCGCGAGGAGGCGCTCGAGAGCCTCCTCGCGCTGCAGTCTCGGGTCCTCGACGAGCTCGACGGGAACCGCCGCGCCGTCAAGCGGCTGGACGCGGCCCAGAACCGGGTGACCCGCGAGCTCCTCGAGCATCACGCCGAGTGCCTGCTGCCGCTGCTGGTGCTCCACCTGGAGGTGCAGGATCACTATCAGGAGGCGGACGGCGCCGACCCGTTCCTGCTCGAGGCGACTCGCAGCCGGATCCGGGCTCTCGCCCAGGTTTACGCCGAGGAGGCCGAGTCCGGGCTGGCGAGCAGCATGGCGGCGCTCTCGCTGGTCGAGATGGCGCGGGCTCTCGAGCGGGCGCAGCAGCGCTTTTCGGCGCTCGTCGTCCTGCGCGAGGCGATCGCGCTCGATCCTGCCAACCCCGAGGCCCTGCTCGAGCTCGCCTTCCAGTTCGAGAGCCACGGCTTCGAGCGGGAAGCGCTGACCATGCTGGAGCGCCTGCTCGAGCTGCAGCCGCGCTCCGACGAGGGGAGGCTGCGCCAGGCGATGAGCCTCGCGCGTGCGAATCGACATCAAGACGCCGCCGAGATCCTGCGCCGGCTGATCCGGGACGGCGCCACCGAGTGGGTGCTGGCCGTGGCCTACCAGGAGCTCGGTCACTTCCTGCTGCGCCAGCAGGAGCACGAGGAGGCGGTGCGGCTGCTGCGCGAGGGAGTCGGTCGCCTGCCGCGGGTGCAGAGGCTCTACCTCGAGCTCGCTTACGCGCTCGATCGAGCCGGCCGGCGCGACGCCGCTCGCGCGGTCGTGCTGCGGCTGCCGGAGGCCGCCGAGCGAGCTTCGCCGAGGCTGCGCTACCGGGTCCCGGGCTCGGAGCGCGACAGCCGTTCCCGCGACGTGCTGCTGCGCTATGCCACGGCGCGCCTGCCGCTTCTGAGCCAGGCGCTCTCGGCGAGCGCCGGCGGGGGGTCGAGATGACCTGGCGCAGCCTTCAGGCTCCGCACACCGGCAGGGGAGGCTCTCGCGCCGTGGTTCTTCGACCACTCCTCGGGGTTCTCCTCCATCCCATTCTCCTCCGTGCCATTCCCCTCAGTGCCGTTCTCGTGCTGGCCGTTTTCGTGCTCGGGGTTCCCGTGGTCGAAGCGGCGCAGGCGGCCGACGTCCACGTGCGCACGCCGCGCGAGGGCGAGCCGGTGTTCGGACCGGTCGAAGTGTGGATCGAGGTCGACTCCGCCGAGCGGGTCGCCGAGGTCGAGGTCGAGCTCGACGGCGTGCTCGTGGCGACGCTGAGGGAGGCGCCGTACCGCACCGTCGTCGACGTGGGACAGGAGAACGTCTCCCACGTGATCCTGGTGACCGTCACCGGCGCGAGCGGCGCACGGGCGACGGTGACCCGGACCACCGGTGCGATCACCATCGACGAGGAGGTCGACCTCGAGCTGCAGCAGCTCTACGTCACCGTCTCGCGCGACGGCGAGCGCGTGCTCGACCTCGACGCGGACCGGTTCCGGGTGCTCGACGACCGCGAGCCTCAGGTGCTCGTGACCTTCGAGCGAGGCGACGTTCCGCTCACCGCGGTCCTCCTGATCGACGCCAGCCTCAGCATGGAGGGGGAGGGTCTCGCCGCCGCGCTGTCGGGGGCGCGGGCCTTCGTCGAGGAGATGGGGGAGCTCGACGAGGCCAAGGTGATCGTGTTCTCCGATCGGCTGCTCGCCGCGACCACCTTCACCGGCGATCCCGCCGTCGTCGCCGAGGTCGTGGACCGGGTCACCCCGAGCGGCAGCACCGCGATCAACGACCATCTCTACTTCGCCCTGAGCGAGCTCGGCGCGCGGCCCGGGCGGCGGGTGATCGTGTTGCTGAGCGACGGGCTCGACGTCGACAGCGTGCTGCGGATGGCCGACGTCGAGTGGAAGGCCGGTCGCGTCCAGAGCGTCATCTACTGGATCCGGCCGACCTTCGGGGCCGAGCTCGATCGACCGCTTGCCTCGGTCTGGCGCGACGACGCGCAGCAGCGGCGGGAGATCGAGGGCCTGCGGGAGACAGTGCGCTCGAACGGTGGCCGCGAATACGTCATCGAGCGGATCGAGGATGCCTCGACGGCGTTTCGCGAGCTGCTCGCCGAGCTGGGCGATCAGTACGTGCTCGGCTACTACCCGACCCGGAACGAGAACGACGGCGCCTGGCATCAGGTCGAGGTGCGGGTCGACGAGCCCCGAGTCGACGTGGGGGTGCGCGGCGGCTACTACGACAGCGAGTGAGAGGCCGGTGTACTCTGAGTTGGACCGCGGCGAGGTCGTGCGACAGCGCTCGAATGGAGGCGACATGAGAAGAACGATCGAGACGGCATCCTGGCTGAGCCTGGCGATCGCCCTGCTGATGGCGGCGGCGGGCATTCCCCAGGAGGAGCCGAGCCCGAGCCAGGCGAGCCGCCAGCAGACCGCGCAGGAGGGGCTCCCCCCGGATCTCCAGTTCGTCGACGTCATCGACGTGCAGCTGGTCAACGTCGAGGTCTGGGTCACCGACGGACGCGGCCGGCCGGTCCGCGGCCTGACCGCCGACGACTTCGAGGTGCTGGAGGACGGCGAGCCGGTGGAGATCTCCTACTTCGCCGAGGTGCAGGAGGAGAAGCCAGTCCTGAGCAGCCTCGAACGCTCACTCGCCGAGCCCGAGGCGGACGCGCCGGCCCCCCCCGCCGCGCCGACCGTCGAGCCCAACCACCTGGTGATCTACTTCGACGAGCAGCACCTCAAGCCCGACAGCCGCCGCCGGGCGATCGCGGACCTCGGCGAGTTCCTGGCCTCGGAGGAGGTTCCGCCCGAGCGGGTGCTGATCCTCAGCCAGGACCAGAGCCTCAAGACCGAGGCCACGTTCGGCTCCACTTGGCTGGAGCTGGAGGATGCCCTCGAGCGCCTCTCGGAGTCCCTCCCTCGTGGCGGCCTCATGGCGAGCGAGAAACGGCTCGCGATCCGGGAGCTGCAGGACCTGTGGCAGTGGGCGCTGTCGGTCGCGCAGGGTGACAGCCCCGATGCGGCGTGCGACATCTTCCTGCCGCGCGCTGTCCCACGGGTGGAGGTCTACGCGGAGGAGGCCCGCGACCGGATCGAAGTGACCCTCGACCATCTGGCCAGCGCGGCGAGCTTCCTCACTGGCATCCCCGGGGTGAAGACCCTGCTCTTCGTCAGCGATGCCCTCGAGAGGGCGCCCGGGACCGACCTCATGGACTACATCAACGACCTCTGCCCGATCCAGCAGCAGACTTCGATGTTCCTGCTCTCCGACGAGCTGAGCCAGGCCTATCGCCGGCTCACGCGCCACGCCAACGCCAACCGGGTGACGATCTACGCGCTGCAGACCGAGGGCCTGTCGTCGGGTTTCCTGAGCAGCGCCGAGCAGGCGGGCGGCGGAGGCTACCGCGGCTCGATCTCGTTCGACACCGCGAAGCGCCTCAGCGAGCGTGAGGGGATGTCGACCCTGGCCGCCGAGACCGGCGGCCGGGCGATCTTCAATCGCAACGAGTTCGACGCCGAGCTCTCGGCCATGGCTCGGGAGATGTCGAGCTACTACTCGCTGGCTTACGAGCCCACCCACGGCGGCGATCGCGGCGATCACGAGCTCGAGGTCCGGGTGAGGGGCGGAGGCGACCTGGAGGTCCGCCATCGGCGCGGGTACCGGGACAAGAGCGCCGACGTCCAGATGACAGAGCGCCTGCAGGGCGCCGTCTACCTCGGCCTGGTCGACAACCCCCTCGGCGTTCGTCTCGGCGCGGGCGAGGTCGAGCCGGCTCCCCAGAAGAAGATGATGACGGTCCCTCTCCGCGTCCTGGTCCCGGCCGAGCAGGTGACGTTCCTGCCGCGCGAAGGGGAGGTCGTCGCCCAGCTCAGCGTGCAGGTGTCGACTCGAAACGCCGTCGACCAGAAGGGGATCTTCGACCACCGCGCCTATCGCCTCCACTGGAAGACGCCTTCGGATCAGGAGGCGGTGGTGCTGTCGATGGACCTGGTGCTGCCCCCGGGCCTCCACGTCGTCGCTGTCGGCGTTCGCGACGACGCCAGCCGAGTCTCCTCGTTCGTCTCCACCACCGTGGAGCTCCACGAGGCGGTGCCGTGAGCGGCCACCTCGAAGCCTCGACGCCCGGGTCCGTCGCGCTCGCGGCCGGTGCGAGTGACGCTTCGCGCAGGCGCCCCTCGAAGCCGACGCAGGCTCTGCGGAGGCGGGTCTTCGGCGCGTCGCGCCGGATCTCGACGGTGGCGTCGGGCCTCGGCTCGGTCGCCTGTGAATAGACTCCGTGCCCTGATGCGCCGGACCGACACCGTCGACCAGAGCCGGAGAGCGTGATTTGAGCGCCCCCAAGCCGGCCGCCGAGAGGAGCGCGCTGATCCTGGTCGTCGAGCGCGACCCCCACGTGCGCGCTCTGGAGCGCTTCTTCCTCGAGCAGGCGGGATTCCACGTGGAGTTCGCCGACGACGGAGAAATTGGGCTCGAGCTCGCAAAGAAGCTGAAGCCGCAGATCGTGCTGACCGAGATCCTCGTGCCCCGCAAGGATGGATTGAGCGTCTGTCGGGAGCTGAAGTCGGATCCGGCCACGGCCCACACGATCGTGCTCGTGCTCTCGATGCTGGCCGCCGAGGAGCGCGCTCTCGAGGCCGGCGCCGACGCCTTCCTGGCCAAGCCCCTGAACGACGCCCTCCTGATCGATTCGGTGCGACGGCTGCTCGACTCGCGACGATCCTCCGTGGAGCACCCACCGTGAAGCGGTTGACCTCGGGGGACCCCGACCTCGACCGGGTGCTCGGCGGCGGGTTCCCGCGCAATGCGAACGTCATCGTGATGGGCGGTCCCGGCAGCGGCAAGACGGTGCTCGCCGAGCAGATGGTGTTCGCCAACGCGGGCGATCGGCCGGCGCTCTACCTCACGACCCTCTCCGAGCCGCTGGCCAAGATCGTCAACTACCTGCAGGAGTTCGCGTTCGCGGATCTCGGCAGGATCGGGAACGAGATCGTCTACGAGAGCCTCGCCGAGGTGCTCAGCGAGGATGCCGATGCGTTGCTGGCGCACCTCACCGGGCTGATTCAGCAGTACCGCCCCGGCGTCATCGTCATCGACTCGTTCAAGGCGGTGGGCGAGCTGTTTCCCGACGCCCGCGCCTGGCGCGTCCTGGTGTTCGAGCTGGCGCGGCTGCTGAGCGCCTACGACACCCTGGGATTGTGGATCGGCGAGTACTCCCCGGAGTCCGTGACGGCGCTGCCGGAGTTCGCGGTCGCGGACGGCATCGTCTCGCTGCAGAGGCACCAGCGCGGAACCCGCGACGAGCGCCTGCTCAAGGTCATCAAGCTGCGCGGCAGCGACTTCCTCGGTGGCGAGCACGTCTTCGAGATCACGGCGAACGGGCTGCGGACCTTCCCTCGCCTGGTGGCTCCCGCCGCGCCGAGCGCCTACGACCCGGTTGCGGAGCGTGTCCAGACCGGGATCGGCGGGCTCGATTCCATGATCGAGTCGGGCTGGCTGCGCGGCACCACGAGCCTGATCGCCGGGCCCTCGGGCGCCGGCAAGACGATGGTCGGACTGCACTTCCTGCGCCAGGGCGTGATCGACGGGGAGCCGGGCCTGCTGGTCAACTTCCAGGAGAGCCCGATCCAGCTCGAGCGCTCGATCAGGAGCCTGGGGTGGGATCCCGAGTCGCTGCTCGGTCCCGATCGGCTCGACCTGCTCTACCGGGCGCCGGTCGAGCTGCAGATCGACACCATCGTCCGCGAGATGTACCGGCGTTTCGAGAACAACGGCGTGCGCCGACTGGTGATCGACGCGCTCGGCGACCTCGAGAAGTCGGCGCTCGACCCCCGGCGGTTCACCGAGTATCTGTACGTCCTGACCCAGGAGGTCGCCCGGCGGGGGATCACCACGCTGTTGATCCTGAAGGCGTCGCCGGCGCACGATGCGACCGGCTCTGATCGGCTCGGACGCGACGCCTCGAACATGAGCGACAACGTCGTCCTGCTGACGATGGACCTGGGCCAGGAGCTGATCCGCTCGATCAGGATCGTCAAGACCCGCGGCAGCTCCCACGTCGGGCGCCGGCAGGCCCTGCGGCTGAGCACCGAGGGCGTCTTCGTCGGAGAGAGACTTTGACCGATCGCCGTCTGCACGAGCTGCTCGCGATCAACCGGGCGATCGCCGCTTCGCTCGACTACGAGGAGGTGCTGCGGCTGGTGGTCGAGCGCTGCGCCGAGCTGCTCGGCGCCGAGACCTGCGCGCTCCTGCTGTGCAACGAGGAGGGGTGCGCCGAGGTCGCGGCACATCGGGGAATCGACGGGGAACGGGCTGCTGGCTTCTCGGCGTCTTTCGACGAGAGGATCCAGGGCGCGCTGCGCGAGCTGCTCGGGTCCGAGCCCGGCGACACATTCTTCGCCATGCCCGTGATCCAGAAGGAGCGGATCCGGGGCGTGCTGGCAGTCAACCGGCGGGGAAGTGATCGGCAGCCCGACCCGGAGGAGCACTTCCTGCTCGGCGCCCTCGCCGACCAGGCCGCGATCGCCCTGGACCACGCGAGCCGCTATTACGAGCTGTGGCAGGAGAGCGGTCGAGCCCGCGAGCAGCTCGAGCGGGAGGCGCGGCGCAAGGACGAGTATCTGGCGATGCTCGCGCACGAGCTGCGCAATCCGCTCTCGGCGATCACCAACGCGCTGGCGGTGGTCCAGACGGTGCTTCCGGACGATCCGCGGCTGGTCGACGTGAGCGCAGCCGCCAACCGCCAGGCGAAGCTGATGGCTCGCCTGCTCGACGACCTGCTCGACGTGTCGCGCGTCACCCGCGGGAAGATCAACCTCGACTTCTCACCGGTCATCGTGCAGGAGGCGGTGCGGCAGGCGGTCCACGCCACCGATGCGCTCCTGCGCGAGAGGCGCCACCGGTTGAGCCTGACGCTGCCCGACGAGCCGATGCGTGTTCTCGGCGACCTCGATCGTCTGGTGCAGGTGTTCGGCAACCTCCTGACCAACGCTGCCAAGTTCAGCCCACCGGAGGGGAGGATCGACGTCACGGTGAGCTCCGACGAGGAGACCGGCCAGGTCGTGGTCAGCATTCGCGACGAGGGCATCGGCATCGAGCCCGATCTCCTGCCCTCGATCTTCGACCTCTTCGTGCAGGCCGATCGCACCCGCGACCGGCGGGAAGGGGGGCTCGGCATCGGCCTCACCCTGGTGCAGAGGCTGGTGCGGATGCACGGCGGCGAGATCGAGGCGACGAGCGAGGGACTGGGGAAGGGAACCGAGGTGATCGTGCGCTTCCCGGACGCGGGAGCCGCTTCGACGGAGGGCAACGCAGATGAGGAAGCCCCCGACGCGAGCAATGGCGGGGGAGCCCGCTCCGGGCGTCGGGTGCTGCTGGTCGAGGACGACCCGGACGTGGCCGAGACGATGGCGGCGTTCCTGAGGCACTCCGGGCACCGCGTCGCGGTGGCCCACGACGGTCCGGCCGCGCTCGAGGCGGTGCGGCGCGCGCCTCCCGAGGTGGTGCTGCTCGACATCGGGCTCCCCGGCATGGACGGGCTCGAGGTCGCTCGCGAGATCCACCGGCGCTTCCGGGCGGACCGACCGCTGCTGGTCGCGCTCAGCGGCTACGGCAGCCGGCGGGATCGGGCTCGGTCGAGAGAGGCCGGCTGCGATCACCATCTGGTGAAGCCGGTCCAGCCCGAAGAGCTCGACCGCCTGCTGGCGCAGGGCGGCAACGGGACGTCGCCCTGAAGGCGGTGGCGGTCGTTCGCCGGATGATGCGGCGATGAGGCCGGCGATCGGCCGCCATCGCTGGGACGGCTGCGCCGGGCGGCGGCGGTCTCACTCCGCTCGCAGGCTCGACACCGGATCGTCTCGCTGGGCGGCGCGCGCCGGAATCCACGCCGCCGCCAGCCCGACGCCGGCGGTCAGCAGCGTCACGATCGCGAGCACGCGGGCGTCGAGCAGGCGCACCTCGGCGAGCAGTGCCTCGAGGCTGCGACCGACCGCGAGTGCGGCGAGTGAGCCCGCGACGAGGCCGGCGAGGGTGGCGCGCAGCGGCCACCAGCAGGCTTCCACGAGGAGCCGGCGGGAGGTGGCGCCGAGCGCCAGGCGAACGCCCAGCTCGCGCCGCCGGAGCATCGCCGTGTGCCAGACCAGCGCGAAGGTGCCGCCGGCCTGGAGGATCAACGCGGTGAGCGCGAACAGGCCGACCAGCAGGCCCGCGATGCGCTCGCCCGCGAACAGCTCGCCGACCTGATCGTCGAGCGCTCCGGCGCCGTAGACCGGCAGCTCGGGCTCGAGCTCGGCGACCGCGGCGCGCAGCGCGGCGAGCCGGCGCGCCGTGGCACCCGGTGCGCGCAGGGCGAGAGCCACGGGACGATCCGGCGCATGCTGCGCGTACGGCACGTACCAGGCCGGCCGATCGCGACGGAAGGCGCCGCGGTCCTCCTTGACCGGCTCGACCACGCCGACCACGGTGCGCCAGGGCGCCTCGGAGTCAGGCCCGCCGCGCCGGAGCCGGCGACCGAGGGCGGAGCGGTTGGGCCACAGCCGCTCGGCGAGGTCTCGCGAGATCACGGCGACCGGCTCCGCCTCGGCGTGATCGCGCGCGTCGAGCAGGCGTCCCTCGACCAGCCGCACGCGCAGCGTCTCGAGGTATCCCGGGGTCACGGCGCGATCGGCGACGAACAGCAGGTCCTCGGGGTCCTGAGGCACGGTCGGCGCCCGCGCCCAGACTCGAGCATCGCTCGACAGCGCATCGAGAGGGGCGTGGGTGGTCGCGCCGGCCGAAGTGATCCCGGGCAGCGCCCGGATCCGCTCGACGAGCTCCTCGATCCTGCGCGTACGCTCCCGCGCGTTCGAGTCGCCGGCGCCAGGAAGAGCGATCCGGGCCACCGTCACCCCGCGCGGGTCGAAGCCCAGCTCGAGCGTGGCGAGTCGCGCGAGCGACGAGAAGAGCCAACCGGCGACGACCAGCAGCAGGACGCCGAGCGAGACCTCGACCAGGATCAGCCGGCTCGCGCCCCGTCGCGAGACCGCCGGCGCCGATCGGGAGGCGGGCCGCAGCGCGCGTGGTGGTCGGGCGGTGAGCAGGGTGAGGCCGATGCCGAGCGCGAGGGCGAGCAGCGCGACCGCCGAGGCGCTGCCAGCGTCGATGCCCAGCTCGCGGGCGGAGCCGATCGAGGTGTCGAGGGTCAGCCCGCGCAGCATCGACCAGTCGGCGAGATGCTCGATCGCCAGGTGGGCGATCCCGATTCCCAGCGCTGTGGCGGCGCCCACCGGCAGGAGCGTCTCGAGCCCGATCTGCCGGAGCAGGCGCCAGCGATCGGCGCCCAGCGCCTGGCGCACGGCGAGCTCCCGGCGGCGCCTGGCCGAGCGCGCCGCCAGCAGGTAGATGGCGTCGGCGCAGGCGAGCAGGAGCAGAGCGCCGACCGTCAGCAGGAGCACGCGCACGGTCGGTCGCAGACGCCCGTCGAGATCGCCGATGAGCTGGCTGCGCAGATCGACCACGTCCGCCGACCAGCCCCGGTGCGATTCGGGGTGCGACAGCTCGAGCCGGTGGGCGACGGAGCGGTGGTCTGGGACGGGCGGGTGTTCGTGACGACCGCGGTTCCCGAGCGGGCGGAGCAGCGTCCCGAGCCGCTGCTCGGCGACACCGGCGGCATCGACATGGCCGACATCGACCAGGTCCATCGCTGGCTGGTGCTCGCCTTCGACGCCGCCACCGACGAGCAGGTGTGAACGACCGAGGTCGCGCGCGGCGTGCCTCGCGTCCCTCACCACGTCAAGGCGAGCCAGGCCAACGCGACCCCTGCGACCGACGGCGAGGTGGTCGTCGCCGCGCTCGGATCGGAGGGGCTGTTCGCGCTCGACGCGGCGACCGGTGCGCTGCGCTGGCGCGTCGAGCTCGGGGTCAATGACCCGGGACTGTTCGAGGACCCGAGCTCTCACTGGGGCGCCGCCAGCTCCCCCGTGATCTGGCGCGACCGCGTGATCATGCAGGTCGATCGCCACGCGGGCTCCTTCCTCGCCGCCTATCGTCTCGGCGACGGCTCGCAGCTCTGGCGGGTCGAACGCGACGAGATGCCGGTGTGGGCGACGCCCACGATCCACACCGTCGACGACGGGGGGGCGCGCCGCGACGAGCTGATCGTGGTCGGCGGGCGCACCGTGCGCGGCATCGATCTCGAGACCGGCCAGGAGCGCTGGCGCTTCGCCGACTTCGCCGAGGTCAAGACGCCGACACCGGTGGTCGCCGAGGGCCGGATCGTCCTCTCGGGAGGTTACCGCGGCCGGCCGCTGTTCGCGCTGCGTCCGGGGTCGACGGGCGATCTCACCGTGCCGCTGGAGGAAGCGCCGAGCGGGGCGCTGCTGTGGGCGACCGGTCGGGGGGGGGCCTGCACGTCGACGCCGCTCGCCTACCGCGGGCTGTTGTTCTCGGTGCGCAACACGGGTGTGCTCGCCGTCTACGACCTCGAGAGCGGCGTGCGCCGGTCGCGCCTGCGTCTCGACGACACCTACAGCGCCTCGCCGGTGGCGAGCGACGGGCGCGTCTACCTGGCCGGCGAGAACGGCTCGATCACGGTCCTGAGCGCCGAGCGCGAGCCCGAGGTGCTGGCGACCGTCGAGATGGGCGAGCCGATCCTGGCGACCCCAGCCATCGCCGCCGGCTCGATGTTCCTGCGCACGGTCTCGAGCCTCTCCGCGATCTCCGAGCCGCCGGATCAGCCTGCCGCGACACCGCCGACGAGCGCCACCGGAGCCGCCGGCGTCGAGCAGGATGCGGACGAGCTCGTGCGAGCGCGCGCTCTCCTCGCGGCCGCCCTGGCCGCGCTCGCGCCGGTCTCCGACCTGGTGCTGGTGGGCGAAGGGCGCCAGGACCTGGCAGCTCGCTACCAGGGCCTGCACCCGGAGCCCGGAGGGGGGCGCAAGCCCTACCGCGAGACCTTCGTGATCGACGCCGAGAACGATCGTCTGGGGTGGGACTTTCACGCGATCCGGCCGGACGGCAGTGAGGAGACGCTGCGCTTCGTCTACCTGGGCGACGACCAGCTCCGCTTCGTCCACCGGCTCGACGGCATCGCGGCCTGGAGTCGCGCCGCGTCGTTCGGCGAGACCCGGACGCGGCTCGAGCGGCGGCTGCCGCGGCTCGTCCTCGAGGACGCGCTGGAGGGCGGCGCCACGATCCTGGGCTCCCCGACCACGCCGGCGGCTTCCTGCCCTTCGTCGAGGCCGGCGCGACCGTGATCGCGAGCGCGCCGACCCTGGCGCTGCTGCGCCCGGTCGCCGAGCGCGAGCTCGCGGACCCCTCCCAGCTCCTGGTGCTCGAGGTCGCGGAGCGCGCCGTGATCGACGGCCCCGAGCGGGACGTCGAGCTGATCGAGGTCGCGGCCAACCCGCACGCCGTCGGGCTGCTGGCCGTCCACCTTCCGCGGGAGCGTCTCCTTTGGGTGGCCGATCTCGTGCGGCCGGGTCGCGACGGCAGCGCTGCGCCTCCCTCGGAGCGACACCTGGCCGAGGCGTTCGGGAGCTGGCTGCGCAGCTCGGGGCTGCGCCCCGCCGAGATCCTGGCGCCCCACATGTCGGCGATCGGACGTGCCGAGCACGTCGAGGCGCTGCTCTCGCCAGGCGCCGAGCCGCCGGACGAAGAGCGATGACGGGAGCGACCCGGCGTCGGGAGACCGAACGTCGTGAGCGGCTCGAACGCCGCGCGCGCGATGCCGGCCTGCTGATCCTGCGCCTCGGCTTCGGTTTGACCCTGGCGCTCCAGCACGGCTGGGGCAAGGCAAGCTCCTATCTCGCCGGCTCGACCGGCTTTCCCGATCCGCTGGGCCTGGGCGCGCGGCCGAGCCTCGGTCTCGCCGCGCTGGGCGAGCTCGCGGGGTTGGCGGTCGCGCTCGGTCTGCTGACCCGCCCCGCCGCCGGGCTGGCGGCATTCACCATGGCGGTCGCCTTCTTCGTGCACCACGCCGGCGATCCGCTCGGCGAGCGCGAGCTGGCGCTCGCCTACCTGCTCGCCTTCTCGACGCTGGTGCTCACGGGCGCCGGCCGCTGGTCGCTCGACGGCTGGTGGAGGGTTCGCGCGAGCCGGGATGCGCGTTCGGCAGAAGGGGCGGCCCGAGCGGAGTCGCGGCGAGCCCCCCGCGGGGCGTGATCGAGGTAAGGACGTCTCGCCAACTCGACATGCGGCCGTGGTATCGGCCGGCTCACGGAGCCCGCTGATCGTGGCTCGCAGGCACCGGCTCGATCGTCGACACCGCCGCGCCGGCCGTCGACCGAGCGCGGCTCGCTCGAGCTCGGCGTTCTCGACGGCGCCGTCCGTCAGCGCGCCTCAGCGCGCGCCGACCATCAGGTGCCGCCCGACGACCGACGTCTCGGCGCCGATCTCGTCGCGCACCGCGACCACCAGCTTGTGGGGACCGGGGCGCATCGTGGCGTCGATCACGCGGGAGACTTGGTCGCGCTTCGCCATCTCGATCGCCGAGGCCGGGATGCGCAGGTCGAAGGGGAGCTCCTGCATCGGAGCTTCGCGTCCCTCCTCGTCGGTGGCGCCGAAGTAGATGCGCAGGCGCGCCTCGTAGATCTCGCCGCGCGGCAGCAGCACGAGCTTGTCGAGCGGGATGCGCACCTCGATCGGAACCGCGACCAGCCCCTCGGCGGTCTCGCTCTGGTTCCCGACGTCGAGGGTCACGGCGAGCGGATTCGTCTGGTAGCCGTGGATCAGGAAGGCCCTGGCGCCATCGGCGACCTTGGCTTCGACCGACTTGTCGCGGTAGCCCTCGCGATGACGGAGCTCCCAGCCCTTCTGCGGATTCGCGAGGCGGACCTCGATCCGGTGGTAGCGGCCGCGATCGGTGGTCGGCGCGCGATAGCCGATCGAGTAGTAGTTGCCGACGTCGCGGGCCATCCGCTCGAGGCCTGCGCTGACGTCGTTGGTGTTGAGGATCGACTGCCCGCCGGTCCGGTCCGCCATCAATCTCAGAGTGTCCTGGAGGTTGCGCGCGCGCACCCCGTCGACCGCCACGCTGACCGGGATCTGGTTGTTGATGGTCGCGTTCTCGGCCCCCATCCCTGAGCGGACACGCAGCCCGCCGGCATCGATGGTGTAGAAGCTGACGCGGTTCGAGTTGGCGTGGGCGATGAGCTGCATGTACTCGCGCGACATGTCGCGAGTGAAGGCCTCCGAGAGCGCCGACTGGTCGGCGAAGCGCTGCTGGATCGCCTGGTAGAGGTCCTGGCCCGGCACCATCGGGATGCCGTCGGAGAGGTGGAGCAGCATCTTGCGCCCCGGCAGGCCGCCCAGTGAGTCGATCATCTCGCGCAGACCGTCGAGCGCGTTGCCCACCTCGTGGAGCTGGTTCTCGGCGAACTGCTTGGCCCGGAACTGCGCGGTGTGCAGCGTCCGGGTCTCGTAGATCTCCTGGAGCGCGTCGCGGCGCTCCGACTCTCGCTCGACCGCGTAGCCCGAGAGCCCCTCGAGCTCGATCAGCGTCTCGTTGGCAAGACGTGGGTTCGTCGTGAACGGCTGGCGAACGTGGAGCGAGCGGTCGTAGCTCGCGACCATCACCTCGTCGCCGGCGCGCAGCGTATCGCGCAGGAAGGTTCGCAGCCGGCCGAAGACCCGGTTGCGGTTGAGCGGGTGGATGTTGGAGTTGTCGACGTAGACCACGAGATGCAGCCGCTGCGACTCGGGGACCGCGACCTGCTCGGAGCGCCACGGTAAGGGCGCCTCGCTTCCGGCAGAGGACTCTGCCGCCGAGCGGCCGAGAGCGGCGGGCTCGCTGCTTGGACCGGGCGCCTGGCGATCGGCCGACTCCTCGGACGGATCGTCGAACGTGCTGTAGAAGTTGACCAGCTCCACCGGCTTGCCGTCCTCGGTGGCGACGAAGTCTTCGAGGGTCAGCCCCGGCACGGGCTCGCCCTGTGCGTCGGTGACGTAGACCTCGACGTTGACGATCTCGACTCCGATGCGGTCGAAGAACTCTCCCTGGACCGGAGCCGCTTCGTCCTGCGCGGCAGCGCGCAGCGCCAGGAGCCCCAGGAGGGCCGCGAAGCCGGCCGTGGCGGCACGCGGGTCGCGTCGGTCGGAACGGTGCTCGAGCTGCACGATGATCTCGCCCTCTACTCCTGCTCGATCACGAGGATGCGGTTGGCCTCGACGTTCTCTCTCTGGCTGGTCGTGCCGTCCGGCCAGCGGACCTCGATCGAGTCGGCTCTGGCCGCCGCGCCCAGGCCGAAGTGCTGGCGCATGTCCCCTTGGGACAGGTAAGAGGTGCCGCTGTTGACCATCCGGCTCATCGTCTGCTCACCGGCTCTCATCGTGATGATCGCGCCGATCGCGTCGGTCAGCTTGCCCTTGCCCTGGAGCTTCACCAGCAGCCAGTTGCCTGGCGCCGCCACCTCGTTGTGGAGGATCTGGGGCGGCCCGTCGAGGTCGGTGATCACCAGGTCGAGACGGCCGTCGTTGTCGAGGTCGCCGAGCGCGAGACCGCGGCTGACGCGCAGCTCGGTGAATGCCGGGCCCAGGGTCTCGCCGATCTCCTCGAACGTGCCGTCCCGGCGGTTGCGGTAGAACAGCTTGCGTTGCTCGTAGCCGGCCGACGCCCCCAGCTTGGCCGCCGCCATCTGCGGATAGACGTGGCCGTTGGCGACCACGAGATCGAGCCAGCCGTCGTTGTCGTAGTCGAGGAAAGCGGTCCCCCAGCCGACGTAGGGGAGGCTCGGCGGCGCAGTGGCCGAGCGAAACGAGGCGTCGACGAAATGGTCGCCCTGGTGGCGATAGAAGACGTTGTACTCCTCCGAGAAGTTGGTGACGAACAGGCTGAGGCGGCCCTCGTTCAGGTAGTCGCCGATCGCCACCCCCATGCAGCCCTGCTCGGCGCCGTTCTCGCTGACCGCCACGCCGAGCGGGAATCCCTCCTCCTGGAAGGTGCCGTCCTTCTGGTTGCGGTAGAAGTGGTTGGGCCCCGCGTCGTTGGCGACGAACAGGTCCGGCCAGCCGTCGCGGTCGTCGTCGATCCACGCGATCCCCAGGCCGAAGTACTCGTCGGGGTCGGACACCCCCGCCTCCTCGCCGACCTCCTCGAACCGGCCGGCGCCGTCGTTGCGGAAGAGGTAGTCCCCCGACCCCGGCAGCCCTCGCGGTCCGCACTGCACCTCGACGCCGCGGTACAGGCAGAACTTGCCCTTGCCGAACTCGGGGAGGTCGTCGAGGGCGACCTTCACGTAGCGGCTGACGAACAGGTCGAGATCGCCGTCGCGGTCGTAGTCGGCGAAGCCGCAGCCGGTCGACCAGCCGTCGGTGACGATCCCCGACGCCTCGGTGGCGTCCTCGAACGTCCCATCTCCCCGGTTGCGGTAGAGCCGATCCCGGCCGACCGTCGTCACGTAGAGATCCTGCCACCCGTCGCCGTCGACGTCGGCGACGCAGGCGCCCATGCCCCAGCCGGGGTAGGCGACGCCCGCCTCTCGCGCGACGTCGACGAACTCCATGCCGCCGAGGTTCTCGTAGAGCGCGCTCGGAGCGGACTCGGGATCGCCCGCGGTCGCCACCGTCAGCGAGTTCGGGAAGTAGATGTCGAGGAGGCCGTCGTTGTTGAAGTCGAGCAGCGCCACGCCTCCGCTCATCGACTCGAGGATGTACTTCTTCTCCGGAGCCGAGCGCCTCTGGAAGGTGATCCCGGCCTCCCGCACCAGGTCACGGAAGGGCACGTCGGCGCCCGGGCTCCTCGCCTCCTCGGCGTTCGCCGGGGCAGCGCCGCCGATCGCGACGACGCCCGCGATCGCCAACGCGAGCACGATGGCCGCGATCGAGGGCGCGATCGAGTGACCGGCCGAGAGCTGACCGGCCGCTCTCATCCGCTTCGCTCCGAACCGTCTCGATCGGGGGCGTCGGCCGGCAAGCCGGACGCAGAGCCGGACGCAGAGCCGGACGCAGAGCGCAGCTCGATGAGCCGCTCCTCCTCGTGCTCGAGGGCTCGCCGGTAGAGCTCGAGGTGCCGCTGCGAGCTCGTCCGGTCGCCGAGCCGCGCGTAGGCGAGGCTGAGCTGGTAGTGGGCGCGCGCCAGCATCGGGTTCCGCTCGACCGACCGGCTCAGCGCGTCCCGCGCCTCCTCGTAACGCCCCTGGGTCATGCGGATCTTGCCCAGGACGTAGAGAGCCGCGGGGGCGTCCTCGGCGAGCTCCAGGGTGCGCTGGGCATGCCGCTCGGCGGCCTCGAGCTCCCCCAGCCCCTCCTCGGCCTCGGCGAGCGCGACCAGGGCGTCGACGTTGCCGGGCATGAGCTGCAGACCCGCCACCAGCGCCTCCTTGGCCTCGGGCAGCTTCTTCTGCTCCTTGAGGGCCAGGCCGAGCGCGATGTGGGCGAGGGGCTGGCGCGGCTCGAGCTCGAGGGAGCGCTCGAGCGCCTCGACGCCGCTCGTGGTCTCGGCGATCTGGAGTTGCGCGACGCCGAGCAGGTAGGCGTACTCGGCGGCGGTGGGGTGGATCCGGGTCAGCGCCTCGAGCGTCTCGATCGCGGGCACCGGGGAGCGCAGCGCGAGCAGGACACGGGCCCTTGCGCTGAGCAGCTCTTCCGAGCTCGGGGCGAGCTCGAGCGCCCGTTCGAGCTCCTCGAGCGCGGCCTGGTTCTGGCCGCGCCGCGCCAGCGACCGCGCCAGCTCGAGCCTCGCCCGGACCGAGCCCTGCTGGTCGGCGAGCTCGCGCAGGCGGCTCTCGCCCGGCGCGGTCTGGCCGCTCGCGATCTCGAGCTGCGCGAGCCGGATCGCCAGCTCGCGGTCGAGCGGCCCCAGGCGGGCCGCTGCTTCCAGCTCCCTCGTGGCTTCCGCGGCGCGCTGCTGCTGGAGGTAGAGGCGGCCGAGGTTCTGACGGGCGGGGAAGTAGTCGGGCGAGAGCTCGACGGCGCGCAGGAGCTCCCGCTCCGCCGCGGCGACCTCGCCCGAGCGGACCAGGACGAGCCCGAGCAGGTCGCGCGCAGCGGCGCCGTCCTCCGCCGCCAGGATCCTGCGCAGCTCGCGCTCGGCGGCGGCGAGCTCGCCGGCCTTGATCAGGCCGCTCACCGCCTCGAGGTCGGAGGACTGGGCGAGCTGGCCCGGCGCCGTGACCGGTGCGGTCGGCGCGGCCGAGCCGGACGCCGCGATCGTGGCGGGCGGCGCGAGGCCAGCCCACGCGACCAGCGACAGGGTGGCGATGGCCAGGATCGAGCTCAGCTGCCTTCTCCGTCCGGGCGCGCCCGCTTCAGCTCGCGGAAGGCCTCGAACTCGGTGCGCGCGTCCTCGGTGCGGCCGAGCTTCTGGTAGGTCTGACCGAGCTGGTAGCGGGTGTTCGCGTCGTCGGGCGCCAGCCCCGCAGCGGCCTCGAGCTGCTCGCGCGCCGCCTCGGCGTCGCCGCGCGCCAGCAGGATCTTGCCGAGCAGGTACCGGCCCTTGGCGAGGTCGGGCTGCTCGGCGAGGAGCGATCTGAGCACCCCCATCGCCTCCTCGGGCTTCTGCTCGAGGTCGAGCACGGTGGCCAGGGTGTAGGCGGAGCGGGAGTCGCCGGGGTGCAGGCGGAGCTCCTCGCGAAGGGCGTTCTCGGCCTGCGCGAGCTCGCCGCGGCGCAGGTGGATCTCGGCGAGGGTGCTGTGGGCCTCGGCGACCTCGGGATCGAGCGCGATCGCCCGCTGGAGGGACGCGATCGCGGAATCGAAGTCCCCCTGCTGGGCGAAGGCCTGGCCGAGCACCACCTCGAGCTCCGGCCAGTCGGCGTTCTGGCTCAGCAGCTGCTGGAAGATCACGCTGGCCTCGGCGGCCCTGCCGCTGCGGACGAGAGCCAGACCGTAGGCGTACTGCAGGCCCGGGCTCGAGTTGCGCGCGGGCTCGTCGGCGAGCAGCTCGGCAGCGCGCGCCGGCTCGCCTGAGTTGAGCCAGGAGAGCGCCAGCATCTCGACCAGGGGGCCCTCGCCGGAGCTCTCCTCGAGGGCCCGGGAGAGCGGAGCCGCGGCGCGCTCGAACTCGCCGCTGTTGAACAGGGCGACCGCGAGCGAGTACTGCAGACCGGGCAGGTCGGGGTCGATCTGCACGGCCTGCTCGAACAGCTCGGTGGCGCGGCGGTGGTCGTTCTCGCGTACCTGGAGGACGCCGAGGTTGAGGTAGACGCGGGCCAGCGTGGTCTCGAGCCGATCCCTGTGGGCGAGCAGCTGCGTGCGGTCCAGAGGTGCCGAGGCCGAGGCGCCCGGCGCCAGGTCGGTGCTCGCCGTCTCGTTCGCCAGGTATCGGTCCAGGGATTCGCGCGCGCTCTCGGCCGAGCGCGCCTGGTAGCGCTTCGCCTCCGCGAAGTGGGTGCTCGCTTCGTCGTCCTCGCCGACGCTCCGCAGAGCCTGCGCGAGCTGATAGTGCAGGCTCGAGATCTGGCGCGCCTCGAACTCCGTCGGCTCCCGGGATGGCGCGAGCGAGGCGCTCGCCGCCTCCAGGCCCTGGCGAAGCGCCGCGATCGCCTCGCTCGTGCTCCCGGTCTCCTGGAGCGCCCGCCCGAGGAAGCGCAACGCGTCCGCTCGTAGGTCCCCGCGCCGGCTCGCCAACTCGAGGTGGGGGATCGCGTCCTCGAAGCTGCGGCCTTCGACCAGCGCCATGCCCAGGAAGAGCCGAGTCATCTCGTCCTCGGGGGCGACCTCGAGCTCCTGCTCGAGCTCGCGCCGCGCGTCGGCGAGCGCGGTCGCGCCCTTCGCGAGCAGGTGGACGGTGCCGAGGTAATAGTGGGCGCGCCGGACGCCGGGATCGAGCTGCAGGGCGGTCTCGAAGGCCCGCCGGGCGCGCTCGTGGAGATCGGCATCCCGGTACGTGCGCCCGATCAGGATGTGCGTCTGGGGGGTGGGCAGCGCCGCCGCGATCTCGGCCAGGAGCTCGTCCGCCTCCTCGAGCCTCTCCTGGCGCAGATAGGCGGTCGCCAGCAGATACGCGTTCTCCTGATCGCCGGGCGTCAGGTAGCGCAGCTGCTCGAGCTCCTGGACCGCTTCGTCGAGCCGGCCGCCCTCCGCCAGGGCTCGCGACAGCAGGCGCCGTGCCTCGAAGTCGGCGGTGTCCTCCGAAACCAGCGTGCGCAGCACGAGCTCGGCCTGGTCGGTCTCGCCGAGCCGCACCAGCACGAGGGCGAGCGCCACGTTCGCTCGCCGGTCCTCGACCGTCGAGGCCGAGGCGGACTCGTAGGCGCGCCTCGCCCTCGACAGCTCCCCGGCCTCCTCCTCCAGGCGCCCCAGCAGGATCCACGCCTCGAACAGGGCCTCGCGGTAGCGACTTTCGGCGAGCTGCGTCTCCCCCGCCCTCAGGCTGTGCTCGGCCTCGGCGATGGCGCGTGTCATCGCCCGATAGGGATCCTCCGGCTGTGCAGACGGCGCGGCCGGCGGGGAGGGTCTGGCGGCGAGCGCCGACGCCGCAACGGCCTGCGCGGAGGACGGTGAGGCGGCGAGCACGAGGAGCACGACCCACAGAGTGCGAGGCTGCCGTGGGCGACGAAGCATGGCGCACGATCATAGCTCAGTGCATCGGGTCGTTCCGCCGTTGGATCGTCCGACCGTGGGACCGCGGGCGAGCGACTCGACCGGACCGCCCGGAAAACGGCGAGGTTGACACGGGGCTCGCAATCGCCTACGGTGAATCGATTAACCCACAACGAGTCGAGGGGAGTCCAATGCGTTTGAAGGCGAAGCTAGGTATGGCAGCACTTCTAGTGACCTGCCTCGCCGTGCCGGCGATCGCACAGCAGACAGGCAGCATCCGGGGGAGGCTCGCCGACGAGACCGGTGGCACCGTCGTCGGCGCCAAGATCACCGTCATCAACGAACAGACCGGCCTCACGCGCGAGACCGTCAGCAACTCGGTCGGCCGCTTCTCGGTCGGCGATCTGCCGGTCGGCAACTACACGGTGTCGGTCGAAAAGGACGGCTTCAGCACAGCCGTGGTGACCGACATCCCGCTCAACGTCGCGGACGTCCGCGAGGTGAACCTCACGCTCGAAGTGGGTGCGATCACCGACGAGATCACCACCGTCGCCTCGGCCGTGCTGGTCCAGACGGTCGGCGGCGAGGTCTCGGGCCTGATCGACGGCGAGCAGATCCGGGAGCTGCCGCTCAACGGCAGGAACTTCCTTCAGCTCACCCTGCTGATGCCGGGCGTCAGCGCCCCCGACGGCTTCAATACCAAGAACAAGGGGCTCCTGACCGGCTCCGACCTCTCGGTCAGCGGCGGCATGACCACCGGCAACATGTGGACGGTCGACGGCGCCAACAACAACGACGTCGGCTCGAACCGCACGATCCTGGTCTACCCGTCGCTCGAGGCGATCGAAGAGTTCAAGATCCACCGCAACTCCTACGGCGCCGAATTCGGCGGCGGCGGCGGCGCCCAGGTCAACCTGGTCACCCGCGGCGGCACCAACGACTTCAGCGGCAGCGTCTTCTTCTTCCAGCGCAACGACTCGTGGAACTCGACCAACGCGATTCTGGAGGAGGCCGACCAGCCGAAGGCGCCGCTCGACCGCGAGGACTACGGCTATACGTTCGGCGGGCCGATCAAGCGCGACCGGGTCCACTTCTTCCTGTCACAGGAGTGGAACGACGAGCTGCGCGGCGTGCCCCGCAGCTCGCAGGTCCCGACCGCGCTCGAGAAGCAGGGCAACTTCAGCCAGTCGGATCCCGGCTGCCCCGGCATCCCGATCGATCCGCTCACCGGGCAGCCCTTCCCGGGCAACATCATCCCGGCGGATCGCATCAGCGAGGCGGGACGCAACTTCGTCGAGATCTACCCCGACGCCAACACGTCGATTCCGGGGACCTGCACCAACTGGGTCACCTCCATCGTGACCCCGATCGACTGGGAGCAGATCAACGGCCGCGTCGACTGGAACGTCACCAACAAGCACCGCGCGCTCGTGCGCTACACCGAGGACGACTGGGTCAATCCCGGTCCGACCGCCGGCGACGCCAACGGCCTGTGGGGCGACGATCCCTTCCCGTCGATCGACTCCAACTGGCAGCAGCCCAGCGACTCCCTGGTCGCCCAGCTCAACTCGATCATCGGGACCACGGCGCTCAACACGCTGACCTACTCGGAATCCGGCAACGCGATCAACATCGTTCCCGGCGGGCTCGATCCGCAGCTCGGCGGCGCCCTCCAGTCCACGATTCCGCCCTTCTTCTCGGCGGCGAACAAGACCAACCTCGCCGCGCACCCGGTGTTCTGGGGCGGCGGCGGCCTCGAGGCGGTGTGGGTGCAGTCCCCCTGGAACAACGCCCAGGACATCGAGCTCTACAAGGACGACTACGAGCAGGTCTTCGGCGATCACGTGCTCAAGGCCGGCGTTCTCTACAGCGAGAACAGCAAGGCGGAGCCGCTCAACGGCGCCAGCGACGAGCTCGGCCGGCTGTGGGGCGGATTCCCCGGCTCGGCGACCGGCTACGTCGGCAACGCGTGGGCGGGCAACAGCGGCAACACGATCGCCGACTTCCTGCTCGAGGGCAGCTTCTTCGGCTTCAGCGAGATCTCGCGCACGGTTCCCGGGAACATCAAGTGGGAGGACCTCGAGGTCTACGTCTCCGACAGCTGGAAGGCGCGTCCGAACCTGACGCTCGACTACGGCATCCGCTACTCGCTCTACCAGGAGCCCTACAACGCCAACCCGAACGAGTTCCTGAGCTTCAACCCGGACCGCTTCGATCCGGCGCTGGGCGGCGCGCCCTGCAACGGTCTGATGCAGGTCCCGGGCACCGATCCCTGCGGCGAGGCCGGCTTCGCCGGAGCGAGCACCGGTCCTAACAAGGCGCTGATCAACGAGGACGACGACAACTTCGCACCGCGTCTCGGTGTGGCCTGGGACATCACGGGCAACGCCACCAACGTGCTGCGCGCAGGCTTCGGACAGTTCTTCCAGCGCGACCGGGTGAGCCCGCATCTCGGGCTGCCCGGCAACCCGCCGCTGGTGCAGACCGCCTCCGGCCTGAGGACGCTGGACGGGCAGTTCAGCAGCATCTCGACCAGTCCCGGCCGGCCGCAGGCGGGCTGGGACATCGATCGGCAGACGCCCTACATGCTGCAGACGAACATCGCCTACGAGCGGGCGTTCGGGAGGAGCTCTTCGATCGAGATTGCGTACGTCGGCAGCCGCGGCAAGCACATCCTCCAGTCCCAGCAGCTCAACTACGTGCCGGAGGGGGACAACAACGGCAACGGCATCAACGACCGGCTCGAGTACGTCCAGTGCCCGCAGGGCGATGCCGCCTGTCAGGCCTCGTTCCAGAAGTTCGGGGCGTTCGGCACCGGCGGCCTCACCTACTGGACCACCAACGGCAAATCGGAGTACGACTCGATCCAGACGCAGTACATCACCCGCTTCGGGCGCGGGTCGCAGCTCCAGGCTTCCTACACGTTCTCCGACTTCAAGAGCCAGGGCGACGTCGCCGGCTCCTCCGGCGGTCTCAACGCCACCGAGACGGTGACCGATATCGACAACCCCGAGCTCGATTTCGGGCCGGCGGAGACCGATCGGGAGCACATCTTCAACGCCAGCGTGATTCACAACCTCCCCACCTTCGAGGGGCAGGGCGGGTTCAAGGAGTGGTTCCTCGGCAACTGGTCGGTCGGCGGCATCGTCAACTACACCTCCGGCACGCCGATCACCGTCTTCACGGGCGGCTTCAGCGGTCTGTCGGTGGCGGGTGGCGGCACCGGCTACAACGAGGCCCAGCGGCCGATCCGGGTGGACGGGGTCTCCTGCAGCGGCAGCGGCGGCCGGCAGGTCCTGAACCCGAATGCGTTCACGCTCGACGGCTATCGTCTGGGCGACACGTCGCAGCAGGCGTCGAGGGGCGCCTGCGAGGGCCCCGACTTCTTCCAGGTCGATCTGTCCCTCTACAAGGGCCTGCGGATCGGCAGTCGCGTCAACCTCCAGCTCAGGATCGAAATCTTCAACGTCTTCGACGAGACGAACTGGTTCGACGTCGAAAACAACTGGGACGGTGTGGTCACCTACGACGACGCGCTGACCACCGTGGTGAGCTCGTCGGCGCAGTCCAACTTCGGCCTCGCGAGGCGGGCGCGCGACGCGCGCGAGATGCAGCTCGGTTTGAAGGTCAGCTTCTGATCGCAGTGGCCTCGCGCCACGGACAGAGGCACGGTTAGCGGAAGGTCGGCGGCTGCGGTCCGTGCGGGGTCGCAGCCGCCTTTGCCCTCCTCCCGGTCGCGGAGCCGATCGGAGGAGATCTCCAGGTGGGCGGCATGAGAACAGGCGACCCCGGTTCTGGCGGCCAGCGTGGCTCCCGGACGAAGCGCCCGAGACCCTGGTGGTGTCTCTGGCTGGTCGGCGCGGCACTGCTCGTGGGTTGCGCGCCCGGCGATCCCGCCGAGACCGCATCCGAGACTGCAGCCGAGACTGAAGACGCGGAGGACGGCCCTCCCGTGGTTCACCCGGAGGCCTGGCCCCAGCCGGCGCGCGCGCTCGAGCCGGATGCCGACCTCGAGGCCGCGGTCGACGAGCTGCTCGGGCGGATGACGCTCGAGGAGAAGGTCGGTCAGCTCATCCAGCCCGAGATCAACAGCGTGACCCCCGAGGAGGTCGAGGAGTACCGGCTCGGCTCGGTCCTCAACGGCGGCGGCGGGTGGCCCGGCGCGAACCGGCACGCGACGCCGGCGGACTGGCTGGCACTCGCCGACGCTTTTTGGGAAGCCTCGATGGACGTGCCCGAGGGGAGGCCCGCCATCCCGATCCTGTGGGGACTCGACGCCGTCCACGGTCACAACAACGTGATCGGCGCGACACTGGTGCCCCACAACGTAGGCCTCGGGGCCGCCAACGACCCGGATCTGATGCGCGAGATCGGCCGGCTCACGGCGCGGGAGGTCGCGGTCACCGGACAGGACTGGAACTTCGGGCCGACGGTGGCGGTGGCGCGGGACCTGCGCTGGGGACGCGCCTACGAGAGCTACTCCGAGAACCCGGAGCTGGTCGCCTCCTATGCCGCTGCGATGGTCGAGGGGCTGCAGGGGGAGGCCGGGAGCGAGCAGTTCCTCGACGGCGAGCACCTGATCGCGACCGCCAAGCACTTCCTGGGCGACGGCGGCACCGAGCGGGGCCTCGATCAGGGCGACAACCGCTCCAGCGAAGAGGAGCTCCGCGATGTGCACGGTGCGGGGTACGTGGCCGCGATCGAGGCCGGGGTTCAGACGGTCATGGCCTCGTTCAGCTCCTGGCGCGGCACCAAGATGCACGGCCACCGGGGGCTGCTGACCGGCGTGCTCAAGGAGCGCATGGGCTTCGACGGCATCCTGGTGGGCGACTGGAACGCCCACGGGCAGGTCGAGGGTTGTACCAACGAGAGCTGCCCGCAGGCGATCAACGCCGGCATCGACATCTTCATGGTGCCCCAGGACTGGAAGGCGCTGTACGAGAACACCCTGGCCCAGGCGCGCGCGGGTGAGATTCCGGCCGAGCGGATCGACGACGCCGTGCGCCGCGTGTTGCGGGTGAAGATGCGCGCCGGGCTGTTCGAGCGCGGCAAGCCCTCCTCGCGCCCGCTCGGCGGACGCTTCGAGCTCCTCGGATCAGAGGAGCATCGAGCGGTGGCGCGGCGGGCGGTGCGCGAGTCACTGGTGCTGCTCAAGAACAACGGCGGTCTCTTGCCCCTGTCGCCGAACGAGCGGGTGCTGGTCGCCGGCGACGGGGCCGACGACATCGGTAAGCAGAGCGGCGGCTGGACCGTGACCTGGCAGGGGACGGGCACCACCGACGAGGACTTCCCCGGCGGCACCTCCATCTGGGACGGCATCCGCGAGGTCGTGGCGGCGGCGGGGGGCGTGGCCGTCCTGAGCGAAGACGGCGGCTTCGACGCGACCCCGGACGTCGCGATCGTGGTCTACGGCGAGGACCCGTACGCGGAGTTCCAGGGCGATCGCGACTCGCTCGACTACGCGCCCGGCGACGACGACGACCTCGAGCTCCTCCGTCGCTTGCAGGAAGCCGGCGTGCCGGTCGTCTCGGTGTTCCTGACCGGCCGGCCGCTGTGGGTGAACCCCGAGCTCAACGCCTCCGACGCCTTCGTCGTCGCCTGGCTGCCTGGGACCGAGGGGGGCGGCGTCGCCGAGGTGCTGTTCGCGGACGCCGACGGTGCGCCGCGCCACGACTTCCGAGGCAGGCTCCCGTTCTCGTGGCCGAAGCGGCCGGACCAGGCGGTGCTCCACCGCGGGATGGAGGGCTACGACCCTCTGTTCCCGTACGGCTACGGTCTCACCTACGGTGACGAGTCCGAGCTCGACGAGCTGTCCGAGGATGCGGGTCAGCTCGCCACGACCAGCCGCACCACGTACTTCGACGGCGGCCCGGTCGCGCCCTGGCGGCTCTTCGTCGGCGATGCCCAAGATCCGCAGGTGCCGGTGGAGAGCGCGGTGGTGACGACTCGAGGCTCGGAGAACCTCGTGGTCCGCACAGTCGATCGAGAGCTCCAGGAGGACGCGCGCGAGGCGGTCTGGTCGGGCGCCGGCCGGGCCGCCGTCTTCCTCTCCGGCCGCGAGCCCATCGACCTCAGCCGGGAGGCGAATGGCGAGATGGCGCTTTCCTTCGACGTGCGCGTGGATCGCGCTCCGAGCTCGGCGGTCACGCTCGCCATGACCTGCGGCGAGGACTGTTCGGGGGTCGTCGACGTCGCGCAGGCGCTCGCCGAGCTGCCGTCCGGTGAGTGGGGCAACGTGGCGGTGCGTCTGCGCTGCTTCGCGGACGCCGGCGCCGACATGCGCCGCATCGAGCGCCCCTTCTCGCTGACCAGCGACGGCGCCCTGGCGCTGCGTTTCGCCAACGTCCGGCTCGTCTCGGCGACCGAGAACGAGGCGAGCTGTCCCTGAGCCGCGCCTGGTGAGAGAGGGTCGCGGGATGAAGACGGCAGCGATCGCGCTCACTGGTCTGCTGAGTGCCGCCGCCGGCGCCGAGGCGCAGGAGGTCGATGGCCGGAGCGCTTCGCAGATCGACGGTCGCGTCGCCGATCTCCTCGGTCGCATGACCCTCGAGGAGAAGGTCGCCCAGATGATCTCCCTGTGGGAGGACAAGAACGACCTGCTCGACGAGCAGGGCCGGTTCGTGCCGGCCAGCGCCCGCGAGCTCATCCCCTACGGCATCGGTCAGATCGCGCGTCCCTCCGACAACTTCGGGCGAACCCTCCCGGGTGTCGACACGACGGGTGCGATCCCCAGCCGCACGCCGCGCGAGACCGTCGAGCTGGTCAACGCCATCCAGCGCTACCTGGTGGAGGAGACCCGCCTCGGGATCCCGGCCATGATGCACGAGGAGGGGCTGCACGGCTTCCAGGCGCGCGATGCGACCGTCTTCCCTCAGGCCATCGCGCTGGCCGCCACCTGGGACCCCGAGCTGGTCGAGCGGGTCTATTCGGTGGTGGCGCGCGAGATCCGCGTGCGTGGCGCGCGCCAGGCGCTGACGCCGGTCGTCGACGTGGCACGAGATCCGCGCTGGGGGCGCATCGAGGAGACCTACGGCGAGGACCCGCACCTGGTCGCCGAGATGGGGCTGGCATCGGTCCGCGGGTTCCAGGGCCCCGGCCTGCCGCTCGCCGAGGGCAAGGTGATCGCCACGCTCAAGCACATGACGGGGCACGGCGAGCCGGAGAGCGGCACCAACATCGGCCCGGCGAACATCTCCGAACGGGTTCTTCGCGAAGTCTTCTTCCCTCCCTTCGAGCGGGCGGTCGAGGAGGCCGGTGTGATGAGCGTGATGGCCTCCTACAACGAGATCGACGGCGTGCCTTCGCACGCCAACGGTTGGCTGCTCACCGACGTGCTGCGCGGGGAGTGGGGATTCGAGGGTTACGTCGTTGCCGACTATTTCGCGATCCCGCAGCTCGTCGACCTGCACCACGTGGCTGCCACGCTCGAGGACGCTGCCGTCCAGGCCCTGGTCGCCGGCGTCGACATCGAGCTGCCCAATCCGGCCGCCTACCCTCGTCTCGTCGAGCTGGTCCGATCGGGCCGCGTCGACGAGGAGCTGGTGGATCGGTCGGTGGCGCGGCTGCTCCGCGGCAAGCTCCTGGCGGGACTGTTCGACGACCCGTACGCCGATCCCGACGAGGCCGAGGCGTTGACCGGCAACGACGAGGCCCGCGCTCTGGCGCTCGAGGCGGCCGAGAAGGCCGCGATCCTGCTGCGCAACGAGGGTGGTCTGCTGCCGCTCGATCTCTCGAAGCTGGAG
This sequence comes from Thermoanaerobaculia bacterium, assembly GCA_035546295.1. Classification (GTDB taxonomy): domain Bacteria; phylum Acidobacteriota; class Thermoanaerobaculia; order Multivoradales; family Multivoraceae; genus DATKBT01. The sequence continues at coordinate 63,016 of DATKBT010000027.1, read as the reverse complement.
CGCATCGCGATCATCGGCCCCAACGCCGACGAGACGATCCTCGGCGGCTACACCGACGTTCCGCGTCAGACGGTGAGCCTGCTCGACGGGGTGCGCGCCTACGTCGGCGACCGCGCCGAGGTCGTCTTCGCACCGGGGGTGCGGATCACCGAGGGGCGCGACTGGTGGGCCGACCAGGTGACGCTGGCCGATCGCGCCGAGAACCTGCGCATGATCGCGACCGCGGTCGAGGTGGCGCGCGGGGCCGACGTCGTCGTCCTGGCGATCGGCGACAACGAGCAGACCAGCCGCGAGGCCTGGGCGGCCAGCCATCTCGGCGACCGCTCGAGCCTGGACCTGGTCGGTGAGCAGAACGAGCTGGTGCGCGCGATCGCCGAGACCGGGGTGCCGACCGTCGCGGTGCTCATCCACGGTCGACCCCTCTCGGTCACCGAGGTGGCCGAGAGCGTCCCCGCGATCCTCGACGCCTGGTACCTCGGGCAGGAGACCGGCACCGCGCTGGCGAGGCTGCTGTTCGGCGAGGTCAACCCGGGCGGCAAGCTGCCGGTGACGATCCCCCGTTCGGCCGGTCAGCTTCCGATGTTCTACAACCACAAGCCGACCGCTCGGCGGGGATACCTGTTCGACACCACCGCGCCGCTCTGGCCCTTCGGCCACGGGCTCTCGTACACCACCTTCGCGCTCGAGAACCTCGCCCTCGACCGCACCGAGATGGGCCCCTCCGAAACCGCGGTCCTTTCGGTCGACGTGGTCAACACCGGCGAGCGGGAGGGGGACGAGGTCGTCCAGCTCTACGTGCGCGACGTCGTGAGCTCGGTGACCCGTCCGGTCAGGGAGCTGGCTCGCTTCGAACGGGTGTCGCTCTCGCCCGGCGAGCGAAAGAGGGTGTCGTTCTCGGTCGGTCCCGAGCAGTTGCGGTTCTACGACCGCGAGATGGAGCGGGTGGTCGAGCCGGGAGAGTTCGAGCTCATGGTCGGCACCGGCTCGGTCGAGCTCGAGACGATCCGGCTGACGGTCCTGGAGGGAGCTCCACGATGACGGCGCACGCGCGCCCCGCGAGCTTTTCGCCCGGCCCGCAACTCCGAGAGATCGCCCGACCTCGCCCGACCGGCCGCTGGAGGCCTCCGTCGTGACCACTCGATCGAGCACCGGGCGCAAGACGGGGCGGGTCACCCTCAAGGACGTCGCCAACCACCTGGGCCTCTCCTCCGCGACCGTCTCCGTCGTCCTCAACCGCTCGCCGGCGGCCGACTCCATTCCGGACAAGACGAAGGACCGCGTCCTCGCGGCCGTCGAGGAGCTGGGCTACCGGCCCGACCTGCTGGCGCGGTCGCTGCGCCGTCGGCGCAGCCATGCGATCGGCGTGCTGGTCCCCAACATCGGCGAGGACTACGCCGCGGGGGTGATGGCGGGCGCCGAGCACCTGCTCAGCGAGCGAGGCTACTTCTACCTCGCGGCGAGCCATCGCTGGCAGCCCGACCTGCTGGACGAGAACCTGAACCGGCTCAAGGACCGTTCGGTCGAGGGCCTGATCCTGATCGCGACCCCGATCCACGAGTCACCGGGCTTGCCGACGGTGGTGGTCGCGGGCCACAACCGGCTGCCGGACGTCACCAACGTGATCATCGATCACGACGCAGCCGCGATGCAGGCCCTGAGCCACCTGGTCGAGCACGGGCACCGGACGATCGCCGTCCTCAAGGGCCAGCCACGCAACACCGACACCGCCGATCGCTGGCGCGCCATCTCCCGCGCCGCCTCCGAGCTCGGCATCGAGATCCGCCCCGAGCTGGTCAAGGAGATCGCGGACCTTCCCGCCGGCGACGACCTGTTCTCCCCGGAGCGGCGCTACCGCCAGGGATTCGAGATCGGCCAGGAGTTGCTGGCGGTCGACCACACGCCGTTCACGGCGCTCTTCGCGTTCAACGACGTGTCGGCGATCGGCGCGATCCGGGCCTTCCTCGACGCCGGGCGCAGGGTCCCCGAGGACATCTCGGTGGTCGGCTTCGACGACATCCAGAGCGCCCCCTTCCAGAACCCGAGCCTGACGACGATCCACCAGCCCCTGCGCAAGATGGGGGAGCTCGCCGCCAGCACCCTGCTCGATCGGCTCGCCGGCGGTCCCCGCCACGACTTCTTGACGGTCGAGGCGACCCTCGTGGTGCGCGGTTCGAGCGGCCTTGCGCCTTTGCTCGATCGGTGACGCCGAGACTCGCCGCCCCGTCCCGCTACCACCAGCCTGGCGCGTACGCATGCGTGATCGCCTGGAGCTCCTCCAGCGAGCGCTCGCCGAGCTCGTAGCCTTCGGGAATCGGGCGGCCCGAGAGGCTCTGGAAGTAGCGGACACAGGCGTCGCGCCACCAGCGCGCCTCCTTCTCCTGGATGGCGAGGAAGTCTCGCACCTGCGAGTAGCGCTCGCCGTCGATCCTCCCCTCGAGGGCGCGCCAGGTCGCCTGCATCTCGCGGACCCGTTCGACGCCTCGCTGATAGCGATGGAGGAGCTCGCGCCAGAGCGTCCGGCCCGACGACATGCGGCGGTCCCACGGGACGTGGTGGAACCAGAGGAGGAGCTCCTCGGGCACGCGCTCGAGATCGCCGAAGAGGTCGCGGACCGGCGGGAAGTACTGGCCGACGGCGTCGCTGCCGGTCGCGGTGCGGTCGAACCCGATCCCCTCGGCGTCGGCGCGGTGGTAGTAGACCGAGGTCCAGTCGGTGCGCGGTCCGCCGCTGACCCAGGGACCCGGGCCGTAGTGGTGGCCGCGCGTCATCAGGTGGTGGAGCCCCAGCGGGGTCATGTAGTCGACCACGGCCTCACGTGAGCCCAGCAGCATCGACTCGATCCCGGCGAGCACCTCCGGGTCGTTGCCGAAGGTCGACCGGATCCACTCTTCGGCGATCGTCTTCGACGAGAGGGCGGGGTCCCAGGCGAGCCGGCCGAAGGCGTACCAGTTGGCGCAGGCCATCACCGAGCCGCACCAGTTGCGGTCGGTGCCGGTGTTGGCAACCCCCGCGATGCCGCTGAGACGATGGTCGTCGAGGCTGCCGTCGACGACGCGCGCCACCAGCGATCCGGGACCGCGGGCGTGGGTGTCGGCGCGCAGCACCTCCTCCCACAACGGGCCGAGGAACGCGAGATGGGTGGCGAAGCCCAGGTACTCCTGCGTGATCTGGAGCTCCAGCATCAACGGGGTCTCGGGCATCGCGCCGAACAGCGGGTGGAAGGGCTCGCGCGGCTGGAAGTCGATCGGCCCGTTCTTGACCTGGACCAGCACGTTGGGGCGAAAGCGGCCGTCGAGCGGCGTGAGCTCGTCGTACGCCTGCTTCGCGCGATCCTCGGCCGGCCGGTCCGCGTACACGAAGGCGCGCCACATGACGATGCCGCCGTGCGGCGCCAGTGCGTCGGCGAGCAGGTTGGCGCCCTCGGCGTGGCTGCGGCCGTAGTCCTGGGGACCGGGCTGCCCCTCGGAATTCGCCTTGACCAGGAAGCCGCCGAAGTCCGGGATGTGCCGGTAGATCTCGGCGACCTTCGCGCGCCACCACGCCGCGACCTCGGCGTCGAGGGGGTCGGCGGTGTCGAGGCCGCCGATCTCCGCGGGAGCCGAGAAGCGGGCGGTGAGGTAGACGCGCAGGCCCCAGGGGCGAAAGACGCCGGCGAGCGCGGCGGTCTTCTCGAGATACGCGCCGGTGAGCGCCGTGGCGTCCGCGTTGACGTTGGTCAGGACCGTCCCGTTGACGCCGAGGGAGGCGTTGGCGCGGGCGTAGTCGGTGTATCGGGGGTCGAGGTGGTCCGGCAGCTCGTGCCAGTCCCAGAGTGAGAAGCCCGCGTACCCTCGCTCCACGGTGCGATCGAGGTTGTCCCAGTGGTCGAGGACGCGGTGCCGAATGCGCGGGGCCTCGACGAGCGCCAAGGCGTCGATTCGCTGGTGGGTCTGGAGCAGCCGGAGCAAATGGAAGGCTCCGCGCAGCACGCCGACGTCGGTGTTGGCCGCGAGCACGATGGCGGGCTGCCCGTCGACCGCCGTCGAGCGCAGGACGAAGCCCTCGTCTCCAGCTCGCCGCAGCTCGTCCGCGAGCCGCAGCTCCGCGATCCGAGGCGAGGACGCCGGCGTGCCCGCGAGCAGCACGCCGTCGCCGGCGATCCGCCCGACGACCTCCTCGACGATCGGCACCTCGGCGCCCAAGAGGCCGCGCAGGCCGCGCGCGAGCTCGTCGCGGGTCGCGGTCAGGGTCGCCGACCCGCCCGGCAGCACCACGCTGCGGATCGCGGATCGGTAGCTCTCGAGCAGGCCGTCATCGGAGACCGTCCAGTAGCGCAGCCACAGCTCGTAGCCGTCCTCCGAGTGGCCGGGGCCGGCCAGCGCCGTCAGGAAGAGGATGAGGAGAGTCGTGGTCGCCAGTCGCTGATGGGCGTGCCGGCGAGGGGGCTCCGCGAGCTCGGGCGGATCGCACTGGGGTGGATCGCGCTGGGGCGGATCGCGCTGGGGCGGATCACGCTGGGGCGGATTGTCCTCGGGCGGATCGCCCACGGGCGGATCGCGCTGGGGCGGATCGCCCTCGGGTGGATCGCGCTGGGGCGGATCGCCCTCGGGTGGATCGCGCTGGGGTGGATCGCGCTGGGGTGGATCGCGCTGGGGTGGATCGTCCTCGGGCGGATCGCGCTGGGGCGGATCCTCGACGAGAACACCTGGAGTCGAGCGTGCTGCCTTCATCACCGAATCAGAAGCCCCGAACCGACTCTACCGCCGGCTCGGAGGCGGTCGTGCGCTCCGAGGGGCTACTAGCGCTCCCCCATCAGGTGCCGGTCGAAGAACTCCACGAGCTTGCCGAACGCGAAGCGCGTCTGGGCAAGACCTTCGGTGTCCCAGCCGTGCCCGGCGTCGGGGAGCGTCACCACGTCGACGTGCTCCCCCTTGCCGAGCGCGATCAGCCGCTGCACCAGGTTCACGGTGTCGCGGTACAGGACGATCGTGTCGCGCATGCCGTGGATGATCAGGAGCGGATCCTCGAGCCCGGCGGCGTGGGTGAACGACGACGAGTCGTCGTACTCGGCGGCGTGGTCTTCGGGGTGCATCATCACCGTCATCTGCCCGGTCAGGGCGTGGCGGACGTTGGTCGCGGGGGCGCCGGCGACCCCGGCGGCGTAGAGCTCGGGCTTGCGAAAGAGCGACATCGTGGTGAGCAGTCCGCCGTAGCTCGAGCCCCACAGGCCGACGCGCTCCATGTCGACGAAGCCGAGGCTCTCTAGGTAGGCGACGCCGCTCGCCAGGTCCTCGACGTCGATGCCGCCGTAGTCGAGGTAGATGCCCTGGCGGTGCTCGCGGCCGTGGCCCCAGCTCCCGCGGATGTCGACGTTGAGCAGGACGTAGCCCTCCTGGACCAGGAACTGGTCGAGGGCCCACGTCGGATGCGCGGTGCGGCCGCCCCACTGGTTGCGCACCGTGTCGCTGTAGACCGAGCCGAGGATCGCGGGGTGCTTCTCCCCGCGGTCGAGGTCGGGTGGCAGGGTCAGGCGCCCGTGCAGGATGGTGTCGTCGACTTGCGAAGGAAAGGTCACGTAGCTGGGCTCGACCCAGTCGTAGCGCGAGAACTCGTCGATCGGCGACACCGTGATCCGGCGCTCGCGCAGGGTGTCCGCGATGGGTCCGGAGCCGAGGTCGGTGAGCAGGAGCTCGGGGGGCGTCGTGTCGCTCGAGAACGCCACGGCGGCCCAGCGCCCATCGGGCGAGACGGTCGGCTCGTGGGTGCCGGGGCGGCGGCTGAGCCGATGCGGCTCGCCGCCCGAACGTGGCTTGCCGCCCGAGAGCGCAACGCGGTCGATCTGACGACCCTCGGCACGGTCGCGGTTGGAGACCACGATCAGGGCCTCCGGCGTCACCTCGAAGCCGGCGACGGCGCCCGGGCCGGGCGTGATGCGCTGGGTCGTACCGGTCTCGAGGTCGGCGCGCCAGACGTGGACGTCGTCCTCGCGGTCGGAGAGGAAGTAGAGGCCGCTTCCGTTCCGCGCCCACTCGATCTGCCAGCCGGCGGTGACGTTGTGCGGGTCGGACTCCTCGACCAGGGTGCGCGCGTCGCCGGTCTGCGGGTCGGCGATCAGGATGCGCCGCCGCTTGACGAAGAGGTCGCTGGTGTCGACCGCGACGAACCTGCCGTCGGGAGACCAGCGCACGCTCCAGACCGGATCGGTCTCCTCCTGGGCGGTCTCCAGCCAGCGGATCTCGCGCGCGTCGCCGGCCGCCGAGACCACGGCGACGCGCTCGCGCACGGGCTCTTCGCCCGGGTGGGCCCGGCGCACCTGCAGCATCTCGGGCTCCTCGTGCAGGTAGTCGGGGATCGAGCGGCGCGGCACCCGGCTCGAGTCGGCGACCCGGATCCACAGCTGCGAGCCGTCGGGGGAGAAGGCGAAGCCGCCGATGCGCACCGCCTCCGAACCGAGCGACGTGACTCGCCGTGGGGCCGCGGGACGGCCGCGGTCGTCGAGCGCTGCGATCCACAGGTCTCCGAGCCGCAGCATCGCCAGAGCGTCGCCGGTGTGCGAGAAGGCCGCTCGAGACTCAGCCGCTGCACTCTCCGTCACGTTCTCGGGCGCAGATTCTCCGTCGAGCCCGACGAGCCAGAGGTCACCGCGATACGTCGCCAGCAGCCGCACGCCGTCGGGGTGCCAGGTCACGGCTGCGACGCCACGGTCGCGCTCGATCCGTTCCTGGTGCGCGGCCGCCTCGAGCGGATCCGCCGGCATCGGCTCGGCAGCCCCCGCCGATTCCACGAACCGCGTCGCCCGCCGGGGCGCGAGCGGGGCCTCGTCGAGGTCGAGCACCCAGACGTCGCGAAACGGCATTCCCTCGTCGTTCCACAGGAAGGCCAGCCGCCGGGAGTCGGGCGACCAGGCGAAGCCGCCGGGCGCGGTGCCGATCAGGCTGGGCAGCGAGTAGAGCCGCTCGAGAGTGAGACGCGAGGGCTGCTGCGCGACGCCGATCGAGCCGGCGGCGAAGACGAGGCCGGCGACGGCGACGGTCAGAGCGCTCGGAATCGTGCGGCGCGCGCAGTTCGATGGAAACGCCATGGCGGGGCTCCAGCGGATGGGGTCGCATCCCGGGGAGGTCGAGCTCTCGATTGTGACAGGCCGCACTCAGGCGCGCACTCGCAGGCGAGCACCCGCAGCCGTGACGCGCTACCATCGCGGCATGCCCCTCCCAGCGCTGTCGCTGGCGGCGGTGCCCGGACGGCGCCGCGCGACGATCGAGCTCGCCGCCGAGATCGAGGGCCGCGGCTTCGCCGGCATCTACGGGCCGAGCCTCGGAGACAACCTGGCGCTCTGCCTGGCGGTCGCGCTGGCCACCGAGCGCATTCCCTTCGGCACCTCGATCACGCCGATCTACACGCGACACGTCGTCGACTTCGCGCACAACGTCGCCTTCCTCCACGAGGTGTCGGGCGGCCGCTTCCGCTTCGGCATCGGGGTCAGCCATGGACCCATGCACCGCCGCCTCGGGCTCGAGGTGGGCAAGCCGCTGGCCGACGTCCGCGGTTTCGTGGAGGAGCTGCGGGCGGTCGAGCGAGTCGGCGAGCTGCCGCCGATCACGGTCGCCGGTCTGCGCGATCGCATGGTGGCGCTCGCCTGCGAGGTCGCCGAGGGGGTGGTGTTCGCCAACGCCGTACGCTCCCATTTTCCGCATTCCGCCGGGGTCATCGCCGAGGCCGGCGCGAGGGAAGGCTTCTTCGTCGGCAACATGATCCCCACCGTGATCAGCGACGATCTCGACGCCGCGCGCACGCGTCACCGGCGCACCCTCGCCAGCTACGTGCTGCTGCCCAACTACCGCAACTACTGGCGCGAGGCCGGCTTCGTCGAGGAGATGGACGGCATCGAGGCGGCGCTGGAGCGCAGCGACTATGACGGCGCGGCGCGCTTCATGAGCGACGCGTGGCTCGAGCAGGTGACGCTGTTCGGACCGGCGGCACGGGTGCGCGAAGGGGTCGAGGCCTGGCGCGAGGCGGGGCTCGGAACGCCGATCCTGGTGCCCTCGTCGGCGTCCGGCAACCAGATGGATGCCTTCGACGAGGTGTTCAGGGCCTTCGCGTGAACGCGCGGCCGACGCTACTCCGTCTCGGCCAGCACCGGCCCCACGGGCAGCAGCGCCGCCGGTTCGGCATCGGTCGCCAGTCCGCACCGGTTGCCGGACGCTCGGGTCGGTCGCGCGGGGGGGACGACCGTCGTCGTTCCGCGCCGAGAGGTCTGCTCGGCGCAGCAGCTCGCGCGGTCTCGGCGCGTCCGACTCTGCGGCTCGAGCCCCCTCCGTCTCATGGTGAGACGGGCAGAAAGGAGAAAGAGGCGCGGGTTGCTCGCTGATAGATTCAGCGCTCGTCGAAGGAGCTCCAGGGGACCGATTTTTGGACCAGAACCTCGGATTCTGCACGACGCCCGACGGCGTCCGCCTGGCGTTCGCCACGGCGGGCGAGGGGCCTCCGCTGGTCAAGGCCGCCAACTGGCTGAACCATCTGGAGTACGACTGGCACAGCCCGGTCTGGCGCCATCTCTTCAGGGCTCTGGCGCTCGACCGGACCCTGGTGAGGTACGACGAGCGGGGAACGGGTCTGTCGGACTGGAACGTCGGCGAGTTCGGTTTCGACGAGATGGTCGAGGACCTGGAGACGGTGGTCGACCATCTGGAGCTCGAGCGCTTCGACCTGTTCGGCATCTCGCAGGGGTGCGCGGTGTCGGCGGCCTACGCCGTCCGCCATCCCGATCGGGTGAAGAAGATGGTGCTCTACGGCGGTTACTCGCGCGGCTGGGCGAAGCGCGGCAACCGGGCCGAGATGGAGGAGCGCCGCGCGCTGTTGACGCTGGTGCGTCACGGCTGGGGGATGCGCAGCCGCGAGTTTCGCGATCTGTGGACGCGGAACTTCATCCCCGAGGGAACGGCCGAGCAGCAGGAGTGGTGGAGCGAGCTCCAGAAGGTCAGCACGTCGGCCGAGAACGCGGCCGCGATCCTCGAGTCCTTCGGCAACATCGACGTCCGCGACCTGCTGCCCAAGGTGGCCGTTCCCACCCTGGTGATCCACAGCCGCAACGAGCGCGTGGCGCCGCTCGAGCAGGGGGAGGAGCTCGCTCGCCTGATCCCGGGATCGTGCTTCGTCGTGCTCGAGAGCTCCAACCACCTGGTGCTCGAGCACGAGCCCGCGTGGCCTGTCTTCGTGCGTGCGGTCGGCGACTTCCTGGGCATCCAGCGATTCGTCGAGGAGGCCAGGAGCTCGTCGTCGCTCACCCGCAGCGGTTCGACGGCGCAGCTTTCGGGCCCGCCCGGGCTGGTCGTGGCGCCGTTCGAGGAGCTGTCGGGTCACGCCACGCCTTCGGGGTTCGCGGATGGCCTGCGCGAGGACCTCCTGACCCGGCTCGCCGAGTGGCGCGGAGCGATGCGCGTGGTGGTCGGCGGCAGCTCGGTCGACTCGCGCTCCGGCGCCGCTCCCTACACCCTCGAGGGGAGCCTGCGCATCGCGGGTGATCGCCTGCGGCTCAACGTCAAGGTGGTCGCCGCACCCGACGGCGTGCCGGTGATGAGCGAGCGTTTCGATCGCACGGTAAAGGACGCCTTCGAGGCCCAGGACGAGATCGCGCGCGCGGTGGCGGCCGCCGTCGGCCCCGCGGTCTGGTGGGCCGAGGCCGAGAGGTCGGCCGCGGCGGATCGCGATCGTCTCGACGCGTGGGAGCTGGTCCAACGGGGGTGGTGGCACCTGTGGCGCTTCTCGCGAGACGAGACCGAGGTCGCCGCCGACCTGTTCGCCGAGGGTGCGGCGAGCGCGCCGGGCATGACGATGGCGCACTACGGCGTTGCGATGGCGCTCTTTCACCGGCTCCTCAACCAGTGGCACCAGGATCCAAAGACCGCAATGCGCGAGCTGCGCCGCGCCGCCGAGAGCGCGGTCGCAGCCGACGAGCGCAGTCACCTCGGGCACGTCGCGCTCGCTTGCGCCGAGGCCCTGGAGGGGGCCCTGCACGAGGCGGTGCTCGCCGCCGAGCACGCGGTCGCCTTGAGCCCGACCGCGGGCTGGGCCCAGATCCAGCTCGCCACCTTCGTCTCGCTGGCCGGCGATCCCGAGCGTGGGCTCGAGCTGCTGCGCGCGACCAAGACGCTCGAGTCGCGGGACGCGCTGAGCTGGTCTTACGACTTCACCTTCGCGATCGCCGACTTCGCGGCGGGACGTCTCGAGGCGGCGGCGGAAGCGCTCGAGGGCTGCGTGCAGCGCCGGCCCGACTGGCTGCCCGCCCGACAGCTCCTCGCGGCCTGCTTCGCCCTCACCGGCCGGCTGGGGGACGCCGGTCGCGCGCTCGAGCGCAGCGCCAGCCACGCCGCGCCGCCCACCCCGCTGCTGGCCGTCGCACACCGCTCGGTCGCCGAGCCCTTCCTCGACGGCCTGCGGCGTGCACGCGAGGCCGCCGGTCTGACCGGCGCCCCGACGGTGGCCGACGAGGGAGTCCTCGGCGATCGGCTGGCCACCGGCGGCGCGCTGCGCGGCGGCGTCGGCCGGGGCCTGGCGCGCGAGCTGGGGATCGAGCTCGGTCGCGCACCCGGCACCGAGATCTCGGTCGGCGACGTCATCGGGCGCTACCGGATCACGGGAGAGCTGGGCGCGGGCGGCATGGGGCTGGTGTTCCAGGGGATCGACTCGCGGCTCGGTCGCGCGGTGGCGCTCAAGCTGCTGCCCGAGCACCTGAGTGACGATCTCTCGATGCGCGAGCGCTTCGAGCGCGAAGCCCGCGCGGCCTCCTCGCTCAACCACCCCAACATCTGCACCATCTTCGAGATCGACGAGCAGGACGGGCGGCCGTTCATGGCCTTCGAGCTGCTCGAGGGCGCGGTGCTCAGCGAGGGGATTCGCCGCGGTCCGATCCGGGGGCGCGAGCTCGTCGACATCGCGCTCGACGTCGCCAGTGGCTTGGAGGCGGCGCACACGAAGGGGCTCGTCCACCGCGACATCAAGCCCTCTAACCTGTTCGTGACCGACTCGGGAGTCACCAAGATCCTCGACTTCGGAGTCGCCAAGAGGGTCCGCGTGCCTCAGGAGCAGGCGGCCGTCGACGACCCCCTGCAGCACACGCTGACGGCTCCGGGAGCCATCCCGGGGACTCTCGCCTACATGTCGCCCGAGCAGGCGCTGGGGCGCGAGCTCGACGCGCGCAGCGACCTGTTCTCGCTGGGCGCGGTGCTCTACGAGGCCGCTTCGGGGAGGCGGCCGTTTCGCGCTCCGACCACCGGAGCGCTGATCCAGCTCATCCTGCACGAGGAGCCCGAGCCGCTCGACGGGCTCGCCCCCGGCATCGATGCCGAGCTCGCGTCGGTCGTCGCGCGGCTGCTGAGAAAGGCGCCCGAGGAGCGAACGCCGAGCGCCCGCCGGCTGCGGGAGGAGCTCGACGGGATCCGGCGGCGCCTCAGTCGGGAGAGCGAGACGGGATCCCGAGGCGGTTCGGGCGTGGTGCGACGCTGGTGGAGGCGTTTCAAGGGCGAGGACACGCAGGGGACGGGAGATCGCCGATGACCAGGATCCTGACCGGTGAGGAGGTTCGTCGGCTGCTGCCGATGGACCGTTGCGTCGAGCTGATGGCGGACGCGCTCGAGTCGCTGCACCGCGGCGCCTCGCTCAATCCGCTGCGCTCCTTCGTCTGGCAGCCCGACCGCCGCGGCCTGATCGCCACCATGCCCGGCTACCTCGACACCGGCGGAACCGAAGCCGGCGCGAGCGGCGAAACCGAGGCTGGTCGGCTGCAGCGAGGAGCGCCGGCCGCCAACGCGTTCGGCCTCAAGGTGATCTCGTTCTTCCCCGGCAGGCGAGAGCCCGGGGTCGAGTCGCACCTCGGGTTCGTGGCGCTGTTCGACCCCGGGGACGGCGCGCCCCTGGCGATCGTCGATGCCGCCTCGATCACGGCGATCCGCACCGCGGCGGTCAGCGGGCTGGCGACCCGGCTGCTCTCGCGACCGGACTCGGCGGTGGTCGCCATCCTGGGCTCCGGTGTGCAGGCGCGCACTCATCTGGAGGCGATGCTGGCGGTGCGCTCGCCGAACGAGGTGCGGGTGTGGAGCCCGTCCCCGGAGAGCTGCGCCGAGTACCGGAGCTGGGCGGGAGAGACCCTGGGCATCCCGGTGGTGGTCCCGCAGGGGCCGCGCGAGACGATCGCGGGGGCCGACATCGTCTGCACCACGACCTCTTCGACCGTGCCGGTGCTGTTCGGCGAGTGGCTCGAGCCGGGCATGCACGTCAACGCCGTCGGCTCGTCGATGAGAGCGGCGCGCGAGCTCGACGGAGCGGCGATGGCGCGCTCGACCCTGTTCGTCGACCGCCGCGAGTCGGCCGTCAACGAGTCGGGCGACTACCTGCTGGCGCTGGAGGAGGGAGCGATCGGCCCCGAGCACATCCGAGCCGAGATCGGCGAGGTGGTGGCCGGCGACCACCCAGGGCGCACCAGCGAGGACGAGATCACTCTGTTCGACTCGCTCGGCCTGGCGATCGAGGACGTGGCGGCCGCAGCCTGGGTGCTGGCCGAGGCGCGACGCGAGGATGTCGGCGTCGAGGTCGCTTTCTCGTGAGCGGCGACCACGCCGCTGCGCTGCGACCTCCCGATCCGGGTGCCGTCGAGGCCGCCGCACGCCACATCGAGGGTCTGGCCGAGCGCACTCCGACGGTTCCCTTCGGCGACCTGGGGGACGTCTGGCTGAAGCTCGAGACCCTGCAGCCGATCGGCTCGTTCAAGCTGCGCGGCGCGGCCAACGCAATGAAGGTGGCGGGGGAGGAGGCGGTGAGGGACGGCGTGGTGACCGCGAGCGCCGGCAACATGGCCCAGGGTGTCGCCTGGTGCGCGAGGCGTCTGGGCGTTCCTTGCCGGGTCGTCGTGCCCGAGCACGCGCCCACCGTCAAGGTCAATGCCATCGTGGAGCTGGGCGCGCAGGTGACGCTGGTGCCCTTCGACCGCTGGTGGCAGGCGCTCGAGGAGCGCAGCTACCCGGGCGTCGACGGCTACTTCCTCCATCCCTTCGCGGACCCGGAGGTGATGGCCGGCAACGCCACGATCGGACTCGAGATCCTCCAGGAGGTCGAGGAGGTCGACACGATCCTGGTGCCGTTCGGCGGCGGCGGTCTCGCCTGCGGCATCGCGGCGATCGCCAAGGCGATGCGTCCCGGGATCCGGGTGCTCGCCTGCGAGGTCGAGACCGCGGCGCCGTTGACCGCCGCGCTCACCGCTCAGCGCCCGGTCGAGGTGCCGTACCAGCCGAGCTTCGTCGACGGCATCGGCTCGCGGCGCGTGTTCGACGAGATGTGGCCGCTGATCCGGGAGCTGCTCGACGGCGCCCTGGTGGTGACCCTGCGGCAGGTGCGCGATGCAGTGAGGAGGCTCGCCAACGAGCGCCGCGTGATCGCCGAGGGAGCTGGCGCGGTGCCGGTGGCGGCGGCGCTGGCGGCGGCGCCGGGCTCGCTCGGCCGGACGGTGTGCGTGGTCTCGGGGGGCAACCTCGATCCCCGGATCCTGGTCGACATCCTGTTCGGAGGCGAGGCGGAGCGGTCCGATCCCGCAACCGATCGACCCTCGGGCGCGTAGAGCGCACCATGAGCGAAGAGAGAAGGCGCGGCTGCTTCAAGTCCGGCCTGCTCGGCTGTCTCGGGCTCTTCGGCATCGGCCTGGTCGTGATCTTGGGGATGGTGGGTCTCGCGCTGCTCGACTCGCGTCGTCCGGTCGAGAGGGTCCAGGAGGAGCGCTCGGCGCCGGTTTCCGTCCAGCGAGGGGCGACGCCGGCGACCGCCGAGCAGCTCGCCGACACGTCCAGGTCGGGAGGAGCACCGTGATCTTCGGCGAGGAGTCGGTCGACGTGCCGGAACGCGCGGACCTGCCAGCCGGCGCGCCGACCTTGCGACTCGATCTCGGCGGCTCGATGGGCGAGGTGTCGGTCCGTTGACTCTGCGCCGGCCGCTCCTGAGCCCCGGGGCTCGCCGCCGATGAGCCTCGCCGGGGAGCGCGGCCACTCGCCGGACGACCTGGCCGTGCTCGGCGACACCGAGGGCGCCTCCGCCGCGATCGTCATCCTGCATGGGCGCGGCGCTCGCGCCGAGTCCTTCCTCTCCCTGGGAACCGAGCTCGTCGAGCGTGCCGGCGTGGAGCTCCGCGGTGCCGGCTCCCCGGTGGTCGTGGCGCCGCAGGCGACCGGCGGCACCTGGTATCCCCACAGCTTCCTGGCGCCGATCGGGGACAACCAGCCGTGGCTCGACTCGGCGCTCGAGGCCGTGGCGACGATCTCGAGCCGCCTCGTCGACGCCGGCGTGGCGAGGGAGCGCCAGGTCCTCGTCGGCTTCTCCCAGGGGGCGTGCCTCGCGTGCGAGCTGGTGCTGCGTGAGGGCGGGCGCTGGGCCGGGCTGGTGGCGCTGACCGGTGGTCGGCCTGGACCGCTCGGTCAGGAGCGGAGCTTCGAGCCCCGCGCCGGTTCGCTCGACGGGACGCCGGCGCTGTTCTCCACCGGGGACCCGGATCCTCACGTCCCCTTCGAGCGAGTCGAAGAGACGGCCGGGATCCTGCGCGAGCTCGGCGCCGCCGTCGAGGTGGATCGATACCCGGGAAGAGCCCACACGGTGCTGCCTGCAGAGCTCGACCGCGCGGTCGAAGTGTTGGGCCTGACCGGGCTTCTCGGCTGAGCCGAAAGTGCACGCGGTCGGGCGTTCCGTTACGCTGGTCGGGATCGGCGGCGGGAAGAAGAGCACTCGATGCAGGACGACCGACAGCCGCGGCAGGAACGGCGCGACGCGCGCCCCGCCGGCGAGGTGCGTGCGGGCGACGAAGTCGGCGGCTACCAGATCCTGGGAGAGCTCGGTCGTGGCGGCATGGGCGCCGTCTACCGGGCGCTCGACCCCCGGCTCGATCGTGAGGTCGCGCTGAAGATCCTTCCCGGCGAGGTCACGGGCGACCGGAGCCGCCTCGAGCGCTTCCGTCACGAGGCGCGGGTGCTCGCCCGTCTCGATCACCCCAACCTGGTCACGATCTTCTCGATCGAGGAGCACGAGGGGACGCACTTCCTCACCATGGAGCTGGTCGACGGCGCTCCGCTCTCCGCGCTGATCCCGAAAGGGGGCATGCCGCTCGCGCGCTTCCTGGACCTCGCCCTCGGCCTGAGTCGGGGCGTCGCTGCGGCCCATCGTGCGGGCATCGTCCACCGCGACCTGAAACCGGCCAACGCCATGGTCGAGGCCGACGGGCGCCTGCGGGTGGTCGACTTCGGCCTCGCCAAGCACGGCAGGACGGTCGGCGCGAGCGACGCGGCGACGGCCACTGACCTCGACACCCGTCCGGGCGCGCTGCTCGGGACCGTCGCTTACATGTCTCCCGAGCAGGCGCAGGGACGCGAGGTCGACGCACGCTCCGACGTCTTCTCGCTCGGATGCGTGTTCTACGAGATGCTGGCCGGCGAGCGCCCGTTCGCGGGGGACTCCTCGGCCGAGATCCTGCTGCGCCTGGTCGGGGAGGAGCCGCCGCCGTTGTCGTCCGTGCGTCCCGACCTCCCGCGCCAGGTCTGCACGCTGGTCGAGCGCTGCCTCGAGAAGAGGCCGGACCGTCGATTCTCGAGCGCCGGCGAGCTGGCCGAACAGGTCGCCGCGAGCCGCGTCGAGCTCCTCGAGCCGCCGTCGATCCGATCCACGCTGCGGCGTCCGATCGTGTGGGTGCCGGCGGCGCTTCTGGTCATCGTGCTCGTGGTCCTCGCCCTGGGAATCGCTGGCGAGGCGCAGCGGCGTCGATGGGCGCGGGAGGAGGCGCTCCCGGAGGCGGAACGGCTGCTCGCCGAGCAGCGCACGATTCCGGCGTTCGACCTGCTGATCCGGGCCGAGGAGCGCATCCCGTTCGATCCTCTCCTCGAGCGCCTGATGGGGCAGGCGACGCTCGAGGTCTCGATCCGCACCGAGCCGCCGGGCGCCGACATCTTCTGGCGCGGCTACCGGGAGCCCGACCAGGCGTTCCGTCTGCTCGGCAGGACCCCGATCGATGAGGCGCGGCTGCCCGACGACCAGATCGCGCTGATGGCGACGAAGAAGGGCTCCGCAACGATCGAGCTGGCCCGTCCTGCCGCCCTGTTGGGGGGCGGCCTCCATCTCGAGCTGGTGCCTGTGGACGAGGCGCGGCCGGGGATGGTGCGGGTCGACGGTCAGCCCTTCGCGTTCTCGGCCGCCGAGCCGGTGGCCGTCGACGACTACTGGATCGACCGTTTCGAGGTGACCAACGAGGAGTACGAGCGCTTCGTCGACGCCGGCGGCTACCGGGAGCGTCGCTACTGGACCGAGCCGTTCCTCGAGGGGGAGCGTGAGCTCTCCTTCGAGGAGGCGATGGGCCGCTTCGTCGACGCCACCGGCCGTCCCGGTCCGGCGACCTGGAGCCTCGGCGCACACCCGGAAGGGGAGGAGCGTCATCCGGTGCGCGGAGTGAGCTGGTACGAAGCCGCCGCCTACGCCGAGTTCGCGGGCAAGAGCCTGCCGACCGTGCACCACTGGCGTCTCGCCGCCGGTGCAGACGTGTTCGGAGAGCAGCAGCGGATCGCGCGTTTCGAGGCCGAGACGCCCCTGCCGGTCGGCGAGAGCCGGAGCCTCGGACCGTGGGGAACCTACGATCAGGCCGGCAACGTCGCCGAGTGGGTGTCCAACCGCACCGGAGAGCTCCGCTACTCGTTGGGGGGCTGGTGGGGGGCCCCCAGCCACCTCTTCCTGGACAACCGGGCCGCGTCCCCGTTCGACCGCTCCCCCTTCAACGGCTTCCGCTGCGCCGTCTACGACCGTGCTGCGCACGAGGAGGCCCGAGCGCCGATCGAGCTCGAGCGTCACGACTTCCGGGATCGCGAGCCGATGGCGGAGGAGTCCTTCGAGGAGCTCCTGTCGCTGTTCGCCTACGAGCCGCTTCCGCTCGACCCGAAGGTCGAGGACGTGCGGGAGGGCCCCGGAGGCTCCCGGCGGGAGGTGGTGTCGTTCGCGGCCGCCTACGGCGACGATCGGGTCCCGGCCCATCTCTTCCTGCCGGCAGGCGCCGAGCCTCCGTTCCAGGCGGTCGTCTACTATCCAGGCTCGACCGCCCAGTTCTTCCGTTCCAGCGCGAGCCTGGCCGATCTGGCGATCATGGAGTTCCTGCCGCGGACCGGTCGCGCGATGCTGTATCCGGTCTACGAGGGGACCTACGAGCGCCGCTACGAGGGCCCGGCGCGCAGCGAATCGGAGCGGCTGCAGCGCTTCGTCCACAAGGTCCTCGACCTGCGGCGCGCGGTCGACTACCTGCTCGATCGCGACGACGTCGATCCCGAGCGCATCGCTTACGTCGGTCTCAGCGCGGGCGCCGAGTACGGCTCGGTGATGCTAGCGGTCGAGCCGCGCTTCCGGGCGGCGGTTCTCCTCGCCGGGGGCTTCGACGACACCCACATGCTGCGCGAGCCGGAGTGGCAGAACCCCTGGCACTACGCGCCGCGGGTGCAGATGCCGACGCTCATGATCAACGGCGCCGACGACTTCATCCTGCCGGTCGAGACCGGCCAGGTTCCGCTCTTCGAGCTGCTCGGGCCGCCGCGCGAACAGAAGCGGCACGTGGTGATCGAGGGCGGTCACGTGCCGAGCGATCGTGCGGCCATGATCCGCGAGACGCTCGACTGGCTCGACCGCTGGCTCGGCCTGGTGGAGAGGAGACCGGCGGAGTGAGTCCCGGTTCCGGCGTCGATCCTTCTGGAGATCGCCCGAAACGGCTCTGCGGCAAGGACTGGAAGCGCGACAAGGCGTCGTCGACACGGCCTCTAGCCGCCTCGGATCGCGCTCCTGAACCTTTTCTCGCGCGCGCAGAATCGAGAAAGCTCCGCTCGAGCGCCCGAGCGCGGCCGCGGTCAATGCCCCGCGCTACTTCTGCCGCCAGCTCCCGTCCGGCATCTGGATGAGCTGGCCGGGCTTCGCGTACTCGCGCAGGGTCTCGGCGTAGGTAGCCCGGACCTGGTCGAGCTGGGAGGCGTCGACGCCGAGCGCCGCCGCGATCTCGCGATAGAGCTGCTCGCGGTCGGCGTTCTCTTCGCGCACCAGTCGCTGCAACTCGGCACGCTGGCGCAGGTCGGAGACCGCCTGCAGGTCGCGGATCTCGATCAGGCCGCGGTTGTTCTCGCCGATCACCTGGGCGCTCTTGAAGGACTCGAGGGCCTCGACCCGCCGGGCGCGCGCTTCGATGATCCTGCGGATCGCGGGGTTGGTCACCTGCGGGGGTGGCACGTCCTGCGCCCAAGCGCTCGAGACCCCGAGCATGCGGCTGATCCAGGGGGCGCGCCGGGACTGCTCCCCGAGCCGCGCCCCGCTCCAGCCGAAGGACGCCTCACCGGTTCCGAGCTCCGCCAGTCCCGGGGGTTTCACGATGTTTCCCTCCTCGTCGAGGACGGCGTCGAGCTCGCTCTCGTCCAAGGCCTCCGCGCGCTGGCGGACCTCCTCCTCGATCTGCTCCGAGAGATTCTTGACCTCGGCCTCGGGGAAGTAGACGTTGATCGTCACGCAGCCGATCAGCAGGAGCGCGATCGGCTGCCAGCGGCGAGAGCGGCGGGTGCCCCGGCGCCTCGCGGGCGGTTGGCTGGGATGGCTGTTCACGGCGTGCTCCTCGGTTATCGGGTCCGTCTTCGGGCTGGTGGAAGGGTCGGCCGTTCGCGAGCCGCGAGGGCCGGGCTGCGGCAGAGGGGGTTCGAAGGCGTCGGGCCAATCATGGCGGCACGCTCGAAGCAGCGCCACCCCCGCCGCGCTCGATCTCCAGGTTGCCCAGGCGTCGCATCATGGTGCTGAACGAGACCCGGGTGCCGGGCTTGACGTTGACGATGTCCAGGCGCAGCGGCCACCTCCCCTTGAGGAACAGCTCACGCTCGCCTCTTCTTTCCAGCCCGCGCAGCAGGAAGTCGTCGCGCCGGAGCGATAGCTCGATCCCGAGGGCTCGGTAGGGGTAACTGTCGAACAGCCGCCGGATGCCCCGCTGGAGCACGCTGACGTCGGAGCCGGTCCCGAGCAGTGCGATGTTGTTGATCGCCCGGATGCTCACCCTCTGCTCGACGCCCTCGGTCGGCATCGAGCGGAGGCGGGCGTTGAAGCGCACCGGGGTGCCGCCGACCAGCTCGAGGTCCTCGACCTCGCCTCTCACGAGGCCCGTGATCTCACCGAACTCGAGGGTGCGCGTGACCTGGCTCAGGTGGATGTCCTCGAAGCGCGCCGAGATCTCGAGTCGCGGGAAGGATTCGAACAGGTCCGATCCCTCGAGCTCGGTCACCTCGACCCGCCCCCCGAACACCGCCGCGACCCCCTCCACCTCGGTCTCGAGCCGGCCGCCGGCGAGCCTCACCCGCGGAAAGCGCGCGTTCAGCTCTCCCTCGAGCGGGAACAGCCCCATCGCCTCGGTCGCCGCCATCAGGTCGACATCGACGGCCGAGACGTCGGCCTCGAGCGCCGGCTCTGCACCGAGCAGGCCGCTGATCGAGAGGGCGTCGAGTCCGACGACGCCCCCGAAGAGGGGCACGCGCAGCCGGTCGCGAAGCGCCAGCCGGTCGCCGCGCACCGCGAGAGCGGCATCGACCGGCGTCACCTCCACGCCGCCCGCGCGCAGCCGGTCGAAGCGCAGCGAGCCCTCGAGCTCCCCGGCTCCGGCGGCGGGCGGTGACACCTCGAGCCCCTCGGCGCCGCGGCGCACCAGCAGGTCGAGCGGAAGGTCGATCGCGAGTCCGCGGACCTCGGCGTCGTCGTCCAGCGTCGCCGCAGTCTGCGACACCTCGAGGCTGCCGCCGACCCTCCAGGCCTCGCCGGCGCTCGAGCCCTGGAGCTCGAGCCGCGCGGAGCCGTCGAGGCGGATCTCTTCGGCGATCGTCCCCGATCCCTCCAGGGGATCGCGCACCCAGGCCCGCCAGGCCTCCCCGAGGTCGTCCAGGTCCAGCGTCAGCTCCATCTCGGGCTCGCTGTCGGCCCGCTGCGACGCCCTCCAGCGCGCATCGAGCCCCGAGCCGACGAGGCGGACGGCGGCTCGAGCATCACGACCGGCGAGCCAGGCCGGAGCTTCCCCGGTGCGGCCGGAGCCCGTCGGGGACGCCTGCGCCTGTGATGCATCCTCGGCTGACGTCTCCGCCGCAGTCGAGACCGTTCCCGACGCCTCCAGCCCGACGTAGCGGTCGGTGTAGTCGAGGAACACGGCATCCCACAGCACCTGGAGCCCGCCGACCGGGCCGCCCACGCGGACCGCGACCTCCTGCCCGGTCCTTCTCGCCGACAGATCGAGTCGTGGCTCGAAGCCCGCGATCGCGCGCGAGCCGTCGGCCGAGGACCAGCCGCCGCCGCCGACCGCGGCGTGGCCTTCGGCGCTCCACGTGGCATCCGCCTGCCAGGACCAGCGGAGCTCGGCGCTCGCCACCCCCTCGAGCTCTCCCTCGAGCGCGATCTCCTCGAGTGCCGTTCTCTCGGATGGAGTGGCGAGAGTCGTCGCGGGATCGGCCGCCGTCGCGCCCTCCTCGACCCACCAGTCGAGCAAGACCGGCAGGTTCATGCCGGCCGCTTCCAGATCGCCCTTCGCGCGGCGGGCTGCGGCCGATCCCTCGACCCGCACGTCGCGCACGACCACTCGACCCAGGGCGCGGGCGTCGACCTCGAGCCGATCGAGAGCGGCGCGCTCTCCTGTCCAGTGGGCATCACCGAAGGTCAGGAGGGTCTCGAGCGGGGGACGATCGGCAAACGCCAGCCGTACGGTCACCGGATCGAGGCCCGAAGCGCGCAGCTCTGCGGCCTGTTCGGACTCGAGCGAGAGCGCCAGTGCCGGCGCCTCGGCGGCGAGCGCACGGCCGGCGAGAGAACCCGAGACCGCCGGTTCCTCGAGATCGAGGCGCGCCGTGATCGCTGGCGCGCCGAGAGGTCCCCGCACCCTCCCGCGCGCTCGCGCCGAGCCCGAGACCTCGAGGTCCTCCGGCCACTCGCCGCCGAGTGAGCGCCAGCGCTCGGCGAGGACTTCGAGGCGCTCTCCGGACCAGCTCCAGGCCGCGTCGAGGACCGCCGCTCGAGCACCACCGTCGCGCGCGGGACCGGCGTCCTGGGCGCCGGCCGGCGCCCCGGCTCCGGGATCGTCGGCGCCGGCGAGAAGCAGCTCTCCCTGCATCTGCCAGCTCCCGAGCGCCGCGGTCTGCAGCCGCACATCTCCGCCCAGCCGCCCGGGCCACACGGTGCCCTGCCAGCCGGCCCGCAGCGGTGCGAGCCACGACAGGTCGCCGGGATCGAGACCGCCGAAGCCGGCCAGACCGCGGCCGACCGACCCGGGGGGGATCTCGGCGGCGAACCGTTCGATCCTGGCCTCGACCTTCCCCTCGAGGATGGCCCGAGGGTCCAGGTCGTCGTCGGTGGCAGCGCGGCCCGGCTGCGCCGGCCGGCGACCGCTCGCGTCGACCACGATCCCGCCGGCGCGCACCGCCGGCACCGGTCCCTCGCTCGCGGCCGCCTCGAGACGATCGAGCCGCGCCGTCGCGCGGAACGTGAGGTCCGCAGCGGGCCGCGCCAGGCGCTGACCGTACGCTTCGACCACCAGTCCCCCCGCTCGCACAGTCGAGAACGTTCCGTCGAGCTCGCTCGCGTCGAGGCGATCGAGACGCGCGGTCGCACGGAACGCGAGGGCGGCGGCATCGGCGCCCGGCTCGGCGCCTCGGCGCGAGCTCTCGATCTCGCCGGTGAGGGTGCCGGCTCCGCGCAGCTCTCCGGGTGCGCCCAGCGTGCCAGCTAAGAGCAGCCAGGGCTCGAGATCGAGACCCGTGACGGTCGCCCGCCATGTGCCGGAGCCGTCCCCCGGGGCTAGCTCCAGGTCGAAGGTGGCGCGCTCGACACCGGGGGCTCGCAACACGGCCTCGGCGCGCGTCGCGGCCGCCAGCGTCAGGGTGGCGTCGAGCGTCGGGTCGGGGAGGACGAGCTCCTGCCCTTCGAGCACCGCCGAGGCGCGCGCCGCCTCGAGCCGCGTGCTCAGGCGCAGTCCGGGCGGTCCGGGCTCGGCGCCGGCGGCTCGCGCCCCCCGCGCCAGGACGAGCTCCCCGGTGGCACGCTCGAGACGAAGGTCGGGCCAGCGGTCGCTCCCCGCGCAGCGCGGCGACAGCTCCGGCCGCCACAGCGCGGCGAGCGGCAGGATGTCGAGCTCGGGCGCGCGC
Source organism: Thermoanaerobaculia bacterium (assembly GCA_035546295.1). GTDB lineage: Bacteria > Acidobacteriota > Thermoanaerobaculia > Multivoradales > Multivoraceae > DATKBT01. The sequence goes on along the minus strand of DATKBT010000027.1, from coordinate 40,844 downwards.
ACTGCGAACGTTCCCTCGAGCCCTCGTCCCTCCGGGTTCTCGAGGGTGCCCTCGAGGTGGAGCGACGCCCGCTTCGCGCCCTCGACGACCTCGAGGTCGAGCGAGCCTAGGTCGATCCGCTCGACGTGCGCTCGCGGAGCGGTCAGCTCGAGGGGTCGCCCACAGACCGGCCGGAGCCGCGCCGTCGCCTCGGGGATCTCGAGCCGCTCGATCTCGCCGCGGAGCAGGGCGCGCCAGTGGCCGTGCACCACGATACGCGGCGTCGACGCGGTCTCGAGCGTCGGCAGGGTCCGCATCTCGCGGATGGTCACTCCCGAGAGCGCGATCTGCGGGCGAAGCCGCAACCCTTCGATCCTCACCCGCGCGGAGAGGCGATCGGAGAGCGCCTGCTCGAGCAGGCGGCGCGGGAGGTCGCGGAGCATCCACAGCGCGAGGGCGAGACCACCGGCGAGGACGAGCGCGACCACGGCCAGGCGAAGCAGCCGGCGGCGGCCTCGGCTCCGCCATCGGTCGAGCCGGCTTCGCCTCGCTCCATCGTGTGGGTCGTCGATCATGGCTCCTCGGCCGCCCCGGCCATGCTACGCGCGATTCGCGCGCCCCCGTCGAAGGCGCGCGCCGAGCCGCGATCGGGTGGAGCGCGGCCGTGCCGCCGTGCCCGGGCCCGTCCTGGCGGGGCACCGTGTGCCGGCGCAGCGGGTGCCGGGTATCGTGCCGGACCACCGTGCGCGTTCGAAGAGGCGCCCGAACCGCCTCTTCGCGCGCGCTCCAGACTTGCTGTACGGAGCCGAGCCGAACCGAGCGGCTCCTGGACCAGGCAGGGCGTCCAGCCATCGGTGGATCGAGGACGCGGTGTCTCGCTACGACCGGTGCGCGCGGGGCTCGCCGGGAGGGGCAGCTCGATCGCCGCCCGCCGGCGTTTCGGGGGGCGACGCCGAGCGTCGCGCCAGCTCGAAGCCGCGCTCGAAGGAGCGCAGGAGCGTGAGCCGCTCTCCGCGCCGGTGCCACCCCGCGCGCAGCAGCGTGCGCAGCGGCTGCACGCCGATCCCGGCGACCACGACCTCGATCCCGGCGTCGGAGGCGCGCAGGGTGGGCAGCGCGCGCCAGCTCGGCAACCCCGGGTGGGCCGATCGGCGACCTCGCGCGAGCGCGTTCTTGCGCGCCCGGTCGAGCTGCTCCGGCTGGACGGAGGCAGGTTCAGCCCGGGTCCGACCTCGGAGCGTGGAGGTTGCGGTCGAGCAGCCACGCCCGTGCGAAGCGCCAGTCGCGCTCGACCGTCCGCTCGGAGATCTCGAGCGCGCGCGCCACCTCGGCGTTCTCCAACCCCCACACCGCCTTGAGCCGGAGCACCTGAGCCTTGCGCGGATCGAGCCGGTCGAGCTCCTCGAAGGCGGACTCGAGGTCCCACAGGCCGACGGTGGGCGCCGCCGGCTCGGCCTCGCTCAGCGTCACGCGGATGCAGTCGCCGCCGCGTTTGGCGGCGGAGCGGCGGCGCTGGTATTCGAGCATCACGTTGACCATGACGCGGGTCGCGAAGGTGAAGAAGTGCGCGCGGTTGTCGAACCCTCGCGGGTCCTTGATCAGCTTGAGCAGGGTCTCGTTGACCAGGGCGGCCGGCTCGAGCGTCCGGGCGTGGGCCTCGGATCCGTACTGGCGATAGAGCCTGCTGCGCGCGATCTGCTCGAGCTCGGCATAGACCTCTGCGACCAGGCCGTCGAGCGCGTGCTCGTCCCCGGTCGCTGCGCGCTGGAGCAGAGCTGTGATGTGTCCGGCCACCTTCGCGGTCTCCCCTGTCGAGGGAGCCGTTAGGCTACACCCTTGACGTCGGTCGACTCCCGCCCGGTGCTTCGCTGCCCAACGATCTCGTGGACCCGACACGCTTCCATTGGCTCGAGAGCCGCTTCGCCGAGCTGGCGCCGCTCGAAGTGCGGGACCGAGAGCGACGCCTTGCCGAGCTGCGTGCGGCTGGCGCGGAGGATGAGCTGGTGGCCAAGCTCGAGCGGATGATTCGCCTCGCGGCAGATCCCGACGGCGCGCCGCTCCTGGCCCTCGACCCGGCGACGCCGGCGCCCGCGCTGCCGTGGCGCGAGGAGCTCGACGGGACCGTCGGCCTGGGTCCCTTCCGGCTGGTGCGCAGGATCGGCGAGGGCGGCATGGGCGAGGTCTACGAGGCGGTACAGGCAGGCGCCGTCGAGCGCAGGGTCGCGATCAAGGTGCTCAAGCAGGGGGTGGGCGGGCGCGCGGGCGCCGCGCGGTTCCAGCTCGAGCGGCAGGCGCTGGCTCTGCTCGAGCACCCCAACATCGCGCGTCTCTACGAAGCGGGCACCACCGACGACGGCCGGCCCTTCTTCGCCATGGAGCTGGTCGACGGCCTGCCGATCACCCGCTGGTGCGACCAGCACGCGCTGGCGCTGCGCCCGCGCCTCGAGCTCTTCCTCGACGTCTGCCGGGCGGTGCAGCACGCGCACCGGCAAGGCATCGTCCACCGCGACCTCAAGCCGTCCAACGTCCTGGTCGCGCACACCGGCGGGCCCGAGGGTCCCCAGGTCAAGGTGATCGACTTCGGGATCGCGAAGTTGGTCGGCGGGACGACGGCTCGAAGGACGCCGGCCGGCGATGGCTCGTTCACGCGGGAGGGCGAGCTGGTCGGCACGCCCGAGTACATGAGCCCCGAGCAGCTCTCCGGCGAGCCTGCCCGGATCGACCTGCGCACCGACGTGTACTCGCTGGGGGTGATGCTCTTCGAGCTCCTGGTGGGCCAGCTGCCGGTGCCGGCACCGGCTTCGACGCCAGAGCCGGTCTCGGAGCCGCACGCCGGTGCGGGCGTCGCGGACACGGCCTCGAGCGGCGGCTTCGAGGGGATTCGCCGCCGGATCCTCGAGCAGGAGACGCCGAGACCGAGCTCGCGGCTCCTGCCGGCGACGGGCCGTACCCGGCGGATCGCGTCGAGCCGCGGGACCGATCCGCGCAGCCTGGTGCGCGAGATCCGCGGCGACCTCGACTGGGTGGTCCTCAAGGCGCTCGCCAGGGAGCGCGACGAACGCTACGAGAGCCCATCGGCCCTGGCCGCCGACCTCGAGGCCCACCTCGCGGGCGAGGCCGTCGCCGCGGGGCCGCCCAGCCTCGCCTACCGGACGCGCAAGCTGATCCGCCGTCACCGCCTGGCGTTCGCGGCAGCAGCGCTGGTCGTCCTCGGGCTGGTCGCGTCCACGGTCATCGCCCTGTTCGGGCTCGACCGGGCGCGCGCGGCGCTCGAGCAGGCGCAGCGCGACGCCACCAGCGCCAACCAGGTCACCGAGTTCCTGATCGGCCTGTTCGAGGCCGCGGAGCCCGGGCTGCCGAACGCCGGCCAGCAAACCGCACGCGAGCTCCTCGATGCGGGCGCGCAGCGCGTCGCCCGAGACCTCGACGACAGCCCGATCGTGCGCTCCCGGCTGCTCGACACGCTGGGGCGGATCTACGTTCAGCTCGGCAGCTACGAGCAGGGGCGGGTCCTCCTCGAGCAGGGCCTCGAGCTCCGCGAGCAGAATTTGGGAATCGACGATCCCCGAGTCGCCGAGAGCCTCACCGCGCTCGGCTACCTCGAGGTCGAGGGGCTCGACCGCCCCGAGCGGGCGATCCCGTTGCTCGAACGCGCGGACGCGATTCTCGAGGCGGGCGGCTCGCCATCGACGGTCGCCGCTCGGCTGCGGGCGCTCGACGTGCTGTCGCACGCCTACCAGCGCGCGCTCCGCTACGAGGACGCCGAGCGCGTGCTCGCCCGCGCGATGGCGCTGGCCCGCGCGACCTCCGGAGCGCGCAGCCGGGAGGTCGGCGACCTGCTCAACCGCCAGGGCATCCTGGCCCAGGAGACTCGAGACTGGGAGGCGTCGGTGCACGCCTTCGAGGAGGCCCGGTCGATCCTGCGCGAGGTCCTGGGCTCCGATCACGTCGAGGTCGCCGTGCTCGGCACCAATCTCGGCTGGTCGCTGGTCCAGCTCGGCCGCCCGGCCGAGGCGCTGCCGCTGATGAAGCACGAGCTGGCGGTGTCGCGAGCCGAGTACGGCGAGCGCCACCAGACCGTCGCCGACACTCTGCTGCTGATGGCGCCCGCGCTCACGCTGCTCGACCGCCTCGACGAAGCAGCCCTCGTTCTGGAGGACGCGCGGGAGATCTATGCCGAGCACCTCGGCGAGGACCACTACGCGGTGGCCGAGGTGCTCTATCGCGGCGCCGAGCTCGACGTCTTCGCGGGCGACACCGCGGCGGCGCGGGCGCGGCTGGGTGAGGTGCTGGAGCGGCTCTCGGGCAGCGATCACCTGCGGGCTCCGATCGCCGAGCTGCGAACGCTCGAGTGGCTGGCGCACGTCGAGCGCGCCGAGGGGCGCTTCGGCGCCGCGCGGGAGGCTTGTGCGCGCGCGCTGCTCGTGCTGGCCGAGCGCCTCCCGGCCACCGAGCGCAGCGACTGCGGCCTGCAGCTCGCGTGGATCGACGCGCGCCAGGGTCGGATCCACGACGCGCGTCGGGGTCTCGCCGCGGCGACTGCGGCGACCGAGAGCCCCTGGTCGATCGATCGGCCGTTCGGGCCGATCTCGCGCCCGGCGGTGTGGGCGGCGCTGGGAGACTTCGACGCCGCCTTCGAGGCGCTCGAGGCGGGTCTCGATCGGGGCTTCCTTCACCCCTACGCGGCGCGCAACCGGGACCTGGCGCCGCTGCGATCAGATCCGCGGTTCGAGCGCTACCTGGCCGAGGTGAGCTCCCGCCTCGGCGTCGAGCTCGCGCTGGCGCCGTTCTCGTGAATCGCTGCGCTCTACTCCTGACCGAGCCCGACCTGGCGCTCGAGCCGATCGATCCGCAGGCGCAGCTCGGCGCGATCGGCACGATGCTCCGAGCGCTACACGCGGACCAGCCCGCTCAGCTCCTGGACGTCGGCGGAGAGCTGCGTGGTGGCGGTCGCCAGCCGCTCCTCGGGCTCGACCACGCGGCGGCGCAGGGAGTCCAGCTCGTCCTTCAGCTCGGTGCGCACCGCGTCGAGTCCGAACTTGGTCTGGACGAGCCGGGCATTGGTCTCGTCCACGCGGGCAGGGCGCCTTCCGTTTCGCGTACTGCGAACGGCCAGCCGTCGCCGAACCGTCACTCCACCTCGAAATGGAACACTCGCACCGTCTCGGCGAGCGGCTTCAGGTACAGATCGGCGAAGGCGCGGTGGGTGCGGTCGACGCGGTAGCTCTCGGCGGCTTCGAAGTCGGCGAGCCGCGCGAGCACGACCAAGTCCCACTGGCCACGGGTGCGTGCATCGGCGGCGGGCGCCACGGAGAGCTCCGAGAGCAGGGGGATGGGACCCAGCACCTCGCGGGCGTGCTCGGCGATCTGGCGGCGATCGGCATCGTTGCGGTGTTGCGGGTGCAGGCGGATGAGGACGACGCGCTGGATCATGGCGAGGCCGGGCGAGCAGGCGGGTCTCTTCTAGGAGGAGCAAGCTCTAGCGGGCTCGTGGTGTTTACCACTCCCCAACGAGCAGCGAGGTCGCGGGCGGTCATACCACGAGCCCGCTAGCCGATCACTCGCGCGCCGCAAGCCCGCAAGCGAGCGCGGCTGGGTCGACCAGGCCACAGCCGTTTTCTCTGGGCGAGCGCAGCGGCTTGATCGAACTTTGACCATTCTGTGAGCTTCCCGCTGGCCTAGTAGACCTAGGCGGCGCCCAGCGAGCGACGGCGAGCACCTCGTCGGCGCCGGAGCCTCCCGCTCCTCGGTGAGGGCGCGATCGTATTCCCCTCATCGATCGCCCGCGCTCGCTCCCCAGCCGTTCGATGCCGTCACGTCACGAGCTCACGACGCGCCGTCACACCAGCTCGATCAGCGTGTAGACGGCGAACGCGACGTAGACCGCCGAGGCGATGCCGGCCATCACCACGTTGAGCGGCTTCGGGCGTGCGCTCTTGGGCAGCAGGCGCAGGTTCGCCCACAGCAGCGCCGGGCAGTAGACGGCCATGGCGAACCCGCCGAGCAGGGCCGAATTGAAGATGAACCCGAGGGCCGAGATCTCGAAGCGCTCGAGCACCCAGGTGCTCGCAGTGCCGAATGCCATGACGACGACCGCGAAGATCAGGTAGAGCCGGCCCTGGCTGAAGCGGCCGTCGCTCGCGGTTCCGACGCCGAAGTGGTGCCCGAGCAGGTCGGCGAACACCCGAGCGTAGCCGTCGACGTTGGTGAGCTGGGTGCTCCACAGCGCCGCCATCCCGATCAGAAGGAACAGCGACCGGCCGACCGACCCCATCGACACCTCGAGCATGGTCGCGAGGTCCCAGACCAGCCGCCCCTCGGCCGGGACCAGACCCTGCGGATGAAGCACCGCGAGGGCACCGAGCATGAACAGCACCAGCGTGAAGGTGTTGAGCAGCCAGAAGTAGAGCGTCTGGTCGAGGATCACGAAACGCATCCAGTCGGTGAATCGCCGCGAATTCTCGTTGCCGTCAACGCCCTCGGAGTCCTCGTAGGTGAACCCCTCCTCGAGCTTGGCCTCCTCGCGCCCGCGCAGCGGGTTGATCAGGCGCGGGATCCGCGCGCCCATGCCGATCCCCTTATCGCGCAGGTAGTAGGCGTAGAACAGGTTGCCCAGCCCGCCTGCACCCGCGAAGACCAGCGCGCTGAAGAAGCGGTGGAAGGGGAAGTCGTCGGCGAGCTCGATGTGGCCGAAGGACAGGATCCCGCGTCCGAGCTCGGCAATGGTGTCGCGCGTCGCGACCTGGGCGACGACCACGATCAGGCCGAGCGTGATGATCACGACCAGCACCGAGATGGCGCGCTCGACACCCGTGTACACCGCCTTCGGTCCGAACAGGACGAGCGCGATCCCGGCGAAGGTGATCCCCGTCCACACCCAGTCGGGGCCCGGCCCGTCGGGGCCGAACAGCAGCGCCTTGAGCGCGGCGCCCGAGGTTCGCGCCCAGGCCGGCAGGAAGACCAGGAGCCCGTTGATCAGCAGGAAGACCAGCACGAAGCCGCGCCACAGCCGCGCCATCGCCGAGAACGGGCTCTCGCCGGTGGCGACCGCCCAGCGACCGATCTCGAGGTTGATCCAGAGCTGGAGGAACACGCCGAGCACCGCCGCCCACGCCATCCCGGCGCCGAAGCGTGCGGTGATGTACGGCCACATCACCAGCTCTCCGGCGCCGATCGAGAGCCCGACCAGGACCGCACCGGGCCCGGTCAGCTTCCAGAAAGGGACCTCGCGCCGGGGCAGGTCGGACTTGCGGAGCGGTGCGAGACGTCGCATCGGCAGAACCTCGGGGACGGCTCGTCGCCGAGCCGGTGCAGAGGGATCGTGCCGCGGACTCTAGCGCGCGGGCTCGAGCACGGGCTGCCAGGGGCGGTCCGAATGCTCTCCGAGAGATGGTGGCGGGCTGAACGCGATGATGCCCCCGTCGAGCCGGATCTCGTCGACTCGCGGCAACGCCGGCGGGCGAAGACGCGCCAGCCCGTCGACCGCGAGGCGCGCGATCGGCTCCGGTGATAGCTTGCCGTGCGTCCCCGCGGACCGTTTCGAGGAGTACGTTCATGAACCCGGCTCGCCCTCGCTTCGTTCCGTCCCCGGCTCGGGCCGCGCTCGCGGCTCTGGTGCTCGCCAGCCTGGCCGGCGCCGTTCCGGGGGTCGCCGAGGAGGGCTCTTCGGACGGCGCGGATCCTCGCTTCCAGGGCATGGCGTGGCGCAACATCGGTCCGTTTCGCGGCGGCCGCTCCAACGCCTCGACTGGGGTCCCGACCCAGCCGCAGGTCTACTACTTCGGAGGCGTCGGGTCCGGTGTCTGGAAGACCACCGACGGCGGCGAAGTCTGGGTCAACGTTTCCGACGACACCTTCGGCACCTCGTCGGTCGGCGCCATCGCGGTCGCTGGCTCCGACCCCAACGTCGTCTACGTGGGAATGGGCGAGCACGCGGTGCGCGGGGTGATGACCTCCCATGGCGACGGCGTCTACCGCTCGAACGACGCCGGCCGGACGTGGTCTCACCTGGGGCTCGATCGCGTGCGCCAGATCTCGGCGGTGCGCATCCATCCCGACGACCCGCAGACTGCATGGGTGGCCGCGCAGGGGGCGCCGTACGGTCCGACCGAGGAGCGCGGCGTCTACAAGACGACGGACGGCGGAGCGACCTGGAGGAACGTCCTCTACGTGAATCGCACCACGGGCGCCAGCTCGCTCTCGGTCGACCCCGACAACCCGCGGGTGCTGTACGCGGGGCTCTGGGACCACCTGCGAACCCCCTGGGAGGTGCGCAGCGGCGGGCCCGGCTCGAGCATCTGGAAGTCGGTCGACGGCGGCGAGACCTGGAACCGCATCGGCCAGGGTGACCGGGGGTTTCCGGAGCCCATGGGCAAGGTGAGCGTCGCGGCGGCGCCGCGCTCGGAACGGCTCTACGCGCTGATCGAGGCGGATCCCGGCGGCGGCGTCTATCGCTCGGAGGACGGCGGCGAGACCTGGGAGAAGGTCAACGAGGACTGGGGGCTGCGCGCGCGCGCCTGGTACTACATCAAGATCTACGCCGACCCGACGAACCCCGAAGTGGTGTGGGTGAGCAACGCGCGGCTGTACCGGTCGATCGACGGCGGCCGGACCTTCAGCCAGGTCGGCACCCCGCACGGCGACAACCACGACCTGTGGATCAACCCGCTCGATCCCGATCTGATGATCAACGCGAACGACGGCGGCGCCAACGTCTCGTTCGACGGCGGTCGGAGCTGGTCGACGCAACAGAACCAGCCGACCGCGCAGTTCTACCGCGTCAACGTCGACAACCAGTTCCCCTACCACGTCTACGGCGGCCAGCAGGACAACTCGGCGATCGCGATCGAGAGCCGTTCTCCGGGCGGCATCGGCTGGCAGGACTTCTACTCGGTGGCCGGTTGCGAGAGCGCCTGGGCGGCGTTCGACCCCGACGCCCCCGAGCCCGCGGTCCGCAGCGCCGGCGGCGGCTTCGGCGGAAGCGGCGTCGGCCCCCGCTCTCGGCTCGGGCAGAACCCTCCGGGCCCGGCGACCCTCGACTTCGTCCTGCCCGAGCTGCCGGTGGCCGCGAGCGGCGACGACGACGAGCCCACGGTGGTCGTCGAGATCCGTGACCCGAGCGGCGAGCTGGTGCGCCGCTTCGAGGGCCGCCCGAAGCCCGCGCCGGCGGACGGAAACGGCGGCGGCGTCGGCGACGCCGGGGAGGAGAGCCGGCCGGACGCGGAGGGAGCCACCGGCGAGGAGCCCCCAGAGAAGCCCCCAGAGAGCCACGCCAAGGAGCTTCCCGAAAACCTGCTCGAGCAGGCTGCCGAGGCGCAGATCACCGAGCTCGAGGTGAAGCCGGGCCACAACCGGCTGGCGTGGGATCTCCGCCACCAGCAGGTCCAGCCGGTGCCGGGGCGCTTCGTCTTCGGGTCGCTCGCCGGTCGCCGGGTGGTGCCTGGGACGTACACGGTGACGTTGCGTGCCGGGGGAGAGGAAACCAGCGCCGAGCTCGAGGTGCTGATCGATCCGCGGGTGTCGGCCACGCTCGAGGACTATCAGGCGCAGGAGCAGGTGATGCTCGAGATCGATCGCCAGCTCGAGGAGATCCACCGCACCACGCTGCGAGTGCGCTCGGTGCGCGATCAGGTGGAGCGGTTCCTGGGGGCCGCCAAGGATCACCCCGAGGCCGACGCGGTCGTCGAGGCGGGGCGGGAGCTGATCGAGGATCTCACCGAGATCGAGGAAGCGCTCGTGCAGAAGCGCACCGTCGACGGCCAGACGGTGATCAACTTCGAGCCGCGGCTCGACTTCCACTTCGTCTTTCTGCGCAACGCCGTGGAGGGTTCGGAGGGGGTCGTCACGCAGGGGCAGCGCGATCGGCTGCGCGACCTGGCCGCGCTGTGGTCGCAGCACTGGGAGAACGCCGACGCCGTGCTCGGCGGCGCGCTCGATGCCTTCAACGCCCTGGTTCGCGAGAAGGGCGTGCCGACGGTTCTGGTGCCCTGAACGAGAGGCTGGAATCGGTGGCTCCTGCCTGGCTGCTCGAGCGGCTGCGCTGCCCCCGGTGCGATCGCCCCTCCCTGCGACCTGACGAGGGTGACCTGGCCTGCGATTGCGGCGGCCGCTACCGGGTCGATCGCGGCGTCGTCGACTGCCTGGATCCGGAACGCCTCGAGGTCCGCGGTGGAGTCCACCGCGCGGTCCTCGACGAGCGCGCGGCGGTCGCCTCGATCGATCGCGGCGAGGTCTCGATCGAGGAGGGGGATGCGGCGGCGGCTCGCCAGCGCCACCTCCGGCGGACCCGGTCGGCGTTGGAGGAGGTCCTGCCACGGCTGGAGCCCCTGGATGGCGCCGTGGCGGTCGAGCTCGGCGCCGACGACTGCTGGGCGAGCCCGCTGCTCCTCGAACGGGGCTGCCGCGTCGTCGCCGTCGACATCACCGAGCACCTCCAGCTGGCCGCTTCGGATCTCCTCGAGCATCCCGATCACGCGCGCCTGCGCGCCGACATGAACCGCCTGCCGATCCTCGATGGCGGCGTCGACCTGGTCGTCGCGATCGCCGCTGCGCACCACTCCTGGAGCCTGGCCCAGACCTTCTCGGAGGCCCACCGCGTCCTGCGCCCGGGCGGCCGGATCGCGCTCTGTTGCGAGCCGTTGCCCTCCTGGCTGCGGTTCCTTCTCGGCCGCCGATCCGGCGACGCCGAGCGGCGGCTCGGCATCAACGAGGGCTGGATTCGTCGTGGCCGGTGGCTGCGATTGGGACGTCGAGCGGGATTCGAGGTCGAGCTCTCCTTCCCCAGCCTCGACCGCGAGGCGATCCGCGAACGGCTGGCGGAGCGCCGGTTGCCGACGCTCCTGGCGCCCACGGCGCGCGCCGCGCTGCGCATCCTGCAGGTGTCGGGTCACGTCCTCGGCCGCCGCCGCTGAAGGCTCTGTGACCTCGGCGAGTGCCGTGGCGGCGCCGCCTCCGGAAGATCCGGAACGCTGCTCGGATCGCCGGGACCTCGAGGAGGGCGCAGAGCCTGGTGCCGTGGACGATCGAGTCCCTCCCTGGCACCCCTCTTGCTTAGTCAGTGATGCGGTCGGTTCCGGAGCTTTGCCGGGCATCGGTCCCGCGCGGAAGCCGGCCCGCCCCGCTAGATTCGGGGTGGTGGAGTCTTTGTTTCGAGGAAAAAGAATGTCAGTCGATCCAGCCAATCGATGTTCGATTCTGACCGAGCGAACTGTTTCCGCCCGACCTGTTCGGGGACCGGAAGATCATGGACCGGAAGAACGTGGACCGCGAACCCGTGGGTCGGAGACACGCGGTCCCGGAGGTCGCGTGCCGGACCCACAGGGTGAGGCCGAGGTCGATCACGACCCGGACCGAACCAACGGCGATGGCGGAGCCGGCCGAGATCCCGCCGTGGTCGACACCATCGATCGGCAGCTCCTCGGCTCGGCCTTGCGCGCCTGTCAGGTCGCGAGCGAGGCGTGCAGCCGCGCGATCCCGTTGCTGTCTTCGCTCGAGGACGGTCGCGTCCACGCTCTCTCGGACGGCCTCGAGCTGAGCGAGCTGTGTGCCCAGGCGCTGGGTCGCGCCCTCGAAGGCAGCGCCAGCCCGTTCCTGGAGGACGAGCTCTCACTCTGCTCCAAGGTGGCGATGGCCTGTGTCGAGGCAGTCGAGGGAGACGCATCGTTCGAGCGCTGTGCGCTCGCCTGCCTCTCCTGCGCACAGTGGTGCGAGCGCGTTTCGGATGCGAAGCGGGAAGCTCGCGAGCGATCCGCCGCCTGAGCCGCTTCGGGCGACGGAACGCCCGCACAGGATGCCAATGTGGCGCGTCGGTGCGTCTCGATCGCGCCGTGACCGTCCGGCGCACCCTCTTTCGGCGCGGCCGCTGACCCCGGCGGCGGGCGCGGCAGGGAGCGGCGTCGACTCGTAGCGATTCCGGCTGTCGATTTGCCACGTCGGCCGGTAGCGACGGCACCCGGGCCGCTTATCTGACGCCGGCGCTCGGCAGGAGTGGTTCCGCTAGCGGTAGCGAGCGACCTCATACCGCCAAGGGCGGAAGGCGGGATACCTGGGCTTCCAGGTATCCCGGTCGGCGTAACCTTCGGGTTGTCACGACCGGAGGTTCAGATGGCCGACTACGAGACGCTACTCCGAGATCACGTGGTCCTCAACGTCAGATCGGTTGACCGGGTATTTCTCCAGGCCTACGTGCCGAAGTTGCAATGCACCGGGCAGGTGTGCAAGTTCTTGCGCTGGACGCGGGGATTCAGGATCCCGTCTTCGGCTGCGTTCGGACAGATCGGGGACCGCTGGGTTGCGGCGGTGAAGCGCTATGCGAAGGCGAGATCGATTCCGATGATCACCTTCGAGAAGGGTCAGAACAAGGAAGAGACCGCCCGCCCGTACCTGGAGCAGGCAGCGAAGGAGGGCAGGGACTGCGTGGCGTTGATCGGGGTGGCTCAGGAGAAGGCGACCGTTTGGCGATCGTGGAAGGCGAAAGGCCAAGAGAAGGCGGCGCATCCGCACATGGAGTGGGGGCGGCAGTCGGCGTACGTGAACCACTACTACTTCTACATCTGGGACTCGGAGTGGGGCGGCTGCTTCTGGAAGGCCAACGCGTACGCGCCATTCCCGTTCTGGCTCTGGCTCAACGGGCACGAGTGGGCGAAGCGCCAGCTCGAGAAATCCGGGATCGGCTACGAGGCGCTCGACAACGGATTTCGCTCTTGCTCGGACCCGGTGAAGCTGCAGGAGATCTGCGATTCGTTGGGAGCAGAGGAGGTCAGGAGCTTCGTGAAGCGGTGGTATCGGCGTCTACCAACGCCGCTCAACGAAGAAGATTGGCGCGCCGGCTACAAGTACGACCTCGCGTTCCGACAGTTCGAGGTGTCGGAGACGATGGTCTTCGATCGACCCCAGTCGGGTAGGAGCTGGTTCGAGGGCGTCATCCGCGATCATCTCGACATCGGGCGTCCAGACCAGATCGCGTTGATCTTCGACCGGCGGATCGGCAAGCGAACACCTGGGACGTTCCGCAGTCGTGTCATCCAGCACGGTGTCGACCCGCTGCTGACCTGCTACTACAAGGATTCGAATCGGCTGAAGCAGTACTTCAAGGAGGGCAGAGCCCTAAGAACAGAGATGGTGATCTGCGACACCCGTGACTTCGGGATCGGTCGACGCGTTACTGCGGAGAACTGGAAGGCCCTCGTGGCCGTTGGCGAGAGCGCCAACCAGCGTCTTCTCGACGCTGAAGCGAAGGACGCAATGCCGGCCCCGGACGTGGCCACCTTCGAGGAGGTGACCCGACCGTCGATCAACGAAGACGGTCAGTATGCGCCAGGACTACGATTCGGCGATCCGCGGGTCATGGCCGTGTTGGCCGTGCTGGTGAACTTCGCGTTCCTCGTCGACGGCTTCACGAATCGTCAGCTCGTCCAGCGCGTCTCTCAGCTGCTTCTGCGCCCGTACTCCTGCCGCCACGCCACTTACGACCTACGACGTCTCAAGCGCAAGGGGCTGATCCGAAGACGGACCAGGTCGCTACGCTACGACCTGACACCCAAGGGCCGACGGGTCGCGGTGCTCTTCTCCAAGACCTACTCGAGGGTACTTACACCCGCGCTGAGCGCTACCCATCCCGAACTGCCCGAGTGCATAACCAACAGCTCTCGGCTAGCACAGTCCTGGCGGCGATTCGAGCGGACTCTCAACGACTACAACCGAAGGGGACTTCGAGCAGCTTGACTGGACTTTGACCACTCTGTGAACTTCCCGCTGGCCTAGTCGACCTAGCTCGTGCCCTTGAACGAGATCCGGAGCGACGTCCACATCTTGACGCGCACGCCGTTCTTGGTCGCCGGGAAGAAGATCGTGCGCTGCGCCGCCCGGTCGGCGGCCTCGTCGAAGCCGTAACCGGCCTTGCTCTGGATCCGGGTGTCGATGACCTCTCCGTTCTCGTCCACGAGGACCTCGATGTTGAGGTCGGCCTCGCGCCGTAGCCGCTTCGCCACCATCGGAAAGACCGGTTGCGGCCGGCTCTTGACCCGGGGTGCCACGACGCCGCGGCCGGGAGTGACGAGCTGCCCCAGGCGAACCGGTTCCTCGACCGCCTCCGTGGTGTCGGCAGTCGAAGCCGCAAGGGTCGCACCCCCTGCGTTCGACGCCGGCACGACCGGCGACCGCGACGAGGTTCCGAGTGAGGCCTGCTGAGTCTCCGTCGCGGCGTCGCCGGAGTCGTCAGGAGTCGCCGGCTCCTCCTCCGCCGTGGTCGTCGCTGCGAGACGCTCCGCCTCCTCGGCCTTCTTCTGCGCTTCGAGCGCCGCCTGCCTCTCCTGCTCCCGCGCGGCCTCGGTGGCTGCGAGCTGATCGCGCAGCGCCTGGATCTCCTGGTCGTACTCCGAACGGAGATTCTCCTCCACCGCCGCCGTGCGCTCGTTGATGGCCTGGTCGATCTCTCGCATCAGATCCTCGGGACTGGGGCCCCGGTTCGGCGCCGGCACTGGCACGGTGTCGGTCGGCGGGGTCGGCTCGGGCTCGGGCGCCGCGGCCTCTCCGGGTCGCAGCGCTGCGGAGCGCTCGTTGACCACCGTCACGGCGCGTGCCTGACGCTCCGCTTTGGCGGCCTGGGTGCGCTGCTGGGCGCTCCACCAGGCGTAGAAGCCGCCGCCGCCGAGCAGTGCGAGCACCACGAAGGCACCGATCAGCGCCGGAATCCTCGATCGGCGCTCCTGGGCGGTCGCAGCGACCTTCGGCGGCGGCGCCGGGCTGAGCGCAGGTGGCTCCGACGTCGCGGGTTCGGCGGCGACGGCGGCGGCGACCGCGACCGGCGCCGCAGACCGAGGCGGGGGAATGGTCTTCTGCTCGGAGGGCGGAGGTGTCGGCGAAGGCCGCAGCAACTTCTGGAGGTCCTCCTTCGAGAAGTCCATCGTCTTCTCGGTGGCGATCTCGGCCGACTCCCGTTCGATGTCCTCGCGGAAGAGGTTGTGCATGTAGAAGGCCAGGTGGAAGGGCGTCGACCCGGTGTCGCTCTCGAGGATCAGCTGGTTCAACGTCTTGTGCCAGCTCACGATGTCGCCGATGCGCGAGCCTGCCGGCAGCAGGCTGCGCTCGATCAGGGCAGCGACCTTGGGGAAGCCGAGGCTCGACACCCGCTCGACCGCCGCCCTGTGACGGTCCGGAGAGGGATGGGGGAGCGGCCGGCCGACGAACAACTCGAGGAGGATGACCGCCAGCGAGTAGACGTCGTCGGCGGAGCTGGCGGGCGCTCCGGCGAGCACCTCGGGCGACAGGTAGCGACCGAAGCTCTCGGTCAGGCGGCCCGACTTTGCGGCCGCGCGCCGGAGCCCTTCGGAGACCTCGTACCCGAGCAGGCGGTTCTCCCCCTCGTTGGACAGCATCACGAGCTCGGGAACCAGGAAGCCGTGGGTCGCGCGCTGCGATCCGATCCGGGCGCCGTAGGCGACGGTGAGGCCGAGAGCGATCCGCTCGGTCACCAACAGGCCGTGCTCGGTCGGCACCGGGCTGCTCTTGCGCGCCGCCTGCTCCATCAGCGTCGCCAGGTTCTTGCCCGAAATGTACTCGTACGCGACGTAGGGGACGCCCTGGAAGACGCCGGCGTCGACGCCCTGAGCCAGGTTGGGACTTCGCAGCAGCGCCTGCAGCGGCTTGCGCTCGGCGATGGTCGGACCGAGGTCGAGATCGGAGACCACCGAGCCGTTGAAGACCCGGAGCAGGACGACGTGCTCGACCCCTTCGCCGCCGACCTTGCCGGCGCGAAAGACTTCGCCCAACGGATCCTCGTTGAGCTTCTTGAGGAGGAGGTAATCCGCGAAGCGTTCGCGAGTGATCATGGGAAGACTCCTGAGTGGGCAAACAGAAGCAGCCCGTTCGGCGCGCCGGAAGCGCGCTACGAAACCCGGCTGGAGAGGGTGAACATCACATTGTAAGCCGATCCGAGCTCGAGGGCCAGTGCCAGGCGTTTGCAGCCGCTCCGCCCGCCGGTCGGCAACGGAGGCAGGACCGGCCCTTTCGACTCCGAGGAGCGCGACCTCGACCTGCTGCGTGGGCGCTTTTGCTCGGCCTGGCCGTGCTCGACGGCCTATCCCGATTCGCGCTCGCTTCGCTCGCGGGCCCAGCGCTCACGCCAGTAGCGGCGTTGCCACTGCTCGACGTTGCGGTTGTGCTCGTCCAGCGTGGCCGCGAACACGTGAGTACCGTCGTTGCGGCTGACGAAGTAGAGGTAGTCGGTGTCGACCGGCGCAGCGGCAGCGAGCAGGCTCGAAACACCCGGGGAGCAGATCGGTCCGGGCGGGAGCCCCGGGTAGCGATAGGTGTTGTAGGGGGAATCGAGCTCGAGGTCGCCGCGCCGTAGGTTCCCGTCCCAGCGTCCCTCGAGCTGGAGGGCATAGATCACGGTGGGATCGGCATACAGCGCCATGCCACGCCGCAGCCGGTGGGCGTAAACGCCCGCGATCAGCGGTCGCTCCTCGTCGAGGGTCGCCTCGCGCTCGACGATGCTGGCGAGTGTCACGACCCCCAGCAGGTCGTCGATCGGGCCGGTGACGGGAAGCACGTCCCGCTCGAGCCGACGGCGGAAGGTGGCGACCAGCTTCTCCACGATCTGGCGCTCGCTCGCGCCGCTCGCAAAAGCATAGGTGTCGGGAAAGAGGAATCCTTCGAGGGTCGCGGCCCCGGGCGCGATGTCGGCCACCAGCTCGCCCGACTCCATCAGCTGGCGGAAGCGCGACTCCTCTCCGAACCCGGAGACCGCGAGGTGAGACGCCATTTCCGCCATCGTCCAGCCCTCGAGCAGAGTCACGGGATGGGCGACGACCTCGCCGCGGATCAGCTTGTCGAGCACCTCGGGGGTCGTGGCGGGTAGCTCGAAACGGTACTCGCCCGCCTGCAGGGGCGGAGAGTCCAGGACGTAGGTCAAGAACAGCCGGGCGCGCAGGCTGCTCTCGATCGCGCCGGCCGCCTCCAGCTCCTGGAGGATCGACCTCGCGGAGCTCCCGGGCTCGATGTCGAGCTCGACCAGCGTCGCCGGTCCGGCGGGAAAGGGAGCGTGGATCTGCTGCCATGCCCGCCAGAGGATGCCCCCACCGACCGCCGTCACGAGGACGGCCAACAACGTGGCGAGGACCAGGAGGCGTTTTGCGGCGCGCTTCACCTCAGCCCTCCTCCTGCCCGAGCCGACGATCGGTGACGCAGCGATGCGACAGGAAGTCCTCGAGCAGAACCTGGGCGGCGACCGCATCCAGGCGCTCCGGCGCGCGCCTCGGGTCGAGCCCCGCGGCGCGCAGCCTCTCGCGCGCGGCGACCGTGGTGAGGGTCTCGGGGTGCAGGGAGACCGGCAGCCCGCTGGCGCGCTCGAGAAGCGCTGCGAAGCGCTGCGCACGCCGCGCCGAAGGCCCTCTCGTGCCGTCGATCCCGATCGGCTCGCCGACCACGAAGTGCCCGATCTCCTCCTGCGCCGCGGCGGCGAGGATGTCGGCCACTGCCTCCCGGTCGCTGCGTCGCAGCAAGGTCTCGAGCGGGAGCGAGAGGTCGCCGGCAGCGCTGACCGCGAGGCCGATGCGGCGCTCACCGAAGTCGATGGCGAGAAAGCGGGTCATCGAGGGAAGCGGGGAGCGGCCGGACGATCGACACGACACTCTGGCCACAGCCTCCTCGAGGTGTCAACCGGCGGCGATCGCGGTCTCTTCCTCGCCCTCGGCGGTCCGGGTCCCTGCGGGGGAGGGATCGAGGTGCCGTTCAATCTTCGAGCACCTCGACTTCGAGCACCTCGATCGAGCGCGCGCAGGCCCGGCCGGAGCCGGATCCGGGGCCGGATCGCTGTGCTACTCTGACCGTCGCTTCGGAGTCACGGTGACCTGGAGCGGCGTCCACCGACCAGCGGTCCGGTGCCGGATCCACCTCCGGCCCGGGCCAGCAGATGGTCGGTCTCCGGGTCGGCTGCGAAGGCCGTCCGCGCTTGAGCTCGCCCGAGAAGTCCTGCGCGCCCTCGGAAGAGCCGGCTTCGAACCGCCCGCCCCGCTGTGACACCCTGAAGGCCTTTCGAGGAGCCGTCGTTCAGGAAATCGTGCAGGAAGTGGTGCAGGAAGTGGCGCAGGAAATCGTCGTTCTCGGCTCTGCCCGAACCCCGATCGGCGCGTTTCGTGGGGCGTTTCGTGACCTCCCGGCGCCGCAGCTCGGAGCCCGAGCGCTCCAGGAGGCGATCTCGCGTGCCGGCATCGAGCCGGCCCAGGTGGAGCAGGTGAACATGGGTTGCGTGCTGACCTCCGGCCTCGGCCAGGCGCCCGCCCGCCAGGCGGCGATCGCAGCCGGCTGTGGGGTCGCCACCGGCGCGATCACCCTCAACAAGGTCTGCGGATCGGGCATGCGAGCCGTGATGATCGCGGCCAACGACCTGCGCTTCGGCGATCACGAGATCATCGCCGCCGGCGGCATGGAGAGCATGAGCAATGCGCCCTATCTCCTGCCCGGGGCCCGCGGCGGCCTGCGCTACGGGCACCAGAGGCTGGTCGACTCGATGATCCACGACGGGCTGTGGGATCCCTACAACGACCTGCACATGGGAAGCTGCGCCGAGATCTGCGCGCGCGAGTACTCGTTCGCGCGCGAGGCTCAGGACGAGCTGGCGATCGAGAGCTACCGGCGCGCGCGCGCCGCGACCGAAGAGGGGCTGTTCGCGGCCGAGATCGTGCCGGTCGAAGTGCCAGGGAAGGGGGAGGCGGTCGTCGTCGACCGCGACGAGGATCCCTTCCGCGTCGATCTGGAGAAGGCGCCGAAGCTGCGGCCGGTGTTCGATCCCGAGGGCACGGTCACCGCCGCGAACGCGAGCAACCTCAACGACGGCGCCGCCGCCCTCGTGCTTTCGACCGCCGAGGTCGCCGAGCGTCGCGGGCTCGCGCCGCGCGGCCGCATCCGCGCCCAGGCTTCGGTGGCGCAGGCGCCGGAGTGGTTCACCACCGCGCCGGTCGCCGCCATCCGCAAGGTTCTCGAGCGCAGCGGGCTCGGCATCTCGGACATCGACCTGTTCGAGATCAACGAGGCGTTCGCCGTGGTGGTGATGGCTTGCGAGCGCGAGCTCTCGATTCCGCACGAGCGGGTCAACGTGCACGGCGGAGCGATCGCTCTGGGTCATCCGATCGGAGCCTCCGGCGCACGCATCCTGGTCACGCTCTTGCACGCGCTCGAGGCCCGAGACCTGACGCTGGGGCTGGCCGCCATCTGCATCGGTGGCGGCGAGGCGACCGCAGTGGTGGTCGAGCGCCGATGAGCGACCGGGCGGCGCGTGCCGGCGCCGTTCGCAGGCTCCCGAGCTCGCCGTTTGCTGCCGCGGGGCTGCTGCTCCTGGCGACGGTCGCCGGCGCCCAGGAGCCGGTGGTCGCGGTGACCCCGTGCGATCCGTCGTCGTCGGCCGCCGACCGAATCACCTTCGAGCTCGAGCTGACTCCCGAGGAGGGGGGAGGGACCGTCACCGGCTCCACCGGCTCGATGGCGTCGGGGGAGCGCGAGGAGCTGGTGATCCTCGACGGTTGCGTCGAGCTGCTCTACGAGGACGTCAAGCTGCGGGCCGAGCGGCTCGAGCTCGACATCGAGACCCAGGACATGGTGGCCACCGGCGGTGTGCTGTTCGACGAGGGACCTCGCCGGCTCACGGCCTCCCGGGTTGAGTACAACTTCGACACCGAGCTGGGTCGCTTCGACCAAGTCGTCGGCTTCATCAGCGCGGACTATTTCTTCCGCGGGGACTCGGTCGAGAAGGTCGGCCAGGACACCTATCTGGTGGAGGACGGCGTCTTCACGTCCTGCGAAGCGGTCCCCCCGCCGTGGAGCTTCCGGGCCTCGCGCATCCGGATCCGGGTCGACCACTTCGCCAGGGCCCGAAACGCCACCTTCCGCGCCCGCCAGGTGCCGGTGCTCTACCTCCCCTACATCCTCTGGCCGGTGCGCGAGGAGCGGACCTCCGGTTTCCTGGTGCCCAAGCCCGGCTACTCCGAGCGGCGCGGCGCCTCGCTCGGAGTCGCCTACTACCAGACCTTCGGACGCAGCGCCGATGGCACCTTCGAGGTGGATCTGTACAGCGGCAGCGCGCCGACGGGCTCCCTCGGTAGCGGCAGCTACCTCGGTCTCGGGAGCGAGCTCCGCTACCGTCCCACCGTGGGGACCGGCGGAATCTTCGAGGGCTACGCCATTCGCGATCCCGAGCTCGACGAGTGGCGCTGGCGCATCGAGCTGGAGCACGAGTCCAACGACCTGCCGGGCGGGTTCCGCGGCGTGCTGCAGATCGAGGACGTCTCGGACTTCGACTTCTTCCAGGACTTCGAGCGCCGCGCCGACATCAACGCCCAGCGGCAGATCTACTCCAACGGCTTCCTCACCCGCAACCGGGGTCCGCACTCCCTCAACATCCTGGTCGACAGCCGCGAGACCTTCGTCAGCGAGGATCGCGTCGTCACTCTGCGCCAGCTCCCCGAGGTCGAGTACAAGCTGCGCCCCCGGAAGCTCGGCGACCTGCCGCTCTACCTGCAGCTGCGCAGCGCCGTCAACTATCTCGACGTCGACCGCTCCGAGCGCATCCAGAGCCGATACGGTCGCGCCGATTTCTTTCCAGAGCTGACCCTGCCGATCCGCTCGGCCCCCTGGTGGTCGTTGTCGCTGACCACCGGCGCCCGCTACACCTGGTACGGGGACAGCCTCTACACCAATCCGGAGCTGGGCGCCGAACCCTCCGACACCGACTTTCGCGGCCAGTCGCTCAGCCGATTCGTCCCGACCGCGTCGGCCGAGTTCGTCGGTCCCAGCTTCTCGCGCATCTTCGAAGATGGTGGCAAGTGGTTCGGCCGGCTCAAGCACGTGATCGAGCCGCGCATCACCTACAGCTTCTTCGATGAGTTCGAAGAAGAGGAGCGGGTGCCGCTGTTCGACGAGGTCGATCGGGTCATCGGCCGCAACGTCGGGCGCTTCAGCCTGGTCAACCGCCTGCTGGCGAAGCCCCCCGGAGACGAGGGCGGCGGCGCCCGCGAGATCCTCTCGCTCGAGCTCTACCAGGACTACTCGTTCGACGACGAGGAGCCCCTGCAGCGCTCGCGCGATCAAACGATGACCCGTGCCGAGGGCCCGCTGACGGCGCTGTTCCGGTTCAACCCGAACCGGCGCACGTCCCTGCGCACCGAGACCGCCTACAACACTCTGTTCGGCGAGCTGGAGAGCACGTCGGTCTCGGGCAGCTTCGGCATCGGAAAGACGAGCAACGTCGGTGTGCGCTGGACCACCCGCACCGATGCCGAGACCGGAGAGTCGAGGACCCACCAGGTGCGGCTGTCGAGCCGCTTCCCGATCGTCCCGAGGCGGCTGACGCTCAACACCTCGGTCAACTACGACATCGAGCGCAGCATGCTGCAACTCCAGCGTTACGTCCTCGAATACCGGGGCTCCTGCTACCAGATGAGCTTCGAGATCTCGGACTATCGCACCGGCACCCGACGAGACACCGAGTATCGCTTCCTCCTCACGCTCAAGAACGTGGGGACCTTCCTCGACTTCACGGGCGGCCAGACCGCCACTCTGTGACGCGGTGAGCGAGCGCGGCCGGTCCGGAGCCCAGAGCAGCCTGCCGGCGTCCTCCGACAACGCACTGTTGGTGCTCGGCGGCGGCGGCATGCTCGGCGGCGCCGTGATCGAGGCAGCGCGCGCCCGCGGGATCTCGTGCGCCGGGCGCGACCGCCAGGCCCTCGACCTTCGCAACACCCCAACGCTCGAGCGGACGCTCGATGCCGTACGGCCCGCCGCGGTGATCAACTGCGCGGCGTTCACCGACGTCGACGCCTGCGAGCAGCGGATCGAGGATGCGATGGAAGTCAACGGCCGGGCGGTGGGGCGACTCGCCCGCGCGGTCTCCGCGCGGGGCGCCGTCCTCTTTCAGGTGTCGACCGACTACGTTTTTCGCGGCGATGCCGATCGAGCCTACCGGGAGGACGACGAGACCGGGCCGATCTCGGTGTACGGACAGAGCAAGCTGCTCGGCGAACGCCTGGCGCTCGACAGCGGCGCCGCCGTGGTGGTGCGCACCAGCTGGCTGTTCGGCCCGAGGAGCCGCAACTTCGTCGACACCATCCTGCGCGCGGCACGATCGGGCGGCTCCCTTCGGGTCGTCGACGACCAGATCGGCGGTCCCACCTACGCCCCGTTCCTGGCGGACGCGCTGGTGGAGCTGGCGGAGCTCACCCTCTCCGGCTCGCCCCCCCGGCCCCCCGGCGTCCTCCACTACCGCAATGATGAGCCGGTCTCCTGGTACGGTCTCGCCCGAGCGGTGCTCGAGACGTGGGGGATCGATGCCGAGGTCGAGCCGGTGAGCACCGAGGAGTTTCCGCGGCCCGCGCGCCGGCCCGCCTACTCGGTGCTCTCGGTCGAGCGCTTCGAGCGATTGACGGGGCGCGCGGTTCGCCACTGGCGCGAGGCGCTGCTCGACTACCGAGCCCGCGAGGAGGTGGTGGCGTGAGGGTGCTCGTGACCGGCATCTCGGGGTTCGTCGGCCGCCGCCTGGCCAGGAGGTTGATCGCGGCCGGCGACGAGGTCTCGGGAGTCGTTCTCTCGCACGCCGAGACCGGAGTCGCCCTGGTCGATCGGAGGGCTCGCCTGCACGAGGCGCATCTGCTCGACGCTCGCGCGCTGTCCGAGGTGGTGCGCGCGTTCCACCCCGAGGTGGTGATCCACCTCGGAGGCCTGAGCGCGGTGGGCGCCTCGTGGACGCGCATCGCCGAGTACTACCAGGTCAACGTTCAGGGCACCCAGAACGTGCTTGCTGCTTTGCGCGGGCTCGGCGACGAGTGCCGCCTGATCCTGGCCTCGAGTGCCGAGGTCTACGGCAGGGTCGACGCGACGGAGCTGCCGCTCACGGAGGAGCGCGAGCTGCGCCCGCCGAGCCCCTACGCGCTGACCAAGGCTGCGAGCGAGCTGCTGGCGCTGCGCGAGGGTGGAATCGTCGTGCGCTCGTTCAACCTGGTGGGCGCGGGGCAGTCCCCGGGCTTCGCGCTCCCCGACTTCGCGAGCCAGCTCGCGCGCATCGCACGGGAGCAGGCGACGCCGGTGTTGCGGGTCGGCAACCTCGAGGCGCGGCGCGACTTCCTCCACGTGGAGGACGGAGCGGCGGGATACCAGATCCTGGTGGAACGCGGCGAGCGCGGGGGCGTCTACAACCTCGCGTCGGAGAGCTCGCTGTCGATCCGCGAGCTCCTGGATCGTCTGATCGCGGTCACCGGGCTCGAGGTGGAGGTGCGCTGCGACCCCGAGCGGATGCGACCGGTCGACGTGCCGGTGCTGGAAGGCGACGCCTCGCGCCTGCGCGAGCTGGGCTGGCGCCCACGGCACACGGTCGAGGAGGCGGTGCGCGAGCTGTGGGAGGAGGCGCAACGCGAGGTCGCGGCCGACGAATCCACCGTTTGAGGACCGTGTCGGAGAATCGTTCGCGACACTTCGTCAAAGCACCGCGCCCGCGCGCACGATGGCCCCGAATCCCGTTGACACGGATTCGCCACAACCGATGGCCCCGCTGCGCCCGGCGCGAGTAACATCCTGGCCATGGCGGAGCGTACCCAGGACCTCGAGCCCGAGCCGATCGACGTCGGCGTGCGGCCCGCGACGATGGAGCCCCCTCAGGAGGAGCCCCAGCTGCTCGTCTTCTACGATCGTCTGCGGCAGCGGATCCGGAACCATCTCGAGCGGCGCGCGCCCGGCCTCGACCGGCGGGTGGTCGAGGCGTTGCTGGCCGCGCCCGATTTCTTCGTGCTCCTGGCGCGCCTCAGCCTCGATCGCAACGTGCCGGTCGAGAGCCGGCGGCTGATCGCGGGCGCCGTCGCCTACTTCGTCCTGCCCCTCGACATCCTGCCGGAGGCGATCCTGGGTCCGGTCGGCTACCTCGACGACGTGGTGCTCGCAGCCACCGTGGTCAGTCACGTCATGGGCCGGGGACTCGAGCCTTTCGTCGACCGCTACTGGAGCGGCGACCGGGACGTTCGAACGGCGCTCCGCGACGTCAGCGAGTCGGCGCGCTCGCTGCTCGGGCCCGGCCCCTTCGCCCGCCTTCGCCAGCTCCTCGGCCGGCGGGGCGTCGAGCTGTAGCGGGCTCGTGGTGGTCCACCACTCCCCAACGAGCCGGGAAGCGAGGCGAGCTCATACCACGAGCCCGCTAGCCGATCACTCGTGCGCCGCAAGCCCGCAAGCGGGCGCGGCTGGGTCGACCAGGCCACAGCCGCTTTCTCTGGGCGATCGCAGCGACTTGACCGGACTTTGACCATACTGTGAGCCATGGTCTCGCGCTTGCGAGACCAACGACCGCCGCCTGCCGCAAGGCAGGCAAGAACCTTGGTCTTGCGCTTGCGCGAGGCCAACGACCGCCGCCTGCCGCAAGGCAGGCAAGAACCTTGGTCTTGCGCTTGCGCGAGGCCAACGACCGCCGCCTGCCGCAAGGCAGGCAAGAACTTCCCGCTGGCCTGGTCGACCTAGCCGCAGAGGGATAGCCCCGCCTTCCGATCCCGACCTCCGGACGATGACTCGAGACGCTGAGGCACCGGCGGGCTCTCCCGCCCCCGCGCTCCCCCTCCTCCTCTCGGTCCTTCTCCTGTCCGCCAGCGGCCTCGCCTTCGAGGTCCTGGTGATGCGGCTGCTGTCGATCGTCTCCTGGCATCACTTCGCCTACATGGTGATCAGCCTGGCGCTGCTCGGTTTCGGCGCGAGCGGCACCTTCCTGAGCCTGCTGCGCGATCGGTTGCGAGCGCGCTTCGCGATCGCCTACCTCACCAACGCCACCCTCTTCGGCCTCACCGCGTTCGCCGGATTCGCGATCGGACAGCGCCTGCCCTTCAATCCGCTCGAGCTCGCCTGGGATCCCCGGCAGGTCCTCTGGCTGACGACCCTCTACCTCCTCCTCGCCGTTCCGTTCTTCTGCCTGGCCAACGCCATCGGCCTCGCGCTCGATCGCTTCCCGACGCGCATCCACCAGATCTACCGCGCCGACCTCCTGGGAGCCGGCCTCGGGGCGGCCGCCGCGATCGGACTGCTCTTCCTGCTGCACCCGGTGACCTGTCTCGAGCTGGTCACGGGGCTCGGCCCGATCGGGGCCGGGTTGGCGGCCTGGGACCCGGGCCTGGGCCGCAGGCGGAGGCTGGGGACCGCGCTGGTCGGCGTCGGCCTGCTGCTCCCTCTGCTGCTGCCGGCGGGTTGGAGCGAGCTGCGGATCTCGCAGTTCAAGGGGCTGGCCGCAGCGCTCCGGGTCCCCGAAGCCGAGATCGTCGCCGAGGAGTCCGGCCCGATGGGGCTGCTCACCGTGGTGGCGAGCCCCGCGATCCCCTTCCGCCACGCCCCCGGCCTCAGCCTCGCCTTTCCCGGGTCCCTCCCCGAACAGCTCGGCGTCTTCACCGACGCCGATTCGCTGTCGGCCATGGACCGCCTGCCACCGTCCGGAGAGCTGCCGGGCTATCTCGACTACCTGACCACCGCGCTGCCCTATCACCTCCTCGAGCGCCCTTCGGTGCTGGTGGTCGGCGCCGGCGGCGGCGCAGAGGTCTCCTCGGCTCTGGCCCACGGCGCGCGGCGGATCGATGCCGTCGAGGCGAACCCCGCGATGGCCGCGCTGGTCACCGGGCCTTTCGACGAGCACCTCGGCGGCCTGTTTCGCCGTGACCGCGTGACCCTCGAGGTGGCGGAGGCGCGCAGCTTCATGGCCGCCGAGGAGCGGCGCTGGGATCTGATCCAGATCTCGCTGGTGGACTCCTTCTCGGCCGCCGCCGCCGGTTCCCACGCCACCAGCGAGTCGACGCTGTACACGATCGAAGCGCTGGCGGGCATGCTCGAGCGGCTCGAGACCGGTGGCATGGTGGCCCTCACCCGCTGGCTGAACCTGCCCCCGAGGGACACTCTGAAGCTCTTCGCCACCGCCGTCCTCGCGCTCGAGCGCTCGGGCGTGATCGAGACCGGCCGCCACTTGGCCTGGATCCGGAGCTGGAACACCGCCACCCTGCTGGTCGGAAACGAGCCGTTCACTCCCGGCCAGATCGAGGCGCTGAGAGAGTTCGCCGAGGCTCGCTCGTTCGATCTGGCCTGGTACCCGGGCATGAGGGAGGAAGAGGCGAACCTCTACAACGTACTGCCAGAGCCGTACCTCCACCAGGCGGCTCGCGCTCTGCTGGGTCCCGAGCGTGCGAGCTACCTCGATCGCTACAAGTTCTACATCACGCCGGCCACCGACCAGCGCCCCTACTTCTTCCGCTTCTTCGAGTGGGAGACGCTCCCCGAGCTCCTCGAGCTGCGGGGGAGGGGCGGCACACCCCTGATCCAGTGGAGCTACCTGATCGTCGCCGCCACTCTCCTCCAGGCGGTCCTCGCCGCCGCCGTGCTCATACTCCTCCCGCTGCTCGTGACCCGGCGCAGCGGGCTCCGCGAGCCGGGCGTGCTACGCGTCGCCCTGCTCTTCCTCGCCCTCGGCCTCGCCTTCCTGTTCGTCGAGATCGCCATGATCCACCACCTTTCGCTCTTCCTCGGACACCCTCTCTATTCGGTGGCGGTGGTGCTCGGGACCTTCCTCGTGTTCGCCGGGCTGGGCAGCGGCGCGAGCCCGGCGACGGCGGACTGGCTGGGGAGCCGGAAACGGCTTCCGGAGTCGATCCGGTCACGGGCGCGAGGACTGCCCGCGGCCGCCGCCACGCTCGTGACCCTCCTCTACCTGCTGGCCCTGCCGCCCCTGCTCGACGCCGGGATGGGTCTGCCCGATCCAGCGCGGATCCTCCTGGCCGTCGTCCTCCTGGCGCCGCTCGCCTTCCTCATGGGAATGCCCTTCCCGCTCGGCCTCGCCCGCGCCGGCGCGCGCAACCCCGACTGGGTCCCGTGGGCCTGGGGCGTCAACGGCGCCGCCTCGGTCCTCAGCGCCGTCCTCGCCGCGCTCCTGGCGATGCATCTGGGGTTCTCGGCCGTCCTGGGGATCGCGGCCCTCCTCTACCTCGCCGTAGCGGCGTTGCTGTCCGGTCTTTGAGGGCTCCTCGCGTAGCGACGCACGGGCGGGGCGGGGCTCGGCGGTCTCTGGGCGCGACCGAGATCGAGGTGCATCGGCGGCTCAACTCCCGATGCGGCGTTCACACCCCTGTCGTTTCCAGAGGCTTCGCAGCGCCCCCGGCGGGAGACCGGCCGCGGCTCGCACCGAGCGGGTGAGTCCCCATGTCCTGAGATGAACGCAGCCCCCCGAGGCCAGGGTTGCGCGGAGCGGACCGCAGGCGGTGAAGAGAGGCACACATCACGAGGGATGGCAGATGCCGGACGGCGGCGAGTCCGCCCCGCAGGGCCTCGCGCGCCGCGCCGACGACCTCCGCGCCCGCCATCCGCCGGAAGGTGGGAGCCGAGTGCGGGGAGCAGCTCGCTGGCGTTCGCGCGACGCCAGGTCCCGATGCGACTCCCGTTCAAGACGCTCCCGAGCACCCGCCTCTAGCCTGACGCACAGGCCGGACTCACCCGGTCGCGATCGCTCGCCCGAGCCCGGCGCCTCCGAGCCCCAGGCATCGAGGCCGAGCTGGAGGTCGCCGATGTCGAGCGCCGCCCCTCGTGTCTGGATCCTCGTCCTCTCCTGCCTGCTCCTCGCGCTCCCGACGGCCGCTGCGGTCGCGGCGGTCGGCGCCGCCGACTCGCAAGCCGCTCGATCCTGGTTCGAGGATCAGCTCGCCTACCTCAGTGTTGCCGCAGAGGCGGCGGAGCCCCGACGTCTGGCCGACCTGTGGCAACAGGCCGCGGATGGCGCTCGCCCCCACTCGGAGCGGCGCGCATCGTTCGAGAGATTGTTCGAGCGATGGATCGCGCTGCACGACGCCAGCGCGCCGTCCGCCGAAGGTCCGCCCCCCGCGCTGCTCGACCGTGTCGACGAGATCCGCGGGACGAAGGCACCCCGGCCGGCTTCAACCTGTCGGTGGCCTGCATCACGACACCGTCACCGGCCGACGCCGCCAAGGCCATCGAACCGAACCGAGATCGGCCGTCCGCCCACGGGAGGTGCGCATCTCCGGCAGCAGCGGTGGCTGAGTGCTCGTCTTCGCAGATGCAGCCTCACGGGCGACGCAGCCGACGTCCGGCGGCCGCCGGCGCGGCGATCCTCAGCCGCTCACGCCGACCAGGCGCAGCTCGAACACCGGATCGGTCGAGGAGAGCACGGCTTCGCCGTTCGAGGACAGCAGCACCGCGCCGACCGCCTCCGTGCTCCTCGGACCGAAGGCCTCTCCCCGGTTGCGCAGGATGCGTACCAAGACCAGGTCTCCAGGACCGACCACGACGGGCAGGAAGAAGTGACGGGTCGGATCCGACCAGCGTCCCAACCCCTGCATCGCGCCCTCCGGACCCGAGAGGCGAACCTTCGTCGCACCTCCCGCCGGTCCCACCTCGAGCGCGACGGTGCGCTGGCGGACGGCGAGCGTACGCACGCTTGGATCCAGACCCTGGGCCTCGACCAGCAGGCTTCCGAGATAACGCACGTAGGAGACCAGGTCCCCCTCCCAGGTGAAGCGGTTCTTGTCGAAGGCGAGGCATCCTTCGGGGCTCGCCGGCGGTGCCGGAAGCCGCAGCGCCCACGCCGCGTCGGCGCCTGTCACCACGAGCGACGTGAGCCCGGGATCGGCTTCCCCGAGGCCGCCGCGTTCGTCCAACGTCACGCGCCGGGCGCCGGGAAACTCGGCCGACGAAATCACCAGGCCCGGATCCGCCCCGCGCAGCCACGCGACGTAACGCCCATGAGTCCCTTCGCAGCCGGCGACTCCCTCGATCGCGACGGGCGGACGGATCTGCGCGTCGAGGCGAATCGCCCCGGCCAGTCCGAGAGTGGTCGCAATCAGCAGCGGCAGCAGCAGGCCCCAACGTGGCACCGCCATCTCCAACACGATCGTCTCCTCCTCGAATCGCCCGACTCGGACGCCCATGGACGCCCATGGACGCCCATGGTACCGGGCATCGCTCGCGGCAGGTCACAGCCGCCGCTCGATCCAACGGGCGCGCTGGTCGAGCTCGGTCGACGCCGCTGACCTGTCGACCTTTCGCGACGATTCGGCGCAGGCGCTGGGCCGCCGCAGGCGCTGGGCTCGGCCCGCATCGCAGGCTCAGCTCGCCGGAGACGTGCGACTCAGCACATCGCAGGCTAGGATTCTCCAGCGCTCGGTCCGGAGCGCCGCGTCACGACCGGGGAAGGCGGTTGCCACGGTCCCAACGATGCTCCTCCTCCGATGGCCCTCTCCCGACGTCTCGCCCTCCTCCTGCTCGCCGGCGATTGCTTGGTCCTCCTGCTCGCCTCGAGCGCAGCGCCGGCCCAGCGCCGGGTGACGGAGACCACCTCCACCAGCGTGATCGAGGGCCCCTGGGGCGGCTCGATCGTGCAAACGGTCACGACTCCGACCGGTCGCACGTTTTCGCTCACCGAGCCGATTCATCCGCTGAGCGAGCGACACGTGGTCGTGGTCGATGAGATCGACGGCTCGACTCGAGTGGGCGGACGAATCGGCGGATTCTCCGGCTCTCTGCCGGCCTCGGGCGATCTCCGGTTCCTGGTGGTCCCGGTCGAAAGCACCTCTGCGTCGTTCGCCGAGGGCGAGCTGGCCGACCTCGACGGCGTGCTGGCGGACGTGAAGCGACAGTACGACATCGTCTCGCACGGTGCGCTGCGTTTGTCGTTCGACCTCCACCCCATCGTCTCGCTCTCCCACTACGTCACCTGCACCAACTTCATCCAGAGTCGCGTCGAGCGAGAGACCGACTCGATCATCGATCGGCAGCCGGGCGAGCACGACGGGCTCGTGCTGGTCTTTCCGGAGCAGATCTTCTGTCCGGGAGGCGCGTCGGCGATCTCCTCACTCACGAGGACGTCGTACCTGCCCGGCGAGCCCGCCCTGGTGAAGATCCTGAAGCCGCGGGACGCTCCGCTCCTCGAGCACGAGATCGGCCACAACCTCGGTCAGCTCCACGCGGCGACGCCCAACGATGAGGTCGGCGACAGCTCGAGCATCATGGGATACGACTTCTCCCACATGAGAGGCCCGAACGCCCCTCAACGCGCCTTTCTCGGTTGGGCGCGGGCGCTCGAGCTCGAGCACGACGGGGTCTACGAGATCGTCGCCGCCAGCCTCGAGCGAGATGCGGCGCCGAACGTCCTCCTGCTGAGAGCGGGAGACGACACGCTCTACAGCGTCTCGTTCCGGCCCGGTCTCGACGTGCGGAAGCCCTCGAATCAGAGCCCGACCGTGCCGCCGATGCAGCAGAGATTCGTCGACGGAGCCACGATCCATCGGATCGTCGAGCAGCCCGACCTGAGAAGCCCGGAGTCCTTCCTCGAGAAGGTGGACACGATCGTGGTGGCGACGATGGTCGACGGTCGCGAGCACTCGTTCCCCGGCGGGATCGTGGTGGAGCAGATCTCTCACGGCGACGAGTCGCTGCTCGTGCGCGTGTCGGGGCTGGCCGAGGCCGAGGTCACCTGCACGCCGGGTCCGCAGATCCTCTGCCTCGAGGATGGCCGGTTCCAGGTCGAAGCGCGCTTCGGGGGTTCTTCAGGCTCCCTCGAGAGAGCCCGGGCCGAGGAGCTCACGACGGACAGCGGCTACTTCTGGTTCTTCGATTCCGACAACGTCGAGCTCGTGGTCAAGGTGCTCGACGCGTGCGCGGTCTCCGGGGACTACTGGGTCCTCGCGACGGGACTGACCGACGTCGCGACCGAGCTCACGGTCACGGACACGATCGTCCAGCGGGAGCGGAGCTACGAGAGCGCGGCGGGAGCGCCCTTCGAAACGGTGATCGACGTCGAGGCCTTCTCCTGTTTCTGACGGGCGGCAGCGTCGGGATCGGCTGGCCGTCGGCCCGGTCGACCTGGCGATGGCCGATCGCGTCGCGGTGCTACGGACACTCGAAAGCCTCGACGTCGAGCACTGGGACGAACGGTGTGCCCAGGGTGCTGGTGTAGCGCCGCGTCGCAGATGTCTCGAGGTCTAGCACCTGGAGGTCCGTGGCGAGATTCGTAATCCCCGCCGCGAAGACCCAGAAGTGCCCGTTGACGTCACAGGCGTCGAGCACCTTCACCACCGCCTCGACGTTGTCGGGCTCGAAGAACCAGAACGTGCCGGTCTCGTCGGTCAGCGGCACAGGTTGGCCGGCTCCGTCTTGGTCGGCGCTCTCCCACAGTAGGGTGGCCTGGAATCGGCCATCGCGCAGGCACAGCGCCGTTTCCTCCTCACCACACGAGGCCCCCGAAGACGCACTCGCGAGCCGGTTCTCGATCGGGGTCTCGACCTCGTCGACCTGGGCGATCTCGGCGGTGCGAGCGGCGGGCGCCACGATCGACGACTCCGACGTCGCGTCGCAGGCGTCGAAGGCGCCGACGTCCAGGATCGGCTCGAAGCTCGTACCGAGGGCGTTGAAGTAAGAGCGGGTGAGACCCGATACCGAGTCGTCCACGCGGACGCCGACCTCGACGTTGGTCAGACCTCCCGCGAAGACCCAGAAGCGGTCGTTGACGTCGCAGCCGTCGAGCACCTTGATCAGGAGCTCGATGTTGTCCGGACCGAAGAACCAGAAGTAGCCCGTGTCTCGGGTCAGTGCGACCGCCCGGCCCGAACCCGACCGGCCGTCGAAGTCCTGCCACTCGACGAGCACACGGAACCGTTGATCCCCCTGCACGCACAGCGTCCGGTCATTCTCCAGACACGGGGCAGACGCCAGCGTCGGACCGATCGAGCGCGCGAAGACACCCTCGGACTGCTCGGAGGGCGCCCGCCGCTCGTACACCACGATCACCTCGTCCTCGTCATCGATCGCGATGTCGGGGCTCGCCGGCGGACTGCCTGCCTGCGTCTCCGCCACTCGAATGTCGCCGCTGCGCGCCGACCCGTCGAGGGCCAAGAAGCGGGCGACGATGCTGCTGCTCTCGGCCCCGATCGTCCCCGACGCACCGGCGGGATCGCTCTGCCAGACGACCGCGACGTCGCCGATCGAGTTCATGTCGACGCGCGGCGAGCTCTGATTGCCGGCGGAGTTTCCGTTGACGCGGACCTTGGGCCCCCCCCAGGTGCCACGCCGGTCGAAGAGCCGGCCGAAGACGTCCAACGTGCCGTCCTCCCCGGGCTCGACGAAGACGACGAAGGCACTGCCCGCGTCGTCGACCGCCACAGCCGGCGACGAGGCCATCGGGTTCGCGGTGACCGATTCACCCTCGGTCCTCGCGACCCCGAGATCCGAGAAGCCGCGAGCGACGATCGTTCCGTCGCCGCTCGGTGCCGCCGGCACCACCCAGACGACGACGAACTGTCCCGAGGCGGCGACCGCGAGGGCGTGCTCCTCGCCGCCGCGCGGGTCGCTCAGATCGAGAATCGGCGTGCGTGGCTCGAGCGCCGCGTCGAACAACCTGCCCTGGACGGAGCCATCGTCCTCCCAGGTGACGACCAGATCGCCGTCGCGCGCCGCTCCGACCTCCGGGTTCCGGGAGCCCCCCGACTCGCTGGCGAAGACGACGATCGGCGGACCCTCGACCGCGCCGGCGGGCGTCAAGGTGGTGGCGAGCACACGGGCCTCGAATCCCGCCAGGCGGGCGGTGTGGAGGGAACGATCGCCAGCAGGGGGCAGGCGATCGTCGGCAGCGCTCTGTCGCCAGACGACGACGATCGTCCCGTCGGCCCGGATGACGGCGGAGGGCTGCTCCGAGCTTCCCGCCGCCTCCGCGTCGACCCGGAAGGACTGCCCGACGGGGGCGCCATCGACGCTGAGGAGTCGTGCGAAGAGCCCGAGTCCGTCGCCGTCGGGCGCCACCCACAGCACGATCCCGTTGCCCGCAGGCCCGTCGACGACGAGCGGATCCTGCGGCAGCGCGGCGGGCCCCTCGAGGAGGACCTGTGCGGACGTCGAGAAGTCGTTGTCGAAGAGGAGCAGGGTCGCCAGACTCGGCTCGCCCAGGTCGACCGGCACGGAGGGATCGCACAGCTCGACGGCGATGGCCTCGGTGCCTTCGATCGTCTCGTCGTCGAACGCGCCGATCGCCACCCGGCGCTCGCCGGACTCCCCCTCGCCCCAGGAGAGCCGAGTCGAAGCTGGCAGCTCGAGATCGAGGACGTCCGCGGTGCCGTCGCCGAAGCAGAGGTCGATCGAAACGGCGCCGTCCGAACCGCTCTCGCGCACGACGCCCACCTCGATCTGGTCGCCGCCCTCGCTGGCGGTGAACCTCTGGGAGGTGAAGCGGAGCACTCCTGCCTCGGGATCCGGGCTCCCGGAATCCGCGATGGTGAGGACATGGAAGGAGGGATCGATGAGCACCGGCAGCGTCGCCGAGGCACTCAGATCGGTCAGCTGCAGGAGCACCGTCTCGGCGGGCTCGACCCGGGCGTCCGCGATGAGCTCGACGTCGAACGCCCTGGTGCCGCCCTCCGACTGGCCCCAGATCAGGATCGTCGGCACCGCGAGCTGGAAGTCTGCACCCAGTCGAGCGTCGCCGCCGACCGCCACCACGACCTCGATCCGAGCAGTGCCGTCGAGGTTGCCGGCCCTGAGCACCTCGACCGTCGCCACGCCGTCGTCCTCCTCCGCCTCGCTCTCGGACCGAACGAAGTAAAAGTACGAGGCCGCTCCATCGTCGTCGAGGATCTGGAGCCGAGCCGTGTCGACATTGGTGAGCGGCGAGCTGATGCCCAGCGCGACGACCTCCGGCTCGACACCCTCGTCGTCGTCGTCCTGGAGGATGGGCACTGAGAACGTCTGCTCGGCCGTGGATCGATCGGGAAAGGAAAGGACTTCACTCACCGGTTCGAAATCGACCCCCTCTGTCGCTGCGTTGGGGCCCTGGCTGGCGGATGCGAAAGCCTGGCAGGAGAGCTCGCCGGCGTCGCCGCCGACCCGCCGCACCGTCACCTCCGCCGAGACCCCCTCGGGCGCGGAAAAGACGTCGGACGAGAACCGGCAGACGCCCGACTCCTGGATCAGTGCGGTGACGACGGCATTGGCTCCGAGGCTCACGCCTCGGGTCGGTGAGGAGAGCCTCAGCTCGACCGTCTCGTTCCCCTCGATGTCGTCATCGTAGGCGGGAACGAGCACCAGATCGACGCTCGTCTGCTCCTCGTCGAAGCTGATCGCGGTCGGCGGCGGAGCGAAGTCCTCTCCCGGAGTCGCGGTGCCGCCGACGACGGCGACGTCGACCGTGAAGGCTCCGGCGGCTCCATCTCGTTCGAGGGTGAGGACGATCCGCGAGTCGAGCTCGCCGCCCCGTGCCTCGGCCGTGCGAAAGGAGACGGTCGTCTGGGCGTGGATTCGAGCAGCGAGCGGAATGGCGAACGCGGCGAGGAACAACCCGATCGCTCGCAGGACCGATCGCGGGTGCACTGTGGTGTCGAACATCGCGGCCCCTCCCAGCACCTGGCGATGAGACCGACAGGATACTCGATGAGACGGCTCAGGTCTGGAGGGGCGTTCTGCGTGGGCTGGCAGGACTTCTCGTCGAGACTCCGCGCCGCGAGCGGAGCGGCCGGAACTGGGAGTCTCGAGGGCCGACGCAGCCGTCGGCCTCGTGCTCCGAGCCCGTCCCGCCGAGAAGGCCGCAGAGAAGAGCGGAGAGAAGAGCGGAAGCATCGAGCTGCCGATTCACCAAGTCGTTCGCACAGGTCGTCGCCGATCGCCCGTCGGCGTCTCGCCGAGATCGACGAGCCCCTGCGGGCTCGGGTGGGCACGGGATTTGCGAACAAGAAACGACGCATGTGGGGCCGAGTCGTTTCGGTTCCCCGCGGAAACGCCAAAAGGAGGTCCTCGTCATGTTGGGTTGGGCCCTCGTGTTCTTCGTTCTCGCGCTGGTGGCAGCGATCTTCGGTTTCACCGGCATCGCCGGCGCGGCCGCCGGCATCGCCAAGATCCTGTTCGTGATCTTCCTCGTGCTGCTGATCGTTTCGGCGATCATGAGCGCATTGCGGGGCAGAGCCCCGATCTGAGCCCTCGAGCCGGGCGGGCAGCGCCGGCCGGGCTTAGGGGGATCTGCCCCGAGCTCGGCGAGACTGCCCGTCAGGTTCCCCTCGTTCTCGCGCGAGCTCCGTTTGTTGCGAGGAAGCGTGTCTGCGCCCAGCAGCAGTCGACCGGCTGCCGGGCAACCGCAGGCTCTGAGTGCTCCGGATCCCGCGCGCAGCGAGATCCCGGCGCCCCCGCGCCGAGGACCTGACGGCGTTCGTCGTCGGCAGCCGCTCGAGATCTCGACGCTCGAGAACCTCGCCCTCGGGATCCTGGCGGCCTGGTTGGCGGTTGCGGCAGTGCTGGCGCTGCGGCGCGTCCGCTGATCCTCGGCGTCCGCTGATCCTCGACGGCGCCACGAGCGAGCGACACGCCGGGTGACCCGGCCGGCGGCTACGGGTTAACCTTCCCGGGACTTTCCATTCCCGTGGAGACACTCATGCTTCGACGTTCGTCCCGGCCCCGGGCCTCGAGGGCTCTTTCGGCGCCCTCGGCGGCGAGGTTCTTCACGCTCGCCGCCCAGGGGGTCCTGATGGCTTCATGGCTCCTGCCCGCTACGAAACCCCTCGCCGCCCAGGAGGCCCCGGTCGCCTTCACCGGCGCCCGGGTGATCCCGATCGCGGGCGCCCCCATCGAGAACGGAGTCGTCGTCGTGGAGGGAGGCAGGATCACGGCCGTCGGCGGACCCGGAACCCGGGTCCCGGACGGCGCCACCACAGTCGACGCCGGGGGCAAGGTGATCATGCCGGGCCTCGTCGACACCCATTCGCACGTCGGCGGGCCCTCGGGCGGCGATCAGTCCGCGCCCACCCACCCGGACGCCCGAGCGCTCGACGCCGTGGACGTGCGCAGCGACGGTTTCTGGCGTGCGCGGGCCGGCGGCATTACCACCGCCAACGTGATGCCGGGCTCGGGGCTGCTGATGAGCGGCCAGACCGTGCACCTCAAGCTGCGCAAGGACCCGCGCACCGTCGAGGACTGGCTGTTCTGCGAGGACCCGCTCCGCGACGTGTGCGGCTCGATGAAGATGGCCAACGGCACGAACTCGATGCGCCAGCCGCCGGCGCCGGGGACGCGGGGCAAGAGCGCGGCGGTGGTGCGCCAGCAGTACATCCAGGCTCAGGAGCACCTCGAGAAGCTCCAGGACGACCGCGCCGGCGCCACCCCGCCGCCACGCAACCTGCCGATGGAGGCGCTGGTCGAGATCCTCGAGGGGAAGCGCATCGTCCAGTTCCACAGCCACCGCCACAACGACATCAGCACCCTGCTTCGCCTCGGCCGGGAGTTCGGCTTCACGCCCGTGATCCAGCACGGCTCGGAGGCCTGGAAGGTCGCCGACGAGATCGCCGCGGCCGGCACCTCGGTCTCGCTCACCTTCATCGACTCGTTCGGCGGCAAGGAGGAGGCGCTGGGCTGGACGATGGAGTCCGGCGCGATCCTCGAGCGGGCCGGGGTGCCGGTCAGCTTCAACACCGACGACGGCATCACCGACTCGCGCTTCCTGATGCGCGGCGCCGCGATGTCGGTGCGCTACGGGATGTCGCGAGAGGCCGCGCTCGCCGGGCTCACTCTCGTCCCCGCCCGCCAGCTCGGCCTCGAGGATCGAATCGGATCGCTCGAGGTCGGCAAGGACGCCGACCTGATCCTGCTCTCGGGCGACCCGCTCAGTGTGTACACCAAGGTCGAGGAGGTGTGGGTCGAGGGGGAGAAGGTCTTCGACCTCGACGACCCCGAGCACCGCGAGTACGCGGTCGGCGGCTACCGCGTCTACGACGACTTCTCGGCCCAGCACGCTCACGACGAGGCGGCGGCCCTTCACGCGGGAGAGTGGCGATGATCGGCACGTCGATCCAGTCCGTCCGACTCGCCGGCTCCGCCACCCGGGAGACCTGCGCTCGAGCCCGCCGACTGCGGCCGGCGCTCGCGGCGTCCACTCTTTGCCTGGCCTTGCGCCTGGCCTTCCTCCTGCTGGCGCTCCCGTTCGGCGCCGGCGCCGTCTTCGCGCAGGTCGTGGCGGTGCGTGGCGAGACGGTCCATACCCTGGCGGGGGGGCCGATCTCCGACGGCGTCGTGCTCGTCGAGGACGGCAGGATCACGGCCGTCGGTCCGGCCTCCTCGGTGTCGATTCCGGACGGCGCCAGGGTCCTCGAGGCCGCCGTGGTCACGCCCGGCCTGGTCGACGTGCGCTCGACCGTCGGCCTGTCCGGCGCCTACAACAGCGCGATCGGCCCGGTCCGCGACCAGGACCAGCTCGAGACGTCGTCGCCGATCCAGCCCGAGCTGCGCGCCATCGACGCCTACAACGCCCGCGAGGAGCTGATCGAGTACGTCCGCGGCTTCGGGATCACGACGCTCCACACCGGGCACGGCCCCGGCGCGCTGATCTCGGGGCAGACGATGATCGTCAAGACCAGAGGCGCCACGGTCGAGGAGGCGCTGGTCGAGCCGTCGAAGATGCTGGCGGTGACGATCGGCCGGCTCGACTCGGACTTCGATACGCCGGGCACCCTCGCCAAGGGCATCGCCATGCTGCGCGGCGCGCTGCTCGAGGCGCAGGAGTACCGCAACCAGCGGCGCGAGGCGGAAGAGAGGGCCGACGAGGGAGCTGAGCGAAGAGCCGAGGACGGGGAGGGCGGCGGCCCCGGCCCGTCGCGCAACCTGCGAAACGAGACGCTGGCGGCGGCGCTCGACGGCGAGCTCACGCTGATGGTCAATGCGAACACCGCGACCGACATCGTCTCCGCGCTGCGGCTGCAGCGCGAGTTCGGCTTCGACATGGTGCTCGACGGCGCCGCCGAGTCCTACCTCGTGCTCGACCAGATCGAGGAGGCCGGGGTGCCGGTCTTCCTCCACCCGGCCCGCGCCCGGATCCCCAACAAGACTTTCGAGATTGCCCGGATCCTGCGCGACGCCGGCATCCCGTTCGCGGTCCAGACCGGACACGAGGGCTACGTGCCGAAGACCCGCGTGCTGCTCTTCGAGGTCGCCCACTACGCCGCCAACGGCCTCTCCTCCGAGCAGGCGCTGGCCGCGGTGACTCTCGACGCGGCACGGCTGCTGGGCATCGACGATCGCGTCGGCTCGCTCGAGGTGGGCAAGGATGGCGACCTGGTGCTCTACGACGGCGATCCGTTCGAGTACACGAGCCACGTCTGTGCCGTGCTGAT
Source organism: Thermoanaerobaculia bacterium (assembly GCA_035546295.1). Lineage (GTDB taxonomy): Bacteria > Acidobacteriota > Thermoanaerobaculia > Multivoradales > Multivoraceae > DATKBT01. The sequence continues at coordinate 2,733 of DATKBT010000027.1, read as the reverse complement.
CGAAGGCGAGGTGGTCAGCGAGGAGTGCCGTTGAGGAGGAGCCGGTCGGGTGACAGCTACGCGTCGCCCCGCAGCGCGTCGTCGGATTTCGCCCGTCAGGGCGGTTCGCTCCTCAGCGCAGCAACGTGCGCAGCGGCTCGAACCCGCGACGTTCCAGGACTGGCGAGCTGGAGCGCCGCCGGCACCGCGAACGGGCCTCGCGCACGGGCTCGCGGTGTACGGCACCGCCGGCTGCCCGCTCTGCGACGGGGCGATGGAGCTGCTGCGGACCCCGAGAGCGCCGGAAGTCGAGCTCACGTTCGTGAGGCCATCGACGAGGACGCGGAGCTCGAGCGCGCCCACCGAAGCGAGATCCCGGTCGGCTTCCTCGGCGAGCGCAAGCTGTTCGAGTACCGTGTGGACCCGGCGCGGCTGCGGCGCGTCGCACCGAGGGAGCGCGGCCTCCGAGGACGCGTTCGTGATGCCTGCGGCTGAAATCCCGTCCGGTGGCGAGTTCTCGCTGGAAAGCGGCACATGAGGAGCTCCGGGGCAACTCTGTTCGCCATCGCCCTGGCGGCGGGGGTCGCCGGGCTCCTCGCCGGGCTGGCCCTGGCGCCGCTCTCGCCGTGGGCGCCACCGAAGCAGAGGGAGGCGACCGAAGCCACCACCGCCGACAGCCAGGATTCGACGGCAGCCGCGGCCCCGCTGCCCGAGGCCGCCGACGGGCCCGCGCCAATCCTGCGCGGGTCTTTGCCCGAGCCCTACTCCGCCCTGCTGGACTCCGTCACCCTGGACCTCGACGCCGACGGCGCCGACGAGGTGGTGGAGCTGTTCGCGGCGGTGGAGGAGGACGAGCAGGGGCGGCGTATGTGGGACGACGGGCAGCGCTGGATGCTGCGCGTGCGCGAGACCGGGTCGAGTGATGGTGAGGGCTGGGTGCTCTTCGACGACTTCGTCCAGCTCGGGCGCCTCTCCTTCCGGGCCGTGGAGACGACCGAGCCGTCTCCGGTGCTCGTCCTCGAGCTCTCCACCGGCGCCGGTGTGCGGGTGTGGACCCTGCGCTACGAGCCGGACGGCGACGCGTTCGTCGAAGGCTCGGCGGTGGCCGCCCACGGAAATGTCGTCCACGAGACTCCGGCCGCGATCGACTGAGCCGTCTCGGTTGCACCGAGACGTTCGGACGCATCCCCGCCCCCGCGCGGCCTGTGCGGCCCCGCACCTCTCGCGCCACCTCTGCGGCCTGCTCCGCATGGGCTTCTCGAGATCGTCGAGCGTCGAGCACCGTCCCCGCCCGACGGCGAGGCGATCCTCCACGCCGACGGGTCCGCTCACTCCAGGGGGCGTCTCCCTTCCCGGGGTCGGCGCAGGAGACCCACGCCCAGGACGAGGACACCGAGCGCCAGCACCACCGCACCCACATACGCGAGGTAGATGAAGCCATTGGGCTCGGTGGCGCCCGGCCTCAGCATGGAGAAGAAGAAGGCGGCCGGGAGCAGGATCGCAGAGGCGGGGATCGCCGCGCGAGCGAACCACTTCGCACGGGCAGACAGCGCGGCTTCGTCGACGTAGCGCAGCGCGACGAGAGAAAGAATCAGGAGAACGCCGGCGTGCGCATGACCGGCCCGCCACAGATCCTGACGGAGCTCGTTCTCGGTGTAGGCGGGATCGTGGATCAGAAAGCCGAGCACGGTGACGCCGCCGTACATGACGGTCGGCAGAACGACGAGGAGAATCCCGGCGAGACGGCGAGACTCCGGTGAGATCGACATTTCAGGAGCATAAGCGAGCCGACGCGTCGGCGGCAGCGTCGCCACGGTCGACCGAGCGCTCTCCGGCGATCTTCCGCCGTCCTTGCGCTGGCGTTGCGCACGGCAGCTAGTGTCCTGTAACACGAGCGCTCGCCACCCGAATCGCCAGGAGCCGCTCGCCCACCGACGCGACCCGTCCGCTGAGGCCTGGGGCTCAGGAAGTCGCCGTCGGCCGGTCAGATCGCTCGCCTGGCAGCCATCTTGCTGTGCTCTGAGCAGCAAGCGCGAGCATGGAGTGGGACGCCTGAGCGCCACGATCGTCCCTCGGTCCAGCATCCGCGCTTCTGTGCGGTACGCTCCACAGGGTCCACAGGGTCCACAGGGTCCCCTGAGGCGCTCACGGCGGATGGGGAGAGCCGGCATCTTTGCCCATAGACGAGGAACGAACTTCCGATCGAACAGGAGCAGCAGAGATGGAGCCTCAGAGGAAAGGGACCACCAGCTTGCGGCTGATCGCCGCGATGACCCTGGCCGCAAGCCTCGCGTTCGGTTGCGCGCCCGAGGCCGAGGACGAGCCGATCGACCTCGACGAGGAGGCGGAGGCCGGTGCCGCGGAGGCGGACGAGTCCGGAGCGGGCGGCCTCGGAGACGAGCCCGGAACCCTGACGACGATGGGAGGAGCCCGGCTGGCGACCGCCCAGCGCGAGCCGTACGGGGCGTACCTGACCACCGGCGACGGGCGAGCGCTGTACATGTTCACGGCCGACTCGGCCGGCGAGAGCAACTGCTACGACGTCTGCGCCGAGGCCTGGCCACCGCTCCTGAGCGACGGCGAGCCGCAGGTGCCGGCAGGTCTCCGCCAGGAGTTGCTCGGCACCCTCCAGCGACGGGACGGCTCGACCCAGGTCACCTACGGAGGCTGGCCGCTCTACACCTACGCCCAGGACGCCGGTCCGGACTCGATCGAGGGGCAGGACGTGCACGGCTCCGGCGGTGAGTGGTACCT
>DATKBT010000026.1:0-36015 GCA_035546295.1 Thermoanaerobaculia bacterium | reverse complement strand
CGACTGTTCCAGCGATCGCTACCAGTTACTCGGACAGGCTCCTAGAGCCTCCGATCTGCTTGGGCACGCTGCCCGCGCTATAGCAGATCTCCGGCTAGGTCGACTAGGCCAGCGGGAAGTTCACAAAACGGTCAAAGTTCGATCAAGCCGCTGCGATTGCCTAGAGAAAACTCTGTGGCCTGGTCGACCCAGCCGCGCCCGCCTTGCGGGCTTGCGGCGCACGGGCGATCGGCTAGCGGGCTCGTGGTATGACCGCGCCTCGCTTTCACGGCTCGTTGGGGAGTGTGACAACCACGAGCCCGTAGCCATATCACGCGGCTCCAAAGCGCCTCCGGCGCGTCGCCGCGGACAGCCGTAGAACCGGATCTCGAAGAGTCGAACAGCCTCCTGGCGCTCCGGCTGCGGCTCTGGAGCTCTACCGCTCCCGGCCCGAATCCTTGTACAGGGCGTAGGGGACGTGCCGCGCGACCTCCGAGAGCGTCGTCTTCCCGGCGCGGACCTTGTCGAGGGCGTCGTCGAGCAGCGTCCTCAGACCGCGCTCACGCGCGGCCTGGCGCAGCCGGTGTGGGGGCTCGCCGGCCGCGATCCGGTGGGCCAGCTCGCCGTCGACGACGAGCAGCTCGAACACCCCCACCCGCCCCCGATAGCCGTCGCCGCGGCAGGCGTTGCAGCCCCGGCCGACCGACACCGGTTCCTCGAGGTCGCTTCGGCCCAGCCGCTCGAGCAATCGTGGATCCGGGTCGGCCGGCTCGCGACAGCGGTCGCAGATCCGGCGCACCAGCCGCTGCGCGAGGACTCCGAGCAGGGCGTCGGCGATCATGCCGCCGTCGAGCCCCAGGGTGCCGAGGCGCGGCACCGCCCCAACCGAGTCGCGGGTGTGCAGGGTGCTGAGCACCAAGTGGCCGGTCTGGGCGGCGCGCACCGCGAGCCCTGCCGTCTCCTCGTCGCGGATCTCTCCGATCATCAGCACGTCCGGGTCCTGGCGCAGGAAGGAGCGCGCGTAGTCGGCGAAGCCCATCGCCGGTCCCACCTGCTTCTGGTTCGCCTTCGGCAGCCGGTACTCGATCGGGTTCTCGACGGTCAGCAGCTTGTTGCCGTCGTGGTTGACCCGGCGCAACGCGGCGTAGAGCGTGGTCGTCTTGCCGCTGCCGGTGGGTCCGCAGACCAGCACCAGCCCCTCGGGACTGGCCACGATCTCGGCGAATCGCTCCGCCGTCGCCGGGTCGAAGCCGAGCTCGTCGAAGCCGACCTCGGCGGCCGCGCTGTCGAGGATGCGCAGCACGGCGTCCTCGCCGTGGGGCCCGGGGAGCACCGACAGGCGGAGCTCGATCTCGCGGCTCTCGCCCTGGTGGTCGACGAAGGTGGTCAGCACCCTGCCGTCCTGAGCCCGTCGCCGTTCGGCGATGTCGAGGCCGGAGAGCACCTTGAGGTAGGAGACCGCCGCCGGGACGTGATCCGGTGCGAACGGGGTGTTGATCTGGCGCAGCACGCCGTCGATGCGCAGCCTCACGTCGACGTCGTCCTCGTAGCACTCGAAGTGCACGTCGCTGGCGCCCAGGGTGATCGCCTGGGCCAGTGCCTCGTGCACCAGGTCGCGCGCCTCGCGATCGGGCCGGTAGGAGACCCGCGCCACCGGCCGCAGCTCGATCCTCCCCCGTTCGCGCGCCGCTCCCGGCTCCGGATATCCGACCGCGATCGCCCGCTCGATCTCGTGGAGGTGGAGGCGCACGGGACGCACCGGCCGGTGCAGCGCACCGGACACGTTGTCGAGCACCGCGGTGTCGAATGGCCGCAGCATGCCGATCGGCACCGGCTCGTCGCCGGGCTCGTCGGAGAGACAGCCGAGCACCACCACCGCGTGACGCTGGCAGAACTCCCGGCTGAGCCGGCGGATCGACTCCGGATCGAGCTCGAAGTGCGCGAGCTCGACGAACTCTTCGAGACCGTGCTGAGGCTCCACGCGCGGACGATATCGCGCACTCGATCCGCCGGACAGCCGCGAGCGCGGGCCTGCCGGGTGTCCGCTCCCCGGCCATCCCGCTCAGACCGTTCGCAAGAGTCGCCGCATCGGCGTGAAACGCTGGGAAGCAGATCGCGAGCGACCGAATCGAGGAATCGACCGGCACGGCGGCAGGCCGCTACCAGGCGTCGGCGAAGCCCGAGGTGTCCGAGATCCCGCCGAGGGTGCCGCGGGGATTGACGTAGGAGCGCACCCTGCCGGTCGCAGTGTCGGTCACGCGCACCGCGTAGCCCACGTCGGAGAGCGCACCCGTGAACACCCAGAAGCCGCCGTTGATCGCGCGGCCGTCGAGCACCTTGACGACGATCTCGACATTGCCCTCCGAGAAGAACCAGAACCATCCGCTGTCGGAGGTCAGTGGCTCCGGGCGACCCACTCGCGGCGCGCCTCCTTCGTCGAGCCACTCGACCGTCACCGCGAAGCGTTCGTCGAGCAGGCAAAGCGCCTCGCCGACTGCAGCGCACGTCGTCGGCTGCGGGTCGGTGGTCGCGACCACCGGCTCGCTGGTGCTCTCGAGACCTCCGCTGAACGCGACGACGCGGTAGCGGTAGGACTCGAACGGCGAGAGATCTCGATCGAGGTAGGTCGCCGTCCCCGGCGCGAGCTCGGCGATCGGGCGCTCGACGCCGTCGGGATCGAGGCGGTAGACGCGCAGGCCGTGCTGGTGGTGGGAGTCGTTGCGCCACTGCAGCTCGACCGTGGTGCCGGCGACGATGGCGCGCAGCTCGGAGGGCGCCGCCGGCAGCGCGAATCCCGCCAGAACCGGCCGCAACACCACCAGGCCCTGACCGGTCCCGCTGATCAGCACGTTGCCGCTCGGCAGGAACGGGTAGACGGACCAGGCTCCGTTCAGGTCCGAGGCGTCGTCGGCGGGCTCGATGTCGAAGAACGCCGCCTCCGGCAGCCTGCCGCGCGCCACCTCGGCGAGATCGAGGATGCGCAGCCCGGCCCGGTAGTTGGCCTGGAAGACGTAGCCGCGATGCACGTACTGGTTGTGGTCGGTGGCCGCCGTCGAACCACGATGGATCCCCACCAGCACGGGCTTCTCGAGGTCCCGCACGTCCAGCACGTAGGTCCTGGTCAGCTCCTCGTCGCGCCGCTCGTCCCCCTCATCGTCGACCAGCAGGAAGCGGGAGTCCTCGGTCAGCCACGCCTGGTGCGTGTAGGCGACGCCGGGGTAGGCGGTGCGCGCGAGCATCCGTGGGGTCGACTTGTCGGTGACGTCGACGATCGTCAGCGAGTCCTCGTTGGCGGCGAAGCAGATCTCGCGGCCCCGATAGCGCCCGTCGGGCCCGTCGTAGCGCACGCACTGAGCGTCGTGGGTGTAGCCGTCGTCGGCAAAGCAGCCCGCGAAGGTCGGGCTCTCCGGCGCGCGGATGTCGACGATGTGCAGCCCCCCCTCGCAGGTGTCGGTCCCCACCGCGTAGGCAAAGCCGCTGGCGACGTCGATCGCGAGGTTGTGAGCGGGGCCGAACTCGCGATAGACGGTGTCGGGCGGCAGCGCGACCGCGCCCTCGCTGCGGCCGCGCAGGCGTCGTAGGTCGAACACCTGCATGCCGTGCGGCACGCGGTCGGCGACCACATAGGCGCGGTTGCGATAGGTCTTGACGTCGCGCCAGATCCTCGGCTCGCTCTCCGAGGGCATCCAGCCGACGACGCGCGGCGAGGTGGCGTCGGTGACGTCGACGAAGGAGAGCCCGTCGGAGAGGCCCATCAGCGCGTACTCGCGTCCGGTCGCAGGATCGGACCATCCCCACACGTCGTTGCCCGAGACGTCACCGCCCCCGTTGGGCGTCATCGCCGACAGCGGGACCAGCGCCTGGAGATCGACGCCGCGGCACGGGAAGCCCGCCGCGGAGCCGCCTTCGCAGTGGGCGTGCGCGACGAAGCTGTCGAGGACGTCGTCCGGGTCGATCTCCTCCCCGTGCGCGGCTCCGACGCGGACACCGACACTCGCGACCCGCGGTCCTTCGAGGGCCTTCTCCGGAAAGGCCTCGGTGTCCGCGAACGAGAGGGCGTCGGGACCGGTCAGGTAGCTGCGCACCCGGCCGGTCCGGCGATCGACGACGTCGACGCGCAGCTGCAGCGTCGACAGGCTGCCGGCGAACACCCAGAAGCGGCCGTTGACGGGTCGCCCGTCGAGGACCTTGACCATCACCTCGACGTTGGCCGGCGAGAACAGCCAGAACCAGCCACTGTCGTCGGACAGCCCCACCGCGCTCGCCGCCGCGCCGGCAGCTTGGTCCTCCAAGCTCACGGTCACCTCGAAGCGGCCGTCCTGGAGGCACAGCCGCCCCTCCCCAGGCTCGCACGAAGCGCCGAACGCCGGTCGCGAGACGAGCGCGAGCAGCACGACCAGCAGCGCCGGCGCCAGCGGGCTCCAGGAGCAGCGGCCCATCGCCATCATCGAATGACGCTACTGCACTGTCGAGCGCACTGTCGAGTGAACTGTCGAGCGAACTGTCGAGCGCCCGACCACCCGACCACCCGCAGGGCGAAGGCGCTCGATCGCCCTGCCGGCAGTGACCGGCGAGACCAGCGATCGCCGACGCAGCCAACATTCGGCGCCCACGTTGCCGACGGGTCTTCGGGATGTTACCGGAGCCGCGTCCCCGCGTGCAGGAATCCGCAGCATCGTGGCCGCCGCCCCTCTCTGCCCGCTCGTTCGCCGGGCCGGTGGACCAGGCTCCTGCCGAAGGCGTCTGCCGGCCATCTCGGCTCCGGCGTGCGGGAACCACAGCGCTTGTGGAATACGCTTGTGGAATACGCTTGTGGAATAGTGGCCGAGCTCGTTCGCTTCTCTGACTCAGAGCCCTCTCTCCGGTCTTCTCCGGATCGGGGGCAGCGAGGGAGCCGAGCGCACCCGTTCGGGTGGGCTCACCCGAGCGATCCAGTCAGACGAGCGATCACGCAAAATTCCAAGCCCGCGATGCGTCCGGGCCCTCGTACGGAGGATCCGCAGGACGAGACGCAGGCCTCAGAAGGCGCCACACCGTTCGGGATCGCGTTGGCACCGAATCGGACCGTGGAGGAGTCGTTTTGAGCATCGAGAAAACGAAGGCATCGCGTGGTTGGACCTCGTTCACGGGGTTGTTCATCATCGGCTACCACCTCGGGCTACTGGTGGGTCTGCCGTTCTACTTCTGGTTGCACCCGCCGGGCGTGCCGTTGATCGTCGCCTCGGTGGCGGTGCTCTTCCTCACCCAGCTCGGCATCGGCGCGGCCTACCACCGCTTCTACGCCCACCGAGGGTACTCGCTGCATCCCGCTGCCGAGGGAGTGCTGCTCTTCTTCGCGACGATGGCGCTCCAGGGCAGCGCGCTGCGCTGGGCGTTCGACCACCGCTTCCACCACAGCTACACCGACACCGATCGCGACCCCTACAGCATCACGAGGGGGTTCTGGCACGCCCACGTGCTCTGGCTGTTCGAGCCGGCGCGCGAGATCGACCGGCGCCACGTCAAGGACCTCACCCGCAACCCTCTCGTGATGTTCCAGCACCGGCACTACGGCGCCGTCGCGGCCGTCGCCAACCTGAGCGTCGTCGCTCTGGTCGGCTGGCTGGTCGGCGATTGGATCGGCGCCCTGGTGCTCACCGGGTGGACCCGACTCGGGATCTCGCATCACCTCACCTGGTTCATCAACTCGCTCGCGCACTGCTGGGGCGAACGGACGTACTCCCGCGAGCACTCGGCGGTCGACAACCACCTCCTGGCGCTGCTCACCGTCGGCGAGGGGTACCACAACTACCACCACACCTTCCCGTCGGACTACCGGAACGGCGTCCGCTGGTACCACTTCGACCCGGCCAAGTGGACGATCTGGACGCTGCACAAGATGGGCCTCGCCTCCAATCTCCGGCGGCACAGCCAGCACGCCATCCGTGAGCGACTGCTGGTCGAGGATCGCAAGCTCCTGCTCGACAAGCTCGAGTCCGGCGTCTGGGCCACCCGGCGGGAGGAGCTGGAGGAGGCGATCCACCATCTCTTCGAGGTGATCCAGGCCAAGCTCGCGCGGCTCAACGAGCTGCGGGGGGATCTCGCGGAGCGCAGCGGCGGACGCGCCGCGCACCAGGCGATCCGTCGCGAGATGCGCCGGATCAAGGCGGACCTGCGCGAGGACTGGCGATCGTGGTTCGAGCTGTGCGGGACCGTGCTCGAAGAGTCGCCGGTCTGACGACTTCGGGAGCTTCGCCTCGAAGCGCCCTGAAAGTAGAAGCGCCCTGAACGTACTTGCGGCCGACCCGCCGGGCTGGAAACCCAGCCGGCGGATCGGCCGCTCGTTCGTTTGGCGTCGGCCTCAGAGGGCCGCAGCGTCTACCAGCGGGGACCGCCGCCGCCACCGCCACCGCGCTCGGTGCGCGGCCGCGCCTCGTTGACGGTCAGGTTGCGCCCGCCCATCGAGTGGCCGTTGAGGGCCGAGATCGCCTCCTTGGCGCCGCTCGACATCTCGACGAAACCGAAGCCGCGCGAACGGCCGGTCTCACGGTCGGTGATGATGCTGACGCCGTCCACCTCGCCGTGGCTTCCGAACAGATCGCGAAGACCCTGCTCGGTGCTGTCGAAAGGCAGGTTCCCGACGTAGATTCTCTTGCTCATGATGCATTTCCTTCCCGCTGCGCGGGCGACTGTGTGCCTCTCTCACCGGATGTGGGAGAAGCGAGATGGACGCAGACTGGCGCGGCACGGAGCTCGCCGCTCGGGAAGGGATGCTTTTGGGAATCGCTTCAGGAGGGGGGACTGCACTGCACGGACGCTTGAGGGTCCGCTTCGATCTCGCCGAGCACTCTAGCACAGTGCAGGGTTCGTGTCTTCTCAGCTCGGCAGGAGGCGTTCGGACCGGTCTTCGAGGACGGAGATGTCCGTCGTCGGCGTCGCTCCGCCCGGGTTCCACTTCCCCGAGGTGGCGCACCTGTGGGTGCCGCTGGCCGCCGATCCCGAGCGCGCCGATCCGGACGCCTACGACCTCGGCGGCCTCCTGGCGCGTGAGGACCTCTGCCTCGACCGGCAGAGCCTCGACCAGCCAGTCGACGGCTTCGTCTCAGTCGGCGCGCACCAGCCGCTCGACGAGGTCGCGATGGAAGCGCACGAAGCGGTGGAGCTCGGAGACCAGAATTCGCTCCTGGTCGCTGTGCGCTCCGTAGCCCATCGGGCCGTCCTCGATGTCGATCGCGGGTCCGATGCCGTAGCACTGGACACCCTTGGCGCGCAGGAACGCCATGTCGGTGGCGCCGGTGCTCATGCTGGGCAGCGTGATGACGCCATAGTGCTCGCGGATGCCCTCCTCGATCGCCACGAACGCCTCGGAGCCCAGGTCGACCTCGCCGCCGGGCGGGCGCATCGCGCGTTCGCCGAGGCGGACCTCGACCGCGCCGTCGTCGACCACCTCGCGGATCTGCTCGAGAAGCTCGGGGATGTCCTCGTCCGGGAGAGCGCGAACGTCGACGATCGCCTTCGACTCCGACGGGATGACGTTGATCCGGTAGCCGCCGTCGATGATGTTGGGCGAGAGCGAGGTGCGGATCATCGAGGCGTGACGCGGCTCGTGCTCGAGCAGGTACTCGTCGACCTCGCCGGCGGTCTCGGGATCGAGCAGCGCCAGGTAGCGCGCCGCCGCCTCGGGCTCAGAGATCGATGCGAGGCGATCGAAGTAGGCGCTGGTGGTCTCGTTGAGCCGGATCGGGGAACGCCAGTCGCCGACCGTAGCCACCGCCTTGGAGAGCCGCACGACCGAGTTCGTCTGCAGCGGCACCGAGCCATGGCCGGCCACCCCGCGCGCCACGAGCTCGACCGCGTACGGCCGCTTCTCGAGCGTCTGCACCGAGGCGTAGCGGGGCGCTCCCCCCTCGCGCACCACGCCGCCGCCCTCGGCCAGGCAGAACTCGGCTTCGATCGCGTCGAAGTGCTGCTACCATGAACGCGATGCCGACGTGGGTGGTGCCCTCCTCGCCCGATTCGGCGAGGAAGATCAGGTCGCGGGCCAGCTCCAGCTCGCCGCGCCCGATGCGGCGCGAGAGGTCGAGCACCGTCATCAGCGAGGCGACCAGGTTGTCCTTGTCGTCGACCGTGCCTCGGCTGGTGACGTAGCCATCTGCGACCGCCCCGCTGAACGGCGGCACCGACCACTTGGCTGGATCGACGGTGACCACGTCGGTGTGGGCCATGATCAGGAGCGGCGGCCGTTCGCCGTTGCCGCGCAGGCGAGCGACCAGGTTGGCGCGCTCCGGCTCGAGCGCGAAGATCTCGAAGGGAACGCCCTCCCGCTCGAGGACGGCGCGCAGGACCTCGACGGCCCGGGTCTCGTTGCCGGGGGGATTGCGGGTGTCGGCCCGCAGCAGCGCCTGGAAATGCTCGAGGGTCTCGGCCTCGAAGGCGGTCCGGTCATCGGGATCGCGTTCGGCCGGTTGTCCGGCGGCAGCCCCGGCCGTCAGCAATGTGAACGCGAGCGCGAGAACGCCCGCGGCTTTCGCAATCGTCGGGGGTCTCATTCGCGCATCCTCCGAAGCATCGGCCGACGCATCCCGCCGCGATCCTCAGTCGACGGCCCAGCTCACGTTGCCCTGATCGTCGGTGACCGTGACCGTGATCGTCCCTTCGTTGCCCGCGGCGTCGGTGACCGCGCACTGGAAGGCATCGCCGGCTTCAGCGGCCCGGAACCGGCCTCCGCAGTCCACGCTCGCCTCCATCTGCGCCTGCTCGGCCAGGCCGCTCTGGATCTGTCCGACCAGGAGCTCCAGGTCGAGGATCCCTTCCATGGCGACAACCTTCCAGGTGACGTTTCCCTCGTCGTCCTCTTGCTCGATCTCGACCTGGAGAACGCCGCCCCCCTCGGCCTGCGCGGTGCACTCGAAGGTGTTGCCGGCCTCGATCATCACGCCCTCGGGGCACTCGACCGACGTGACCTCGAGGCCCATCTGCTCGGTGATCCCGTGGCTGACGATCTCGCTCAGCCGGTCCATGTCGAGGCGCTGCTGGCAACCCGCCAGCAGCGCGCCGGCGAGCGTCAGCGAGATCCAGGGTCCGGTCGATCCTCGGGCTTGTGACATGAGCGAGCGCTCCTTTCCGGTTCTGTCGATCGTGCCGCACCGTCGCGCGCAGCGCCTCCAGGAACGGGGCTGCGGATCGGAGCTCGGGTTCGGCGTCGGCGACCAGGCTATACTGATCGGGGTCAGGCGTGGCGGCCCATCGCGCCGGCTCGTGCTAGAATCCGCAGCTTCTTCCCACGAACAGCCAGCTTCGGATCGAACTCGGAGGACTCTCCGATGAACGCAGCTCCTACGAACGCATGGCGTGAGACGCCGTTGCAGGCCGCCGACGACCGGAGGCGTTCGCGGCGGCATCCGATGCCGGGCGTCTTCGTGACCCTCGGAGGTCCGCTCTCGAGCCGGCCGATGTGGGCGGGCAACGCGGTCGACATCTGCGAGGATGGCCTCGCCCTGGCGATGACGTCCGAGGTCGAGGTCGGGTCCGACGTCCTGGTGTCCTTCGAGCTCGGTGGCACCTCCTTCGAGCGCCTCCCAGCGGTCGTGTTGCGCCAGGATCCCGAGTACGGCGTCGGCGCTCTGCGCTTCCGGACGTGGCCTCCCAGGGCACGCAAGGCGCTCGTGGACCACCTCCGGCACTGACGGTCTTCCGGAGGAGCCGAGGCTCCGCAGAGGCGCTGAGTCGGCTCGCTCACGTCGTCGGCGAGACGGCGCGGGGGCGGGGACCGCCAGACCAGCCCCTTCCGTTGCGGCCGGCCTCTCGAGAGAGGGGCGTTATCCTCGCGTGGGAGCTTCGACCGGTGCGCATTCTCCACTTCAGCGACATCCACCTCGACTTCCAGCTCCGGCGCGTCCCGCTGCGCGACTGGTTCGGCAAGCGCCTCATGGGGGGCGGCAACTACCTCCTGCGCCGCCGTGAAGCGTTTCGACAGGGCAAGCGCAAGCTCGACGCGCTGGCTGCGCTCATCCACGAGGACGATCCGGACCTGATCGTCTTCTCGGGAGATTTCACCACGCTCGGAACCGAGCTCGAGCTGCTGAACGCACGCGAGGCGATCGAGCCGATCCTGGCGACCTCGGCGAGCTTCGTCTGCGTTCCGGGCAACCACGACGTGTATCTCGGAGACGTCGTCCGGCAGGGGCGCTTCGTGCGCAACCTCGGAGATCTACTCGTGACCGACATGCCCGATCTCCTGGTCGACGACCATTGGCCGATCGCGCGCTTGATCGAGGACTCTGTCGCCGTGGTCGCCGTCAACAGCTCCCGGCCCAACCCCCGGCCGTGGCGCTCGAGCGGCCTGATCCCGCACGAGCAGCTCGTGGCGCTCAGCAAGATGCTGGCCGATCCGCGACTCGCCGACCGCTTCGTCTTCGTCGTCACCCACTACCCGCCCTGCGGCCCGGACGGTCGACCCCACGCAAAGCTGCACGGGCTCGACAACGCCACCGAGCTCATGGAGACGATCGCTCCGCTCGGCGATCGGGGCGCGCTCCTCTGCGGACACCTCCACGACGCCTTCCATCAGCGACCGGTCGACGGCGCTCCGCGCGTCTTCTGCGCCGGCAGCGCCACCCTCGAGGGACGCGAGGGATTCTGGCAGTTCGACCTCGACACCGCCGGACGCAGGGTCCACACTTCGCGCGGCCGCTGGGCGCCCGAGGGCTGGATGCTGACGGAGGAGGACTCGTGGTCGTACGAAGCTCCGGCGGCGGCGCGGAAGAACGCGGCGCGGAAGAACGGGGTCGCGAAGGAGCTGGAATCCGAGCTGGAATCGGAACAGGGCTCGGAAGAGGTCTCGGGGCAGGAGGAGACCGGAGAGGGCACCACGGTCGGCGCTCGAGGGACGGGAGCGACAGACCCTACGCCCTGATCCTCACCTCGGCGATCGGGGCGGTCGGCGACTCTGCGATTGGACTGGCACGGTCGTTGCTACCTTCGCCAGAGAAGCCGTTGCGCGGCGCCTCCCGTTCCTTCGACCCCAGGAGCGCCCTCGGGCACGCGGCCGATGTCCGGTAAGAACTCCAGTTCCCTGCAAAGAAGGGAGGCCCTTCATGCACCCCTCGAGCACTTCACGCACTTCACATCGCCCCTCGATCGGCGCCCCGTTGTCCGCGCTGCTGCTGTGTGCGGCGTTGATCTCCACCGCCCTCCTGGGGTGCGCGTCGATCCGAGACCCTTACACCACCGAACGCGACAAGACCAGGAAGGGCGCCGTGGTCGGCGGCGCCGCCGGCGCCGCCGCCGCCATCCTCAAGGGTGAGGAGGAGGCTGACGAGATCCTGGCCGGCGCAGCGATCGGCGCGGCGATCGGCACCGGCGTCGGCGTCTACATGGATCGCCAGGAAGAGCGGATCGCGCGGATTCCGGGCACCTCGGTCGAACGGGTCGGACCGTCGACCCTGCTCGTGCACTTCGATTCCGACGTCCTGTTCAACGTCGATTCCGCTCAGCTCGACAGCTCGGGCCGGGTGACCGTCTCCGAGGTCGCGGGTGTCCTCCTCGAGTACCCAAAGACCGCCGTCGTGGTCCAAGGCCACACCGACGCCACCGGCTCCGAAGTCCACAACCTCGCACTCTCCAATCGCCGCGCCGAGGCCGTTCGCGGCCTGCTGGTCGGCCGTGGGGTCGACGCCGATCGTATCGCGGCGATCGGCTACGGCGAGGGCTACCCGGCTGCCGACAACGACACCGAGTGGGGCCGCCAGCTCAATCGCCGCGTCGACGTGATGATCAAAGCCAAGGCCCGCTGAGCGGGCGACCGCGATCTTCGAGCGGGAGCGCGGCGGACGGCGTCGAAACCGCCCGTGCGCGCCCCGAGTGGGGGCCAGAGGAGCGCTCGGGGGTTTCCTCCTGGAGTCGACGCAGCCCGGCGGGGAGAGGCGTCTCGGCCCCCACCTGGCGGCTCTCTGGGGCATGCGGGAACGCTGCAGAGGAGACGATTCCACCGCGCGGTGAAACCACGCACGAGCCTCCGCGGGAATCTCGGAGCCTCGAATAGCATTGAAGGCTGCGTTCCCGTACGCCGCGCGCCTGACGGAAGAACCACGGCCCCGCCATGCACCGGGCACCCTCCCCCATCCTCACCCGCACGCTCGCACCCACGCTGCTCCTGGCGGCGGTCGCCGCCGTGGCGGGCGCGGTGGCCACCGTCGATGACGAGGCCGTACGCATCCCGGCCTGGGTGGTTGAAGCCGGCCCTCAGATGGTCGACGGGCTCGGCGCCGACCGGCTCGAGGTCTCGGTCGCCGGGACACCGATTCCCGTGCTCTCGGCGACGCCGCGCACCGAGCTCGACCCGCTGCCGGCGACGACGCTGCTCTTCGACTTCTCGCTGTCGCGCCCGGGGGGCGTGCGCGGCGTCGCTGCCGCGCTCGCCGAGCTGGTCGAGGATCTGGTCGCCCTCGGACCGATCGAGATCGCCGTCGTCGACCCGCAGATCCGCACGCTGCTGCCGCCGACCGCCGATCCCGAGAGGGTCCGCCAGAGCCTCGACCGAGTCGTCGTCGCCGACATCGAAGGGGATGCGATCGAAGATCGGCGCCGGCAGCTCGAGATCGCCGTGCGCGCCGATCCCGGGCGCGCCTTCGAGCTGGCCGCCGAGGCGGCGCGCGAGGAGCTCCTGATGCTGCGTCGTCAGCACGACCAGCTCGTGCATTGGCTCGCCACGCACGGCGACCCCTCCATCGGGCCACGGCTGCTCTTCGCGTTCAGCGAGGGCCTGCTGCTCGATCCCCTCGCCCACCACACCACGCGCCTGAGCGCCGCCGACACCGCATCGCTGGCCGCGCTCGCGCCGTCGGTGGAGGAGCTGGGTAACGTCGCCAACGCGTTCGGCTGGTCGATTCACCCGATCCTGCCGGCGAAGAGCGACGTGACCACCCGGCTCGACTACAGGCCGAGCGAGCAGACCCCGGTCGGCTTTCGCCTGCGCCTCGGCGCCCGCGACCGGGCGGATGGTGAGAGCGAGGAGGAATCCGAGCCCGACCGGCTGGTCGTAAACGATCCGATCCCCTGGCGGGAGCTGGCGAGGACGACCGGTGGCGTGACCGTCGAGCGTCTCGCCGACCTAGGCGGCGTTCTCGAAGCGGCCGGCCATCAGCTCGTCATCGCTGTCGCCGCCGGGCCCGGCGCAGGAGAGCGCTCGGCAGCCTCCGAGACGTCGGAGGCGTCCGAGTCGCCGGAGCTCAGCGTCCGCCTCGATGCCGGTGAGCGGCTGCGCGCTCCCCGCTCGCCGCCGGGCGGTCATCCTCACGCGGTGTCGGCGGCGCTGGCGCGTCTCGCGCTCGCCGGCGAGCTCGAGGACCTCGAAGGCGGAGCAGACACGATCGAGGTCTCGGCGCGTCTCGATCTCGGCGCGCCGGTCGCCGGCCAGAGCTCGGCCACCATCGAGACCTCGCTGCCGCTCGACGCGCTCGCCAGCCTCGACGGACCTTCCGGCAGCGTGCGCATCACCCACGCTTTCGAGTCCCTCGACGGCGAGGTGGTGACTCACTTCGGCGAGATCCACCCCGACGGAGTGGAGCGCGAAGGCTCGACGCTGCGCCACGCGCAACAGCTCTTCCTTCCCTCCGGCGCCGCGCGCTCGGTGGTGCTGGTCGAGGACCTCGAGAGCGGGGCGCGAGGAATCGCCTTCCCCGAGGTCGCGGAGGCCGAGCCGGTGCCCACCAGCGACGCGGTGGCGCGGGCGCGCGCCCGCGAGGAGTCTTTCCGCCTGCTCGCACCCGAGTCGACGGCGCTCGATCTGCGCGGTCGCGTGACCTTCCGCACCGAAGCCGCCGACCCGGTCGAGCGCGTGCACTTCCTGCTCAACGGCGAGCGCGTGGCGCGCCGCAACCGGCGGCCCTTCGAGGCCCGCATCGACCTCGGCGACAGCGGCCGTACGCAGCAGCTGGTGGCGGTCGCCTACGACGCCGCCGGCAACGAGATCGATCGCGATCGCCTGGTGATCAACGAGCCGCCGACCAGCTTCTGGGTGCGCGTGATCGAGCCGCAGTCGGGCTCGCGGCCGGCGGGTCCGACCGAGGTCGAGGCCGAGGTCAAGGTCCCCATCGGCTCGCAGCTCCGACGCCTCACGTTCTACTGGAAGGATCTCGAGCTCGCGACCCTGGTCGATCCACCCTGGCGGCGGGAGCTGACGCTGCCGATCGGCGATCCCGAGGGTTTCCTGCGCGCCGAGGCGGAGCTCGGCGACGGCCGAATCGCCGAGGACGTCGTGGTGATGACGCAGAAGGGCTTCGGTGAGCAGATCGGCGTCGATCTGGTCGATCTCTACGTGGTCGCCATCGACCGCACCGGCAAGCCGGTGCTGGGGCTCGATCGAGACGACTTCCAGGTGTACGAGGACGGTGCGCAGCAGGAGATCGAGTTCTTCGAAGTGGCCGGCGACCTGCCGATCACGGTCGGACTGGCGATCGACAGCTCGAGCTCGCTGTTCGTCAAGATGCCGGCCGTGCGACACGCCGCGGAGCGCTTCGCCGACTCACTGGTGCGAGCGCGCGACCGCGCCTTTCTCATCGGCTTCGGCTCCCAGCCCCGGCTGATCGCTCCGCTCACCGACAACCTGCAGCGGATCCGCGACGGCATCCGCTCGCTCGAGCCTCACGGCTCCACAGCAGTCTGGGGCGCGCTCGAGATGGCCCTCGAGCAGATCGAGAGCGTCGCCGGCCGCCGGGCCCTGATCGTCTTCTACGACGGCGACGACGAGGACGAGGGGAACTCCTTTCAGCGATCGCTCGCCCTCGCCCGCCGCGCCCGCGTTCCGATCTACCTGATCCTGATGAACACCGAGGCCGCTCGCACCGACGGCCGGTCGCTCGACAGCCGCGCCTTCGTCTCGAGGCTCGACCGGCTGGCTCGCGCCGGCGGCGGGCGCGTCTACTTCGTGCCGGCCGAGCGCACCCGCAACACCGAGCAGCAGCTCGACGAGATCTTCGGCTCGATCGCCGAGGAGCTGCGCAGCCACTATCTGATCACCTACTACCCCGAGCTCGAGCCGGGGGGTCCGCTGTGGCGACCGGTCGAGGTGAAGATCGACCGGCGGGGGGTCACCGCCCGCACGGTCGAGGGCCGCGAGACCGACTGGCCGTGAGCATCCGACTCCGAATCCTCGCAGGCGGGCGAGACCGCAGGCGCGGCGTGGCGCTCTTCCTGGCGTCGGGATTGCTGGCGTCGGGATGGCCGGCGATCGGATCGTCGCGCCTCGAGTCCCTCGCGCCCACCCAGACGCCGGAATCATCGCCACCGCCGGTCACCTCGCCCTCGAGCACCCCGGCCGCGGCGACCGCAACCGAGCGAGCGCCGATCGATCGCACGCTGTGGGCGGTGCCCGAGCCGGGCGCCGCGACCTCGGGCATCCCGGCGATCGAGGTGCTCGAGCAAGGTCAGCTCCGGCAGCTCCTGGCGACCGCCTTCTTCGATCCGCAGCGCACCCCGTGGCGGATCCTGATCTACGCCGACCTGCCGTTCTCGACCGAGGCCGGGACGCGGACGACCGCGCAGTGGCTGGACGACGCCGCCGACCGGCTGGTCGGCCTCGGCGACGTGCAGGTGGCGATCGGCCAGGCCGCGCCCCGCCAGCTCGGAGCCCCGACGCGCGACGCGGCCCAGCTCCGCCTCCAGCTCGACGAGCTCGCCGAAGAGGCCGAGGAGGCCGGCGCCCTGATCGAGGCCCGGCGGTCGCTCCTCGGCCAGGAGGCGCCGGACGCCCGCGACATCCTCGAGATCTGGTACGAGGAGCAGGAGCTGCTCGAGTGGCAGCAGAACGCCGCCGAGGACTGGATCCTCGGCGCGGTCGAGGACCGCATCCGCGAGGACCTCGCCGCGGGGGGTGAGCCGGTGAGCTGGACCGCGGCGACCGCCCGCCCCCGGCTCCTGCTGCTGATCCGCGACGCTCTCGACCTCGACCCCACGGTCTTCTATCGGCAGCGCCCCGGGGGCGCCGAGCTCGAACGCCGCCTGCGCGCGGATCTCGAGCGGGAGCGGCGCTTCGCGCGCACTCTGGCCGCGATGGGTTGGCGGGTCGGTGCGCTGCGCCCCCCGGCGACGGAGGACGCGGATCGCGCCGAGCTGCTTCCAGGCGGCGACCTCGCTCCCGAGCTGGTGGAGGCGACCGGAGGCTGGGTGATCGAGTCGGCCGCTGCGCTGGAGCGTGCGGTGGCGGCGATGGGATCGGCGCTCGCCGCCCGCTACCGTACGCCGCTGCGCGACGCCGAGCCCTACCCCGTCGACCTGCGTTCGGCCGACGCTCCGGGGAGCCTGCGCTCCCCGCGCTGGGCGACCGCGGTGCCCCCGGCCGCGCTCTCGCTGGTGCGCGCCCGCCGGCTGATCGAGGACGACGAGTCGGGCTCGATCCGGGTCGAGAGCGTGCTGGTCGGCGAGCTCTCCAGCAGCGCCACCGTCGAGGCGGCGGTCGAGCTGGCCAGCCTCGACGCGGATCCCGGCGTCGGCACGGCGCACAGCAGCGCCGGCACGGCGCACAGCAGCGCCGGCACGGCGCACGGCACCTCCGACTGGCTGCGCGTCACCGTCGTCTCGCAGCGGCTGGACCAGGATCCTCAGCTCGACCAGCACACCGGCTCGGGACTCGAGCTGCGCGGCCCGCGCTGGGTGCTCCGCTCGTCCGTCGAGACTCCCGACGACCTCCAGGAGATCGTGGTGGTCGCCGAGGACCTGCGCACCGGCGCCTGGGGCGCGGCGCGCGCCGAGCCCGCCGAGGTCAGTGTCGCGGACGAGACCGAGGACACCGTCGAGGTCGCCGGCATCCCGCCGCCGGTCGAAAGACTCGAGTCGCCGGCGGTGCGCGCAGACGTCCGCGAGCGCGCGACCGCCTACGCGCTCCCCGGAGAGCCGCGGCAACGCCTGCGCCGCCGGACCGATGCGCCGTTCAAGATCGTGCCGCCGCGCGACAGCCCGCTCGTGGGCGAGAAGACCTTCCGGATCCTGCTGACGCTGGAGGCGGTCGATCGCGTCGTCTTCGAGCTCGACGGCCGGCAGGTCGCCGAGGACCGCCGCCGGCCGTACGAGGCGTCGATCGATCTCGGCCCGGAGGCCGCTCCCCATTGGCTGCGCGCGGTCGCCTACTCCGCGGGGGACTTCGTGCTCGGCGAGGACCTGCTCGAGATCAACCCGGCGCGGGTGCGGGAGGGGATCACCCTCACCAAGGCGCAGCCGGTGGGGCGCGGCGACGCCGTCGACGTGGTCGCCGAGCTGTTGCTGCCGCCGGACGCCGAGCTCGACCGTGTCGAGCTCTACCGCAACGAGACCCTGGCGGTGACCATGACGCGTCCGCCCTTCGCCACGAGGGTCCCGGGCCCGGCGCGGGCCGACGCCGACTACGTGCGCGCGGTCGCCTGGCTGTCCGACGGCAGCTTCCTCGAGGACGTCTGGATGCTGGGCTCGTCGGCGACCACCAGCGAGCGGATCGACGTCAACCTGGTCGAGGTCTACGCGGTGGTCACCGACAGGGACGGAAACCCCGTCCGGGGCCTCGATGGAGAGGACTTTCGGATTCGTCTCGGCAAGCAGGAGGTGAGCCTCGACCGCTTCTCGGTCGCCGACGACGTCCCGCTGTCGCTCGCGCTCGCCGTCGACTCGTCGGAGAGCATGTACGTGCTGATGGAGGACACCCGGCGGGCGGCGGCGCGCTTCCTGACCGAGCTACTCAAGCCGATCGATCAGGCGTTCGTCGTCGACTTCGACGATCGGCCCCAGCTCGTGCACGACACCACCGGCGAGGTGCTCGAGCTGGTCGCCAGCCTGCGCCACCTCGAGGCCTCCGGCGGCACCGCGATCTACGACGCGATCCTGTTCTCGCTCCTCCACTTCCAGCCCGGGTTGGGGCGCAAGGCGGTGGTGCTGCTCACCGACGGCGACGACGTCCACAGCCGGTTCAGCTATCGCAAGACCTGGCAGACGGTGTCCTCCGGCAGCGTCCCCGTCTACTTCGTCGCGATGGCGGGGATGGACGACGAGCGGCCGGCATTTCGAAAGACCGACCTCGAGACCCTGGCCGAGGACAGCGGCGGGCGGGTCTTCTACGTCGACTCGATGGACAAGATCGGCGAGGCCTACGCCAGCATCGGTCGCGAGCTGCGCAGCCAGTACGTGCTCGCATTCACCACCGAGGGCGCGCTCAGCGACAAGGAGCTCGACTCGATCGAAGTCGAGATCCTGGGCGAGCGTGCGCGCAAGCTCGAGGTCCGCTTCGCGGTCGGTCAACGCTGAGATCGCACCGGGCGGCGCGCCTCTGATCGCGGCAGAGTCGCCTCAGTCGAACCGCTGCGCGATGCGGTGGAGCAGCAAGGCCGCACGCTGCGTCTGCGTCGGCAGCGTGCGCAGGTCTGCGGTCTCCTCGACCGTGTGCCCGCCCGAGCCCATCAGGCCCAGCCCGTCGATGGCCCGCGGCACCAGATCGGCGACGAACGAGACGTCGGCGGCGCCGGCGTTGCGCGGGTCGACCGCGCGGACCTCGCCGGCGCCGAGGGCGCGCGAGATCTCGTCGAGCATCGCGAGCAGCTCGCGGTTTCCTTCGGAGGGAGCCATCGGCGGGTAGCCGTCTCCCAGCTCGATCTCGGCCGTGGTGCCCGGGAGATGCCGAGCGACGATCTCGCGCATGGCGGCGCGCGCCCGCTCGAGCTGCTCGGGTGAGATCGCCCGCAGGTCTCCGGTCGCCACCGCCCGCTCTGCGATCACGTTGTTCTTGCCGAACGCTTCGCCGCGCGCCTGCTCGCGGTCGAGCTCGACCGTGGTGCCGCCGAGCACCAGCCCCGGGTTGAACGTGAGCAGCTCCTCGCTGCCCAGCTCCTGGTAGAAGCCGTGGAGGATGCGCGCGAGCTCGAACACCGCGCCGGCGCCGTAGGCGGGCTGGAAGATCTGCGACGAGTGCGCCGGAGTGCCGGTCGCCGTCACCATCCAGTCGGTGGAGCCGCGGCGCGAGATCACGGCGGTGCGCGGGTCGCCATCCCCGTCTTCGAAGCCGAGCGCCGCCGACGCGCCCTGCGCGGCGTCGCGCAGCGCTTGCCGGGCCAGGCTCAGGGGCCTGCCCGACTTCTCCTCGTCGCCGGTCAGCACGATCCGCAGGTCGAGCGCGTCGAGGGCGCCGGCGGCGCGCAGCGCGCGCAGGGCGTGGACCATCACCACGTTGCCGCCCTTCATGTCGGTCGTGCCCGGCCCCTTGGCGGCGTCGGCCGAGATCCTCTCGTAGCGCTGGAACGGGCTCTGCGGTTCGAAGACGGTGTCGAGGTGCCCGATCAGCAGCACCCGCGGCCCGTTCGCGGAACGCTCGGCGACCAAATGGCCGGCGCGCTGGAAGGCCTCGCCTTCGACCCAGCGGGTCTCGAAGCCGAGCTCCTCGAGCTCGGCGGCGAACATCCGGCCCACCTCGCGCACCCCGGCGAAGTTCATCGTCCCCGAGTTGACGTCGACGGTGCGCTCGAGCAGCGCGAGCGCGCGCGAGATCTCGGCCTCGACCGCCCCGACGATGCGGCGTTCGGGCTCGTCGAGCTCGCTCGCCGCCGCCCCCGAGAGCGGCAGGAGCACTGCGAGGATCGAGAGCTGCGCCCAGCGGAGCGGGGCTCGGAGCCGCGTCGGGGTGCGGAGCATCAGCAGGAGCGTACCAGCCGAGAGAGCGCGACGCCCACGACGGCGGAGATGCGGCTCCGGATCAGTCGAGGCTCATCTCGCGGAACGCAGAGCGCAGCTCCGACACGAACGCCTCCGGCTGCTCCAGCGCCGCAAAGTGACCGCCCCGATCGAGCTCGTTCCAGTACACGATCTGCGTGAACCGTTTCTCCATCCAACGCCGCGAAGCGTGAAACAGCTCCTTGGGGAAGCGGGTGTAACCGGCAGGCACCTCGACGGTCTCCGCAGCGCCCTTGCCGAAGCTCTCCCAGTAGAGACGCGCCGACGACGCGGCGGCTCGGGGAAGCCAGTACGTCATCACGTTGTCGAGGAGCTCGTCGCGCGTCAGGACGTTCTCGGGGTGACCGTCGCAATCGGTCCACGACCAGAACTTCTCGAGGATCCATGCCGCCTGCCCGGCGGGAGAGTCGACCAGCCCGTAGCCGACCGTCTGGGGGCGGGTGCTCTGCTGCTTCGAATAGCCCGAGTCCCAGTCGCGGTAACGCTTCATCGCGGCGAGCGCTCGCTTCTCGTCCGTGGTGAGATCGTCCATCGTCGCGGGGTCGGGCCGGACCACCGCCATGTTCACGTGCAGGCCGGCGCAGCCCTCCGGATCGCGCGCCCCGAGGTCGGCCGTGATCGCGGCGCCCCAATCTCCCCCCTGCGCGAAGTAGCGGCGATAGCCAAGCCGGCGCATCAGCACAGCCCAGGCGTCTGCGATGCGCTCCTGGGTCCAGCCCGGCGTCGTCGGCTTGTCCGAGAACCCGAAGCCCGGCAGCGAGGGCAGCACCAGGTGGAAGGCGTCGTCGGCCGAGCCGCCATGGGAGGTGGGATCGGTCAGCGGTCCGATCGACTTCCTGAACTCGAGGATCGAGCCCGGCCAACCGTGGGTGATGACCAGCGGGCGCGCCTCGGGATGGCGGGAACGCACGTGCACGAAGTGGATGCCGAGGCCTTCGATCACGGTCCTGAGCTGCGGCAGCGAGTTGAGGCTCTCTTCGCAGGCTCGCCAGTCGTACTCCTCGGCCCAGTACCGGCACACCTCCTGCAGGTAGGCGAGCGGCATGCCCTGCGACCAGTCGTCGACCGGCTCCGGGTCCGGCCAGCGGGTGGCGCGCAGCCTGCGGCGAAGATCGGCCAGCTCGTCCTCCGGCACCTCGACCCGAAACGGCACCACGTCGTCGGCGACGGTGCTCTCCGCTCCTCCGGCGGGATCGCGCGTCGTGGAGGTGGCGTCTGTGCCGATGTGGCCGGCCCGGTCTCCGTCGAGCCCGCGCGGCATCACGGCACCGCGAAAGGGATGACGTAGAGCAGGACCGCGAAGAAGTGCAGGACGCTGCCGGTGAGCACGAAACCGTGCCAGATCGCGTGGTGGTAGGGCAGGCTCCGCCATCGGTAGAAGGCGACGCCGGCGGTGTAGGCGAGGCCGCCCGAGACCAGCAGGACGATGCCACCCGGCGCCACCGACTCGAGCAAGGGCTCGATCGCGACCACGACCGCCCAACCCATCGCGAGATAGAGCGCCAGAAAGGTTCTCTTCTTCGCCTGCGAGACGGTCGCGCGCAACAGGATGCCGAGGACCGCGAGCCCCCAGATGACGCCCAGCAGCGACCATCCCCAGGGACCGCGCAGGTTGACCAGCGTGAACGGCGTGTAGGTACCCGCGATCAGCAGGAAGATCGCACAGTGGTCGATCACCCTCAGGACCGACTTGGCCCGCGGCGACCGGACGCTGTGGTAGAGCGTCGAAGCCGTGTAGAGGAGGATGAGGGTCGCAGCGAAGACGCTGCACCCGACCACGTGCCAGGCGGTGCCGCGCAGGCTCGCGGACGCGCAGAGCACGCCGAGCGCCGCGATCGCCAAGACCACTCCGATCCCGTGGGTCACGCTGTTGGCGATCTCCTCCCCCAGGCTGTAGCCAGCGAGGTCCGACCGGAAAGTCCTCCGCGGCTCGATGCGGGAAGACATGGCGAAAGCGTAGCAGCCACCGGCAGGACGGCGGTCCCGCTTCGAGGAGCCTGCATTTTTCCGCGGTCTTCGAGCGAACACTAGCGGGCTCGTGGTGTTCACCACTCCCCAACGAGCAGCGAGGTCGCGGCGCGGTCATACCACGAGCCCGCTAGCCGATCGCCCGTGCGCCGCAAGCCCGCAAGGCGGGCGCGGCTGGGTCGACCAGGCCACAGAGTTTTCTCTAGGCAATCGCAGCGGCTTGATCGAACTTTGACCGTTTTGTGAGCCTTGGTCTCGCGCTTGCGCGAGGCCAATGACCGCCGCCTGCCGCAGGCAGACAAGAACTTCCCGCTGGCCTAGTCGACCTAGGGTCTGGACCAAGCGCGGCCGGGTCGCGACGCTCGGACGGCGGGCCGGCTAAGCTCTGCGACCGTAGCCCCTCGAGCCGACCTCCGTGATCCTCCGGCGGCGCGCCCATCATGAGACTCCTCCCCGAGCTGTTCAGCAACAACCGCACCTGGGCGGAGTGCAGCCGTCGCTCCGACCCCGACTTCTTCGAGCGCCTGCGCGAGACGCAGGCGCCGAGGTTCCTGTGGATCGGGTGCGCCGACAGCCGGGTGCCGGCGGACAGCATCGTGGGGCTGTCACCGGGCGAGTTGTTCGTGCATCGCAACGTCGCCAACGTGGTCTCGCCCGGGGACCTCAACCTGCTCTCGGTGTTGCAGTACGCGGTCGACGTGCTCGGCGTCGACCACGTCATCGTGTGCGGACACTATGGTTGCGGCGGCGTCCGGGCGGCGCTCGACGAGCCCACCGAGCCCCCGCTCGAGCTCTGGATCCACCCGATCCGCGCGCTCTACCGCCGGCATCGCGGCGAGCTCGACGCGCTTGACGAGCATCGGCGCTGGCGCCGGCTGTGCGAGCTCAACGTCCAGGCGCAGGTCTCGAGCGTCGCCGACACCCACATCGTCGCGCGCGCGTGGAGGCGGAGCCAGAAGCTGGCGGTCCACGGCTGGATCTATTCGATCGACGATGGGTTGCTCACCGACCTCGACGTCACCCTCGACGGCACTCTCGACGGCACTCTCGACGGCAGGTCGTCGTAACCGGCGGTGGTCGCCGCCCAAGCCAGCGAAGCCGGTCCCCCGGCGGCAGGAGCTCCTGCGGCTCTCGAGAGGTGGGAGAGCCGGTGCAGCCGAGCACCCCTCGACGCCAAACCCTGTAAAGCTGACACGGGCGCCGCCGATTTCCACACGCCGCCGCTTCGATCGGAGACCTCGCAGCCCGCCAGCGCGCCGCCGGGCCCACAGGGGGCACCGGCACGGATCTCGCATCGTAGGAGATCAGGTGGGTCGCGTCCGTCGCCTCCCACCCCAGCTCCAACCACGACATTCCGACCGATTCGAGGAGACGACCCTATGACCCCCTCTACTCCCAACACTGGGAATCCCCCCAAGACCAAGGCCGCCACCAACGAGACCAACTCACCGCCCGTCGCAACCGCGTCGGAAGAGCACCTCGCGGACGTGGAGTTGGAGAAGGCCCGCAACCGGGCGCAGGGCGCCTACGTCGCCGCTCGCGACAGCGTCGGCCACGGGCTGCAGGCCGCCCGCGTGAAGGCAGCCGCCGTCGGCTCCGGGATCAAGGACACCGCCGCCGCCGCCAAGCGGCGGGCCGAGCTGGTCAAGAGCGGCGCCACCGAGCGCTACAACGACGCCAGGGAGGGCGCCATCAAGCTCGCCAACGAGGGCGAGACCTGGGTCAAGGAGCACCCCACGAGCTCGGTGCTCAGCGCGCTCGCGATCGGCGCCGTTGCCGGATGCCTCGCCTCTCTGATGCTGCTCTCGCGTCGCCGCCGGCCCACCGACACGGTCTGAACCCGAAGCCCGGCCGGACAGAGCACTTCGGTCGGGCACCGCCGCGAGCGAGGGTCACCTCGACGACGCGCCATACCGAGCACCGCCAGCCGCGGCGAGCGGAGCCGGCGGGTCTGCCGTTTGGGGGCGCAGTCGTTCCCCGATAGCGTAGGGACGAGGGGAGCGCTCGTGCGTCTCGCGCCGCGGCTCGAGCGGGTCGCTCTGCTCAACGAGGAGATCTCTTGGCTGAAGACGACCTACGGGGTCAGCACGTCGCGGTCCTGCTCGACTTCGAGAACCTGATCATCGCGTTCAAGCAGCGAGGAGGCGACGCCGCTCGCAAGGTCCGTTCGGAACCGATCGTCGACTTCCTCGAGGACAACTTCGGCAACGTCATCTTCCGGCGCGCCTACGCCGACTGGGCGCACCCCGACTTCACCCACCACCAGAAGGAACTGCAGGCGCTGGGCGTCGAGATGATCCACGTGCCGAGGCGCACGCGGGCGTCCAAGAAGAACGGCGCCGACATCCTGCTCACCGCCGACGCCGTCGAGAGCCTCCTGCTGCGCCCATTCATCGACACCTTCGCCGTGGTCAGCGGCGACAGCGACATCGGACCGCTGGTCACCAAGCTCAAGGCTCACGGCAAGACGGTGGTCGTGATCGGGCCAGACCGGCGCTCCACCGCGCGCCACGTCATCGAGCTCGCCGACCGCTTCAAGTACTACGACGACATCGTCTCGCCGCCCGAAGAGGCGTCCAAACGCAAGCGGGCGCGCCGGCCGCTGACCCCTCAGCGCGCCGTGGTCTCCCTCCTGCGCAAGGCCAACGGCGAGCGCATCGAGAGCGCCGATCTCAAGCGGCGCCTGTTGTCGATGCCCAAGTTCAAGGATTTCCAGGAGAAGGCGCTAGGCTTCAAGACCTGGACCAGCTTCCTGAATTCGATCGACGAGGTCGAGGTGCATCGCCGCTCCGACCTCGGGGTCGAGGTGAGCCTCCGCGAGCGGTAGTCACCGCCCCGGCGAGCTGCCAGAATAGGCCCGTCGTCCACCCCCTCGCAAGCACGGACCAGCCTCAGCCATCCAGCCGACTCCGACTCCCGGCTCGGCCGCGATCCCGGGAGGGAAAGCGGAGCCGGGCGCCAGCGGTCGATCTCGCAGCTCGACGATCGAGCGGCCGGGGCCCTGAAAGCCTCCATCATCGAAAGGCAGACATGAGCACGATCACCAGCGTGAACCCGGCGACCGGCGAGTCGGTCGAGTCCTACACCGCTCACACCGACGCGCAGGCCGCCGACCTCGTCGAACGCTGCAACGAGGCCCACGAAGCCTGGCGATTCGAGCCCTTCTCCCGCCGCTCGAAGCTGATGCATGACGCCGCCCGCCAGCTCGAGCATCGCCGCGACGACCTGGCGCGGATGATGGCGCTCGAGATGGGCAAGCCGCTGGCGCAGGGGCGCGCCGAGGTCGACAAGTGCAAGTGGTGCTGCGAGTACTACGCCGACAACGCCGAGAGCTTCCTGGCGACCGAGGAGCGTGACCTCGACGGCAGCCGCGGCCTGGTCGTCCACCGGCCACTCGGGGTGGTGCTCGCCGTGATGCCCTGGAACTTCCCGTTCTGGCAGGTGTTCCGCTTCGCCGCGCCGGCGCTGATGGCCGGCAACGGCGGGGTGCTCAAACACGCCAGCAACGTCCCCGCCTGCGCGCTTGCCATCGAGGAAGTCTTCCGCGACGCGGGCTTCCCCGAGGACATCTTCCGCACGCTGTTGATCGGCGGTCGTGACGTCAAGGCCGTGATCGAGCACCCGCTGGTGCGGGCGGTGACCCTCACCGGCTCGACCCCGGCGGGCAAGTCGGTGGCCGAGAACGCCGGACGCGTGCTCAAGAAGTGCGTGCTCGAGCTGGGCGGGAGCGACCCTTACATCGTGCTCGGCGACGCTGACGTCGGGCTGGCGGTCGAGAAGTGCGTCGCCAGCCGCTTGATCAACACCGGCCAGAGTTGCGTCGCCGCCAAGCGCTTCATCGTCTGCGAGCCTGTCTTCGAGGAGTTCGAGCGGCGCTACTGCGAGGCGTTCGCCGCCAAGACCTGGGGCGATCCGCTCCAGGGGGACTTCGACCTCGGCCCGCTCGCCCGCCACGATCTGCGGGACGAGATCCACGATCAGGTCAGGAAGAGCGTCGAGGCAGGCGCGCGCTGCCCGGTGGGTGGCGAGATCCCGGACAACGAGGGTGCCTTCTACCCCGCGACCGTGCTCTGCGAGTCGCCCAAGGGGAGCCCGGGGTTCGACGAGGAGATGTTCGGGCCGGTCGCCTCGATCCTGCGGGTCGCGGACGCCGACGAGGCGGTCGAGGTCGCCAACAGCAGCATCTTCGGGCTCGGCTCGGCGGTGTTCACGCGGGATCTCGCCGAGGGGGAGCGCATCGCGTCGCTCCTGGTCGAGGCCGGCGCTTGCTTCGTCAACGATTTCGTCAAGTCGGATCCGCGCATGCCCTTCGGCGGCATCAAAGAATCGGGCTATGGCCGTGAGCTCTCCGACCACGGGATCAAGGAGTTCCTCAACATCAAGACCGTCGTGGTTCCCGCCTCCTAGGAGCGGCCCTCGAGAGGACGCTGGCACCAAGCGACCCGCGCCCGTCGGGAAGGGATGGTCCGACGTCGGCGCCTCTGGGGCGCGCCTCGATGCGGAGCGCGGCCGGCAGGGACGCCGACCGCTACGTGCTGACGGAACCTCCCCCCGGCAACAATGCCTGCCGCAGGCGGGCGATCTCCTCGGGGCTCGTCCGGCAACACCCACCGATCAACCGCGCTCCGAGGTCGACCCACCCCGGCGCCTCCTCGATCCAGCTCTCGATCTCGCCACGCCAATCCCCGCCCTGCCACCGCTCGCCCGAGTTCGGGTAGACGGCGAGAGGCTTGGCGGTGAGCGCGCCGAGCGTACGCAGCAGTCCCGACACGAGCCGGGGTGCGACGCAATTGACGCCGACGGCCAGGATCGCCGGGTGACGATCGAGCGCGGGAACCACGTCGGACAGCAGCGTCCCATCGGCGAGCGAGCTGGGGTCGCGGCACTGAAACGAGAGCCACGCGCCCGGCAGCCCGGCTCTCGACAGCTCCTGGTCGAGCAGCTCGAGCACCGCCATCGCCTCGATGCCTGAGGGAAGGGTCTCGAAGGCGAGCAGGTCCGGCCGCGCCGCGATCAGGGCGCGCAGGCGCGGCCGGTGGAAGTCCACCAGCTCGCGCCGACCGACGCGGTAGTCGCCCCGGTACTCCGAGCCGTCCGCGAGATACGCCCCGAACGGGCCGATGCTGGCCGCGACCAGAGAACGGCGACGCTTCGCGGCCCCCTGCCGCGGCTCCCCGCCTTCGAGCCGGGCGAAGGCCCGCTCGCTCGCGTTCCGAGCCAGCTCCACGGCTCGAGCGAACAGCGACACCGCCTCCGCCTCCCGAAGACCCGCACGCACCAGACCTGGCACCGTCGCCTGGTAGGTGGCGGTCGCGATGCAGTCGGCGCCGGCGCGGCAGAAGTCCCCGTGCACACGCTCCAGCAGATCCGGCTCGTCGACCAGGGCCCGCGCCGACCAGAGCTCCCCGCCGATGTCGAAACCGTTCGCTTCGAGGGTGGTCGCCAGTCCGCCGTCGAGGATCGCCACGCCCTGGGCGTCGAGCAGCGATGCGAGCGGGTCGTGGATCTGGGCGTTCACGACGACCTCCGCAACCTCGACACCTCCGGCCCGCCGCGAGCTCCACGACCTCAGCGACCTCAGCCACCTCTGGGGCCTCTGGGGCCTCTGGGGCCTCTCAGCGGCCTCCATCGAGCGCAGCATAGCGCCGGCGTGACAGGCTCGGCGCGATGTGCGGAGCGCGCCCGGTGATCGCCGTGCTCGGCGCCAGCAACGTGGTGCTCGGTCTCCCCGAGCTGATCGCGACGGTGCGCGGCGCGACGGGCGAAGCCCACGATCTGCTGGTGGCCGGCGGGCACGGCCGATCCTATGGGCTGCGCACCAGGGTGCTGGGTCGCGGTCTGCCTTCCATCCGGGAGTCCGGCATCCTCGAGGACCTCCGCCGTCTCGCCGGAGACTCCGACGTCGTCCATCTGGCGGTCACCGACATCGGCAACGACGTCGCCTACGGCGTCCCGCCCGGCGAAATCCTGGGCTGGATCGAGGAGTGCCTGGCGGCGAGGCCGCCGGGCGCGACGACCTCCCTCGGCCTGCCACCGACCGCGGTGCTGAGCGGCCGCTCCGATCGCGCCCTGCGACTCCTCCGGACGGCCTTCTTCCCCAGCGCCCGCGGCCTCCCGATCGACGTGCTCCGCGCGCGCCTGGCCGAGCTCGAGCGCGGACTGCGCGGGCTCGCCATCGAGGTCGACCGCCTGGTCGAGCCCGCGATCGAGTGGTACGGCTGGGATCCGCTCCACGTTCGACGACGAGACCGCGCGTGTGCGTGGTGTCGACACCTCGGAGACGACGCGCGGCCGGCGCGCCCCGGCGCGGCAGAGCGGTGGGCCCGTCTCGCTCGACCCGCCCGCTGGAGCCTGTTCGGGCTCGAGCTCGGTCAGCGCCAGCCGGCGCGTGTGTTTGCCGACGGCTCGCGGCTCTTTCTCCTGTGAGCCGCGCCATCCGAGAAACCGTCGCCGCTTCGCTCGCTTCGTGAGCCTTGGTCTCGCGCTTGCGAGGCCTATGACCGCCGCCTGCCGCGGGCAGGCACGAACCTCCGCTGGCCTGGTCGACCTAGCAGTATGATCTCGGGCTGTATGGAGCTCACGCGGCACCGAAGTCGCCATCCGAGCACCATCCCTCTTCACGAGACCGGTCCGGCCGGCGCGACGAAGCGTCTTCGCGGCATTCCCGAGGATCCGTCGCGCCTCCTCGCCCACCGCCCCGGAGCCGTGTCGCCATCATCGCCCCGGCGGTGGGCCGAGACCGTTGGAGATGTCGACAGTGGGTCGACACAAGGAGAATCGATGATCCCCATCAACCCGCAACTCACGATCGGCGAGAACGAGCTGACCGAACGATTCGTTCACTCGCGGGGACCCGGAGGGCAGAACGTCAACAAGGTCGCGACCACCGTCCAGCTCAAGTTCGACGTCGATTCCTCGCCGAGCCTGCCCGATGAGGTCAAGGAGCGCCTCCATCGTATCGCCTCGGGACGAATCGACAAGTATGGGGTGCTGATGATCCGAGCACGCCGGCATCGCACGCTCGAGCGCAATCGCCGCGAGGCGCGCGAGCGTCTGGTCGAGCTCATCCGCCGTGCCGCCGAGCGGCAGAAGCCGCGCAAGATGCGCCGCGGCGAGAGCCGCCGCGCCAAGGAGCGCCGGCTGAGCGAGAAGAAGATTCGCGGCGAGAAGAAGCAGCTCCGGATGAACCCGGCGGTGGAGTCGGAGTAGGCGCGAAGCGGCCGCTTCTTCGCCTACTCCTGACGCAGCGTTGTTGCGGGGTCGACGCGCGCCGCCCGCCGCGCGGGCACGAACACCGAGAGTGCGCCCACCGCCAGGAGCAGAGCGGTGGCGGCCACCACGCTGACGCCGTCGAACGCGCCGACGCCGTAGAGCAGGCCCTGCAGGCCTCGACCCAGGAGCAGGGCGAGGGGAAGGCCGATGGCGAGGCCGAGCAGCACCAGGCGCATGCCCTGACCCGCGACCATCCGCACCACCCGCGCGCCGGCGGCACCCAGCGCCATGCGAACGCCCAGCTCGTGCCGGCGCAGCGAGACGTCGTAGGCCATGACGCCGTAGAGCCCGAGGGCGGCCAGGGCGGCGGCGAGCGCGGCGAAGAACCACGCGAGGGTGGTGACGAAGCGCTGCTGCCAGAGCGACGTCTCGACCAGGCTCACGAGCGAGCCGGCGTCGTGCAGCGGCTGCGTCGGATCGACCTCGGCGACGGCGGCGCGCACCTGTTCGAGGAGCGGCTCGGGATCGCCGTCGCCGCGCACCACCCAGGTGCCGCGCGACATCAGCCGTTCGTCGGCGGCGACGTAGACCGCACCGTCGGGCTCGCGCTCGAGGCCGCGTTGGCGCGCGTCGCCGACGATGCCGACGACGCGATAGCGCGGCGGGTTCTCCTCGAAGCTCCCGAACCAGACGACACTGTCGCCGGCCTCGAGCTCCATCTGATCGGCGACCCGGCGGCTGACCAGTACCTCGGGCTGATCCACCGGCCGGTCCGAAGGGCTGAGGTCGCGCCCTTCGAGCAGCGGCAGGCCGAGCGCGGCGCGGTAGCCGGCGGTGGCCTGCAGCACGAGGACGCGGGTGTAGTCCTCGCCGTCTCGGGTCAGCGACATGAAGTTCGTGCGCGAGCCGAACGGGATCGCGTCGGTGACGCCGACGGCGGTCACTCCCGGGATCGACGACAGCCGCTCCATGTGGCGGTCGAACATCCGCTCGAGCTCCTGGTCGTCGGACCGGTAGGCGAGCAGGTCGAGACCGACCGCGATCGCGCCCTCGGCCTCGAAGCCGGGCTCCACGGCGTTCAACCGGAACAGACTGCGCACCAGCAGCACGGCGCCGACCAGCAGGATTGCGCTCAAGGCCACCTGCGCCACCGCCAGCGCTGAGCGCAGCCGGCCCTCGGGACGGCTGGCGCCGCCCCCCCGCGTCGAGCTCGGGCGCCGGCGGGACGAGCGCCAGGCCGGAAGCAGGCCGAACAGCAGCAGCGAGGCGAACGCCGCGGTCACCGTGTAGGCCATGACCCGCCAGTCCGGGCTGGTGTCGAGCCACAGCGGGGCGTCTCCGGGGAGCAGGCTCGCAATGCGCTGACCGCCGAGCCAGCCCAGCGCCAGCCCCCCCGCGAGACCGAGCACCGCCAGCACGGCGCTCTCGGTGAGCAACTGGCCGAGCAGGCGCCGTCGTCCGGCACCGAGCGCGGCGCGCACCGCCATCTCCTGGTGCCGCTCGGTGGACCGGGTGAGCTGCAGGTTGGCGACGTTGGCGCAGACGATGAGCAGCACCAGCACCACCACTCCGAGCAGCAGCAGGAAGATCGGCTCGACCGGCCCGACCAGGGCGTCGCGGAGGCTCTGCAGCACGATGGTGCGCCCCTCGTTGTGCTCGGGATACTGCTCGACCAGCCGGTCGAACGCGTTGCGCAACGCGGCCTGTGCGCTGGCCAGGTCGTGCTCGCCCCGGATGCGGCCGAGCACCCCCAGCCAGGAGTTCCCGCGCGCCTCGGGCTCGCTGGAGGCACGCAGCGGGTACCACAGCTCGCCCTCGTAGGGGTCGACGGTGGGCGCCACGCCGACCACCGTCGCCGGCCGTCCGTCGAGCACCACCGACCTGCCGACGATCGCCGGGTCGCCTCCGAAGTGGTTGCGCCACAGGCGCTCGCCGATCACCAGCACTTCGCTGCCGGAGTCGGCCTCCTGATCGCTGAACATCCGCCCCAGGATCGGATCGAGCCCGAGCACGTCGAAGTAGTCGGCGGTGACGCGCAGCCCGCCGACGCGCAGCGGGCGATCGCCGCCGGCCAGCGCGAAGGGCTCCCAATCCCACGCCGCGAGAGCGACCACTTCGCCGGCGGTCTCGCGCAGGTCCAGGGTATTCAGCCACGACTGCCTCATCAGGCGGTCGCCGAATTCCTCGGGAGCGATCAGCCGGACGTCGACCAGGCGCTCGGGCTCCTCGAACGGGAACGGCTTGAGCAGCACCGAGTTCACGGTGCCGAACAGCGCGAAGTTGGCGCCGATGCCGAGGGCGAGCGTGATGACCGACGCGGCGGTGAATCCGGGCCGGCGCAGGAGGAGGCGACACGCGTACACGAGGTCGCTGAGGAACACAGGCATGGAGGACTCCCCTCGGGCCGGACGGCGCCGAGGCGCCGGCGAGCCCGCGTTGGAGAAGCCACGCGAGCTCGTCGCTCGAGGTGGCTCGGTTCGAGCGGTGGCGGGATCCGTGCTCCGACCCCCCGCCGGCACGATCTCGAACAGCTCCTCGAACGCGAGTCCCAGGGTGTCGAGGATCTTGCGGCGTGTGCGCGCGGTGGGGAACGGACGCTGCCCGTTCACGAGCTGCGAGAGATGACCGCTCGAGAGCCCCATCCGCTGTGCCCAGCGGTTGAGGGTCTGCGGACTCTTCGCGAGCTCCTCCGCGAGACGTTGGTGCTTGAGCCGGACCCGCATGTCTTCACCATCTCTACTCCGAAACCGGACCTCCGTGACGCCGAGCCGCTCCGACGGCCCCAGAAACTGCTCGCAATCGCTCGCAGGCGGAATCCTCGGAGCGCCTCTCGTGCTCTCGCGCCATCTTGGCACGGCCCGCGCCATCGAATCGGCGCTGGAATCCGGTGATGGAATCCGGCAACGCCGACACCGCCGCACACCTTCCGGCCGTTGGTAGTCTCCGCCACTCGACCGACCTTCCCGCCTGGTCCGACGACCGTTCCCTCGGAGATCCCGATGCCGCTGCTCTCCGGCTCCGTGTCCTGCACCCGCTTCGACGTCCACTCCCCCACCGCCGACCTCGACCTCGAGTCGCAGGCGTTCCGCGCCATCGCGCCGGGCTCGGAGGTCCGCGAGTCGATCGGCTTCGTCCCGTTCGAGCCCGGAGCCGAATACCGGGTGGGCGCCGCTCGCTGGGCCTTTCGGGTGCGCATCGACCGCCTGCGCGCCGATCCCACCGCGGTCCGCGAGCGCCTGCGCGAGCTGGTCGCCGCCGAGCAGGAGGCCACCGGCGCGCCCTTCGTGGCGCCCAAGCGTCGCACCGAGCTGCGCCATCTCGCCGAGGAGGAGCTGCTGGCCGACGCCCGGCCGCAGTCGCAGATCGTCGAGGGCGTGATCGATCGCAGGCTCTCCTACGTGGCGACGACCTCGAACAACGTGCTCGGCAAGATCGTTCTGCTGCTGCGCAAGGTCGGCGTGCTGGTCGACTTCAAGACGCCCTGGAACGACCTCGGCCAGGAGGACCTCGAGAGCGAGATCCTGGCGCTCTCCGACGCCACGCAGTCGATCCACGGCAGCCGCTTCCTGCAGGCGCTGGGCGAGGACGACG
Organism: Thermoanaerobaculia bacterium; assembly: GCA_035546295.1. Taxonomy (GTDB): domain Bacteria; phylum Acidobacteriota; class Thermoanaerobaculia; order Multivoradales; family Multivoraceae; genus DATKBT01. Next base: position 3,603 of record DATKBT010000026.1, on the reverse strand, counting down.
AGATCGTGTTCGAACCCAGCGACGGCTACGTCAAGCTGCAGACCCGCGAGGCCCGCGTCGTGCTGAGCGGCGGCGTCCTCCACGAGCTGCACGGCTACTTCGACCAGGAGATCGAGTTGCTCGCGGCCAAGCTTCAGAGCGCCGTCGGGACCTTTCGGCTCGACGGGCTCACCTTCCGGATCTCCTCCCTGGGTGTCGAGCGCGCGCGGCCCGCGCACTGGACCGAGCGTCTCGACGAGCGAATCGAGCGGATCGCGACGGTCTGGGAATTGCTCGACCGCAAGTACGCGGAGCATGCCCGAGGCCGGTCGTCGCGTGCACGGCGGCCGGCGCGGCGCGAAGAGCTCGGCGCCGGCGGCGCGACCCACGGTCAGGTCGTCCCCTTCGATCCCGCCCGGTGAATCGGGGGTAGGGAGCACCCTTGACCGCCACCGGCGGCACCGCACGACGAGGACCTGCGGGCGAGCTGATCGTCCCGGCGCGACTGTTCTGCGACACCAGCCCCGGCGTCGGCACCCAGGGCGAGATCGCGATCGGCGTCTCGGCCCTGACCTTCCAGGCGGGCGACGCGGTCACCGAGCTGCCGGTGGCCGGTCTGGTCGCCAGGGTCGCGGGCTTCGAGGACCGGACTCTCTTCCTCAGCCATCCGAGCCAGCCCGGCATCGAGATCGCGACCATCGATCCCGCAGCCCGCACCGCGCCGCCGATCGCGGCGCTGGCGTCGCTCGCCGCCAGCCAGCACGCCAGCCGTGCTCGCCGGAGCAGGTTCTGGGGATGCGTCGTCTTCGCCGCCATCGGCGTCCTGCTCGCGGCTCTGATCGCGATCGTCGCGCTCGGCGCCGGGCTCGATCTCGTGCGCAGCCTGCTGTGAGGATCGCGAGCCCGCTCGCCGGACGTCGCCCGTCCGGCGCGTGCTAGCGTCGCTCGGCCGCGCCGAGCCCCGACGCTCCCCGCGATCCGATCCGGAGATTCCTCGAAGCAATGACCGAACGACCGACCATCGCCGTGATCGGCGGCACCGGCGACCTCGGCGGCGGGCTGGCCTGGCGCTGGGCGCGGGCCGGCTACCCGATCGTCATCGGGTCTCGCAGCGCCGAGAAGGGCATCGCCGCCGCCGAAGAGCTGGCTCGGACCTTTCCCGAGGCGTCGATCGCGGGCGCCGGCAACGCCGAGGCCGCCAAAGCCGGCGACGTCGTCGTCGTCACCGTTCCCTTCGCGCACCAGACGCCGACGCTCGAGTCGATCGTCGGCGAGTGCCGGGGCAAGGTCGTGGTCGACACCACGGTGCCGCTGGTGCCGCCCAAGGTCGCGCGGGTCCAGCTTCCTCGCGAGGGGTGCGCCGCGCTCATCGCGCAGCAGGTGCTGGGCGAGGAATCCCGCGTGGTCTCCGCCTTCCACAACGTCGGCGCCGAGCACCTGCGCGAGGATCATCCGGTCGATTGCGACGTGCTGGTGTTCGGCGACGACATCGAGGCGCGGGCGCAGGTCGCGCGGATGGTCGAGGACGCCGGGATGGTCGCATGGGAGGCCGGTCCGCTCGCCAACTCCGCCGCCGCCGAGGCGCTCACCTCGGTGCTGATCGGGCTCAACAAACGGTACGGCATCGCGGGCTCGGGCCTGCGGATCACGGGCACGCCCACCAAGGGTCGTTGACCGTCGGGGCGGCCCGGAGATCGTGTCGACCCTGACCCTCCTCCCGCTCGCCGGCCTGCCCCGGGTGCGAGCCGGAGACGACCTCGTCGCGCTCCTGTTGAGGGCGATCGAGCGCGAGCAGGACTCGCTGCTCACCGGCGACGTCCTGGTGCTGGCGCAGAAGATCGTCTCCAAGGCGGAGGACCGCCTCGTCGAGCTCGATTCGGTGGAGGCGACGCAGCGGGCCCACGAGCTCGCGGCGCGCGTCGACAAGGACCCGCGCCTGGTCGAGCTGATCCTGCGCGAGTCGAAGGAGGTGGTGCGGGCGTCGCCGGGCATCCTGATCGTCGAGCACCGGCTCGGCTTCGTGCTCGCCAACGCCGGAGTCGACCACTCCAACGTCGAGCCGTCGGAGCCGGGCACCGATGAGCGGGTGCTGCTCCTGCCGGAGGATCCCGACCGCTCGGCGAGGGACTTGCGCGCGCGCCTGCATGCCGCCACGGGCGCGGCGGTCGGCGTGGTCGTCGCCGACAGCTGGGGGCGCCCCTGGCGCCTGGGCACGGTCGGATTCGCGATCGGGGTCGCCGGCCTCCCCGCCCTGGTCGACCTGCGCGGAGCTCCCGACCTCTTCGGCCGTCCGCTCCAGGTCACCGAGGTCGGTCACGCGGACCAGCTCGCCGCGGCGGCCTCGATCCTCATGGGCCAGGCCGCCGAGGGCGTTCCGGCGGTGCTGATCCGAGGGCTCGCCGCGGTCGCCGGAGACTCGCCGGCGAGCAAGCTGCTGCGGCCGCGGGCGCAGGACCTGTTCCGGTGAGCGGTCGCATCCTGGCGCTCTCGGGCGGCGTCGGCGGCGCCAAGCTGGCGCTCGGTCTGGCGCGCGTGGTGCCGCCCGCAGAGCTGCTCGTCGTGTGCAACACCGGCGACGACTTCGAGCACCTCGGGCTGCACGTCTCCCCCGACCTCGACACCGTGACGTACACCCTCGCCGGCCTCGCGAACCCGGAGACCGGCTGGGGTCTGGCGGGGGAGGGCTGGCGTTTCCTGGCCGCGCTCGAGCGCCTCGGAGGCGAGTCCTGGTTCCGCCTCGGCGATCGCGACCTGGCGACCCATGTCGAGCGGACTCGTCGCCTGCGCGACGGTGAGACGCTGAGCGCAGTGACCGCGGCCTTCTGCCGGGCCCTCGGCGTGGAGGCGGCGGTGGCACCGATGAGCGACCAGCCCGTGCGCACGGTGGTCGAGACCGCCGCCGGGGATCTCCCCTTCCAGGTCTACTTCGTGCGCGAGCGCTGCGCCCCGGCGGTGCGCGGCCTGCGCTTCGAGGGCGCGGAGGCCGCGCGCCCTGCGCCGGCCTTCGCGCGGGCCCTGAGCGATCCCGAGCTGGGCGTGGTCGTCCTCTGTCCCTCGAACCCCTATCTGAGCATGGACCCCATCTTGGCCATCCCCGGCGTGGTCGAGGGGCTGCGCGAGACCTCGGCCCCGGTGGTGGCGGTGTCGCCGATCGTCGGCGGCCGCGCGATCAAGGGCCCCACCGCCAAGATCATGGCTGAGCTCGAGCGCCCGGCGACCGCCGTCGAAGTCGCCCGCTGGTACCGGGAGCGCGGCATCCTCGATCGCTTCGTACTCGACGAGGTCGATCGTCACCTCGCGCCCCAGATCGAGGCGCTCGGGGTCGAGGTGGCGGTCGAGCAGACGGTGATGCGGAGCGAGGCCGACAAGGTCGCGCTCGCGCACGCTCTCGTCTAGGTCGACGAGGCCAGCTGGAAGTTCTTGCCTGCCTTGCGGCAGGCGGCGGTCGTTGGCCTCGCGCAAGCGCAAGACCAAGGTGCTTGCCTGCCTTGCGGCAGGCGGCGGTCGTTGGCCTCGCGCAAGCGCGAGACCAAGGCTCACGAAACGGTCAAAGTTCGATCAAGCCGCTGCGATCGCCTAGAGAAACGGCTGTGGCCTGGTCGACCCAGCCGCGCCCGCTTGCGG
>DATKBT010000025.1:0-219140 GCA_035546295.1 Thermoanaerobaculia bacterium | reverse complement strand
CTAGCTGGCTCGTGGTGGTCACCACTCCCCAACGAGCGGCGGGGGCGAGGCGCGGTCATGCCACGAGCCCGCTAGCTCGTGTTCCCCGCCCAAGCGCCGCAAGCGGCGCGGACTCAGGTCGACTAGGCCTGAAATCGTTGATTCCAGGTCGTTTGGGTGCTGCTTAGATCGAACTTTGACCGCGTTGGGAACTTCCTGCTGGCCTAGTCGATCTAGATGTACGGCATTCCGGTGACCTCTACCCGCTCGCCCGCTTCTTCGACCTCGACTTCTCGCCCACTGCGAGCGGCAACCTCTGGTCCAGCGGGGGCGGCGCCGGCGATCTACCCGGAGGGCCGGGCGCGCAGCATCGCCTGGGTCAGGGGAGTCGGGCCGCTACGAGCCTCGGTTCTGAGCGGTCTCGTCGGCGCTGCCGATCTGGGCCTCGACGCTGCGCTGCGGCAGATCGATCGCGAGCCGGAGCACTCCGCCGAGCGCCGTGGCCACCGATCGCAGCGTCGAGACGCGAACGTCCTTGCGCCGCTCGAGCTTCGAGTAATCGGACTGGGAGATGCCGAGCGATCTCGCCACATCGGCCTGGGTTCGTCCCAACGCCCGCCGCAGGCCAGCCAGCGACAGCACCTCGTACGGCTCACGACGTGACGGAAGGAGGCGGTGACGGCAGCGCTCGAGCCACCCCCGGAGCAGCGGCGACGTTCCATACATCGGGTAGGCGTCGATCAGGCGCGCGACCTCCTTTGCGACCTCGCCGTTGGGGCGCTCCTCGATCTCCCGCAGGAGTGGTCGCCAATCGTCGAGATCACCGCGTTCGAGCAGGTCGTGGAGAGCTGCGAGCGGGAGCTCGCGCACCGAGAGCTCGCCGGGAATGTCGAGGTGGCGATGGATCATCCGTCCTCCTCCAGGTCCTCTTGCTTCCCCTGGGCGACCGTCCGCTCGAGCACGCGCACGGACACCCGCCTGCAGGCGTCGGTGACTGCGCCCCAGTCGTGCCACCGGCGGTCGAGCCGGCGGTAGAAACGCAGGTCGACTTCCGCCAGATCGTCGGGCCGGGGCTCGGCGAGCTGCTTGGCCACCTGCGTCGCGACGCGACGGCCGCCTTCGCCCAGCTGATCGGCGTAGTACTCGTCCATCGACAGCACGACCTCGGCCGCGGCGCCCGGGCCCAGACGCTCCGCGAGCGCGACGAAGTCCAGGTAGTCGCCGGTGGCGTTGCGGATCAGGCAGAGCCAGGCCTTGATGCGCGCCATCTCCTCGAGGGTCGGGACCCGGACCTTCCGGGATCCGACGGAGACCTCCTCGACCTCGAGAGGCCGGCGCCGAACCAGGTTGCGCACCCCGGTCTCGACGCCGTCGAGCGATCCCAGGATCAGGACCGGCCGCTTGACGCGGGCTGTGATCCAGCCCTCGGTGTCCTCGAGCGCCTGGAGCACGGCGTCGAACCGCAGCCGCAAGTCGCTCACGAGGTGGTCGTCGCCGAAGGACCGCCTATGGCCGGCGTGGTGGGCGGCCGCCGTACCGCCGATCAGCACGGCGTCGGGGACGAGCTCCTGGAGGCGCGAGGCGGCCTCGAGGACGCGTTCCCACTCGGGAGGAGGCTCTGGCATATCTAGTGAGTATACTCACTATCGCCGAAGGGGCTCGCTACAGCCATGGATCCAATGCCGACCAGACACGCCACCCTCCGCATCGGAGAAGTCGCCTGCCGGGCAGGCGTCAGCGTCGAGACCGTGCGGTACTACGAACGCGTCGGTCTCCTCGAGCCGGCGCCGAGGGACACCTCGTCCGGCTACCGGATGTTCTCGGAGCAGGCGCTTCGCCGGCTTCGCTTCATCCGCCGTACCCAGGACCTGGGTTTTTCGCTCGAAGAGATCCGGGACCTGCTGAGCCTGCGCGCCACGCCGGATGCGACCGCACTCGACGTGCGGGAACGGGTTCAGCAGAAGCTCGGCGACGTACGGCGGAACATCAGCGACCTGGAGCAGATCGCGGCCTCCCTCGAGCGACTCACCGCATCCTGCGACGGTCGAGGATCTGTCCGCGAGTGCGTGATCCTCGATACGTTGGATCTGGAGGGGACCGCCGCCCCGCCGGCGTGATCCAATAACTCGCGCAGCCGCCAGACCTGCTCCGCTCGAATCCCCGCGCGTCATTCGCCGATCGCCGCGTAATACTGGGACACCTCGCGCATCTGTTCCGGTTCGAGCCCGGACGCCACCTCGTTCATGATGCGCGCGTACTGCGTGCCGCCGCGGACCCCGGCCTTGAACAGGTGGAGCTGCCGCTCCAGGTACTCCGCGTCCTGACCCGCCAGCCGCGGGTAGCGCGGGTTGCGGGGACCGTCGCCGGGGCCGTGGCAGTCTGCACACGACGGCACCTTCTGGTGCGGCAGGCCGAGATGCGCGATCTCGCTGCCGCGCTCCGAGGCCTCCGCCGCCGGCGCCGCACCGGCGACCGAGGTGCGCGGCGGCGGCAGGCCGGCGTAGTAGGCGGTGAGCCGGCGCGCGTCGTCGACGCTCAGCTCGGCCGCGACCATGGTCATCGTGCCGCTCGGCCGTTCGCCCGTCGCGTAGGCGCTCAGCGAGTGGTAGAGGTACTCGGCGCGTTGCCCGGCGAGCCTCGGCGCCACCCCCTCCCGACCGCGCCCGCCGCTACCATGGCAGCGCGAGCACAGGCTCACCAGTGAGGCGTCGAGCCCCTCGGGAGGCGCGAAGGAGAGCGTGACCTCCTGTCCGCCCTCGATCGTGCCCTCGTCCGTGCCCTCCTCCGTGGCCTCGCCGAAAGCGAGCGCCCGATAGCGCTCGGCGTCGAGCTCCGGCAGCTCGAGCAGGAAGGCCACCATCGACCAGACCTCGTCGTCGCGGCCGTCCGCGGGCCAAGCGGGCATCGCCGTGAGCTTGATCCCGTGCCGGACGATGAAGAAGAGCTCGCGCGGCCGCCAACGCTCGACCTCGACCGGCACGTATGGCGGACGCGGCGTCATCGCCATCGGCACCTGCTGGCGCGGCTCCCCCGGGCCGCCGTGGCAGGCCAGACATGCGATCTGGTAGTGCGCAGCGCCGCGCCGCACCATCTCCGGGTCGTCGAGCGGCGGCTCGCGGATGCCCAACGATTGCGTGCTCACCGCGCGCCCCATGGAGAAGTCGAGCAGCCAGCGGGTGACCGGCCAATGCTCGGAGCTGGCGCGCACCGGCGCCAGGCCGGCGACGCCCGCGAGCGTCGCGATCCCCAGGATCACGGCGAGGGCAGCGCCGAGCACGAGCAGGCGGTGCTTCAGCCCCTTCTCGGCGCCTTTCTCCGCATCCTTCTCCGGGTCCTCGGCCCGACCGCTCTCGGGTCCGCTGCTCGTGTCCTTCGGTGCGTCGCTCACCGCTCGGCTCCCCCACGAATCCGCGCGAGGCGTCGCGTCCCGCCCCCTGCCTCGTCGCGCAGGAGCGAGCGCGCGAGCACCAGGCCGCCCGCCAGGTACGGCAGACCTCCGGCGAGCAGCATGAGCGCACCGCCGAGTTGCTGGTCGGCGAGCCGGTCGAGGCCGCCGAGATCGCCCGCGTCGCCCTCGTGGATCTCGGAGGTGTGGTAGAGCGGCCGAGTGCCGAGACCCAGCAGCGCGCCGAGCAGCGTCATGTGCATCGAGGTCAGCAGCAGGCCGATCATGCCGGCCGCAGCCCGCTCGCGCCGCTCGGCGGAGTCGCCGCCGAACGCCGAGAGCCAGACCGCGAGCCCGGCGATCAGGAACGAAGCCTGCTCGAGCGCGAAGCCCCCGAGCGACGCCCGCGCCGTGCGGTGCAGCGCCGGCGCATGCCAGCTCCACACCACCACCAGCTCGAGCAGCGATGCCGGCACCGCAGCGAACAGGACCGGGGCGTGACGCACCGGATCGAGACGGCCGCCGGCGACGCCGATCGCCAGCAGCGGCGCCGCGATCGCGACCACCGACACGTGGATCACCATGTGCGCGGCGAACGAGGTCTCGGCGAGCGCCGGCAGCGGTCCGAGCCAGACCGCGGCGAGCACCGCGCCTCCCGCCCACGCCGAGGCCGCTCTCGGGCTCGTCGCGAGCGCGCGCCTCATCGGCAGCTCTCGAAGAACGCCGCTGTCGCGCCCACGAAGAGGGTGGCGACGCCGCTGAGCCCGGCGAGCAGGAGCGTAGCGAAGCCGAGGAAGCGATGACGGTCCTCCGGCGTGTCGAAGTCGTGCGGCACGGTGGCGGTCCCGAGCTGGTGGCGGCGCAGCCCGATCACGGCGACCGCGACGATGCCTCCGAGCGCGATCACGGTATAGATCAGGATCGCGATTCGCACCGGCCCGAGCCCCTCCCCCGGCGTCCACGAGCGAGCGCACCAGATGGCGGCCGTGAGGTAGGAGGCCAGGAAGTGCACGGCCCACAGCAGCGGCGCCATGGTGATCATCCACAGGCTCTCGGCGTGCTCGGGCGGGCCGGCGGCGGCGTCGCCCCCGGCGACGTCCTCCGCCGAAGCGACGGCGCGATCGGCGTGCGGCTGCGTCGACTCGCTCATGCCACCAGCGGGAAGCCCGAGATCACGGCGACCGTGACCGCCACGGTGATCGCCACGAAGTGCCAGTAGAGGGTCACGTTCTGGATGTCGATGTCGAAGCGCGCCGTGAGCCTGCCGGCCGCCGCGCGCGCGATGCAGTAGCCGAGCATCACCACCCCCGCGCCGACGTGCGCGACGACCCAGATCACCAGCGCCCACACGATCGCGGGATAGACGTGGGTGGTGGGGTCGAGCCCGGTGACCCGCGGCGCCCACACCAGGCAAGTGACACCGCCGGCAGCCGCGGCGACCGCGAGCGCGAGCGCCAGGTGGAACGGGACCCGCCGGTCCCGGCGGTTGAGCCAGCGGGCGAGCACCGTGAGGCCCCAGGCGGCGAGCAGCAGACCCGCGCCCAGGGTCGGCCAGAGGACGCCCGGTCCCGCCCCCTCAGGGGGGAAGTCCTCGTGGCGCGTCCAGTAGAAGAAGTAGCCGAAGACCAGCGCAGCGAACGCCGTCATGTCGCCGAGCATGGTGATGAACATCGCCCACCATCCCACCGAGCGCGGCCCCGAGGCGTAGAGCGGAAGGGTCTCTCCCAGTCCGACGTCCTTCTCGTCCTTCTCCGGGATCAGGGCGGTCCCCGTCCATAGCCAGGTGAGGATCGCGGCCAGCGCGCCGACCCCCGAGATCCCCGCCGGCCACCACAGGTGGTAGGTCGAGAAGATGAACAGCCCGCCGGTGAAGAGCGCCGCCACCAGGGTCACGAAGGTCGGCCCCGGCACCCGCAGACACTGGATCGGCTTGGCGTCGATGATCGTGGTCACCAGCGTCTCCCGCTTCCCCTCCGCGGCATCGGGCAGGTAGAACCGCCCCTCGTCGACGTCCTGCATGAAGCGTTCCTGATCCCAGAGCGGATAGCGACCGTCGATCTCGGGGATCGAGCGCACGCCCCAGGGCTTGTCGGGCATGTCGGCCAGCCACTCGAGCGTCCCCGCTCCCCACGGGTTGCGCTCCGAGTAGGGCTGGTTCCTGCGCGGGCGCACGACGTCGACCAGGAAGATCAGGATGCCGGAGGCGAGGACGAAGGCCCCGATGCTCGAGATCAGGTTGAAGCCTTCGAAGCCGAGCCCCTCGGGGTAGGTGAACACCCGCCGCGGCATGCCGCGCAGGCCGCTCAGGTGCATCGGCAGGAAGGTCACGTTGAAACCGACGAAGATGACCCAGAAGGCGATGCGCCCCAGGCGCTCGGAGAGCTTCCTGCCGGTGGCGAGCGGGAAGAAGTAGTGAAACGCCCCCAGGATCGGGAAGATCGTGCCGCCGATCAGCACGTAGTGGAGGTGGCTGACGATGAAGTAGGTGTCGTGCGCCTGGAAGTCGAACGGCGCGAGCGCGACCATCACCCCGGTGAGCCCGCCCCAGACGAACGTGGCGAGCCCGCCGAAGACGTAGAGCATCGGCGCCCGCATCGTCACCTTGCCGACCAGGAGCGTGGCGATGAAGCAGAAGATCTGCACGCCGGTGGGGATCGCCACGGCCTCCGAAGCCGCTGAGAACAGCCCGAGCGAGATCCCGGGAAGCCCAGTGGTGAACATGTGGTGGACCCACAGACCGAAGCTCAAGAAACCCGTGCCCACCGCCGCCAGCACGATCCAGCCGTAGCCCACCATCGGCGTGCGCGCGAAGGTCGGCACCATCATCGCCACCAGCGCGATCGAAGGCAGGAAGACGATGTAGACCTCGGGGTGCCCGAAGATCCAGAACAGGTGCTGCCACAGCAGCGGGTCGCCGCCGCGCGAAGCGTCGAAGAACGGCCAGTCGAGCGCCCGCTCGAGCTCCATCAGCAGATCGCCCGCGATCAGCGGCGGGAAGGCGAACAGAATCATCACCGCCACCACGAGGATGTACCAGGAGTACAGCGGGATCAGGTTGATGCGCATGCCGGGGGGACGGCACTTGAGCACGCCGACGATGAGCTCGACCGCGGCCGCGATCGACGCCACCTCGATGAAGCTGAGCCCGAGCAGCCAGATGTCGGCGCCGATGCCGGGCTGGAAGCTGGTGGTCAGCGGCGGGTACATGAACCAGCCGCCCGCGGGCGCGGCGCCGAAGAAGATCGAGCCGCAGACGAAGATGCCGCCGATGACGAAGCTCCAGAAGCCGTACGCCGAGAGCCGCGGGAACGGCAGGTCGCGAGCTCCCAGCATCTCGGGCAGCACCATGATCGAGAAGGCCTCGAGGATGGGCACCGCGAACAGGAACATCATCACCGAGCCGTGCAGGGTGAAGACCTGGTTGTAGAGCTCGGCGGAGAGGAACTCGTTGCCCGGGCGCGCGAGCTGGACCCGCATGAGCAGGGCCAGCACTCCGCCGAACAGGAAGAACAAGAGGGCGGCGCAGGTGTACCAGAAGCCGACTTCGGAGTTGTTGACCGCCGACCAGTAGCGCCATCCGGTCGGCGTCCGCCACGCCTCGAGCAGTCGCTCCTCCTGGGCGCGGCGCACCTCAGGGTCGATCGGACCGCGTTTCGGCTCCGGATCGCCCGGCGCGGTCTTGTTCACTCGAGTCCCTCGAGGTAGGCGGCGAGCGCGGCGATCTCGTCCTCGTCGAGCATACGGAAGGCGGGCATGTGGGCCTCCGGCTTCAGCTCCTTGGTGTTCGTCACCCAGCGTGCGAAGGCGTCGGCGCCGGTGGGCAGCACGCCAGCCGCGATGCGCAGCCGGCTCGCCACGTGCGTGAGGTCGGGGCCGACCCTGCCGTCCGCCGGCGTCCCGCGCACGGTGTGGCAGGCGCCGCATCCGTTCGCCAGGAAGGAGCGTTCCCCAAGCGCCGCGAGGGCGCCGCTCGGGGCGGCCGCCGGCGCCGCCTGGGCGTCGAGCCAGCGCTCGTACTCGGCCCGCTCGGTGACCACCACCTCGAAGTTCATCAGCGCGTGGGAGGCGCCGCAGTACTCGGCGCAGGCGCCGCGAAAGGTGCCGGTGCGGGTCGGCTCGAGCAGCAGCCGGTTGACCCGCCCAGGGATCATGTCCACCTTGCCGGCGAGCGCGGGGATCCAGAAGGAATGGACGACGTCGGGGCTCTCGAGCCGCAGCTCGGCCGGCTCGCCGACCGGCAGGCGGAGCTCGTTGGCGAGCTCGAAGCTCTCCTCGCCCGGCGGCTCGTAACGCACCCGCCACCACCATTGCTCGCCCGACACCGAGATCACCAGGGACCCCGGCGGCGCCGCCGCGACCAGCCCCGGCATCAGCCACAACCCGTAGACCAGCAGCGCGGCGAGCACCACCGTGGTCACTCCGACCCCGCCGCCCACGATCAGCAGGTTCGCCTTCCGGCTCGGGAACTCGTCGGGGTGGGCGCGCAGCGCGTAGACGCCGAGCGCCATGACCCCGAGCCAGACCAGCGACGCCCCCCCGAGCATCCACCAGAACAGGGTCGCGATCTGCTCGGCGGCGCGGCCGGCAGGGTCGAGCGTCGACTGCGGACCGGAGCAGGCCCCGAGCAGCATGGCGGGGAGCATGGCGGGGAGCAGGGCGGCGAGGACACCGAAGGCGGCGGAGCGCGAGGCGGACCGCGCCGCGGGAAGTCGCCGGCCGGAGATCACCGCCAGAGGCTCCCTCGTCTCGGACCTCCTTGGCGCGACCGGTCGGGCCTTGCCCGATCTGACCGCACCGCCGCGCAGCGCCCGGCATCCGCGGAAGCGAACGCCTCGCCGAGCGACAAACGTCCGTCGCCCGCGCGGTGCGGAAAGACCATCGGGTGTCCTCCTCGGAGCCGACCGTGGGGCTTCGCGCGCGACGGATCGAGCCACCGTCGCCTCGCCGGTCGACTCTACAGCCTTCGCGCCGCACGGCCGCGCGGGCCCGTCCTGTAGGGTGGTGGAGCCCGGTTCACCTTCGAAAGGAGGCCTCGAATGGCGTCTCGATCCACCACGCTCACCGCTCCACTCGCGAACCTGACGGAGCAGACCTACGCGATGATGCGCATCGTCACCGGCTTCCTGTTCCTCTGGCACGGCACCCAGAAGCTGTTCGGCTACCCGGCGCCCACGCCCGAGGGCTCCCCCGCCTACGTGATCTATGGCGCCGGGACGATCGAGCTGGTCTGCGGCATCCTGGTGATGATCGGGCTGTTCACGGGCGCCGCGGCGTTCCTCGCCTCGGGCGAGATGGCGGTCGCGTACTGGATGGTCCACGGCACCAGCTCGTTCTTCCCGCTCAACAACGGCGGCGAGCTGGCGGCGTTCTACTGCTTCGTCTTCCTGTTCATCGCCGCCCGCGGCCCCGGCATCTGGAGCGTCGATCACGCCCGCGGCGGGAGCGCGAGACGTTCATGAGGACGAGCCCCGCTTCGAGGCCGGGCCGACCGGGATGGCGTGCGATCGCTCTCCTTCGCAGGTGAAGGGATGGGGCTTGCGTGCCTCTCGCCGCGCCCGGTCGCTGCTTCCAGCCGGCCCGACTCGCCTCAGCCTCCCGCCCCACCTGCGAGCGTCGTCCACAGGAGACCGATCGCGACGCTCGCCGCGAGCGTGCGCAGCATGCCCCAGCGCAGCCCGAAGAGCGCGAGGAATGCGCCTGCGGCGATCACCACCGCGCCCCACTCGACGCGGCTCCACTCCGGGAGGAAGAGCCGCAGCCAGCCCTGTTCGACCACCGTCACCTCGCCGAACAGCGTGTGCAGCGCGAACCAGACCGCCAGGTTCAGGATCACGCCCACCACCGCGGCCGTGATCGCCGAGAGCGCCTCGGAGAGGGCGCGGCGGCCCCGCAGCCACTCGACATAGGGCGCGCCCAGGAAGATCCAGAGAAAGCAGGGCACGAAGGTCACCCAGGTCACGACCACCGAGCCTAGGACACCGGCCACCATCGGATCGAGCGTGCCCGGGAACCGGTAGGCGCCCATGAAGCCGACGAACTGCACGACCTGAATCAGCGGTCCCGGCGTCGTCTCGGCCATGCCCAGACCGTCGAGCATCTCGCCCGGCGCCAGCCACCCAAAATCCTCCACCGCGCGCTGGGCGATGTACGCGAGCACCGCGTAGGCGCCGCCGAAGGTCACCACCGAGGCCTTGCTGAAGAACAGGCTCTCCTGCAGGAACACACTCTCGGGCCCGAACAGCGCCCACAGCGCGAGCACCGGTCCCCACCACAGAGCCAGCCAGACCGCCGTGATCCGCAGAGCGCGACGGACGGCCGGCCGCCCCGCCGGCGCCTCGACGCTCACCTCGGGACCTGCCGCCTCGGGATCTGCAGCCTCCCGGCCCTCCCGCCGGCGGCGGCGCCCGGCGCTGCCCCAGCCCACGAGCGCAGCGACGCCGACGATCCAGGGGAACGGCACGTCGAAGAAGAAGATCGCGACGAAGGCGCCGGCGGCCACCAATCCGCTCGCCGGGCTCTGCAGCGCCCGCCGCCCGATGCGCACCAGCGCCTCGACCACGATCGCGAGCACCGCGGGCTTGAGCCCGAAGAAGATCGCGGCGACCACCAGGGACTCTCCGAAACCAGCGTAGAGCACGCTGAGCGCCAGGATCGACAGGAAACCCGGCAGCACGAAGAGCGTCCCCGCGACCAGCCCGCCGCGGGTGCGGTGGAGCAGCCAGCCGACGTAGGTGGCGAGCTGCTGCGCCTCCGGGCCAGGGAGCAGCATGCAGTAGTTGAGCGCGTGGAGAAAGCGATCCTGGCCGATCCACCGCTTCTCGTCGACCAGAATCCGCTGCATCACGGCGATCTGGCCCGCCGGCCCACCAAAGGAGAGCGCGGCGACCCGGCACCAGACGCGGAAGGCCTCCCCGAAGGGGACCCTCGCCACGAGGGGCTCGGTCGGCGGCTCGATCGGCGGGGGGGAGTCTGCGGGTGGGTCGCTCTGCACGGTGCTGGAAGCCTCGCACGAACCGCCGACGAAGACTCCATCCCGGCCCGCTCTACCGAGTCACGGACCTGGTCTCCTGGGTGGGCTCTGCACCGGAGACCCTCGACCGGTTGAGGGCCGAGGGCTCAGGGCGGAAGCGTCTCGGAGATCCCGCGATCACCGAGACGGCGCGGGGGGCGTCGGGCCGCTGCGGGGCTGGAAACTCCTGGTCGCGGGCTCAGCGACGGCCAGGTTTGGCGCCAGCACCTCCCGGAAGCGGCATCACCTCATGCTATCGTAAATCGACGATGAACGAACACCGGAACCGGCGACCGAGGCTGCGCCGATTCCTCGGGCTCGGCCCGCTGAGCTCCCCTCACCTCGACGCGGCAGTCGAGGAGGTCGTTTGCGAGCTCCGTCGCCTGGCGACTGCGGTCTGCTCGCCTGCGAAGGACCCGGGAAGAGCCAGAGCGGAGGGCCTCGCCGGGGCAACGGCCGCCGCCCTGGTGCGTCGCCTCTTGCACGCCCATCTGGCCTCAGCTCCAGCGCGCGACCTGTCGTTCTCGCTCAGCCTGGCCTGGAGCTCTCCGCAGATCGAGCGGCTGGCAGCGCTGGCCGAAGGCCTTTGTCGCGACGGTACGACGAACGACGACACGAAGACGCCAGGCCCACCCGTCGAGGGCGCCGAGGTGCTCTCCGGCCTGCTCGCCGGCCTGGCCGACGCGCTCGCTCACGACGATGCAGCATCGGCCCGATCTGTCGAGGACCGCGCCAACGAGCTTCGCGCATTCGTCCTCGCCGATCGCCAGAGGATCGCCGCCTCCTCGGCCGCCCCTGACGGCGCGACTGCGGCGACTCTCCAAGCCAGCCGCGTCGCCGAAGCGTGCGCGGCGATCACCCGCATTGCCAGCGTCCAGGGGCGGACGCTGCTCGCGCCCGACGACTCCCGACCGACTCGTCGTGATCGCATGCTCCTCCCTGGTATCGTCTCCAAGCGATGATCTCTGAAGCAGCTTCGCTCGACGATTGCCCGTGCCCACCGGAGGAGGAGGAGCTCGACCTCCGGCCGGTCGAGGGCGATGCGGCCGATCGCGAGCTCGCGCGGGTGGGCAAGGCGCTCGGACACCCCGCGCGCGTTCAGATCCTGCGCCTCTTGGCGCGACGGGGGCAGTGCGTGTGC
Source organism: Thermoanaerobaculia bacterium (assembly GCA_035546295.1). GTDB lineage: Bacteria > Acidobacteriota > Thermoanaerobaculia > Multivoradales > Multivoraceae > DATKBT01. The sequence goes on along the minus strand of DATKBT010000025.1, from coordinate 207,626 downwards.
GGCGACATCGTCCGGGAGCTGCCGCTCGCCCAGTCGACGGTGTCGCAGCACCTCAAGATCCTGCGCGAGGCAGACCTCATCCGCGGCGAGGTCGACGGCCCGCGCGTCTGCTATTGCATCTCGCCCCGGACCCTGCGACGACTGAAGGCGCTGGTCGGCGCGCTTTAGCGGGACGGGTGCGCAGGCGTCTCCGAGCACCAACCCCGGAGCCCTCGGAGGAAGGCTCGCGCCCGGGCGCGGCGAGTCCCTCGAGGCGATCCCGACCCGGGTCCCGCGGTCCCGAGCAGACGACACGGACAGACGCAGCCCGTCGCAGTGGACGACCGGGTCGACGATCGCCCTATCACCGCGTCGTCGTCGGCCGGCGCAAGGGGCCGGCGCGGCGACCGACCGCTACGAGTCGCTGGTCACTCGTGACGCAGGGTCAAGACCGGATCGGCGCTCGCGGCGCGCCGTGCCGGCACCCAGCAGGCCGCGACCGCCGCCACCAGAAGCACGAGCGAGAGCACGGCGATGGTTGCCGGATCCGTCGCCTCGATGCCGAAGAGCATGTCGGCGAGCACGCCGCGCAGGAGCATCGCGCCGGCGAGACCGAGCACGATGCCCACCGTCGACACCACCAGGCCGCGTGCGAGAGTGCGCGCGACGACGCGCGAGCGCTGCGCGCCGAGCGCCATGCGGATGCCGGTGTGGCGAGCCTCCTGGCTCACCGCGAAGGCGAGCACGCCGTAGACGCCGACCACCGCGAGCAGGAGCGCCAGCACCGCGAAGACACCGAGGATCGCGGCGTAGAAGCGCGGCTGCGCGACCGACTCCGACAGCCGCTGCTCCATCGTCTCGACGCCCTCGAGCGGGACGTTGCGGTCGAGCGTGGCGAGCTGCGTGCTCACCGCCGCAATCAGCGCCTCGGGATCGCCGCCGCGCACGATCAGATGCATCCGGTTGAAGGCCTGCATCAGCATGTCGGGCGCCTGAGGCATCTGGAGGTAGAAAGAGGGCTGAGGATCCGAGTCGAGCCCCTGCGGCTTGACGTCGCCGACCACGCCGATGATCTCGCCGAATTCGGCGAGTCGTTGACCGACCACGCGCGCATCGGGGAAGTAGCGTCTGGCCAGCGCTTCGTTGACCACGATCACGGGTTGCGCGCCGGCGCGGTCGCGCTCGTCGAAGACCCGTCCCTCGCGAACCGGAACCCCGAGCGCCGCGAAGTAGTCGCCGCCGACCACGAACAGGTCGCCCTGCATCGAGTCCGCCGGGTCGTTCGAATGCGGCCGCCCCTCGATCTGGAACGACAGAACGATGCGGCCCTGCGCCGGCGGCAGCATGTTGGTCACGGCCGCCGCCTCGACGCCGGGGACCGTCCCGATCCGCTCGAGGAGCTGGTCGAAGAACCGGTTGCGCGCCTCACCCGGCGGGTACTGGGCGAGCGGCGGCGACACCCGGGCGGTAAGCAGGCCTTCGGGCTCGTATCCAGGATCGACCGAGGCGAGGCGCAGGAACGAGCTCGACAGCAGGCCAGCGCCGATCAGGAGCACCAGCGCCAGGGCAACCTCGACGACCGCGAGACCGGCGCGCAGCGTGCCCTGGACCGGACGGCCGCCCGACGATGATCCCTCGTCGCGCCCGAGCCCCGAGACCAGCCGGCCGAACGACATCAGCGCCGCCGGCAGCAGGCCGAAGAGCAGCGCAGTGAGCAGAGCGAGGGCGACCGCGAACGCCACCACGGCGGGATGCAGCCCGACCTCCTCGAGGCGCGGGATCGAGCCCGGATCGAGGGTCCGGATCCAGCGAATGCCGCCGAAGGCGAGCAGCAGCCCGAGCGCCGTGCCGCCGAGGCCCAGCAGCAGACTCTCGAGGAACAGCAGCCGGCCGAGCCGTGCGCGCCCGGCGCCGAGCGCGGCCCGGGTCGCCAGCTCGCGGCGACGTTGCAGGTTGCGGGTCAAGATCAGGTTGGCGACGTTGGCGCACGCGATCAGCATGACCAGGACGACGGCGCCGATCAGCACGCGCATGGCGGGCCGGATCGGTTCGAGCTGCTGGTCGTGCAGGGTGAGCACGCGCAGGGACCGCTCCGGGCGCGCCGGCTCCTCGATCTCGACGGTCGGCCCCGGAGGCGCCGGTCCGTTCGGCCGGGAGCCCCGGCCGGCGATCTCGACGTCGGCCTCCCCGCCGGCGGCCCCTTCGTCGCCCGTCTCTCCTTCCGCGCTCCCCAGAACCTCCCGCCGTTCGACGCGGCCGGGACCGGCGTCCGATCCCCCCGAGGGCCCGCCGACCACGAGGCGGCGCTCGCCGTCCGCGCTCTCCGCCGCGCCCGGCGGGCCGCCGACGACGACCCGGCGCTCACCGGGGGTCGCTTCGCCTCCGGGACCGCCGGCCCCTTCCGGTCCACGTCGAACGATGTGACGCTCGCCGCCGCCCGCCGCGGGATCGTCCGGCCCGGGTCCGCGGCGAATCACCCGTCGCTCACCCTCCGTTCCGGGAGCGTCGCCCTCCCGCCGGGCCCGGGCCATCGCCTGGCGCCGCTCGGCGCCTCGCCGGGCCTGGATCTCGCGCAGCAGCACGGCGCCCTCTGCCTGCGCCTGCTCGACGCTGACGCCGTCGGCCAGCCGGCCGATGACGGGCAGCATGATCTCGCGCACCCCGCCGGGATCGGACGACTGCCGCATCACGAGCGGCACCCAGACCTCGACCGAGGCGTCGGGGAAGCTGAATCTCGGGGGCATCACGCCCAGCAGGGTGTAGGGCTCGCCGTCGAGGCTGATCGCGCCGCCGACCAGTGCCTGGTCGGCGCCGAAGTAGCGGTCGAACGCTTCGCTCGAGAGGACCGCGAGCCGCTCCTCGCCGGCGTCCACCTCCTCGTAGTCGAAGGTCCTGCCGATCGCGGCGCCGACCCCGAGCACGCGGAAGAGGTCGGGCGTCACGCGCAGCCCTTCGAGCCGGACCGGCTCGTCGCGTCCGGTGAGGGTCAGCCCGGTGCCCATGAAGGCGGCGAGCGAGTCCATCGTCTTCGATCGCTCGCGCCACTCGCGGACGTTGTCGAGCAGGAAGCCTCCGCGCCCGCGATCCCCCGGCAGGTCCGACCGGATCTCGCTCAGGGCGACGATCTGCTGGGGGTCCCGCCACGGTAGCGGCCGCAGCGCCACCGCGTGTAGCACGCTGAAGATCGCGGTCGAGGCGCCGATGCCCAGCCCCAACGCGATCACGGCGATCCAGGTGAACGCAGGACGGTGCAGCAGGTTGCGCGCCGCGAAGCGCAGATCCAGCAGCCAACCGACGTGGAGTCCCGAGCTCATGCTGACGCTCCCTTCGGGGATGCAACGCGCCTTCACGTGATCGGTTCCCGCCGCGCCCGAACGGCTGCGCGCCCGCTCGGTGCTCCGTTGCGGCCGGACACCGATGCTCGGCGCCTGCGACTTCAACAACCGCTACTGAGTGCTCATCGGCTGGCTCGTCGATCCCGACTTCGGGAAGCGCCGGCTCATCGCCAGTCGCCGACCGCGAGGAAGGCGCCCCAGTAGAAGGGGTGGGTCTGCGCTTCACGCGCGCGTCTTTGGGTGAGGGAGCGCAGAGTCGCCGCCCGGACGGCTTCGGCCGTCGAGAGACCTTCACTCAGCCGAGCTCGGTAGAGATGCTCCATCCACTCCCGAGCGGAGCTGTCCTCGACCGGCCACAGGCTGGTGATCACGGTGCGGGCGCCGGCCGCCAGGAAAGCGCGATGCATCGCCAGGACGCCTTCGCCGGCCACCGACGGTCCGACGCCCATGTCGCACGCCGAAAGAACCACCCACTCGGCGCTGCGCAGGTCGAGCCCGCCGATCTCGAGCGACGTCAGCAGACCGTCCTCACCCCTCGCGCCTGGGTCCTCGAGCGCCTGGTGCGCGCCGGCGAGCACCAGGCCCGAGAGAATCCTGCCGAAGCGTTCGCGCGACGCGGGCGCCAGCCCGCCGACGCCGCGCACCCCGCTCCCAGCGACCTGGCAATCGGGCCCCACCGAGAAGCCGTGGGTGGCGAGGTGGACGATCCGCCTTCCGCTGGCGAGCGACTTGACCGCCGACTCGCTGGCCGCAGCGCCGGTCAGCAGCCGCGAGGAGCCGGCGTCGTCGATCGCTCCAGCCCGATCGTGGCTGCTCCGCCATAGCCTCTCGACGACACGCGCCTCGTCGCCGGTGCCAGGAATCGCCGCGAACCGCGTCTCGGTGATGGACGGGCACCAGCGCCGGAGCTCGCCCTGCACCGCGGGAGAGGCGGCGACGGCCTCCGAGCCCGCCTCGGGAGCTCGCCGATCAGGCTGGGAGAGGAGGCCCGCCGCGCCGATCTCGGCGGACTCGAAGTCGGGGTCGCCGACCGCCAGCAGCCCGCCCCCGCGGTTGGCGGAAGGCGCTCGGAGGAGATCGGTTTCGGCGACCAGCGTGTGGAACAGCGGTCCGCTCTCGGCGAGGTAGCGACCGTCCTCGGCGGGCAGCGTCGCGAGATTGACCAGGTGCAGATCCCCGTCGGGGACGACGAGCACGCGATCCGCCGAGCCCAGGCTTCCGGCGATCGGGTCCCAGAGGACCCGCCGCAGCGAGGTCGCCGCCCTCCGGTAGTCCTCCTCGGAAGCGGAGCCGGTCGCCGGAGCGCGGATCTGGCGTCGCCACTGCTCCACCGCGAGATCGATCGTCCGCGCGGCTCCGAGCCCGACGGCGCGCACGCCCTCGCCAGCGGCCACCAGCGCCACGTACGCCGGCGGAGCCGTGAGACCTTCGCCCTCACCCTCGCTCAGCGGCCCGGCGATGAAGTCCCGATAGCGAACCAGGCTCACCAGCGCCGTTTCGGCGGGCAACCCGGCCAGCACCTGGTCCAGAGACGGAAGCTCGCGCGATCGACGCAGAGTCTCGCTCCCCTCCGCGACCTCGCGCTCGAGCCGATCGACGAGCGCGGCAGCGCGCTCGATCTCGCCGCCCCGGTCATCCCCTTCGGCACTCGAGGTGGCCATCAGCCTCGCCAATCGAGCGCTCGCCTTCTGGAGCTCCGAGAAGCTCGACTCGAGCGCCGGGGTCGCGTCGCGCAGGGCCTCCTGGCGAATCGACAGCTCCTCGAGCACCACGTTACGAGCTCGCAGTACCGCCTCGAAGGACCGTTCGACGAGTCGACCCCTCCCCGCCCCGACCGCGAGCGACAGCAGCAGATCGCGACCACCCACCCGGTGACTGGACAGGCCCAGACCCTCGCGCTCGGTGAGCTGCCGGGCGGTGAGCCGATAGTGCTGGCGGCCGATCTCCTCGGCGCGACTCGCGCTCGCTATGGCGAGCCCCTCGTCCCCCGCCGCCGTCGCCGCGATCGCGAGGTCGGCGAGGGTCTTGGCGACGGCGTGGTGGTCCGGTCCCAGGGCCTGCTCGCGGATCTCGAGAGCCCTCCGGAAATCGGCGATCGCCTCCTCGAAACGCCCCTCGAGCAGACGCAGGCGCGCCCGCTCGTGGATCGTCTGCGCCACGATCGGAGCCCGTTCGCCGAGTGCCTGGGTGCGAATCGCGAGCGCCCGTCGATAGAGCTCGTCGGCCTGGGTCCAGCGCCGCCGGCGGCGCTCGAGGTGGCCGAGGTTGATCACGGTGTAGGCGACGTCGAGGTGGTCGCTGCCCAGCGTCCGCTCGCGGATGTCGAGGGCGCGCCGGTACTGCCGTTCGGCCTCGTCGAGACGCCCGGTGACGCGCAGGAGGTTGCCCAGGTTGGTCAGGGTGCGGGCGAGGTTCGGGTGATCGGGCCCGATCGCCTCCTCTTCGATCTCGAGCGACCTCCGATATGCCTCCTCGCCGGCCCTCCAGTCGCCCAGGTCCTGGGCGAGGTTGCCCAGGTTGTTGAGGTAGGCCGCCTGCGAAGGATAATCCCGCGCACGAGCGATGGCCACGGCTCGCTCGTACTGACGGCGCGCCTCGATCCAGCGGCCGAGATCCTGGAGCACCAAGCCGTAGTTGTTGCTGAAGGAGGCGATCTGCGCGTGATCGGGACCGAGGTTGCGCGATGCATCCTCGAGGAGCTGCTCGAAGTGGCCGGCGGCGGCGTCCAGATCGCCGAGGCGCCAGGTGACCACCCCCAGCGCGTTGCGGCTCGCGCCGATCAGCTGCGTGGACGGGCTCGACGCTGCCTCCGCCATTCGCAACGACTCCTCGAGGAGCGTCCGAGCCTCTCGCAGGTTGCCCAGGTCGTGCTCGATCGTCGCGAGCTCGACCCGCAGGCGCGCCTCGAGGCCATCGACATCGGGCTCGGAGGAGGCGGAGGGCTCGGACATCGAGGCCCCCTCATCTGCAGCCGAACTCTTCGACGCGGTGATCGCCCGGGCCAGCGTCGCGCGCGCATCCTGATAGCGACCCGCCTGCCGGTAACACCAGCCGAGCGCCCGCAGCATCGGACGGGAGTCGAAGCTCGCGTCGTCGCCTGCGCGCGGGCGCGCCGCGATCTCCGACGCTCGCGAGGCCAATTCGATGCCGAGATCGATCTCACGGCGCCCGACGCAATGGGCCAGGGCGATCACGGCGAGGACGCGGGCAGCCTCGCGAGAGTCGCCGCCGTGATTCCGCTCGACCCGCTCGAGCAGGTCTTCGCCGAGCGAAACTGCGGCGTCGATCTGGTTGCCGACGACCAGCCGGTCGATCTTCAGGAGCTCGGCGGTGAGCTCGTCCGCCGTCTGCGCTCCTGCCCCCACGGCGTGCAGGAGAGCGCCGGCGGCGAGACCGGCCGTGCACCGGGCGGAGAAGCCGAGCGCCCGGCCGAAGAAACGGATCAGATCGCGCATAAGACCTTTGCTGGTCATGGTAGCCGATCAGCGGCGGGAGTCCGGCGCCGCGCCATCCCCCGAAATCGCGCGCATCGCGCCGAGCGCGGCTGCCGTCAACGAACCGCGATCTCGGGCTGGAGCGCCTGGACGCGCGGGCGCGCCAGCAGGCGCGCCCAGCCGGCGAGCGCCTCGCGATCGCGAACCGACGTCGCCGCGCTGGCTGCTCCGCCGCTCATCTCCATGAGCTGCTGGAAGAGCGTCTTGGGCTGAGGGTAGATGACCAGCGGCACGTCCTCGTCCGGCTCGAACCCGGCGATCTCCCTGACGCGGCGGATCGCCGCGTCGAGTCCGCCGAGCTGGTCGACCAGCCCGAGACCGAGTGCGTCCTCGCCGCTCCAGATCCGCCCGCGCGCGATCTCGAGCACCCGCTCGTGGTCGATGTCGCGCCCCTCGGCGACTCCGCGGGTGAAGTCCTCGTAGGTCTGGTCCATCCACGAGAGGACCGCCTCGCGATCGGCCTCGGTCCAGGTGCCGAAGCCCAGCAGGTCGGCATTGGGGGCGGTCTCGATGGTCTCGACGTTGATGCCCAGCCACTCCCAGAAGCCGTCGAGGTCGAAGCGGGTGAAGACGACGCCGATCGAGCCGGTGATGGTCGTCGGCTGCGCAACGATCTCGTCGGCCGACATCGCCACCCAGTAGCCTCCGGAGCCCGCGACGTCGCCCATGCTGACGATCACGGGCTTCCCCAGCTCCTGCGCCCGGATCACCTCCCGCTGCACCAGATCCGACCCGACCGGCGAGCCCCCCGGGCTGTTGACCCGGAACAGGATCGCCTCGACGCGATCGTCGTCGGTCGCGCGGCGCAGGTGACGCGCCACCACCGGACCCGACAGCAGCCCCGCCGAGAAGAACGGCAGAGCCTCGTCGATCGGCTCGGCGATGATCGTCCCCTCGCCGAACACCACCGCGATGCGGCGGCCGCCGCGCCGGTCGTCTCCCAACGAGTCGACGTAGCGCAGGAAGGGGACGCCGCGATACTCCTCCATCCCCGCCTCGACGCGCAACGCCTCGTCCACCTGATCGACGAAGCCCAGCTCGTCGACCAACCCGGCCTCGACCAGAGCGTCGGTCGGCGTCACGCCCCGCGCCAGGAGGCGATCGAGCTCCGCGAAATCGATGCTGCGACGCGCGGTGACGCGCTGCGCGAAGCGCTCGCTCATGTCGGTGATCACCGCGGTCAGCGCCTCGCGCATCGGCTCGCTCATCTCGTAGCTGGCGAACTGCTCGCCGGCGCTCTTGTACTCCTCGTACATGATCACGTCGGGCTCGACGTGCAGCTTCTCGAGAGCGCCCCGCAGGAACATCGCCTCCGCCACCAGGCCGTTGATCGACGAGGCGGCCTGCGGGGTCGCCCAGATCCGGTCGCCGCCGGTCGCCAGGAAGTAGTCGACGTCGTCGATGAAGTCCGCCTGCAGCAGCACGTGGACCGGCTTGCCCGACTCGCGGAAGCGGTCGAGCTGGGTCACCACCTCCTCGGCGGACGCCCAGCCGGCGAACGAGTTGTGGATCCACACCTTGACCCCGCGGATGCGCGGGTCCTGGGCCGCCTCGACCAGACCGCGTCGCAGCTCCCAGAGCGAGAGCTGTCCGGCGCCGCCGAACAGCGCGCCGAGCTTGACGGAGGGCGGCGCATCGGGGAGCGTGCCGAACAGCTCGAGCTCGAGGATGCTGTCGCCCGCGATCACGACGTCGCCGCCACCGGCCATCGCTCCGATCACGGAGAAGAAGGCGCCGATGACGAACAGGAGCCCGACGGCGAAGGCGACGGCGAGCGCCGCCAGGCCCGCGGCGATGAAGCAGCCCTTGCGGGACTTGCGGGGTTGGTCGTCGCGTGTCGGTTCGGTCATCGTGTGCTCTCGGGGGTTCGGACTGGCGCCGTGCGGCCCGACCGAGCTCCGGTCGGCACCCGGGAGGCTAATACACCTGGAGATCCACCGTGCGGGTCGAGCGCATTCGAGGCCGGCCGGTCGAGGCTGACGCTAGGATCGCGGGATGTCCGAGCCCGTGACCCTGGGCAGCCCGGTGACCGCGCCCGATCTCGATCGGATGGAGCAGGCGGCCCGGCAGCTCTATCCGCCGATCCAGCGCACGCCGCTGCTCGCTCACCGTGGCGCCGGCGCCGATGAGTCGGCCCGCATCCTGCTCAAGCCCGAGGTCCACCAGCGGGTGGGCTCGTTCAAGCTGCGCGGGGTCTACCAAGCGGTCTCCAGCCTCACCGACTCCGAGCGCCGCCAGGGGCTGTCGACGGTTTCGGCCGGCAACACGGCCCAGGCGCTTGCCTGGTGCGGCCGGTACTTCGGCGTCGCCGCCTATTGCCTGATGCCCGACACCGCGCCGCCGACCAAGATCGAAGCGGTGCGTGCCCTCGGCGGAACACCTCGGCTGGTGCCGCGCGAGGAGGTGTTCCAGTTCCTGCGTGAGGCCCGCTGGCGAAACGAGCCGCACGCCTTCGTCCACCCTTGGATCGACCGGCGCGTGCTGCTCGGACATGCCAGCCTCGGGCTCGAGATCGCCGACGACGTCGAGTTCCTCGAGAAGAGCGGACGCATCGCCGTCTACTTGCCGGTGGGAGGAGGCGGCCTGCTGGCTGGCGCGGCCTCGGCCTTGCGCGCCCGAGGCGCTCCGGTGCGCATCGTGGCGGTCGAGCCCACCGGCTGCCCGGCCCTCGCCCGGGCGCTCGAGCAGGATCGTCCGGTGACCGTCGACTGCCGGACGGCGTGCGACGGCATCGCCGTGCCTTACATCACCGAGGAGATGTTCCCGCTGCTGCGCACGCTGGTGGACGACGTGGCGCTGGTCGAGGAGGACGCGACGCGTTCCGCGATCCGAGAGCTCGCCCTCCAGGACAAGCTGGTCGCCGAGCCCTCGGGCGCGATCGCGCTGGCGGCGGCCAAAGCGCGTCGCGACCGCTCCCACCTCGCGGTCGCCGTGATCAGCGGCGGCAGCATCGACCCGCGCCTGCTCGCCGACGTCCTCACCGCGGGCGGCGGGTGACCGGCGGCCGGTGGCCTGGCGGATCGATCCGGTCGCCGATCGAGCGCCAGGCCAGCCCCACCGGGACCGTCGCGGCGCGATCCCCTCCACCCCCAACCGACTGAACCCCCGACGACAAGGAGAACCCATGGACATCGACGCTCTCCAAGACGTCCGCTACGAGGTCGACCGCGGCCTCGCCTGGATCACGATCGATCGGCCGGAGCGCTACAACGCGTTTCGCGGGCGCACGGTCGACGAGCTGATCCGCTGCTTCAAGGCGGCCTGGGCCGACCGATCCGTCGGTGTCATCGCGCTCACCGGCGCGGGAGAAAAGGCGTTCTGCGCCGGCGGCGATCAGAAGCAGCGCGCCGAGACCGGCGACTATGGGCCGACCGAGACGGGGCTGTTCGAGGTCGAGTCGCTCCACCGGCTGATCCGCGACGTCCCGAAGCCCGTGATCGCCGCGGTCAACGGCGTCGCGATCGGCGGGGGCCACGTGCTCCACGTCCTCTGCGACATCACCATCGCCGCCGACCACGCGCGCTTCGGCCAGGCCGGGCCCAGGGTCGGCTCGTTCGACGCCGGATTCGGCTCGGCCTACCTCGCGCGCATCCTGGGCGACAAGCGGGCCCGCGAGATCTGGTACCTCTGCCGCCAGTACGACGCCGCGACGATGGAGCGCTGGGGTGTGGTCAACCGCGTCGTCCCGCTGGCCGATCTGCGCGAGGAGGTGAGAGCCTGGGCCGACGAGATGCTGGCCAAGAGCCCGACCGCGCTCAAGGTGCTCAAGCACTCCTTCAACGCCGACAGCGAGTCGATCGCCGGGATCGGCGCGATGGCCTTCGATTCGCTCGACCTGTTCCTCGACACCGACGAGGCGAGGGAGGGAGGCGCCGCATTCGCCGAGAAACGGGCGCCGGATTTCGCACCGTACCGTTAGCGCTAGCGGGCTCGTGTTCTCACCACTTCCCAACGAGCCGCGAAAGCGAGGCGAGCTCAAATACCACGAGCCGCTAGCCGATCACTCGTGCGCCGAGCCCGCAAGCGGGCGCGGCTGGGTCGACCAGGCTACAGCCGTTTCTCTGGGCGATCGCAGCGGCTCGATCGGACTCTGACCATGTTGTAAGCCTTGGTCTCGCGCTTGCGCGAGGCCAACGACCGCCGCCTGCTGCTGGCAGGCAAGCACCTTGGTCTCGCGCTTGCGCGAGGCCAATGACCGCCGCCTGCTGCTGGCAGGCAAGAACTTTCCGCTGGCCTAGTCGACCTAGCGTCACCCGAAGAGGGCGGCCGGAGGAGCTCCCGAGCGGCCATCGTCCCCAGGCCGGGATGCCGGTGTCGTGCGGTGGGCTTCCCGCGGGAGCTCGCGACGGGCTGCTAGCATGCGCCGCGCCATGACCAGAGACTGACGCTCGTGACTCTTTTCGAAAGCGTCGAAGAGACCGTCCGCCCCCAGCGTGTCCTCGTCACCGGGGGCGCCGGCGGCCTCGGGCTGGTCATCGCCAAGCGGTTCCTCGACGAGGGCGCCTCCGTGCACCTCTGCGACTCTTCCCCCGCCGCGCTCGCCCAGGCGCTGGCGTCTTTCCCCGGCATGCACGGCACCGTCGCCGACGTCGCGCGATCGGAGGAGGTCGTGCAGTGCGTTCGCGAAGCCTGCGAGTGGATGGGGGGGGTCGACGTGCTCGTGAACTCCGCCGCCGAGGTGGGGCCCCGCGCGCCGCTCGACGAGATCGAGGACGACGAGTGGACACGCACGCTCGAGGTCAATCTGAGCGGGATGTTCTACTGCATCCGGGCGGTCGCCCCCCTGATGCGCGAGCAGCGCGCCGGCTCGATCGTCAACATCGGCAGCACCTCCTCGCGCACCGGGCTGCCGCGCCGGACCGCGTTCGTCGCGTCCAAGGCGGGCGTGCTCGGCCTCACCGGCAACGTCGCCCGCGAGCTCGGCCCCGACAACGTGCGCTGCAACGCGGTCCTGCCCGGCATCCTCGACAACGAGCACGGCCGGCAGCTGGTGGCGCGGCGCGCGCGCGAGCGGCGGCTCTCGGTCGACGAGGTCGAGGCGGACCTGCTGTCCTACGTCTCGATGCGGAGCTGGATCGAGCCCGAGGAGGTCGCCGATCTGGTCTTCTACCTGGCGTCGCACTCTGCGCGCCATGTGACGGGACAGACGATCGGGGTGTGCGGCAACCTCGAGTGGGAGCGGTAGCGTCCCCCTCTCCTCGGGTCGTCCGACCTCCTGCTGGCTCGACGAGCGCGCCAGAGGTTGTCTGCGGGATGGTTGCGATCGAACCGGCCGCAGCGCCCTTCGGGCGACAGGGGGTCCGGCCGGCGAGCCATGGGCACCGGGGGAGCGACCGCTAGCCCGGTTTTCCGCAGTGTAGCTGCGGAAAACGGGGCTAGCCGGGGGGCTCGGCGCCCTGGCGACGCGCTGCACGGGACGCACAAAATCGACCGGCCGGCCGAATCATCTATCATGGTGGTGCCGCCACGCCGGGCAAATCAGCCCGCCCGATCTGCTTTCGTCAGGAGGAGGATTCCCCGTGACCGTCACCTCTTCGGGCTCGACCAGGCCTCTCCAGGCCCGCCCCGTCGACGTCGACACCACCGACCTCGAAGGCATCGGCAAGGTCGACATCGACGACGTCATCGAGTACGTCCACGATACTGGCGCGACCGAGCTTCCCGGCTATCTCCACCTCTACCGCAAGTACCTGAAGCAGCGCTGGGACGTCTACGACCTCGACTTCACGCAGGACCGCGAAGACTGGATCGGCATCGACGAGCAGGCGAAGCGGTCGTTCCTCCAGATCGCGTCCGGTTTCCACCACGGCGAGCGGCAGGTGGAGGTCGAGCTCGCCCCGTTCTTCTTCGGGATTCCCGAGGAGTACAAAGTCTTCCTGTCGAGTCACCTCGAGGACGAGGCGCGCCACACGATCTTCTTCGACCGCTTTTACCGCGAGGTCGTCGGCATGGAGGGGGAGACCATCCTCGACGTGCTCGACGGGTCCTACCAGTACATCAGCGAGACCTTCGTCGGACCCTTCGGGCTGCTCTCGTACCTGACCGACGAGCTGCGCCGCAACCCTTACGACCGGCACCGATCGATGCAGTACGCGACCGCCTACATGCTGTGGATCGAGGGGGTGCTGGCGCTGGCGGTGATGAAGATCACGCTCGGCTACGCCCGCGACGCGAAGGTGCTGCCCGCCTACACCACCGGCTTCACGGCGACCTGCCGCGACGAAGCGCGCCACGTGCAGGCCGGCATGCGCTACATCCGCGAGCTCCTCGACGACGAACCGTCCCTGGTCAAGGACCTGTTCGAGACGTTGCGCACCCTGCTGATCATGTCGAGCACCTCGAGCGCCTACGTGATGTACGAGGCGATCGGCTGGACCGAGGAGCGGGTGCGCTCGCTGCTCGCCCACCAGCTCGAACGCAAGCTCAAGCTCGTCGGCGTCGAGCTCCCCGAGGACCTGCAGGAGATGGTCGACAAGATGGACCCGGTGCTGGCGGGCGGTTGATGGCGACGACGCGATTCTTCTCGCCGGAGTGGGCCGAGGCCGCGCGCGCGGCGTGGAACGCCGGCCCCAGTGAAGAGGTGAAGGACCGAAAGCTCCAGAAGTACTGGGACTGGATCGACGACGCCCGCAACCGCACCGACGCGATCCTGGGCCTGGCGGTCGACGACCTTCCCGGCGGCGAGCCCGACTGTCTCCTGCTCCACCTCGAGAAGGGCGTCTGCACGTACGTGGAGCTGGTGCCGCGCAGCGAGGCCGAAGCGCGGACGACCTACCTGCTGACCGGCAGCTACGCCGACTGGCGGGACCTGATGGACGGCTACGACGCGGGCAAGACGATCATGTACCGCAAGCTCCGGCTCGAGCACGGCGAGCTCCTCGACTTCTTCAAGGGCGCCTACCTGTGGACCGAGTCACTCGCCTGCCTGCAGAAGATCCCCACCGAGCTCGGTTCCTAGCCACTCGACCTCTCGCTCCGACCCGCCCGTGGTCGCGGAGCGGTATGCTCGCCCGGTGTCGCGTGCAAGTCCGTGGTCTCGCCCCCGTGGCGCCGGCCTGCTGAGCTCGGCTCCGTTGCGGGTCCGGGTGCTCGGGCGGGTTCTCTGGACGACGTTCGGCCCGCCGCTCCTCATGGCGCTGATCGCGGTGCCTGCGTTCGCCGAGCTGCGCGCCGGCTCGGCGCGCGCCGACCTGACGCCTCCGGACGGCTCCTCCATGTACGGCTACGGCGCGCGGGTCGGGGTTTCAACCGGCGTTCACGATCGGCTGTGGGCGCGGGCGCTCGTCCTCGAGCAGGCGCCGAGCGGCGGCGGGACCACGGGCGGCGCCCGCGTCGCGATCGTCAGCCTCGATCTGGGCTCGTTCTCCAAGGCCTCGACCGAGCGCGTGCGCTCGCTCGTGGCCGAGCGGCAGCGCTTCGAGCAGGTGCTGCTGATCGCGTCCCACACCCACTCGGCGCCGCGCGCCGACGAGAGCTTCCCCGACCCGGCGTCCCCCCACATCCGCGAGATCGAACGGAGGATCGCCGACGCCGTCGTCGAGGCCGCCGGAGTCCTGCGGCCCGCCACCCTGCGCGCCGGTTGGGGGGAGCTCAATGGCTGCCACAACCGCCGCCGCGTGCACCCCGACGGCGCCGTCGAGATGCTGTGGGAGAACCGCCCCGGGCTCCCCACCTCGCCGCTCGATCGCAGCGTCGGCGTGATCGCGGTGCAGGCGCCGGACTCGAGCGCGATCGCGACCCTGGTCAACTTCGCCTGCCACCCGGTGGTCCTCGGCCCGGAGAACCTCGAGATCTCCGCCGACTACCCCGGAGTCATGGCGGCGCGCCTCGAGGCCGAGCTGGGTGGGGTCGCGATGTTCCTCCCGGGCGCCGCCGGGGACACCAACCCGAACTGGGACAAGACCCCTCCGGCGGAGGGGGGTTTCGAACAGGCGGAGCTTCTCGGCAGGCGCCTCGCCGACGAGGTGCTGCGGGTGCTCGGCGGCCTCGAGCCGAGGAGCCCGGGAGCCAGCGGACCCGGCGTCGAGGGAGAGGCAGGCAGCACCGCCGCCGGCTCGCGCGCCGAAGAGGTCGAGCTCGACGTCCGCACCGCGACGATCGAGCTCGCGCCGCGCTGGGACCTCGCGGACCCGAGCGTGCGCGAGGTGTTCGCCGAGCGCGGCCAGGCGCGCCTGTTCGAGTACTACCGGGATCGATTCGCGGCAGAGCGCGTCGCCGAGATCACCACGCTCCGGCTCGCGCCCGACATCGCCCTCGCCTTCTTCCCCGGCGAGTTCTTCGTCGAGCACGGCCTGCGCCTCAAGCGGGAGAGCCTGATCGAGAACACGCTGTTCGTGGGCTACGCCAACGGAGAGCTGGGCTACTTTCCGACGATCCGAGCCGCCGCCGAGGGAGGATACGGAGCCGACGAAGCGACCCTGGTCGAGGTGGGGGCCGGCGATCGGCTGGTCGCCCTCGCGCTGATCGCGTTGCTCGAGCAGAGCGGCGCGCTCGGCGCGCTCCCTCCGCCGTGAGGCTCGAGCTCGAGGTCACCGAGCTCGAGACGCTGCGCCGGCTCCGCGTGCGCAGCCGCGAAGGGCTCCAGGAGCTCCTCGGCCGGGCCCGGACGGCCTGCTGGTGCGTGCCGGCGGGCGGCAGGCGATCTTCCTGCCGCAGGTCGGGGAGCGCGAGACGGCTGCGCGGGGTGCTGCGGCCGTGTCCTCGATGCCGCCACCGGTGCGACCGCAATCGGCTGCCCGAGGCAGCCACCCGAGACGGCCGTGGATCAGCCGCCGGGGGGAACCATTCGGCCCCGATTGGTGACCGGCGCCGCCGCTCTCACGACCGGCCGCTGAGCGGACGGCGCTCTGGCACGGCTCGGCGGGGGCGTGGCGATCGGAGGGGCGACGCGGGGGAACGAACGGTGGTGAAAGCCGTGGCCGCTCGGAGCCGAGAGCACCCAACCGAGCGGGAAGCCGTAGACGTCGGGCTGGTCGCGGACCTGCGGCCCGATCCCGTCGATCATGCGCGCCGCGAGCTCGAGGCGTGCGCTCTCGTAGGCAAGCCTGGCGGTCGCCTCGCGCAGCGCCAGCTCGCGGGCGATCTGCCGGTCGTACTCGCTCTCCTCCTCCGAGGTCGCCTGTCGCCACTCCTCGGCGGTGAGCCAGCGCCCGTCGAGGTACCGGTGTCCGAGCAGCCGGCGTGCCGGCTCGTAGTCCGGGTCGATCTCGATGGCGCGCTCCGCGAGCTGGCGCGACAGGGTCCAGGCGCCCTCCTCCCGGGCCCACACCGCCAGGTCGTAGAGAACGCCGGGCTTCGGCTCGGGAGTCTCACGAAGAACCGCCTCGACGTGCTCTTCAGGGGTCTGCGAGCGTTCGACGCGGGACACGCGGTGCGCGGCGACCGTCCAGGTGCCCATCGCGGAGGTGACCGCGACGCTGCCGTCCTCGAGGATCTCGGCCTGTCCCTCCAGGAAGTTGCCGTTGGTGAGCACCACGCGATCGGCGTGGAGCGGAGCCATCGACCCGAGAATCCCTGCTGCGATGGTGAGCGCGGCGAGCTGCCGTTTCATCGATTCCTCCTCGGGGGGATCAACGCGCCGATCGGCTGCGTCCATTCCGCTCGCTCCCAGAGGCCAACGGTCGATCGTGCCCGTCGATCGGGGCTGATCGATCCTATCGCGGGGTGGCACATCCAGGCGATCGACCGATCGCCTTGTCGACCGGCTCGCGCGCCTCCCGTCCTCAGTACAACCGGGACCGCCACCCGGACCGGATGGGCCTCGCGCTGGCGACCGCGAAGACGTTCTCCCATTCGCGGAAGGTGCGCAGCGCGACGTGCGGGAACCGGCTGCTGAGGTCCCGAGACTGATCGGCGACGGACAGCCCGGGACCCGGCAGCAGGTTGCGCACGTAGACGCCGCCCGCCCTCAGACGCCGCGCGACGAGACCGGCATGCCGGGTGAGCTCCGCCGGCCGCACCGCGTCCCCGCCGGCGAGGACGAAGCAATCGTCGAAGACGAGATCGAACCGGCGACGGGTCCGGCGCAGGAAGGTGAGTGCATCGATGCTCTCGATTTCGACGCGGCGACGCAGCGGCTCCGGAATCGCGGAGGCGAGAGCCTGGTCGGGCTCGACGCCGACCAGACGCATTCCGGGGCGCTGCTCGAGCATCAGGGCGCCCACCGCCCCGAGTCCGAAGCCCAGGATCGCCACGTCGGGATCCCGCGCCTGGAGCTGGCGGAGCAGCCGGGGCAGCCGGCCGGCGACCACGAACGGTTGGGGCAACTCGTCGAGTGCCCCGGGGGCGGCGGTGAAGAGGAGATCTCCCCGCTGGATCGCGCCCGCCGAGGGAGCCGCGACGCTCACCCGCTCGCGCTCCGGCCTGGGAGGCGACGGTCGCAACGCCGACGCCGGCTGTCCACGGAAGAGGTCACCTTGGCACGTTCAGGCGACGCCCACTGCGGCCGATGACACGCCAGAGTGGCAGCAAGGCGTCCCGGCCGAGGTGACGGGGCGAGTCGCGCGGCGAATCCGCAGGCCGGCAGAGGGTCGGGTTCGGTTCAGCACGTTCAGCAGGTGAGCACAGCGGACAGGGGGTGTAACGAAATCGCGTCCCGTGGGTCTCTTACTAGTAGAACGCCGAGAGGCAACCGCTGGCGGAAACCGCCGCCCTTCGGCAGCATCTTTGCATGCAAACGCCCCGACATCCGTCGTTCCGTCTCTGTGCGGAGAGGGCGAAGACTCAGTCCACACGAGGCTCGCAGGCTACATCCCTGGTCGATCTGGCCGTGACTCGGTATCCCACCATCCGAGTGTCGAAGCGCACTGCCAATCCCCTCGTCCTGGTCGCGCAGGTGCGCCACGAGCTGCGTCGCGCCGGGGTCGCGCACGACGAGATCGGTCGCTTCACGGCCGAAGCCCTGAGCGAGGGTGATCCCGAGCACGCCCGCACGGTGTGCAGCCGCTGGGTGGAGACGGGCGCTCGCGACCAAGCCTGAGCTCGGGCTGCTCGCGGAGCGGATGCCCGAGAGCTTCCACCCGCCGGTGGCGGCGCTCGCTCTCGAAGGCCGCCGAGAAGGCTGACCGTCGGCCTAGGTGCACGCCCCTCGTCGAGCGGCCCATGATCGGGGCCTCCGGGACGACGCCCTCGTGAGCGGGACTAGAATGGCCGCGATGCTGGCGAATCATTCTTCGCTCGACGAGCTCTACGAGGCGGTCGAGCATGCCCACGAGCTGCTGGTCGTCACCGGCGCCGGGATCTCGCTGGCGAGCGGCATCCCGACCTTTCGGGGAACCGATGCCGGAGCGCTGTGGAAGCGAGACGTCACCGAGCTGGCGACGCTGTCCTTCTTCCTCGAAAATCCCGCCGAGAGCTGGCGCTGGTACCTGTCGCGGTTCGAGACGCTGCGAGAAGCCGAGCCCAACGCGGGTCACCTCGCCCTGGTCGAGCTCGAGCAGTGGCAGACGGCGAGGGACCGCGAGTTCCTCCTCGTCACCCAGAACATCGACACCCTGCACGCCAGGGCCGGGTCCGAGCGTCTGATCGAGGTCCACGGCAGCGCGGCCCGAGTCCGCTGCCCGTCTCCGGGTTGCCGGCTGGGCGCGCCCAGCGGGTCGCTGCCGCGCCCGGACGCCGGGCTCGAGTCGTTTCGCGCGGATCCGAGCCCCGAGAACCTCCCCCGCTGCCCGGAGTGCGAGGCGCCGCTGCGACCCCACGTCCTGTGGTTCGACGAGTTCTACGGAGACCACGAGGACTACAACTGGGAGCAGGTGCTCGCGGCCGGCGAGCGCGCCGACGTCGCACTGTTCGTCGGCACCTCCTTCTCGGTGGGGGTCACGGATCTGTTGGTGCGCGCCACCGCCCTACGTGGGGCTCCCGCCTTCTCGCTCGACCCCGGCGCCGAGCGGCCGCCCCACCCCAGCGTCCGCGTGGTTCCCGCGGCTGCGGAGGAGGCGCTGCCGGAGCTGGTCCGGCTTCTGCGTTGAGCGGCTGGGCCCGCGCGTGGGACGGAGCGATGTCTGTCGAGCTCCGCTCCCGAGCGACCGCAGCACTGCGACGAGGCGATCACGGGAACACGGGGATCCTCGCAGGCTCGGGGGACGCTGAGGATGCGCGTCGCAACCACTCTCGAGCTCCGGAGAGCGAGCTGTCCGAGTCACCGGCAGGGCGTATGCAGCAACAGTCGCCCGGTACTACGGCTGTCCGCGGCGACTCGCCGCAGGCGCTGGGCTCGGTCCGCCTCGCAGGCTCGGCACACCTCACCTTCGCTCGCTTCGGCTCTGCCTCAGCTCGGATTGGAGCCGCGAGGAATGGCTAGCCGCAGATCTGCTATAGCGCGCGCAGCGCGCCCAGGCAGATCGGAGGCTAGCAGCCCGTGGTGGAACTCAGCACACCCGCACGACAAGGTCTTTCCGCTCCACCGGCGGCCACGAAGCCGGTCGTGCGAGTGCGGGAGCTGGCTTTCTCTCGGTCGGCTTCTCGCCGCCGGCTCCGCTGCAAGTCCTTGTCGCCCTTCGGGTTGCGGCGGCGCAGGCCCATCTGCTGCGTTGGACCTCCTCGCCGATGTCCCCGCATCGCCTCCGTCGATCCGCCTTGCATCTGGACCTGCGGCGCTCGCAATGCGGCCATCCTGACTTCCACCACGGGCTGCTAGTCGTCGCCGTAGCGGATCTCCATGCTGCGAACTCGGAGGCTGGCGGCGACCATGACCAGGATCGCGAACACGATCAGGCCGATCACCGAGACGATCGCCGGCGGCGGGTCGGACACCACGGCGAATGGCCCTTCCGACATCGGCACCGGGATCATCCCCTTGAGGTAGTGGATCACGCTGAACCGCTTGAGGAAGGGCGGCAGGAGGAAGTGGATGAGCTCCCAGCCCAGAACCGCGCCGGCCGGCAGGATCGGGTTCTTGAACAACAACCCGACGATCAGGAAGACGGCCCCGTACCCCAGGCAGGCGAGCAGCGTGACGCCGACGTAGGCGCCGAGCTGGCCCAGCCCGCCTCCGCCTAACAGGTCGTCGACCGCGCGCGACAGGCCGAACGGCGGGTAGAGCATCAGGAAGCAGACGACGACGGTGCCGACGAACAGGATCGAGGTCAGCGCGACGCCGGAGAGGTACTTGCCGACCACCAGGACCTCGCGCCGCACTGGCGAGAGGAAGTAGTAGTGGAGGCTGCGATCGAGGATCTCGCCGCGAAACAGGTTGGTGAAGACTCCGACGCAGCCGAAGAACACCACCGCCCTCAGGATGAAGGTCTGGTAGATGATCGAGAACACCGTTCGCGCCTCGTCCAGGCTCTCGAACACCGGTGCCCCACCCGGCCGCTTGGCGACCATCAGCACCAGCATCACGAACACCGGCAGGCCGGCGAGGCCGTAGGCGATCAGCGAGCGCCGGCCGAGCAGCGCCTTGCGCAGCTCGAGCTGCAGCAGCGCGCGCACCTGCGCGCGCCAGAGCCCGGCGCCATGCGGCAGGGAGTCGGCTGGATGCAGGCCGCCCTTGCGGCTGGTGGTGACGGCAGAGGCCTCGGCGGTGCTCACGCGACCCCCTCGTCGCCGACCAGGTACATGTACACCGCCTGCACGTCCTCGTCGGCCGGACCCATCGCCTCGACCGACACCTTCCCTTCGAGCACCAGCCTCTCCATCAGCGCGAAGAAGCGCTCGGCGTCGCGCGTGCGCAGCAGCAGGCCCTGGCGGTCGTCGTGCATCTGGACCTCCGAGGCGCCGTCCTGCGCGAAGACCGCGGCGGCCAGCGTCTCGGGATGGTCGCAGCGCACGAAGATCTGCATCGGCCGCTCGGTGACCTCGCTGCGCACGCCGTGGATCTCGCCCTCGGCCACGATGTAGCCGTGAGAGATCAGGATCACCCGGTCGGACAGTATGTCGACCTCGTGCAGGATGTGGCTCGAGATCAACACGTAGAGCCCTTCGGTCGCGAGCTGTCGGAAGAGGTCGAGGATCTCCACGCGCGCGACGGGGTCGAGACCGTTGAGCGGCTCGTCGAGGACCAGCACGCGGGGCTGGTGGGCGAGAGCCTGGGCCAGCTTGATGCGCTGGCGCATGCCCTTGCTGTAGGCGGCGACCTTGCGATCGGCGGACTCCACCAGGCGCACCCGCTCGAGCGCCAGCTCGGTCAGCTCGCGCGCCTGGCGCCGCGGATAACCGTGCACGCGCAGGTAGTCGACGATGAACTGCCGGCCGGTCAGACCGCGCGGAAACGAATCGAACGAGGTGCAGTAGCCGACCTCGCGAAACAGCTCCTCGGGCCGGTTGGGACCGATCCCGAGCACCTCGAGCTCCCCCTGCGTCGGCCGGATCAGCCCCGCGATCAGGTTCATCAGGGTCGTCTTCCCCGAACCGTTGGGACCGACCAGGCCCGTGATCCCCGGGCCGATCTCGAGGTCGACGCGATTGACGCCCAGCACGTCGCCGTAGAACTTCGAGACATTCCGGAGCGAGATGTTCGGACGAAGGGAGAGATTCGGACCCAGCGCGACACCCGGGCGAGCCGCGGCGCCGGCGCTCGACGCATCTTCCACGACGGCCGGCCCGGTCGCGCTCGCGCCCACCGGATCCCGGCTCACGACACCACCTCGAAGGCACGGATGCGCCGGAACAGGAGCCAGGCGCTGAAGGCGCCGAAGATCGCCAGAGCGATCCAGGCCACCAGGGCCGGGATCTGCTGCGAGGACTCGATCCCGAACAGATGGTCCCACACCCGCACCATGAGATCGTCGACCACCAGCAGGCTTCCCCACCAGGTGCCGTAGATCAGCTTGAAGATCTGGCCGATCGCCGAGAACACGAAGATCGCGCCGAGGAACGCGATCCGCGCCCACGGCTTCCACTTGACCCAGGCGGAGACGGCGAGCGAGAAGAGCGAGAGGACCAGGATGAAGATCCACGACCCGACGAACAGCGCCAGCGGGATGCGCCAGTGGTCGAGCAGCCAGCGGCCTCCCGCCAGGTAGCTCTGGAGCGCGAACAGGAGCAGCCCCGGGACCCAGGTCACCGCCGAGGTCAGGGTGGCGAGCACCACCAGCTTGCCGAGCACGTAGTCGCTCTTGTCGAGCGGTCGCGACAGGTAGAGCGGCAGCGCATTGTTGCGCAGGTCGGGCGACACCAGCGCGGGACCGACGATCAGGATCATCACGAAGGCGAAGGCGGTCTGCGGCCGCAGGAAGCCGAGGCGGAAGAACGTCGTGTCGATCGGGATCAGGTCGAGCGTCGAGAGGTCGAGGATGGTGAGCGCCTCGACGTTGTACTTGAGGTAGATGATGCCGACCAGCGCCAGCGGCCAGATCAGGGACAGCACGCTGAAGCCGATGAAGACCTTGGACGCGAACACGTCGCGCACCGCGTAGCGCGCGATCACCAGGAAGCGCGACCACGGCTGGGTGAGCGGGCCGTCGTATCCCCGGTAACCGCGATCAAAGACCGCCATCGTCGGTCCCCATCGCCTTCATGAAGATGTCCTCGAGGGAGTCCCGCTTGTAGTCGAGCCGGCGGATCTGGATCTCCCGTTCGTGCGCGGCCTGATAGAGGTCGCGGATCTCGACGCCCTCGGGGAGCACCGCCTTGAGGCGCCGTCGATTCACCACGGCGACCTCGCAGCCCAGCTCGCGCAACGCTCCTGCGAAAGAGTCCTGCGCGCTCACCCGCGCCCCGCCTTCCGAGTACGCGGCGCGCTCTCGCGCCGCCTCGGTGCGCCGGGTCTCGATCTCGAGGAAGCGCTTGTTGGACCTGCGCTCCTCCTCGAGGTTGCAGTAGTTGGCGATCTTCCCGCGCTTGAGGATCAGCACCTCTTCGCAGCACTCCTCGACGTCGCGAAGCAGGTGCGAGGAGATGATGATCTGGGCCTTGCCGCTGTCGCGGATCTCACGGATCAGGCGCAGCATGCGCACCCGCGCCGGCGGATCGAGCCCGTTGGTCGGCTCGTCGAGGAAAATCAGCCGCGGCCCGTGGACGATCGCTTGCGCCAGCTTGGCGAGCTGCTTCATCCCGAGCGAGTAGGTCTCGAGGTTGCGATAGCGGGCCTCGCCGAGACCTACGTAGAAGAACACCTCGTGCGCGCGCTCGAGCGCCTTGCGCGCCGGGAGCCCGCTGACCTCCGCCATCAGCCGCACGAAGCGGACCCCCGACATCCCGGCGATGAAGGCGTCGCGCTCCGGCATGTAGCCGATGAGCTGCTGGATCGCCTTGCTGTCCTTCAGGATGTCGTGTCCGAAGATCCTCGCCGTTCCCGCGCTCGGCGGATAGAAGCCGAGCAGGGCGTGCAGCAGGGTCGTCTTGCCGGCGCCGTTGGGACCGAGCAGGCCGATGCACCGCCCGTCGAAGCGTCCGGTCAGGTCGTCGAGCACCTGGTGCCTGCCGAAACGGATCCCCAATCCCTCGAGCTCGATCACCGGCGGCTGCTGGCCGACGGTCTCGCCGCGCGGCTGCGGGACGGCGGGCTCGGCCGCCGATCCGGCGCGCCGCTCCGCTCTCGGAGGCGAGCGCGCCGTCTCCGCGGCCTCCGCGCTCTCTGGCGGACTCGTGGTGGTCATGACTCTCTGTCGAGCTGCCTGTCGAGCTGCCTGTCGAGCCGCATCAGCCCACCAGCGTCGTCAGACCACGAGGCCGCTGGACGATCACCTCGGGCGACGCAGGCCCGCGAGCGGGTGCCGCTCGGTCGACTCGGCAGGAATCGAGCCTCTTCGTCCGCTCGAGAACGTTTCGTGCTCCCTGGCCTCGTGCTCCCTGGCCTCGTGCTCCCTGGCCTCGCGCTTCCGCGAGGCCACGAACGCCGCCAGCCGAGGCTAGCAGCCGAAGGCAGGCGAGGACTTCGAGGCCGGCCTCGTAGACCTACGCCCAAGGCGCCCCCGCGGTCGCCAGGTCCCCCAGCTCACCGAACATCGAGCTCAGACCGAAGACGGTGCCGAGCCCCGCGAACGGAATCAGGCTCGGGCTGTTCGACGAGAGCCGGATTCGCTCGTCCTCGCCGTAAAGCGCGTAGAGCGCCGGGCCCGCCTGCTCGGCGATTTCTGCCAGCAGCGCGTCCATGCGCGCCTGCTGCTCGTCGGTCAGGCCGTCGGGCCGGGGCAGCCGGTCGAGGAAAGAGCTGACCGCCTCACCCAGCCGGTTGTAGACGACCGCCGAGAAGTCGACGTAGCCGTCGGTCGGCAGCAGGCTCCTGAAATCCTCCGAAGTCAAGATCGAGACTCCACTGTCACGGTACTGGATCGCACGCTCGACCAGCGCTCGGCTGGGGGCCAGGATCAGGTAGCCGTCGACGTAAGTGTAGTGGGCGGAGACCCCCGAGATCGCCGAGCCGTCGGGCGCGTCGGCATCGATCTCGAAGAACAGCCTGCCGTTCGCATCATACGGCCGGATCGTCAGGCTGCCACCCTCGCGTTCCGCCTCCTCGGCGGCGCGCACCGCGAGGATCTCGATCGTCGACTGGAAGCGGTCGGGATCGAGCACCTCGACGACCGCCTTCCACGAGGGCACCGGCAGCGCCGGGCCGTCGATCGCCACCGCCACCTCGCCGCCGAGCGGCGAGGCGAGATCGTCGCGCAGGCTGATTCCCAGCTCGCCCTCGATGCGGGCGAGCTCGGCGTCGAAGTCGCCGTCCTCGGAGCGCACGAAGCCGAACAGCTCGTCGATCATGGCCACCGGGTCGGCGGTCAGGAACGACGACACGAAGGTCGCGTCCGGCGAGATGAACTCGAGCGCCCCCATCGGACCCGGATTCGCCAGCCAGGCCGCCATCCCCTGGCGCTGGCCCTCGAACGAGAGCTCGGCCGAGGTGAAGGCGCGGTCGCCATGCTGGTGGCGCTCGACCACCAGGTGCTCGACGCCCGAGAAGCCGCTGAGCTCGAGCGCCCGGCGCTCGCTGGCGTCCTCCTGATCGAGGACCTGAGCGAAGATCGTCTGCAGGTCGACGGCGCCGAGGTAACCGGCGCCCTGGCGGTAGGCGCGCTCGATCTGGGCGAAGAACTCGGAGTCGACGAAGCCGGTCTCCTGGCCGCCCGCCAGCCGGTGGATCTCCGACAGCTCGGTGGTCGCAGCGAGCAGA
Organism: Thermoanaerobaculia bacterium; assembly: GCA_035546295.1. Classification (GTDB taxonomy): domain Bacteria; phylum Acidobacteriota; class Thermoanaerobaculia; order Multivoradales; family Multivoraceae; genus DATKBT01. Next base: position 182,772 of record DATKBT010000025.1, on the reverse strand, counting down.
TCCTCGCCGACCCACACGTAGAACGCCTCGCTCAGGGCGGGCACCGTCGTGGTGCTGCCGTCGAGCAGGATCACGGGGATCTGCTCGCCGATCGCGGCCTCGAGCTCGGCGAGGCGGTCACGCAGCGCCACCCGCAGAGCCGCCGCGTCCTCGACCTCGGAGAGCACCATCGGCAGCCCCATCTCGTCGTCGCCGTCGAAGTCGAAGCCGCCGGGGCCCGGAGCGAAGGCGACCACGGTCTCCTCGCCCAGCATCCCGGAGAGCTCCTGGATCGACGCCACCAGCTCGTCGAGCCGGGCGAGATCGCCATCCCCCTCGAGCTCGCTCCACCACTCCGACAAGGTCGGGCTGGCGGCGAGGCGCTCGCGGATGAGCTGGTAGAGGCTCGACAGGGTCGCCGTCGGGTTCGGGAGCGCGGCGTAGACCACGGTCCCCTGGGGCACCAGGCGCGCGAGCCGCGTCGAGGTGCGCAGCTCGTGGCTCGACATCAGCTGGTTGATGTCGCGGCGCAGCGCGCTGAACTCCTCCATCATCTGGAGGTAGCGATCGCCGTTCTCGCTCCAGCCGACCTCCTCGGCGAACGAGGCGAAGGCCAGCGTGGGGCGGGAGCCGAGCTGGTCGCCCGGATAGAGGCTGGTGCGGTTGCGCCCCTGCGCGACCTGCACCTCGCCCTCGATGACCGAGACCCGCGAGCCCTTGGAGCCGTGGCTCACTGCGAAGATCGTGCCCTTGACCGAGACCAGCATCTCGCGGGTCGATACGCCGAGGCTCCCGGAGCCCTGCTCCGAGGCCTCGACGATGATCGAGCCGCGATCGACGCGGACCTGGAGGCCTCGGCGACGACGCTGGACCTGGAGTGCCGAGCGCTCGCCGACCTCGACCTGCGAGCCGTCGGCCAGCTCGAAGCGGGCGTGGGATCCGCCGGCGGTCCGCACCTCCCGCGTGCCGTCGATCCAATCGCCCGGGACGAGGGGCTCGAGGCGGCCGCCCTCGACCGCGAAGAGCTGACCTTCGACGCCGACCACCTGCATCAGCTCGGACTGGCTGCGCCCGATGCCGGACGTGAACCAGCCGGCGACCAGGGCGAGCACGACCGCCGCGGCCGCCAGCCAGCCGAACAGCCGGGAGCGGTTCTCCTGAGCCTCGACGCGGGCGCGCGCGGCGGTCTCGGCGGACGGCGCGACCGGCCGACCCGCGCGAATCGCCTGCAGCTGCTTGCGGCAGGGGATGCAGCTGCGGGTGTGATCCTCGACCAGCAGCTTCCTGCCGTCGTCGAGGGTTCCGGCGACCAGCAGTGGCAGGAGCGCACGCACGTCGTCGCAGCTGCGGATCGCGCGATGCTCGACGGCGGCGGCCATCGCGGTCATCTCGACCGAGACCTTCTTCCACACGCGAGCGCTCGCCGCCTCGACCTCGGCCGCGCTCGGCTCCTCGCCGCGCATGGCCTCGACTGCGACGTCGACCAGACCTTCGAGATCCAACGGGTTCTTGGAATCCTTGCTCATCGTCATGCTCCTACCAGGCTGCCGAGCCGTTCCTTGAGACGTTCGCGCGAGCGGTGCAGGGTGACACCGATGGAGGAACGGGAGGTGCCCAGCATCTCGGCGATCTCGGTGTTGCCATACCCTTCGAAATAGCGCAGGGCGAAGACCTCGGCCGAGCGCGGGTTGAGCTGCGCCAGCGCCTGGCGCAGCAGATCCCGCAGCTCCGAGCGCTCGAGCCGCGACCCGGCGGCCGAGCTGTAGTGGGTGGCCTCGAGCTGCGGCGCCGGCGCGACCTCCTCCTCGTCGTCGGTCTCGAGCGGCACCGCTCGCGCGCGACGGCGCGAGCGCAACAGGTCGAGACCGGCGTTGACCGCGGCGCGATGCAGGTAGCTTCCGGCGGACCGGCTCAGATCAGGAGTCTCCTCCCGCCTCAGCAGCCGCAGGAAGATCGTCTGCAGCACGTCCTCGGCGTCGCTCGCGTTGCCCGTGATCCGGTACGCGATCCGGTAGATCCGCGCCGAGTGCGCCTGAAACAGGGCGTGGAGCTCCTCGTCGGTGTCGACGGGCTCCACCTTTCCAGGGCCTCCCGGCCTTCCCGGGTCCTCCGTAGTGAGTCGTGGCATGGCGTGCACGGATCCTCCTTCTCGCTCCAACACTGGGCCTGTCGCTCGCCAGCGGTGAATCAGACCGTCAGTGTCTAGTACGAGTCGGAGGGGAGCGGATTAACGACGGCCCCCAGGAACCTTCCAGGGAGTCCCGGATCAAGGATACCGCGGGCAGCGGGAATCGCTCGCACAGCCGGTGCCAGAACGGCCGCGCGTCAGCCGGCGCGCACCCGCTCCCGCCGCCACGCCTGAACCACCGTTGCCACCAGGACCAGCGAGCCGCCGACGAGCGCCAGGCGGCCCGGCACCTCTCCCAGGAACAGAGCCGCCCAGACCGGGCTGAGCACCGGCTCGAGCAGCAGGAGCAGCGAGACCTGGAGCGCCGGGAGCTCCGACACCGCGCGGGTGAGCAGGAGGTAGGCGAGACCGATCTGGAAGAGGCCGAGGTAGCCGAGCACCACGAGGTCGACCGGCGCCGGCTCGAGCGGCCAGGCCGCCGGCAAACACGTGACCGCGGCGATGACGTTGCCGGCGACCACCGCGCCGAGCGAGCTCTCGGGACGGAGATCCTCGGCCGACCTTCGACGCCGGCCGATCCAGCGCAGGCCGAGGATGGTCACCGCGTAGCAGACTCCCGACAGGCCGGCGATCAGGTTGCCCAGCGCCGGGTTCGGCGCCGTCTCGCTCGGCGTCTCGAGCCCGACGAAGAAGAGCGCGAGCCCCAGCACGAAGAGCGGCCCCGCCTGCAGGTCGCGCCGGCGCAAAGGCTCCTTCAGGACCAGCGGACCGAGAACCATGAGATAGAGCGGCGCCGTCGCTTGCAGGAAGATCGTGCTCGCCGCAGTGGTGAGCTTGTTTGCGTGCACGAAGGTGACGAGGGTCGCGGCGTAGGCGACGCCGACCAGCAGGTTCCGAGGCCGCCACCAACGCCGGCCGTCGGGCAGCAAGAGAAAGAGGGCGATCGCGGCGATCGCCGAACGCCCGCCCGCCACCTGCCAGGCGCCGAGAGCGGTCGCCTTGACCGCAGCGCCGCCGGTCGAGAACAGCGTCGCGGTGACCAGGACGAGCCAGATCGCCGAGCTCGACGCCCTCACCGGCGGGCTGCCCCGCGCGCTCACGCTCTGCGGACCCCATGGGCTCGCCGAGCCGGCCCCAGGACGGCCCTCAACGTCGCCCGAACAGCCGGCGCTTCGGCTCGTGCAGGGGCGCACTCAGCTCGCGCACCCGCTCCTCGATCGCCTTCGCCAGCCCGGCGCGACCCGCCAGCTCCTCGACCAGGCGCACCAGGGCGCTGCCGACGACCACGCCGTCCGCCAGTTTGCCGACCGCCGCAACCTGCTCGGGGGTCGAGATGCCGAAGCCGACCGCCAACGGCAGCTTGAGGCGACGACGCACGCGGCGCAGCTCGGCGCTCAGCTCGGGAGCGATCTCGTCACGCACGCCGGTGACGCCGGTGCGCGAGACGTAGTAGACGAAGCCGGTCGAGGCCCGCGCCACCCTGCGCACCCGATCCCGATCGCTGGTCGGCGCCAGCAGGAAGATGCTGTCGATGCCTTGAGCGCGCAGCGCCGGGATCAGCTCCTCCTGCGCCTCGTCGGGGGGCAGGTCGACGCAGAGCACGCCGTCGACGCCGCTCGAGGCCGCCTGCTCCGCGAAGGTCTCCACCCCGCGGGCGTGGACCGGGTTGTAGTAGGTGAACAGCACGACGGGGACGCCGAGCGCGTCGCGCTTGCGGGCGACCAGGCGCAGGATGCCCGACAGCGTCGTCCCCGACTGGAGCGCGCGAAAGGCCGCCCGCTGGTTGACCGGGCCATCGGCGATCGGATCGCTGAACGGGACTCCCAGCTCGATCAGATCGGCGCCGCCCGCGACCAACGCGTCGAGCAGCACGCCGGTGGTGTCCAGGTCCGGGTCGCCGGCGGCGAGATAGGGGATGAAGGCCGCACGCTTGGCGCGGCGGCAGGCCTCGAAGGCCGCCGTGATCGCTGTGGGTCTCGCTCTCTCGCTCACGCCTAACACTGTTCGTCCTCGCGATTCGGCTCGTTTCTCGGTGTTCGAACCGACACTCCGGCTCGTCCTTCCCCGTTGCTCGGGACTATTCCTCCTCCTCCTGCTCTTCCTCCTGCGGGCTCGACGGGTCGCGGGCCGGCTCCACGGCCGCGCCTCCCCATTCCCGCACTGCGGGGTGGAGGTGGACGCGGGCCGCAGCCGGCTGCGGAGCGGGAGCGCCAGCACCGGCGCCGACGGGCGAGCCGCGATGAGCCCGGTCGTACTCGATCACGGACTCCACGTCCTTGTCCCCGCGGCCCGACAGGTTGACCAGCACGATCGCGCGCTCACTGAGATGCGGAGCGCGCTTCATCGCCTCGGCGATCGCGTGCGCCGACTCGAGTGCGGGCAGGATGCCCTCGGTCTCCGCCAGCCGGTGGAAGGCCGCGACCGCCTCGGCGTCGCTGGCGCGCGTGAACTCGATGCGCCCCTTCTCGTGCAGGAACACGTGCTCGGGACCGACCGCCGGGTAGTCGAGACCGGCGGAGACCGAGTGCGTGGGCGCGATCTGGCCGTCGTCGTCCTGGAGCACCAGCGTGCGGGTGCCGTGGAGCACGCCGAGACGGGCGCCGCCGCCGCCGAAGCGCACCGCGTGCTCACCGAGGCGGTCGGACGTCCCCCCGGCCTCGACCCCGACCAGCCGTACCGGCCGGCTGTCCAGGAAGGCCGAGAACAGGCCGATCGCGTTGCTGCCGCCGCCGACGCAGGCGATGGCGAGGTCCGGCTCGGGCCGCCCCGTCTGTCGCTTGAGCTGACGGCGCGCCTCCTCGCCGATCACCCGGTGGAAGTCGCGCACCATCCGCGGGAAGGGATCGGGGCCGAGCACGGAGCCCAGGATGTAGTGGGTGGTGGCGACGTTGGTGACCCAGTCGCGCATCGCCTCGTTGATGGCGTCCTTGAGGGTGCGGCTCCCCGAGTCCACCGTCACCACCTCGGCGCCGAGCAGGCGCATGCGGTCGACGTTGAGGCGCTGGCGTCTCATGTCCTCGGCGCCCATGTAGACGACGCACTCGAGGCCGAGCAGGGCCGCCGCCGTCGCCGTCGCCACCCCGTGCTGCCCCGCGCCGGTCTCGGCGATCACCCGCGGCTTGCCCATCTCCCGGGTCAGCAGCGCCTGCCCGATCGCGTTGTTGAGCTTGTGCGCCCCGGTGTGGAGCAGGTCCTCGCGCTTGAGATAGATCCGCGCTCCGCCGAGCTCTTTGCTGAGACGCCGGGCGTGGTAGAGGGGCGTCGGCCGGCCGGCAAAGTGGGTGAGCAGGTCGGCGAGCTGGCGCTTGAACTCGCGGCGCTTGCGCGCCTTGTCGTAGGCGGCCGACAGCTCCTCGAGCGGCGCCATCAGCGTCTCGGGGGCGTAACGCCCTCCGTAGCGGCCGAAGCGGCCTTCCTTGTCGGGCAGCATCTCGGGCATTCCTCTCAACCTCCGAGAACGTCGGGCGCGGCCGCCCGCTTGCAGCGAACGACGGCGAACAGTTGCTCGAGCTCGTGGTGGTCCTTGAGACCGGGGCTCGACTCGACGCCCGAGCAGACGTCGATGCCCCAGACTCCGGGAATCGACAACGCGCGCGCGGCATTCCCGGCGCCGATGCCGCCGGCGACCAGCAGGCGCGTCGCGTCGCGCCCGGCGTCTGCGATCGGCCGGATCCGCTCGTACTCCCAGGCCCTTCCGGTGCCCCCGAAGAGGACCTCACCGCGGGCGCCCCGCGCCGTGGGAGCGTCGAACAGCGCGCCCCAGAACCCGCCCGCGACGAGTCTCTCGCAACGGCGCTCGTCGTCGGCGCGCAGCACGACGATCGAACGCTCCGCCACCGGAGCGAGCTCGTCGAGGTCCTGAACGCCGTGGAACTGGAGGAGGTCGAGACCGACCCGGCCGGCGATCGCCAGCGCCTCCTCGACGCCGTGATCGACGAAGACTCCGACGACCAGGGCGCGATCGCCGATCACTTCGCGCAGGACCCTTGCCCGCTCCTCGGAGAGACAGCGAGGGCTCGGCGGGTGGAAGTTGAGCCCGACCAGGTCGGCGCCCAACTCTGCGCAGCGGCGGGCGTCCGCGGCGGTGGTGACGCCGCAGATCTTGATCGCGCCTGCGCGGGGATCGACCGCGCACGCGCGGGGATCGAGCGCGCGAGCGCGAGAATCGATCGCGCGAGCGCGCGCGCTCCGGGAACCGCCGGCTTCGGCCACGACGTCGTCCGAGGCGGTCATCGGCCCAACACCGCCGTCTGTTGCCAGCCACGGCCGAGGCAGAGAACGAGAACGCGACCTGCCGGCTGCGCGCCCCAGCATCCCGGGATGCGCGCGCCCATCACCGCCCCGCGAGCTGCCGCAGCAGCGTCTCCGGATCGTCGGCGAGCAGCAGCGCCTCGCCGACCAGGAAGGCGTCGAACCCGGCCGCCGAGAGGCGGACCAGGTCCCCTTCGCTGCGGATCCCGCTCTCGGAGACCCGCAGCGCGCCTCGCGGCAGCTCCGGCACCAGCGCGATCGAGCGCTCGAGGTCGACATCGAACGTCCGCAGGTCGCGGTTGTTGACGCCGACCAGCTCCCATTCCTCGGCGGCGCCGGCCGCCCCCAGCTTGGCGAGATCCTCGCGATCGTGGACCTCGACCAGCGGCACCAGCCCCAACCGGCGCGTCGCCGCGGCGATCTCTTGCAGCTTCCGCCCGTCGAGGGTGGCCGCGATCAGCAGCACCGCGCCGGCGCCGGCGCGATGAGCCCACTCCACCTGGCGCGCATCGACCACGAAATCCTTGGCGATCGCCGGCAGCCCCGAGGCTCGGCGACACCGGTCGAGCAGCTCGTAGCTGCCGAAGAAGTGATCGGGCTCGACGACCACCGACAGCGCGGTCGCGCCCGCCCTGGCGTAGAGCTCCGCCTGCCGGATCGGGTCGATCCGGGCTTCGAGCCGCCCGAGCCGCGGCGAGCCCATCTTGATCTCGGCGATCACGGCCCTGCCCGCGTTCGCCCGCAGCGCCTCGAGGACGTCGTTCGGCCCGGAGGTCATCCGCGGCAGGCGCGGGGTGGCGGTGTCCTGGTCCTGCACCGACGAGCGAGCGACACGCTTGCGCGTGCTCGCCAGGATCGTCTGCAGGACGTGGGATCGCTCGGTCATCTCCAGTTCTTCCCGAAGCTCATTCTCACCCAGACTCCGACATTCCGTCTCGCCCGTAGCGAACCAGACGTTCCAGAACCTCCGCGCCGGCCCCCTCCTCGAGCAACGACCCAGCGCGCTCGACCCCGGACCCGAGGTCGGAAACGAGGCCGCCGGCGTAGAGCGCGGCGCCCGCGTTGAGCATCGTGATCTCGGCCAGGGCTCGGCGCCCGCGGCCCTCGAGCACCTCGCGGAGCATCCGGGCATTCTGCTCCGGATCGCCCCCGGCGAGCTGGTCGAGCGATCTGCGGGGCAGACCGTAGCTCTCTGGCTCGAGCTCGTACACCCCGAGCTCGTCGCCGCGCACCTCGCAGACGGTGGAGGGACCGGTGGTGGTCAGCTCGTCGAGTCCGTCGGACCCGTGCACGACCAGGGCGTGGTCGGTGCCCAGCTCGAGCAGGACGCGTCCGATCGGCTCGACCAGCTCCGCCGAGTAGACGCCGAGCAACTGGCGGCGCGCCCCCGCCGGGTTGGTCAGCGGTCCGAGCACGTTGAACAGGGTGCGCACGCCCAACTCGCGGCGCACCCGCATCACCTCTTTCATCGCCGGATGCAGGCGGGGTGCGAACAGGAAGGCGATCCCGACCTCGTCGAGCGCCCGCCCCAACGCCTCCGGCTCCAGCTCGAGGTCGAGGCCGAGCTCGGCGAGCACGTCGGCGCTGCCCGAGCGGCTCGACACCGACCGATTGCCGTGCTTGGCGATCGGCGCGCCCCCCGCCGCCGCGACCAGCGCCGCCGCGGTGGAGACGTTGAAGGTCCCCTTGCCGTCGCCGCCGGTGCCGCAGGTGTCGACCGCGTCGGTGCGACCGTGGGGGATCGCGATCACCCGCTCGCGCATCGCCTCGGCCGCGCCCACGATCTCCTCCGGGCTCTCGCCCTTGGCCGCGAGCGCGACCAGCACCGCCGACTTGTGGACCTCCGAGAGGGCGCCGTCCATGAGCGCCCCGAACAGCTCTCGAACCTCCTCGCGGGAGAGGTTCTCGCCGCCGATCACGCGCCGAAGGAGAACGACCAGGCTCGCCGCGTCCATCAGCGGCCCCCTGCGGCGCCCGCGGCCAGCCGGCGCTCTGCCGCGCCTTCGACGAAGTTGGCGAGCAGCCGCGGGCCCGCCTTGGTCAGCACCGACTCCGGATGGAACTGGACGCCCAGGTACGGAAGGTCCCGATGCGCCATCGCCTGCAGCACGCCGTCCTCGCTCCAGGCGAGAGGCTGCAGCTCCGGCGGCAGCGTCTGCTCGGCCACGCACAGGCTGTGGTAACGGGTCGCTTCGAACGGGCGCGGCAGGCCCTCGAACAGCGGGTGTTGCTCGGCCCGGATCCACGAGGTCTTGCCGTGCATCTGAATCGGCGCGCGCTCGACGCGCGCTCCGAACGCCTGCCCCAACGCCTGGTGGCCGAGGCAGACGCCGAGGATCGGCACCGCGCGCTCGAGCTGGAGCAGCTCGACGCAGACGCCCGCGTCCTCGGGGCGGCCGGGGCCGGGGGAGAGGACGATCGCGTCGGGACCGAGCTCGAGCAGCTCTGAAACGCTCAGCGCGTCGTTGCGCACCACCTCGAGGGTGACGTCGAGGCGCGACATCACCTGCACCAGGTTGTAGGTGAACGAGTCGTAGTTGTCGACGATCAGCACGCGCACCGCGCCGCTCCCCAAGCGAAAGCGGCGCCCGGACGTCAGGGAGAACGTCTCGCTCACGGCGTCACCTCGTCGAGCGTCCTCGGCGCTGTGCCCCGTCTGTTCCGTCTGTTCCGTCTGCTGCGACTCCGCCTGGTCGCCAGGGCCAGCCGGCTGCGCCTGCTCGAGGCGGCGCGCGAGCTCGACCGCCTGCAGCAGCGCGGCCGCCTTGTTGCGCGTCTCCTCCTCCTCGCGCTCGGGGTCGGAGTCGGCGACGATGCCGGCGCCGGCGGTCACCGTGGTGCGGCCGGGCTCGACGACCAGAGTGCGAATCGTGATGCAGGTGTCGAGGTCGCCGCCGTACGACAGGTAGCCGACGGCGCCGCCATAGGGACCGCGCGCCTCGGGCTCGAGCGCGTCGATGATCTCCATCGCGCGGATCTTGGGCGCTCCGGCGAGGGTGCCCGCCGGGAAGCAGGCGAAGAGCGCGTCGAGAGCGCGCGCGCCTTCGCGCGGCTTCGCCTTGACGCTCGAGACGATGTGCATGACGTGGCTGTAGTTCTCGACCTCCATGAAGGTCTCGACCTCGACCCCCGACTCGCCGGCGACGCGACCGAGATCGTTGCGGCCGAGGTCGACCAGCATCACGTGCTCGGCGCGCTCCTTCGGGTCGGCGAGCATCTCGGCGGTGAGGAGCGCGTCTTCGGCGGGGTCGGCGCCGCGCGGGCGCGTCCCGGCGAGCGGCCGCGTCTCGAAGCGGCCACCCTCGACCCGCACCAGCATCTCGGGGGAGCCGCCGACCAGGGAGACGTCGGGGGTCTCGAGCAGCACCATGTAGGGGGACGGGTTGACCACGCGCAACGCCCGGTAGAGCGAGAGGGGAGGCAGCGGCTCCTCGACCTCCCAACGGCGCGCCAGGACGACCTGGAAGATGTCGCCGGCCGCGATGTGCTCCTTGGCCGCGCTCACCGCGGTCCGGTACTCGGCGGCCGCCAGCGAGGGAGGGCTGACCGAAGCTGGAGGCGGCGCCGTCTCGCGCAGGACCACGGCGCCGCTCGCTCCGGGCGCGACCAACAGGCTCTCGAGCTCGTCCAGACGGCGCGCCGCGTCCGCCTCGTCGCTCTCCCCTTCCACCGCGTTGGCGACCGCTACCACCCGCTGGCGCGCGTGATCGAACACCACGACGTCGTCGAAGCGGGCGAGCAGCGCGATCGGCAGACCGAAGGGATCGGGCGGACGGGCGGGCAGGCGCTCGATGAGTCGCACCAGGTCCCAGCCGAAGTAGCCGACGAATCCTCCCGACATCGGCAGCGTGCCCGGCAGTCCTGCAGGCTCGGAGGAGATCGCTTCGAGCCGCTCGCGCAGCGCCGAGAGCGGATCGTCGCCCACCGTCTCCGCGGGCTCCGGCGAGCCCGGTCGCCAGACCTCGAGCCGGTCGAGGTGCAGCGCATAGACCTCGCGCGGCGCGGCGCCCAGGAACGAGAAGCGCGACACCTGCTCGCCGCCGGTCACGCTCTCGAGCAGGAAGGCGTAGGGCGAGGTCTCGCGCAGCCGCCGGTAGGCGGCGAGCGGGGTCAGCGTGTCGGCCAGGAACTCGCGGGTCCAGGGCACCGCCCGGACCGCGCATCGGGTGGCGTTGGCGTCGGCGACGGTCATGCTGGATCTCCCTTGGGCTCTCCTTGCGGACGGCTCGGCTGCGGCGACGATCGCGAGCGGTGGCGGGCGGCGAGCTCGGCGGCGACCTCGGACGGCTCGACGCCGAGCGCGGTGAGCAGCGTGAGCAGGTGATAGAGGAGGTCGGCGGCCTCGCCGACGAAACGTGCGCGCCGCTCGCGGGAATCGACTCCCGAGACCGCCGCGATCACCGTCTCGACCGCCTCCTCGCCGACCTTCTGCGCGACCCGGTCGATCCCCTCGGCGAGCAGTCGGGCGGTGTGGCTCGCCGTGGGATCTGCGCCCCGCCGCTGCTCGAGGACCGCGGCGAGCCAGCCGAGCTCGAGCGCCGCCGGGTTCGGCTCGAAGCAGGAGCGCTCGCCGGTGTGGCAGGTGGGGCCCGCCGGGTGCGCGCGCACCAGCAGCGCATCGAGGTCGCAGTCGGCGCGCACCTCGACCACCTCGAGCACGTTGCCCGACGTCTCTCCCTTTCGCCAGAGCTCCTGTCGCGACCGGCTCCAGAAGTGCGCGCGCCCGGTCGCGAGCGTCGCCTCGATCGCCTCCCGGTTGGCCCAGCCGACCATCAGCACGGCGCCGGAGGCCACGTCCTGGACGACCTGGGGCAGCAGCCCCTGCGCGTCGTAGCGCAGCGCCGCCGGCGAGACGGCCGGCGCGGCCGAGCCGGAAGCCGCGGTCGAAGCGTTGGCGCGGATCTCGATCATGGCGCCGGCTCCGCGAGATCGCGCCGGCCCGCGCTCGCCGGTGCGTCGCGACGCATCGGAAAGCGGCGCGCGAGCCGGTCCTTGACCTCGCCCACCGTGTAGGTGCCGTGGTGGAAGATCGAGGCGGCGAGAACCGCCGCCGCGCCCGCCGCGAGCGCGTCGGCGAGGTGCTCGGGGGCGCCCGCGCCGCCGGAGGCGATCACGGGCACCGGCACCTCGGTGCAGATCGCCGAGATCAGCTCCAGGTCGTAGCCGCTCTGGGTGCCGTCGCTGTCGATCGAAGTGAGCAGGATCTCGCCGGCACCCAGCTCGACGCCGCGACGCGCCCACTCGATCGCATCGAGCCCGGTCGGCGTCCGCCCCCCGTGGGTCACCACCTCCCAGCGCTGCCGCTCGTCGCCGTTCTCGGGGCGGGACCGCCGTCGCGCATCGAGCGAGAGCACCACGCACTGCGAGCCGAAGCGCTCGGCGAGCCGCCGTAGGAGATCGGGGTCCGACACCGCCGCGGTATTGACGCCCACCTTGTCGGCCCCGGCGAGCAGCAGCGCGCGAGCGTCCTCGACGCTGCGCACGCCGCCCCCGACCGTCAGCGGGACGAACACCTGCTCGGCGGTGCGGCGCACCCAGTCGAGGTCGGTGTTGCGGCGCTCGGGGGCGGCCGTGATGTCGAGGAAGACGATCTCGTCGGCGCCCTGCAGCGCGTAGCGCAGCGCGCACTCGGCGGGATCTCCCTGGTCCACCAGGTCGCGGAACTTGATGCCCTTGACCACGCGCCCGGCGGCGACGTCGAGGCAGGGAACGATGCGCGCAGTGAGACCGCTGCTCGCGGTAGGACTCGGATCGCCCGGACCCGGGGCGCTCGGAGCCGGTCGGCTCTGCACTCCCGAATCCGAAGACGATTCGCTGGGGATCCTCGTGCTCACGACACCTCCTCGGCACAACCCGCCGCGCACGCCCGCAGCCCGTCCTCGAACGTCAGTGCGCCGTCGTAGAGGGCCTTGCCGACGACCGCGCCCGCGATCTCGCAACAGCGCGCCGCCCGCTCGAGGTCGGCAGCCGAGCGCACCCCGCCCGAGAGCAGCGCCGGATGGCCGCAGGCGCGCCCCAGGCGCACCGCCAGCTCGACGTTCGGGCCCGCCATCGCCCCGTCGCGCTCGATGTCGGTGACCAGGATCTCGCCGATCGGCAGCATCGAAAGGCGCTCGCACCAGACAGCGAGCGGCTCCTCGGCGCTCTCGCGCCAGCCGGCGAGCCGCAGCGTCTCGGCGCCGCCCGCGCGCGACACATCGAGCGCCGCGATCAGGCGGCCCGGATGGGCGTGCGCAATCTCGGCGAAGCGCGCGGGCGCGCGCACCAGGAGCGAGGTGATCACCACCCGCCGGAAGCCCGCACACAGCGCCCACTCCACCGCCTCTCGATCGCGCAGACCGCCGCCGAGCTGGAGCTCGAGCCTCTGGGCGGCGGTCGCCAACCCCTCGAGCAGGGAACGCTGCGGAACCTCGCCGAAGGCGGCGTCGAGATCGACGACGTGGACCCGCCGCACGCCGGCGCGTCGCGCCTCCTCGAGCACCTCGAGGGGCTCGCGCTCGTAGATCGTGCGGGCGTCGTCCTCGCCGCGGCGCAGCCGCACCACCCGCCCGCCTCGCAGGTCGATCGCCGGGATCAGCTCCACACCGTCCTCCCTCCGGTCCGGGCGCTCATGACGCGCAGATCTCCAGGAAATTCGCGAGCAGCCGCAGACCGACCTCGGAGCTCTTCTCGGGGTGGAACTGAGTCCCCAGGATCCGTCCGCGGCCGGCGATCGCCGCGAACCGCCGGCCGTGAGTGGCGCTCGCCAGGACCGATTCTGCGGGCACCCCGTCGGGGGCGAAGCTGTGGACGAAGTAGGCATAGCTCCCCTCCTCGATGCCCTCGAGCAGGGGGTGCGCAGCCAGTCCGTAGAGCGAGTTCCAGCCGATGTGGGGCAGCGCGACGGTGTCGGGGAGCCGGCCGATCGAGCCCTCGAGCAACCCGAGGCCGTCGGTCTCGCCGAACTCCTCGGAGCGGTCGAACAGGAGCTGATAGCCGATGCAGATGCCGAGCAGGTGCGCGCCGGCCCCGAGCGCCCCGCGCAGCGCCCGCTCGAGCTCGCCGCGCAGGCGCTCGCGCGGCGGCCGGAAGGCGCCGACCCCGGGGAGCAGCAGGCAGCGCGCGGCCGCGATCGGCTCGGCGCGGTCGGTGATCTCGACCGTCGCGCCGACGCGGCGCAGCGCGCGCTCGAGGTTGCCGAGGTTGCCGACGCCGGCGTCGATCACCACCGCGTGCGGCGCGCCGCGGGTCGCTGCGCTCGTCCCGCTCATGCCGACAGCGTCCCCTTGGTGCTGGGCACGCCGCCGCCCGGGCGCAGCGCGACCGCCTGGCGCAGCGCCACCGCCACCGCCTTGAAGCAGGCCTCGGCGACGTGGTGGGGGTTGCGCCCGGCGATTACGGTCAGGTGGAGAGTGAGGCGGCCGCGGTCCGCGAACGCCTGGAAGAAGTCGGCGACCAGGGTGAGCGGGAACTCCTGCGTGACCCAGCCCCGCTCGATGCGCTCCGGCGCCTCCCAGACGAAGAAGCCCCGGCCCGACAGGTCGATCACCGCGCGCGCCAGCGCCTCGTCGAGGGGCGCGTAGGCGTGGGCGAAGCGCACCACGCCCGCGCGCTCACCCAGCGCCTGGTCGAGCGCCTCGCCGATCGCGATCCCGGTGTCCTCGACGGTGTGGTGGAGGTCGACGTGGGTGTCCCCCTCGGCCCCGAGCCGGAGGGCGATCCCGGAGTGCCGGGAGAGCGCGTCCAGCATGTGCGAGAAGAAGCCGTCGGGGGTGGCGATCGAAGACACCGTCTCCCCCTCGCCGTCGAGCGTGATCGCCGCTCGGATCCTGGTCTCGCCGGTCTTGCGCTCGATGACCCCGTTGCGCGTCACGATCTGACCTCCTCGCCCGGCGCCCGTCCGTAGCCTCGTGTCGGCTCGAGAGTCTGGTTCGGGTCGTCCCCCAGCTCGCCGCCGATCTGTTCGAGCGCCGCGATCGTGTCGCGCAACGCCGGCCCCGAGCCGACCCCGAAGCGCAGGCAGCCCGCGAGGTGCGGGTAGTGCCCGACCTCGCGCACCAGGATCCCACGCCGCCGGAGACCGTCGCGGATGGGACGGGCTTGCGGCGAGCGGACCAGCAGGAAGTTGCCCTCGGAGGGAAAGACCTGGAGCTCCAGCCGCGCCACCGACTCGAGCGCGGTCCGCCACTGCTCGCGGCGACCCCTCAGCACTGCGACCGCTCGTCGCGTGTGCCCGGGATGCTCGAGCGCCACCTCGCCGAGCGCGATCGCCGCGTGCGAGAGGTTGTAGGGGAGCTTGACCTTGACCAGCTCGCGCACCAGGTCGGGATCGGCGAGCAGGTAGCCGAGACGGGCCCCGGCGAGCGACCACGCCTTCGAGAAGGTCCGCAGTACGACCAGGTGGCGGTGACGGCGCAACAGCGGTCGATAGTCCCAGCGGCAGAACTCGCCGTAGGCGTTGTCGAGCAGGAGCGGCGCGTCGAGAGCTGCCAGCAGCGCCTCGACCTGCTCCGGAGTGGCCGCGGCGCCGGTCGGGTTGTTGGGCGAGCACAGGAGCAGCGGCCGGCGTGGATCGCGCTCGATCTCGGCGCGCAGCGCCTGGATCGGCAGGCCGAGGTGCTCGGCCGGCGGCAGGAAGCGCATCCTGGCGCCCGAACGGCGCGCCATCATCTCGTACAGACCGAAGGTGGGCTCGGCGCCGAGCACCTCGGTCCCCGGACCGGCGAGCGCCTCGAGCGCGACGCCGAGGAGCTCGTTCGAGCCGTTGCCGACCAGGACTCCCGCCGCCTGCCAGCCGTGCAGCTCGGCGAGACGCCGGCGCAGCACGTCGGCGTGGAAGTCCGGGTAGCGCGCCCAGTTCCTGGCGAGCAGCCTGCGCGCCGCCTCCCGCTTGAAGCGCGCCGGCAGATCCCACGGCACCTCGTTCTGGTCGAGCTTGTGCCGGCAGTCGGTGAGTTCGAGGCCGTATTCGTCGAGCGTGCGCAGCTCCTGGCGCACGTAACGCGCCGGGCTCGACTCCTGCTCGCGGCGTCGTTCGCTCACTGCTCCGCCTCCGGGCTCGAGCACGCTGGACTCCCAGACGTCGTGCGCGCCAGCGCCGAGCGGCGATGGGCCTCGAGTCCCTCGACGCCGGCCAACGCGGCCGCGATCGGCGCCCACTCGCGGGCGCCCCGCTCGTCGAACGTCACGGTGTGCGATCGGCGCAGGAAGTCGTCGACCGACAGCCCCGAGGCGAAGCGAGCGGTGCCGCCGGTGGGCAGCACGTGCGAGGGTCCCGCCACGTAATCGCCGTAGACGGTCGGGGTGCGAGCCCCGACGAAGACGGCGCCGGCGCGGCGGATCCGCCGCTCGAGCGTCTCGGCCTGCGCGCCCATGAGCTGCAGGTGCTCGGGCGCGATGCGCTCGGCGACCTCGAGCGCCTGCTCCAGGCCCTCCACCACCAGCGCACAGCTCCGGCGCCCGCCGAGCGAGGCCCGCGCGCTCTCGGCGACGCCGAGCTGGTGCTCGAGATCGCCGAGCTGGCGCTCGAGCGCAGCGACGACGCTCCGGACGAGCCGGCGTTCGGGAGTCACCAGCACGACGACGGCGTCCGGGTCGTGCTCGGCCTGCGCCAGCAGGTCGGCCGCGATCCACTCGGGCTCGGCACCCTGGCCGGCGGCCACGATCACCACCTCGGAGGGTCCGGCGTCCTGGTCGATCCCGACGACTGCGCGCACGAGCTGCTTGGCGGCGGTGACCCACGCGTTGCCCGGACCCGCGATCAGGTCGACCCGTTCGATCGTCTCGGTGCCGAAAGCGAGCGCCGCGATCGCGTGGGCGCCCCCCATGGTCCACACCTCGTCGACCCCGACGCGTTCGGCGGCGGCGCGCAGCACAGGGCTGTCGCGCCAAGCGGCAGGCGGGGTCGCCACGACGATCTGTTCGACGCCGGCGAGGCGAGCAGGCAGCGCGCTCATCAGCACCGTCGAGGGGTAGGGGAAGCGCCCTCCGGGAACGTAGAGGCCGATGCGGCGCAGCGGGATCCGCCGCTCCTCGAGGCGCACCCCCGCGGTTTCCAGCACGAAGCCCTGGCGCGCGTGCTCCGCCTGACGGACGTGGTAGCGCTCGACCGCACGAATCGCCTTCTCGAGCGCCTCGTCGAGCTCCGCCGGCAGCGGCGTCGCCGGTTTGGGCGTCGCTGCCGGCCGATGGAGGAGCTCGGGGACCGCGGCGGCTGCGAGGCCGTCGTGGCGAGCGATCGCGGCGAGCAGGACTCGATCTCCCCCCTTGCGCACCCCCTCGACCAGGCGGCGCGCCCCGGCCAGCACCCGCTGCGGCACCGTCGTCGCGCCGCGCGCGTCGAGGCGCGCGAGGGCCCGATCACCGGCGCGCGTGCCGACGCGATGGACGCGCAGAGTCATCTTGCGACCCTCGCCGACGCCCCGGTCGCGCCACGCCCGCTCACGACACCACCTCCGCAACCTCGAGCGCCCGCATCCAGCGGTTGATCGCCGCGCGCGCACGCGCGGCCGATCGAGGACTGCGCGCCGTCACGACACCACCCCCGCATCCTCGAGCGCCCGCATCCAGCGGTTGATCGCCGCGCGCCGCCACTGGTAGGCGGCGCGGTTGACGACCACCAGCGGCGCGATCTCGGCCAGCACCTCGAGCTCCTCGAGCTCGTGCTCGCGAAGCGTCGCGCCGGTCTGCACGACGTCGACCGCCAGCTCGGCCAGCTCGAGGAGCGGTCCCAGCTCCACGGACCCCGAGAGGCGGACGATCTCGAGCCCCCAGGGGCGGTCGGAGAGCAGGCGCCGCGCCCACCGCGGGTACTTGGTGGCGACCCGGATCTGGGCCCCCGGCGCCGGCAGGCCGCGACGGGTTCCGATCAACGACATCCTGCTGCGCCCGGCGAGCAGCGACAGCGGCGTCAGCAGATCGCAGCCGACCTCGGCCAGCACGTCGGTGCCGACGATGCCGACGTCGGCGATGCCGTGCTCGACGTAGAGCGGCAGGTCCCAGTCCTTGAACAGCAGCAGCTCGACCCCGTCGGCTTCGAGCGTCTGGCGCAGCCTGCGCCCCTCGAACCCGGCGAGGCCGAGCCCCGCCGCGCGCAGAGCCCCCAGCGCCGGTTCGAGGTTGCGTCCCTTGGGCAGGGCCAGGCGGATCACGGAAGCACCTTTGGCACCGGAGCCGGGGTGGTGGCGAGCTCGAGCAGCAGATCGAGCGAGATCTGGAAGCCGGCCGCCCCCAGCGGAGCGCCGAGCTCGCGGAACAGCCGGTCGTAGCGACCGCCGCTGGCGATCGGCAGCGCCAGCCTCGGCGAGTAGGCCTGGAACACGAGCCCGTCGTAGTAGCCGCGGCGCCCCGAGGTGGCGCCGGCGCCCCGGATCGGCGTCAGCTCGGCGAGGTCGATGCGCAACGAGACCGCCGGGAACCTCGCCGCCATCCGATCGCGCAGCCCGATCAGCGACTCGACGGCGGCGCGCCCGCGCGCGCCGAGCGCACCGGGATCCGAGGGCAGCCCCTCCTCGAGGATCTCGCGTAGCTCCTTGCGCTCCCGCACCGCCGCGCGGTCACGCCGCGCCAGCGCCGTCGCCAGCTCGCCGCCTCCGCCACCGCGGTCGTCCTCGAGGAGCTCGTCGAGCACCCCCGCCCAGCTAAGGACCAGCGCGAGCCGCTCGCCGGCGCTCGACCCCGAGAGTGGATCGAAGCCGGCGGCGACGCCGAGGAGCTCGATCACCAGCGACAGGACCTCCTCGTCGTGTCCGTTCACGCGCGGCTCGCCGCCGGCGGCGGCGGCTCGGTCATCGGTCTCGGCGCCGTCCTCGCCGCCCGGCGCCGCGTCGAGCAGCTCGACGCCGACGACGCACTGCTCGCGCGCCCCCGCCGGGCCCGCCTCGCGGTGACGCACGACGTCGCCGCGGTAGTAGAGCCGGGCCGGCAGCTCGAGCGAGCGCACCCGCGGCGCCAGCAGCCTCGCCAGCATCGGCGTGAAGTCGCCGCGCAGCGTGAGCAGCTCGCCCTCGCGGTCGACGAAGCGGTAGAGCTCGCGCTCGGCGCCCACGACCAGCTCGCGGTAGGGGTCGAAGTAGTCGAGGATGGGCAGCAGGACCTCCGCGTAGTTGCGCGCCTCGAGACGCTCGGTCAGCGATCTCTCGAGACCGCGGCGAGCGCGCGCCGCCTCGAACAGAAGCGCGCTCACCCCCGCGGGCAGGCCGGCGGTCACCCTCACGACGACGACTCCCGCGGGCTCGGCGACAGCTCGTCGCGATCGAGCCCCAGCAACTCCGCTGCGAGCTCGAACGGGAGCTCCTGGCCGTTCATGGTCCGGAATTGACCGAGCGCCTGCCCGAGCAGGACCTCGCGACCCGCGACGACCTCCCGATCCGCCGCCTGCGCCGCGGTGACCAGCGGCGTCTCGTGGGCGTCGTAGACCATGTCGACGACCACGGCGCCCGGCTCCAGGCGAGCGGGATCGAAGGGCAACGGATCGTCGAGCGAGTGCCCGAGCGGGGTGGCGTTGACCACCACGTCCCAGCCCGCCGGGTCGAACGACTCCCAGGCCCCGGTCTCGAGATCGAGCTCGGCAGCGGCTCGCCGCAGCCGCGCCGGGCTGCGGTTGAACAGCGTGACCCGGCAGCCCGCCCGCTCCAGTCCCACCGCCGCTGCTCGACCCGCCCCGCCGCAGCCGAGCACCGCTGCACGCGCGCCGTCGAGGGCCAGCTCCCGGCGGACGAGCGGCTCGATCACGCCTTCGGGATCGGTCGATTCGGCCTCCCAGACGCCACGCTCGAGCACCAGCGTGTTGGCGCCGCCGATCGCCTGCGCTCGCGGACTCGACGCGCCGGCAAGAGCCAGCGCGGCCTCCTTGAAGGGCGAGGTGACCGAGAGCCCCACGAGCGGCATGCCCCACTCCTCGAGCCGGCCGCTCTCCAGCACCTCCAGCCAGAAGTCGCCGAAGCTCTCGGCGTGAAACGCCAAGTAGAGCGCATCGAGCCCGAGGTGACGATAGGCGCCGTTGTGCAGCCGCGGAGAGAGGCTGTGGGAGACCGGCCGGCCGACGATCCCGCACAGACGGCTCGGCCGCAGCGGCCTCGGCAGAGCGTAATCTCGCGCCAGCCGCTCGATCGGCGGCTGACCGGGCGCCGCCGGTCGCGACCCCAACGATCCGAAGATGAGGGGCGAGCCGAGCGCCGCAGCCGCGATCCGCGTCCAGGCGCCGATCTCGCCGGTGGCGAACGCGACGACGTCGTCACGCTCGAGCTCGAACAGCAGGTCGAGCGGCGCCAGCTCCTGACCCGAGCGCTGGGCGGCGGGCACCAGCTTCGCGTAGCGTGCGCCGGTCTCGAGCATGCGATCGGCCAGCGCCTGCAGGGTCTCGACGTCCGCGGGCTCGCCGTGCCACGAGATCACCCGCCGCTCGGCCGGGATGGCGCCGAGCACCTCGGGGACCAGATCGCGCTCGAGCTCCAGATCCACCAGCTCGTGGCTCTCGGCCGCCGCGGTCAGCCGCCCCCAGCGGCGCGCGGCGGGAAGGTCGGAGAGCCCTCCCTCGGCGCGGCTGCGCAGGGTGTAGAGCGTCGGTCCCGCGAAGCGCTCCCCGATCCAGCCGCGATCGAGCTCGCCGAGCAGATCGGCTCGGATCTCGAGCAATCCGACCCGCTCCATCAGCTCGCGCGGGCGGTGATCGAGATCGCCGGGCTCGGTCAGCGTCGCCACCAGCAGCGGCGCAGCCTGGGGGTCGGACGAGCCGGTCGGCGGATCCGCCGGCGGTGCTGGGTTCGTCGAGTTCAAGAGAAGAGAGCCTCCATTCCGATCCGGAAGGAGGCTCTCTGCTCGTCGAGGTTCTCCGTCCCGGGTCGAGAGCCGGGAGCGGAGCGCCCGGCCTAGCTCCGAGGATGCACGTGCGCCCACCAGCCCGCCGCACGGGCGACGGCGTCACAGAGGAGGTCGGTGAACGGGTTGCGCATCTGGAGAATCCTCGGGGACCGCTGATTACAGCAATGCCGCGCGAGGGTGTCAACTGGCGGATCCTGCGGAACCGCGCGGCACCCTCGTCCACGGCGGGGGGAGCGAGGCCGCGAGCTATCCGGAGTGGCGCCGGAGAACGAGCGCTCCGTTGGTTCCGCCGAAGCCGAACGAGTTGGTGAGCGCGATCGAGAACGGCTTCGCGCGCGGCGAGCCCGGCACGAAGTCGAGGTCGCACTCCTCGCCGGGATTCTCGAGGTTGTAGGTCGCGGGCATCACCTGGTGGTGGAGCGCCAGCGCGACGATGCCCGCTTCGAGCCCGCCGGCGGCACCCAGCAGGTGGCCGGTCGAGGACTTGGTCGAGGAGACGGCGAGCCGGTCGGCGTGATCGCCGAAGACGCGCTTGATCGCTTTGACCTCCGCCAGATCGCCGAGCTCGGTCGAGGTGCCGTGCGCATTGATGTACTCGATCTGCTCGCGTTCGACGCCGGCGTCCGTGATCGCGGCCTTCATCACGCGGACCGCGCCGTCCCCCTCGGGGTGGGGCGCCGAGATGTGATAAGCGTCGCCGCTCATCCCGTAGCCGAGGATTTCGGCGTAGACGGTCGCACCCCGCGCCACCGCCGACTCGAGCTCCTCGAGGATCACGATTCCGGAACCCTCGGCGAGCACGAAGCCGTCGCGATCGCGGTCCCACGGGCGCGACGCCCGCTCGGGCTCGTCGTTGCGGGTGGAGAGCGCCCGCATCGCGCTGAAGCCGGCGAGCGCCAGCGGCGTGATCGCGCCCTCCGTGCCCCCCGCGAAGGCGGCGTCGGCGTAGCCGAGCTGGATCAGACGGAAGGCATCGCCGATCGCGTGCAGCCCGGTGGTGCAGGCGGTGCAGGGGGACGAGTTCGGACCGGTCGCTCCGTGCCGGATGGAGACCTGCCCGGCCGCCATGTTCGCGATCAGGCCGGGGATGAAGAAGGGCGAGACCCGATTCGGTCCCTTCTCGAGCAGTATCTTGTGCATGCTCTCGATCAACGGCAGGCCACCGATGCCGGCGCCGATCAGCACCGCGACCCGCTCCGCGTTCTCGGGGGTGATCGCGAGCCCGGAGTCGTCGATGGCGATCTGGCTCGCCGCCACCGCGTACTGGATGAAAGCGTCGCTGCGCCGCGCCTCCTTCTTGTCGAAGTAGTCGGCGGGGTCGAAGTCGCGAACCTCCCCCGCGATCTTGCACGGATACGGCTCCGGGTCGATGCGCGTGATCCGGCCGATGCCGGACCGGCCCGTCATCAGGCCTTCCCAGGTCGCCTCGGTGCCGACTCCGAGAGGAGAGACCAGGCCGATCCCGGTGATCGCGACTCTTCGTCGTGCGGAATGTGCGTTGCTCAACGGATCATCACCTGGAAGGGTCTCGGACCGGCCGTAGGAGCTCGCCCCGCTCGCCACCGGCGCTCCCCCCGATTCGGCGATCGTCGGCTCGATCGAGCCGCGGTGTCCTGAGGTGTGGCACCCGGCAGGGCTCGTGGTGGTCACCACTCCCCAACGAGCGGCGGGGGGAGGCGCGGTCATGCCACGAGCCCGCTAGCTCATGTTTCCCGCCCAAGCGCCGCAAGCGGCGCGGGCTCAGGCCGACTAGGCCTGGAAACCGCTGATTTCAGGTCGTTTGGGTGCTGCTTGATCAAACCTTGACCATTCTGTGAACTTCCCGCTGGCCTCGTCGACCTAGACCAGCCGATCGAGGCTCTCGCGCCGCGCGCAGGCTCACCGAAGAGGTCGAGGGCGGAGATCGGCGGGCCGGCCATTCCCGGGCTAGCTCTCGGCGTTCTTCTCGATGTATTCCACCGCTTCCTTGACGCGACCGATCTTCTCCGCGTCCTCGTCCGGGATCTCGATTCCGAACTCCTCCTCGAACGCCATGACCAACTCGACGATGTCCAGCGAGTCGGCTCCGAGGTCGTCGGTGAAGCTGGCCTCCGGGGTGACCTCGTCCTCGTCGACGCCCAGCTGCTCGACGATGATCTCCTTGACCTTTTCCTCTACGGACATGCCATCAACTCCCTTGTACATTGGCGCCTCGGAAAGGCGTTCCGGGCGCACCGGGGGGAACCATCGGACGGTTCTTCCAACTGGACTTCCGCCCCTCTGACGAGGGCGAGCCACGCCAGGTCAGCTCCGAACGTTCCTCAACCGAGCCGGCGGGCGGCCCGAGGGGTTCTAACACAAAGGATCGCGGGCCGTCCACGATCCCCGAGCCGCATCGAGGCCGGCCGGAACGCGCCGCGATCGACCATCCGTGGGCTTTCCTGCGCTCTCACATGTAGAGCCCGCCGCTCACGTTGAGGACGTCGCCGGTCACGTACCCGGCCTCCTCGCTGGCCAGGAACAACACGGCGGCGGCGACGTCGTCGACCGATCCGAAGCGTCCCAGCGAGGTGGCCTGGAGCATCGACTCCTTCACGCTCTCGGCCAGCGACTCGGTCATGGCGGTCGACACGAACCCCGGAGCCACCACGTTCGCCGTGATCCCGCGGCTGCCCAGCTCGCGCGCGATCGACTTGGTGAAGCCGACCAGGCCCGCCTTCGACGCCGCATAGTTCGCCTGACCCGCGTTGCCCATCAGGCCGACCACCGAGGAGACGGTGACGATGCGCCCGTAGCGCCGCTTCATCATGCCGCGCACGAGCGCCTTGGTCAGGACGAAGGTTCCGGTCAGGTTGGTGCGCAGCACGCGCTCCCACTGCTCCTGGCTCATCCGCAGGAGCAGCCCGTCGTCGGTGACGCCGGCGTTGTTGACCAGCACGTCGACCGCCGCCATCTCGCCCTCGAGCGAAGCCACCGCGCTCTCGATCGACCCCGGATCGGCGAGGTCGAGCGGCAGCGCCAGCGCGCGGCCGCCCGACGCCTCGATCTCGCCCACCAGCTCGTCCAAGCGCTCGCGATTGCGCGCGGCGAGCACCACTCGGGCGCCGCGAGCAGCCAGCGCGCGCGCGGTGGCGGCGCCGATGCCCTGGGAGGCGCCGCTGACCAGCGCGGTCCTGCCTTCGAATCGGAACATCGCTCCCCTCTCTGCGCCTCGTCGCAGCGCCTCTGCAGCCTCGTCGACGGGCTCGAGCCTACCCTCTGCGCTCGGTCGAGAGCGCCTCGAGCTCGGCCGGACCGCCGACCGAGACCACCGGCACCGAGCGGTCGATGCGCTTGACCAGTCCGGCCAGCACCGCGCCCGGCCCCACCTCGACGAAGCGCGTGGCGCCGGCGCCGATCATGGCGGTCACCGACTCCACCCAGCGCACCGCGCCCTCGATCTGGCGGATCAGGGCGTCGCGGGCGGCGGCGCCCGTGGTCAGCGCGCGGGCGTCGACGTTGCTGAACACCGGCACGCGAGGATCGGAGAATTCGGTCTGCTCCAGCACCGGGGTCAGGCCCGCCCGCGCGGGCGCCATCAGCGCGCAGTGGAAGGGCGCCGAGACCGGTAGCCGCAGGGAGCGCTTCGCTCCCCGCTCGGCCGCGAGCTCCATCGCGCGCTCGACGGCCCCGGCGTGCCCGGCGATCACGGTCTGACCGGGGGCGTTGAGGTTGGCGACCGCGCAAACGCCGCCGGTCGCCTCGGCGGCCTCGGCGGCGACCGCGCGGACCTCGTCGGCCGAAGGGCCGAGGACAGCGGCCATCGCTCCCTCGCCGACCGGCACCGCCTCCTGCATGAGCCGTCCTCGGCGCCTGACCAGGCGCAGAGCGTCGCTGAGGCTGAGGGCTTCGGCCGCCACCAACGCCGAGTACTCGCCCAGGCTGTGCCCGGCGACCATCGCCGGCGAGCGGCCGGCCGCCTCGAGACAGCGGTAGATGGCGATCGAGGTGGCCAGGATCGCGGGCTGCTGGTTCTCGGTGAGCTCCAGGACGTCCTCGGGACCCTCGAAGCAGAGCCTCGAGAGCTCGAAGCCGAGCACCTCGTCGGCCTCCGCGAACACCCGCCGGGCGGCGGGCTGTGCTTTCGCGAGCTCACGGCCCATGCCCACGCGCTGGGATCCCTGGCCAGGGAAGAGGAAGGCTTCGCTCATCGTGCAAGGAGCATCCTGGTGGTCATCACTCCCCAGAGCGGGAGCGAAACGAGGTCATAGCACGAGCCCGCCAGACCTGTCTCCCGCCCACGCGGAGCGGGCTCGGCCGCCGAGGCCGAAGATCGCAAATCGCGGATCGTGGGGGATCGGTGCAGCTCTGATCGGAACGTCGGTCATCCTGTGAAGCTGCCTGTTGGCCTCGTCGACCCGGCGCGCTCGTTCGGTCTGGCGGCGGGCGGGTGTCGCGGCGGCGGCCGGACCCGGCTCCTACCAGCGGACCGCGGCGGCTCCCCAGGTGAGCCCGGCGCCGAATGCCGTCAGCAGGACGACGTCGCCCGGATCGATCCGCCCCTCCCGGTTGAGCTCGTCGAGTGCGATCGGAATCGACGCGGCCGAGGTGTTGCCGAAGCGCTCGACGTTGACGTAGACACGCTCCGGATCGATCGCCAGACGCTGCCCCACCGCGTCGATGATCCGCCGGTTCGCCTGGTGCGGAATCACCCAGCGCACGTCGTCGTAACTCAGGCCGCACCGCGTCAGCACCTCGTCGCTGACCTCGGCCATGGAGCGCACCGCGACCTTGAACACTTCGCTGCCGCGCATCTTGATGAACGGCAGCCGCTCCTCGAGACTGGTCGGATCGTTGGGCGGCCGGCGCGAGCCGCCGCCCGGCATGCAGATCAGGTCGGCCAGCGAGCCGTCGCTGTGCAGAGCGGTGGCGAGCACGCCGCGCTCGTCCTCCTCGGCCGTCAGCACGACCGCGCCGGCGCCGTCGCCGAACAGGACACAGGTGCCGCGATCCTCCCAGTCGACGAAGCGCGAAAGGATCTCGCCGCCGATCACCACCGCGCTGCGCGCCGCCCCGTTCTGCAGGAACTGCGAGGCGATGCCGAGGCCGTAGACGAACCCGCTGCAGC
The DNA here is from genome assembly GCA_035546295.1 of Thermoanaerobaculia bacterium. Classification (GTDB taxonomy): domain Bacteria; phylum Acidobacteriota; class Thermoanaerobaculia; order Multivoradales; family Multivoraceae; genus DATKBT01. Next base: position 157,528 of record DATKBT010000025.1, on the reverse strand, counting down.
CGGCGTTGAAGTCGAAGGCCGCCGCGTTCCTGGCCCCCAGCTCTTCCTGCACCAGGCAGGCGGTCGACGGGAACAGCATGTCGGGGGACACCGTGCCGCAGATCACCAGGTCGAGATCCTGGGCGCCCAGCTCCGCCATCTCCATCGCGCGCTGCGCGGCGGCGACCGCGAAGGTCATCGTCGACTCGCCGGCGCCCGCGATCCGGCGCTCCCGGATGCCGGTGCGAGTCAGGATCCACTCATCCGTGGTGTCGACCATCCGCTCGAGATCGGCGTTGGTCAGCCGCCGATCGGGAACCGCGCTTCCGGTTCCCTGGATGCGCGCCCGGATCACGTCGCCGCCTCCTCCTCGCGCGCCCGAGCCGGTGCCTCCTCGGCCGTGATGTGGAGATCGGCCATCTTCTGGCTGATGCGCTCGTGCACGCGGTGCTCGACGAAGGTCCGGGCACGCCTCAGAGCGTTGTGGATCGCCTTGGGAGTGGAGCGTCCGTGGGCGATGAAGCACCCCGCCTTGAGTCCCAGGAGCGGCGCGCCGCCGTACTCCTCGTAGGCCGTGCGCTGCTTGAAGCGCAGCAGCGCCGGCTTGATCAGGCCGCCGCCCAGGCGGGTCAAGGGGCTCTTGACGATCTCCTCGCGCAGCATCGCCTGGATCATGGTCGCCAACCCCTCGGCGCTCTTGAGTACCACGTTGCCGACGAAGCCGTCGCAGACCACGACGTCGGCGGTGCCCTCGAAGATGTCGCCCCCCTCGATGTTGCCGATGAAGTGGAGGCTCGACTCCTCGAGCCAGCCGTACACCTCGCGGGTGAATTCGTTGCCCTTGCCCGCCTCCTCGCCGATCGACAGGAGGCCAACCCGCGGCCGCTCCACCCCGACGATCTCGCGCGCATACAGGTGACCCATCACCGCGAACTGGCGAAGCTGCTCGGGGCGGGTGTCGACGTTGGCGCCGACGTCGAGCAGGATGGTCCAGCCGTCGTGGTTTGGCAAGGTCGCCGCCAGCGCCGGCCGGTCGACGCCGGGCGCCACCCCGATGACCATCTTCGCCGAGATCATCGTCGCGCCGGTGTTGCCGGCGCTGACCATCGCCTGCGAGCGCCCCTCACGCACCAGCTCGGCGCAGATTCGCAGCGAGCTCCTGCGCTTCTTGCGGATCGGCGTGATCGCCGGCTCGTCCATGCCGACCACCTCGTCGGCCTGGACCAGCTCGAGCCGCCGACGCACCTCGGGCTCGACCTCGAGCTCGGCGAGCTCGGCCTCGATGCGCGCCACGTCGCCGACCAGCAGCACCTCGAGGGAGTCCTCGCTGGCGGCCGCAACCGCCCCGCGAACCGGGTCGCGCGGCGCCGTGTCGCCGCCCATGGCATCGAGGACGATCGGCAGGGTGGGAGACATCGGTCGGGCTCAGGGATTCCGGACGGACGTTCGGGCGGAGCGCGTCACCAAGGGGTGCGCGCGCGATCAGATCACAGCGGCGCGGCTCCGTGCTCGGCAGCGGAGCCCCCGAGACTTCCGCCCAGCTGTGTCGGATCGGACCGGGATCAGAAGGGAATCAGAGGGGATCAGAGGATCAGAGATCCCCGAGATCAAAGAGTCTCGACCCCCTCGATCACCTCACGTCCCCGGTACTCACCACACGAGGGGCAGGCGCGGTGCGGCCGCTTCACCTCGCCACAGCTGGGGCACTGGGAGACCGGCGGCCGGGCCAGCGAGTCGTGGGCACGACGGCGGTCGCGGCGCGCCTTTGAGTGTCTTCTCTTCGGATTCGGCATCTTGGTTCCTCGCTTCTCGGTTCTTCGTTCCGGCTTCTCGAATTCGCCGACCGCTTCGACAGCGTGGCCGAGCGAGTCGTGGTCCGGTCGCCTGTCAGTTCTCGATCGCTTCAGCCTCGATCGAGGCTGCGGTCGCGCAGCGCCGCCAGCCTCGACCAGCGCGGGTCGCCGTCGCTCGCCGGGCACTCGCAGGAGCCTTGGTTGAGATTGTTCCCGCACCGGGGGCACAGGCCCCGGCATTGCTCGGAGCACAACGGTTTCATCGGGACGTTCAGCCGGACCTGCTCGACGACCAGGGGATCGGTGTCGAGCTCCTCGCCCTCGACCGTCACCACGTCGAGGTCCGACTGCTCGAGCTCGAGCTCCTCAGCGATCTCGGGCTCCTCGGCGGGGCTCACGGCGAGCAGGTCGAAGCTCTCGTCGACCGGCAGCGTGACCGGCTCCAGGCAACGACCGCAGGACAGGGTCTGCTGGTAGCGGAGCGCCCCTTGGATCAGGATGCCGTCCGCGACGGCGGAAAGCCGTCCGCCGCACTCGACGACGCTCAGGTCGAGGAGATTCGACCCCTCGACCTGCTCCGGCGAGAGCTCGAGGTCCTCCCGCCACTCGACGGGGGCCTTGCGAACCTGTTCCAGAAGGACGCGCATCGTAGGATCCGCTTCGATCAGCCCGGGGAGCCGTGCGCCGGCCCGACCGGCGACTGCCAGGGAAACCGGGCGCAGGCCGAGCTCCAGCAGCGAGGGACGCGCCCGCCGGCTCTGCGCTCTGGCGACCGCTCGACCGCGAGTCGGCACGGGAGCTGGGACGGGAGCGACCCGTCGTCGATGGACGATTCCTGCATGACGGTCCTGGATGGCAACGCGCTTCGAGACGGCGGTGAAGGCCGAGGCGGCAGGGAGCCGCTCGGCTCGATCTGGCGTCGATGTGGGTGACGGACGACCTGCTCGGCCCGCAGGCGAGGGAGCCGGCGGGATCGGCATCCTGCCGTAAACCCTGACGCCGCGCCATCGCCACACTCTCGCCGAGCCCCGGTCGCGGAGCCGTCTCGAGGAGCTGGGTCCTCTGGAGCCCATGGCCACGGACCACGACAACCGCGACACAGCTCGCGGGCAGAGCAGCAAAGGCTAAGGAATCCGCTCGGGTGTGTCAATCGACACGAGGCGCGTGTCGATCGACCCTGGATCCGGCAGCGGCGCGGATCTCGATCAGGCTGGGCTCGACCGTCACGCCGATCCAGTCGGCGCCGCCGAGGGCGGCCGTCCACTCCCGGTACCGGCGCCATCGCCGGCGCAGGCGCTCGCCGCCGACCGGGATCGTCTCGAGGGCGTCGTCGACGCCGCGCGCTAGGCGGTGCAGCGCCGCCGGCCGGAAGACCACCAGCCAGGACTCGGAGCCTGCGACCGGCGCCTCGAGCAGACCGAGGCGCGCCAGCATCGTCTCGCACACCTCCGCGCTCCGCCGATCGGTGGCCACCAGCGACCATCCGTTCAGAACCTCCTCCCGAAACCGGCCGCCGAGCGCGTCCTGCAGCTCCCTGGCCGGAAGGCTCAGTGCTCGCCGCTCGGCGACCGAGCCCGTGGTCGCCAGCGCCGCGCTGGGAAGGCGCAGGATGCCGGGCTCCTGCTCCTGATCGACGACCACCAGCGCCTCCGCGCCCGCCGCCGATTCGCGGATCGCGAGCAGCGCGAGCTCGGCCGGCAGTCGATCGGCGAGCGACCCGATCGGAGCCGGAGGCCGCGAGGATGCCGGGCGCCGCTCCGGCGCCTCCTCCGGCTGGATGGGCGTGAGCGCGATGCTGTGGGGCTCGAGGCTGGCCGACCACAGCCCGCCGCGAGCGGGAAGCTCGAACCCGACGGCCTCGGGCTCGATCCAGACGAGCAGCGTCTGCTCGCCGGTGGCGCCCAGCGACGGCGCCGCCGAGGGCTCGGCGCCGGGCAGGTCGCCGTCTCCCCAGGTCGCCGTCCACAGGCTCCCTCGCCACTCGACCGAGCCTGCGGCGCCGTCGACCGAGACCTCGCCTCCGCCCAGCCACGGATTGCGGGCCAGCCGGCCGGCTGCCTTGGCCGCCAACGTGAACAGGGGGAAGACCCGCGCCGCCGCGGCCCCCCCGTCGGGTCCCCAGGCGATACCGAGCTCGCGGGCGGGAGGCGCACGAAACAGCGTGAAGGGCGGCATCGACGACTGCCAGATCGCGGCGATCGCCGGATGGGTCCGCCCCAGCGAGCCCAGCGTCTGGTGCGGATAGGCGAGCCACAGTCGAAAGCGCCCTTCACCCGAGAGCAGGATCTGGACCGGCAGATCGCCGAGGTCGGGGCTCGCCGGGCGGCTGCGCGGCGCGTACCAGGTCCAGAGATGCGCGGCGATCGCGGCCAGCAACGCCAGAGCCAACGCGATCAGCAGCCGTCTTCCACGGGGTCCCGTTGCGCGTCGCCGGGCCGCGGACGCGGTCGTCCCCGAGCCCTTCGTCCCGCCGGTGGTCCTGGAGAGTCTCATGCCCGTCGGTGCTGGGATCGTCGCTCGCTGCTGTTTCCCGGTCGTCTGGGTGCTGCTCGATCGAACTTTGCCCAGACTGTGGACTTCCCGCTCGCCTCGACGACCTAGCGGGCTCGCGGTGATCACGACTTCCCGAAGAGCCGTGAGATCGAAGCGCGGTCATACCACGAGCCCGCTAGTCCACGTTCCCCGCCCAAGCGCCGCAAGCGGCGCGGGCTCAGGTCGACGACCTAGCGGGTCCCCCTCGATCGGGGGGCCGGTCCGCGGCCGATCGTGACACGGGAATCGAGGCGAAGCGGCGGAGGAGCGCTGCTAGAGTGACGGGCCGTCCCACCGGCCGCCGTTCGCGCCGCCGAGCGCAACTCCGATGCCTCCGACCATCGCGATCGACGCGCGTAAGCTGCGCGACTTCGGCATCGGCACCTACGTCCGCGGTCTGGTGCGGCACCTCGCCGCGCTCGACCGCACGACCCGCTACGTGCTGCTGGTCCGTCCCGAGGACCGCGGAGCGCTCCAGGGCCTGCCCGCCAACTTCACGGAGAGTCCGGAGCCGGCCCGTGTCTACTCGGTGCGCGAGGCGTTCACGGTCGCGAGCCATCTGCGCCGGCTGCACGCCGACCTCTACCATGCCACCCACTACACCGTGCCGCTGTGGCCCCCCTGCCCCGTCGTGGTGACCGTGCACGACGTCATCCACCTGCGGTTCCCCGAGCTCCTCCCGAGCCGCCGGGCCCTCCACTACGCTCGGTTCATGCTGCGCCGGGCGACCCGCAGGAGCCGCCGCGTGATCGCGGTCTCCCACGCCACCCAAGACGACCTGGTCGAGATGGTCGGCGCCGATCCGGCGCGTCTCCGCGTCATCCACAACGGGGTCGACGAGGTCTTCTCCCAGCGTCTCGGGCGCGAGGAGATCTCGCGGCGGCTGGCGGCTCACGGCGTCGGGCCCCCCTATCTCCTCTTCGTGGGCAACCCCAAGGCGCACAAGAACCTCGAGCGGCTACTCGAAGGCTACGCTCGCGCTCGGCGGCTGCTCACCGAGCCACCGCCGCCGCTGGTGATCGCCGGCGCCAGGGCGGGCGGCGGATCGTTGCGCGCGAAGGCCGAGGAGCTGGGAGTCGGCGGCTCGCTGGTGATCGCCGGCTGGATCCCGGAGGAGGACCTGCCGGCGCTCTACCAGGGGGCGACGCTGTTCGTCTACCCGAGCCTCTACGAGGGCTTCGGCCTGCCGGTGCTCGAGGCGATGGCGTCGGGAACCGCGGTGGTCACCTCGCGGGGCTCCGCCCTGCTCGAGGTCGCCGGCGACAGCGCCGAGCTGGTCGACCCCTGGGAACCCGACGACCTAGCGCGCGGGATCGCCTGCTGCCTGGGTGACGAGCCGAGGCGCCGCCAGCTCGAGGAGCGGGGCCGGCAGCGGGCCGCGCAATTCGGCTGGGACCGGGTGGCCGCCGCCACCCTCGAGGTGTACCGCGAGGCGCTGGAGGACGCCGGGTGAGCAGCCCAGGACCCCGGGTGGCGCTGATCCACGACTGGCTCACCGGAATGCGCGGTGGCGAGAAGGTGCTCGAAGAGATCGCGGACCTCTTCCCCGAGGCTCCCATCTACACCCTCCTCCACGTCGCTGGCAGCGTCTCGGAGCGGCTCGAGCGCCACGAGATCCGGACCTCGTTCCTGCAGCGGGCGCCCTTCGTCGAGCGTCGTTACCGGCACTACCTGCCGCTCTTCCCGGCCGCCGTCGAGTCGTTCGACCTGTCCGGCTTCGACCTGGTGATCAGCACCAGCCACTGTGTCGCGAAGGGAGTGATTCCGGCCCCGCACGCCCTCCACGTCTGCTACTGCCACACGCCGATGCGTTACGCGTGGGACCAGGAGGCGGAGTACTTTCCGAAGCGCACCGGGCTGATCGCGCGCCTCCGCGGCGCCGCCCTGTCGCGACTGCGCACCTGGGACGTCGCCTCGACGGTCCGCGTCGACGAGCTGATCGCCAACTCTTCCTTCGTCCGGCAACGCATCCGGCGCTATTACGGTCGCGAGGCCCACGTCCTCGCCCCGCCGGTCGACGTCGACTACTTCTCCGAGCGCCCGGAGCGCTCAATGAGCTCAGAGCCGGGCGACCGGCCGGATCCCTCGGCGGCAGTGCTCTCCCCGCCCTACCTGTTGAGTGTCGCCGCGCTCTCTCCCTACAAGCGCCACGACCTCGCGATCGAGGCCGCGCGACGAAGCGGCATCGCGCTCAAGATCGTGGGCGAGGGGCCGGACCGCGAGCGGCTGGAGGCGCTCGCCGGTCCGGGCGTCGAGCTGGTGGGACGGGTCGGCGGGGACGAGCTGAGGCGGCTGTATCAGGGCGCGCTGGCGCTGGTGCAACCTGGCATCGAGGACTTCGGCATCGCGGCGGTCGAGGCGCTCGCTGCGGGCACACCCGTGATCGCCGCGGGAGCGGGCGGAGTCTGCGACGTCGTCGAGGATCGGCGTCACGGGCTCTTGTATGATCCACGGAGCGGTCTCGCCGGCCTCCTCAGGGCGATTGACAAACGACAGCAATTGGGCTTCAATCCTTTGGACCTGGAAACTCGGGCGGGCCAGTTCTCGCGGGAGCGATTCCGGGAGGGCTTTCGCGCGCTGCTCGAGAGTCGAGTCCCCGGCATCTCCCCGCTGGGATCCATCGCGTCTCGCTGAAGACTGAATCAGGGCTGGGGAAGTCAGGGCTCGTCGGGTCAGGCTCGGAGCATCGGTCGGGCTCGAAACCATCGGAGCGCAGGGGATCGGAAGTTGACGAGGAGCGGGTCGAGGTGATTCGCCAGCGGCATCGCGAGACGACCGCGCTGTTCCTGCTCGGCGACCTGGCAGCGACCGCGGCCGCCTTCATGGCGGCCTGGTACCTGCGCTTCGACCTGCAGGTCGTCCCGCTGACCAAGAACACCCCGGCGTTCGGCCCCTACCTGCAGCTCCTGCCGTTCATCGTGGTGGTGTGGCCGATCGTCTTCTACTTCCACGGCCTCTACCAGATCCGCCGGGGGCAGAGCCGCGTCGAGGAGTTCTTTTCGCTGTTCGTGGCCAACCTCCTCGCGGTGGTGCTGCTGGCGGGCGTCACCGCGTTCTGGCGACCGCCCCGCGAGCCCGGCAGCCTCGAGCCCTTCACCTACAGCCGCGCCTTCCTGGTCCTGTTCTTCGTCGTCGGCGTTGCGTCGGTCGCCGCGACGCGCTTCTCGCTGCGCGCCCTGCTGCGCTCCCTGCGCCGTCGCGGCCACCACCTGCGCCGCATCCTGGTGGTCGGCGCCGGTGTCGTCGGGCGCGAGATCACCGAGAAGATCCTGGCCCACCGCGAGCTCGGCTTCGATGTGGTCGGCTTCGTCGACGACGATCCTGGGATCGCCCAGGCGTCTTTCTTCGGCGTGCCCGTGCTCGGACGTGTCGCCGACACCGGCGAGATGATCGAGCGGCACGGCGTCGACCAGCTGATGATCGCGCTGCCGCTCGACGCCCACAAGAAGATCCTCCGTCTGCTCGACCAGGTGTCGAGCGAGTGCGTCGAGATCCGCCTGGTTCCGGACCTGCTCCAGTACGCCACGCTGCGCGCCGGGCTCGAGGATCTCGACGGCACGCCGATGATCAACCTGTCGCAGGTGCCGCTCGAGGGCTGGCAGAGCCTGGCGAAGCGCGGGATCGACCTGCTGATCTCGGCCGCCGCGATCCTGTGCCTGCTGCCGGTGGTGCCGTTCATCGCACTGGCGATCTGGCTCGAGGACCGTGGTCCGGTCTTCTACCGCCAGGAGCGCATGGGCTTGGACGGCAGGCCCTTCTTCATCCTGAAGCTCCGCTCGATGCGGGTCGACGCCGAGATCTCGACCGGCCCGATCTGGGCGGTCGAGGACGACCCCCGGCGCACGCGGGTCGGCGCCTTCCTACGCCGCTGCTCGCTCGACGAGCTGCCGCAGCTCTGGAACGTGTTCAAGGGCGAGATGTCGCTGGTCGGCCCTCGTCCCGAGCGTCCCGCCTTCGTCAGCGAGTTCAAGCACAAGATCCCGAACTACATGCTGCGCCACCGCGTCAAGTCGGGGCTTACCGGCTGGGCCCAGGTCAACGGCTGGCGCGGCAACACCTCGATCAAGAAGCGCATCCAGTTCGACCTCTACTACATCGAGAACTGGACCCTCGCGCTCGACCTCAAGATCCTGTGGATGACGCTGCGCCACGGGATCGCCCGCAACGCGTACTAGCCTCCGATCTGCTTGGCGCGCTGCGCGCGCTATAGCAGATCTCCGGCTAGCGATTTCTCGCGGCTCCATGCGCCTTCGGCGCGTCGCCGCGGACAGCCGTAGAACCAGATCTCTCGAATCCCTGGACCCTCGATGTGTTGAGTAGAACATCAGAGGCCAGCAATGTCGTCCTGGCTCCACTCCGAGCTGAGGGGCGCGCAACGTGCGCGAGCCAAAACGAGAAGCGGTGAGGTGCGCTGAGCCCCGCGAGGCGCAGCGAGCCCAGCGCCTGCGCCGCGTCGCCGCGGACATCCGTAGAACCGATCTCGAAGACTCGGACAGGCTCCAGCCTTCGAATCGACTGGGGCGCGGTCGACGGCTCATTCGCCGATACGCGATGACTCGCCGTCGTCCTCCAGCCCGAAGGTCTCTCCGCGCGGGCCGTTGACGCGCTCGACGATGGTGCGCAGGCGAGCGCGCAGCACGCGCGCCACGGCGTCGACGCCGAGCTCGCGCTCGACCCGCTCCTGACCGCGCCGAGCCACGATCGCCGCCTCCTCGCGCCGGTCGAACACCGCGCGCATCTGCTCGGCCGCGTGCTCCTCGTCGGGCTCCGCCCAGCGCGCCCCGGCCGGATAGGGGCCGACGTCGCGATCGAGCTCGACCAGGTCGTAGCGCACCGGAAACCCGTCGCCCACGCCCAGAAAGTCGACGCTGCCGGCGTAGTCGGTGGCGATCACCGGGGTGCCGGCCGCCATCGCCTCCGCCAGGGTGAGGCCGAAGCCTTCCGAGCGGTGGAGCGACACGTAGCAGTCGGCGACCGCAGGCAACAGGTCGACCTCTGCGCGCTCTAGGTACGCGTCGAAGAAGCGGATCGGCCAGCCGTCGGCCTCCTCCTCGAGAGCGCGGGCCTCGCCCTCCGCGTGCAGGCGGTTGATGGTCTTGAGCACGAGACGCACCGGGTCGTCGGCCGCGAACGCGCGCTTGAAGGCGCGGATCAGCCCCGCCGGGTTCTTGCGCTCGGGATAGCTCAGGTAGTCGTAGGTGAACAGGAAGGTGAAGCGATCGGAATCGAGGCCCAGGCGCGCGCGCAGCGCCAACAAGGCGTCCTCGCCGACCGGCCGGCCCTCGACCGCGAGCGGCACCCGCCGCACCGGGATCGGGGCCACCGAACCGATGGCGCCGACGCAGAACGAGCTGGGGGTCCAGATCTCGTGGAAGGGCTCGAACGACGAGCGCCAGCTCGCCGGGAACCGCTCGAGCTCCCAGAGCCAGAACCCGACGTTGACCTTGCGGCGGAACTTCTCGTGGCCGAGATGTTCGGCGACGTGCGGGACCTGGTCGGCATTGACGAAGAAGACGTTGACGTCGTAGTCGAAGGTGTCGGCGAAGTCCTGGAAGGAGCGGTCGCCGGTGCGCGACGCCACCCCGAGCTCGAGATTGGCCAGCGCGGTCGGGACGCCGGCCCGCTCGAAGGACCGTGCGATTCCCCGCACCCCCTGCCCCATCCCGCTCTCAGCGGTGAAGTAGCCGCACAGGTTCACGCCGAAGCGAACGATCGCGAGGTCCGAGATCCGATCCGCGATCACGCCGCGACCGGCACGGTCATCGCTCGGGGCGCCCGGTCGCAGCCGCTGCTTGATCGCCCGCGTCCGGGTCTCGCCGATCGTGCGCTTGACCCGCCGCTTGAGAGCCCGCGCCGTCTCGGAGCGATAGGCGCGCCTGGCGAGGCCCCGCGCGCTCGAAACCATCGAGGCCCCGCGCTCGAGCTCGGCGCCGCCGGCCGAAACGGCCGCAGCGATCCCCGCGATGGGCTCCACGAAGGCACGGTCGAGGCGGTAGTCGTGCTGGCCGCCCTCGAGCACCCAGTCGACGAATCGGCCGGCGTCGCGCTCGAACAGATCGGGGAAACCCAGCAGCAGGTCGTCGCGCGATCGGTAGACGTGGTGTAGCAGCTGGGTGATCGCGCCGCCGCTACCCGCCCGCGGCTTGACCGGCCGGTTGAGCCAGTCGAAGAAGCTGCCCGGCCCGGTCGCGAACGGGTTCTCGAAGCGACGTCGCCCGGGGCCGAGCGAGTGGTAGAGGGAGCGGGCAACGTCGGGGATCAGGATCCCGTTGTCGAAGCGCGCGAAGGCGTACGGCCACGCTCGCGTTTGATCGAACCCGGCTGCGAGCAGGCGATGCCGGTAGTCCTCGTAGAGCGCCCGCACCCCTCGGCCCAGGTCGCCGAGCGTGAACCGGTTCTGGTGCTTCGAGACCCTGCCGAGAGCTTCGGGCTCGATCCCGCTGAAATGGAAGAACACGAGGGGCCGGCCGTTGCAGGTCGGGTCCGGAGGCTCGCCCTCGACCGTGCGCGCGTGCAGGTTCCAGTAGGCGACGTTGGACCCCGGATCGCGATGGACGAAGACTCCGGGAAACAGGCCGGGGACCAGGTCGATCCACTTCTGATCGACGAACAGCCCCTTGGGAACGTCGACCACGCAGCGGTCGTAGACCCGGCGATGCCACCAGTCGAGCAGCGGCCGCGAACGTTCGGCGCCCGACAGCGCGATGAAGCCGAGGTTGAACGAGCCGGACTGGAGGATCTGCAGCTCGCCGGGATGCAGGTCGTCCTCGATGGGAGAATCCAGGTGCGGCGTGAGCACGACCGCGTGCTCGTCGAGCAGACGGGACAGCTCGTCGAGCCGGCGGTAGACGACGATGTCGGGATCGAAGTAGATCAGCTTCTCGGGCGCATCCGGCCGCTCGAAGAGGTAGCGCAGGAAGGCCGGCTTGACCGCGGTGTTGAGCTCGAGGATCGTGTACTTGAAGCAGAAGTCGGTCAGCTCGTCGATCGGCAGGCGCTCGATCTCGACCACCTGGAAGGGCTCGGCGTCGGGATCGAACGCGCCATCGACGCGGTCGACCAGGCAGACCACGAACCGGCTGCGTGGATGGTGCTCGAGGAAGGAGCGCGCCAGCACCCGCGCGAACGGCAGGTAGTTCTTCGAGACGATGGTGCAGGCGACGAGGTCGCGCATCAGCCCGGCCCCGCCGGCCGCTCGAGCAGGCGCCGCCACAGATCGCGCACCGCTTCCGCCGTCCGGCGCCACGTGTAGCGCTCGACCCACCTCGAGCCGGCCTCGCGAAGCGAGCGAGCGCGATCGTTCTCCGCCAGCAGCTCCGCGATCGCGTCGGCGAGGCGCTGGGGGGACTCCGGATCGACCAGCACGGCGGCGTCGCCCAGCACCTCCGGAAGCGCCGGCCGGTCGGAGGCCACCACCGGTGTGCCGCAGGCCATGGCTTCGAGCGGCGGCAGGCCGAAGCCCTCGCCGAGCGAGGGGTAGGCGAAGACCGACGCCCCCGCGTAGAGCGCCGGCAGCAGCTCGTCGGGAACGTGGCCCAACGCCCTGACCTCTGCCGCCACCCCCAGGCGCTCGGAGAGCCGGTCGATCGGCTCGGCCGCATGGCTGCCGCTCCATCCCTCGCCTCCGGCCAGGACCAGGAGACGGCCCTCCCGCACGTCGCGCGCTAGCAGGCTCCATGCCTCGAGCAGGCGGGGGAGGTTCTTGCGCGGCTCGCGCGTTCCCAAAGCCAGGACGTACGGTCGGTCGATCGACAGCTCGGCACGTGCTCGCTCGATCGCTTCGGCCGGCTGCGGCCGAAAGCCGGGGTCGACCGCGGGCGCCGCCACCCCGATGCTGGCGGCGTCGATGCCCAGCCAGCGGGCAGCCTGGTCGCGAACGCTCGCCGAGATCGCGCACAACGCGCCGCCCCGCGCCAGGGCGCGGGCGAGCCCGATCAGACAGTGTGCCCGGTTCTCCCGCGTGTGGCGTTCGGCGAGGCTCGTGAACGTGAGGTCGTACAGAGTGAGCGCGACCGGCCCGCGGTAGGCCACGGGCAACGCCCATGCCGTCGCGTGGAAGAGGTCGACCTCACCGGGCGCTGGCGTCCGCTCCACGAAGCGGAAGGATCCGTTCGGCGCCGCCTCGCCGCCGAGCAGCTCGCCAGGCTGAATCACTCGCGCACAGCGGAACAGCGGAAAGAGCACGTAATCGAACCGCTCGGCCGGCGGCAGCTCGGCCTCGACCTCGCGCAGGCCGGCGAGCAGTCCCCGGGTATAGCGCCCGATCCCGTCGAGCGTCCCCAGCCCCTTGCCGACGTCGAGGCCGATGCGCACTCGCTGCGGCCCGGCGCCCCGTGCGGGCGCGTCAGTAGCCCTGGTCACCAGCCAGCACCTCGACCTCCAGACGCTCGAGCTCCTCGATCAGGACCGACGCGCCCTGCGGCTCGATCGTCCCGCGCTCCACGCTGCGCTCGATCTCGCGCGCCGCTTGCGCCAGGCTGCGAGCGCGCTCGAGGCGAGCGACGCCGGGCGCCACGGTGTCGTTCAGCAGGCTCCTGATCTCGGCGACCCCAGCGCCCTCCCGGTCGACCGCCGAACGCAGCTCGGTGAGCTGACGCTGGCAGAGCTCGACGGCGGCCAGCAACGCCGCGTACCGCCTGCGCGCGACGAGCACCAGCCGGCCGACGGCGAAGGCCGCCGCGATGCCGACGACGCCCGCGATCACCACGTACCAGAGCATGAGCAGCATTCAGAGCATCGAAGGGCCCTGCGGGAACGAACGCTGAGGGTTTGCCGGCGACCGCGGCGTCCGATGCCCGCCGTGGATCGGCCCTCAGAGCGCAGGACCCGCCGCAGGGCGCTTCGGAGACTCGCTCTGCGCGTCGCCCCCCGCAAGATCCGACCCCGCACCCTGGCGCTTCGTCACCGCGGCAAGCTACCACACGCAACCCCCCGGATTCCTCGACCGGAGCGAGGCGCGCGGCACGATCGACCGATGCCGAATCGGCGCGTGTCGGCACGCTCGGAGGCCGAACGCTACGGCGAGGGCGGAGGCGACGGCGAGGACCGCTCGGCATCCCGGTGAAGGGCGGCGAGGATGCCCTGCCGCAGGCGCGGCGCCGCGTCCGGGCCGCAGAATCGGCGCTCCAGACGCCGGCGCAGCAGGGCCACCTCCCACCGAGGCCGATGCTTCCGGTAGTAGCGGAGCTGACTGATCCGGTACTCGAGGGCGGTGGCTCCGAGACTGCCGGCCGGGCCTTCTGCGCGCAGGCCGACCGAGCCGACGTGCACGGCGCCCGCTCGCTCCTCCTTCGACAGCCTCCATCCCGTGCGCGTCAGCCGGCGACAGAGGTCGACGTCCTCGAAGTAGAGGAAGAAGCTCTCGTCGAAGCCCTTGATCTGGCGAAAGGCCTCGCGGCGGACGAGCAGGCAGGCGGCGGTGAGCCAGCCCGGGCCGGTCAGCGCTCGCAGCACGATCTCGAGCCGCCCGCGCGTCCAGGCGCCGGAGCGCCGGTTGCGCCAGAGCTGGATCGCCTCGCCGATCACTCCGCACTCCGGATACCACGTGAACTGCGCGCGCCCGTCGGGATCGCGCAGGCGCGGCGCGACCGCCGCCAGCCGCGGCGAGCTCTCGAGCGCCGACTCGAGCACAGCGAGCGCCCCTGAATCGAGCCACGCGTCGGGGTTGAGCAAGAGCAACCGGTCGCCGCCGGCGAGCTGCTCGCCGCGGTTGTTGGCGGCACCGAACCCCAGGTTCTCCCCGAGCTCGACGACCCGGACCCGGGGGTGGCGATCGCGGACCAGCGCCACCGAGTCGTCGGTCGACCCGTTGTCGAGCACGATCACCTCGACCCGGCGAGAGACGGGGACGCTGCTCAGGCAGCGGTCGATCCACCGCCTGCCGTTGAAGTTGACGACGAGCACCGTGGTGGTCATGCGCAGGCCCGCTCCAGCTCGCCCATCCAGGAGCGCGCCGCCGACCGCCAGCTGGTGCGCCGCACCCGCTCGATGGCGGCGACCGGCGACCACTCGCCCGTCGAGCGCACCTCGATCGCGCGCCTGACCACCCGCGCCAGCTCCTGGTGGCTATCCGCGCCCACCCGGAACGGATACTCGGGCCACAGGTCGGCGAGGCCCGGCGCGGAGTCCACCACCGCCGGCGTCCCGCAGGCCAGCGACTCGAGGGGCGGCAGGCAGAAGCCTTCGTAGCTCGAGAGCGACAGCGTTGCCGTGGCTGCGCGATAGAGCGCGACCAGGGCGCGATCGGAGACCCAGCCGGTTCGCACCACCGATCCCGCGAGGTCCTCGTTCTCGAGCAGGCGATCGAGGTCCTCGGGGCGCCGCAGCCGGTTCGGGCCGGCGAGCACCAGCCGCTGGCTCGGATCGATCGACTGCGCCGCGCGCAGCGCGGCGAGCAGCGCAGCCGGCCGCCGGCGTTCGAGCAGCGACCCCACGTGCAGGAGGAAGGGAGGCTCGATTCCGAGCTCGCGCAGCTGCTCCTGGTCCTCTCGGCGGCTCGCCTCGTCGCCGGCCGGCCGAAAGGACTCCTCCACCGCCAGCGGCACGACGCCGAGCCGCCCGGCGCTGACGCCGTAGCGCTCCCGGATCTCGGCCGCGATGACCCTTGCATCGACCAGCACCCGCCGCGCGATCCGACACGCGCGGCGAGCGAGGATCCTGCGGCGCCACCGCTCCCGCCAGCCGAACTCCTGCGGGAGCCGCTCGAACGAGAGGTCATGGACGGTGACGACGCCGGGCAGCCCGGTCCTCGGCGGCAGGCTGTACGAGGGCGAAAAGACCAGCTCGACCCGCTGGCGCACGATCTCTCGCGGGAGCTCGATCTGCTCCCACAGGACCGGCCGCGAGAACCGACTGCCTCCCTCCTGGACCGCCGCCTCGATCCGCTCGCTCGCCAACACCGGATGCTGGAGCGGACGCCTCAGGAAGACCACGAAGCGCCACGAGGAGGGAGCCTCCGCGGCCGCACCGGCGAGCAGACCCGCGAGCGCGCGGCCGACACCGGTGCTCTCGTCCTCGAGCTCGTAGCCGACGATGCCCACCCGCAAGCCATTGCTCCTTCAGCCGAGGTCCCTCGGCCGAGCCCGCTGCCCCCACCGATTCGGCGATTTCGCGTTCCGGCGCCCGGCCCAGCCTCGGAGGACCGTCCCCCGAAATCCACCATCGGCCCCGACCGCCCCGGAGGCGCCATTCTGTCAGCTCGCCGCGAGGTTCTTGCGCGCTGTCGCGGCCGGCCGGCGTGCGCCGGTCGCCGAGTCGCACCAGGCTCGCTCCCCGCCGCGACGAGACGAGCCCGCGGACTGGCTCCGCTCGCCCTCGGCGGATGCTACGGTCCCGGCCGTGCCCACCGCAGCGTTTCGCCAGCGTGCCGGAACGAGCGGACAGGCCGGATGCCTGCTCGTCTCGATCGCGCTCCTCCTCGGCTGCGCACGCCCCGACCCCCTCGTCACCTACGACCTTGCGCACAGCCTGCCGACGGCGCGCCCGGTCCGGGCCGACCTGCGGCTCGACTTCGGCGTGAGCTCGGCACGCGGTTCGCTGCTCTCCGGCTGGTCCTGGAACGAAACCAGCGACGGAGGCTCCACCTTCGTCTGGGGAATCGGCCCCGAGTCTCTCGTGAGGCTGACCCTCAACGGCCTGCGCCCGACCGAGCTGCGCTTCCGGGCCCGAGCGCTGGCCGGCGACGAGACCGGCAGCGATGCGGGCAGCAATTCTGGCGGCAATTCTGGCAGCGATGCCGCCGCCGCGGCTCGTCGTGCGGTGGAGATCGCGATCGGCGAGCTCCCGTTGGCGAGCGCAAGGGTGTCCGCCGACTTCGCCGAGCACCGGCTCGCGGTCGACCCCGATGCCTGGCCCGCCACCGACGTCGTCCTGCGGCTGCGGTACCGCCCCCCGCCCCCTCCCGCCGGCTCCGGCAGGAACCGTCGGCTGGCGGTGGCCTGGGACTGGCTGGAGCTCGCGCTTCCGGCCACCGCCTCCCCTCCGACCGGGCTCTCTCCGCGGCTCGCCGGCCGCGCGCGAATCGAGCTCCCGCGGGCCGTGCGATTGGACTACGCCGTCGACCTCGAGCCCGGCAGCCGTCTCGTGCTCGACGAGGTCCTCCCGTCGCCCTCCGCTCTGCTGGTGGTCCTCACCCCCCGCGACGGCGAGCCACGGCTTCTGCGCCTGGCGCCAGCAGCCGGCGACGACGTCGTGCTAGACCTCGGGATCGAGCGCTTCACCGTCGCCACGCTGTCGCTGCTCGCCGATCCCGGAGTCCTGGTCGCCGGGGAGCACCTGGCGCTCGAGCACCCCCGGATCGTCCGCGCTGGTGTCCTGTAACAGTGGTTCGTTGCCTGAGTCGCGAGGTCATTCTGTTCGCTGGCAAGGCGCTTCGACGAAGGCAGATCGGGCATCTTTCGAGGAGAAGCAAC
Source organism: Thermoanaerobaculia bacterium (assembly GCA_035546295.1). Taxonomy (GTDB): domain Bacteria; phylum Acidobacteriota; class Thermoanaerobaculia; order Multivoradales; family Multivoraceae; genus DATKBT01. Next base: position 140,814 of record DATKBT010000025.1, on the reverse strand, counting down.
GCCGCCAGCGGGCAGAAGGGGCCGCGAATTGGGTGACGAATGACTGTTACAGGGCACTAGAGGAGTCTGTCCGAGTAACCGGAGGGCGTGTGCAGCAACCGTGGCTCGGTTCTGCGGCTGTCCGCGGCGACGCGCCGCAAGCGCTGGGCTCGGCCCGCTTCGCAGGCTCAGCGCGCCTCACCGTCTCTCGCTTCGGCTCGCGCGGGTTGCGCGCCCCTCAGCTCGAGTTGGAGCCGCGAGAAATGGCTAGCCGCAGATCTGCTATAGCGCGCGCAGCGCGTCCCAGCAGATCGGAGGCTAGCTCGCCTTGCGCAGCACCCTTCGGGTCTCGTCGAGGAGCCCTCCGAGCTCCTTGATCTCCTCGGCGGAGAGACGACGCTCGGCGAAGCTCTCCTGAAGGTACAGGTCGACGAGCCTCCTCGCCGGCGTCGCGGCGGCCGGGAACCGCTGGACCAGCCGCGCTCCGAGCTCCTCGGGAGGCACGCTGTCGTCGACCGCCAGACCCCGCAGCCGAGCCTGACGCCGGAGCCGGACGTAGGCCCGTCGGGCGCTGGTCACCGGCCGGCGGATGAAGAACAGGATGCCGAGGAGCAGAGCGAGGGGGGTGACCAGCCACCAGCTCCGCTCCGCTCCGCTGCTCGCGGGGATCGTCTCGACCTCGAGCTCCGACGCGGGCGGCCTCGCGATCTCGGCGATCCGGTCGGCGTCCGAGCCGTCGCCACGCAGTCTCTCCAGCCAGCGACGGAGGCTCGCCGTCAGCCGTTCGAACACCCTCGACTGATCCCCGACTCCGTACGAGATCACGTAGCGATCGAAAGCGAACACGACCCAGTCGTACGCCTGGCGCGCGAGCCCGATCGCGCTCCGCGGCTCGAGCCCGGGCCGCCCGGCGGCGGGGGTCGGATCGAAGGTGCGCCAGCCGATGGTCGGGAGGTAGGCCTCCACCCACGCGTGAGCGTTGCCCTGGCGCACGATGTGGTAGCCCATCGGCGACGGCTCCGAGCCCAGGAACCCGGTGACGAAGCGCGCCGGAATCCCCTCGGCACGCAGCATCAGGACCATCGCCGACGCGAACAGCTCGCAGTGCCCGCTGCCATGGGTGAACAGGAACTCCTCGAGCGGCTGCTCCCCGTCACGGCCCACGAAGTCGAGCGTGTAGCCGTAGTTGCCGGTCAGATGCCGCTCGATGCTCTGCGCCCTCTGGAGCGGGCTTCCCTCGCCGGCGACGCGGCGGGCGAGATCGGCGATCGCCGGGGTGAGGCCGGTGAGGTCGAGCTCCGGCCGGCCCTCCCCGGGCGGCGGGGGCACCTCGTCGGGAACGCCGACCTGCACGCTGTAGGAGATGGCGCGAGGCGGCGGCTGGACCAGCGAGACGGTGCCCGCGATGCTCCGGATCAGCGCTCTGCCGACGTTCTCGAGCTCGATGTTGAGCGCCCGCGGGGGCAGGACGAGGCTGCGGGCCCCCAGCGGCTCGAGCCAGATGTCGACGGTGTCCTCCACCCGACCCCGACGGAGGATGAACCGTCCGGTGCCCGGGACCGGCGTCTGGGTGCGCTCCTCGAGCCGGATCCAGGTCTTCTCCGCCGCCCGATACGGGCCGTACGCGGCGCCCACCAGGCGGACCTCGGCCGGCGCCTGCTCGCTCCAGCGCGCGCGCAGAGCCACGTCGCGGTTGGTGCGGATGCGCCCGATCACGTCGAGGCTCACCTCGTCGCTGAATCCGGCCGCGTAGTCGACCGCGCCGGTTCCCACGCCCCTTCCCAGCACGTAGGGGTTCCGGAGCCTGGGCAGCGCGACGAAGATCGGAATCGTGAGGACGATCGCGGCGAGGGCCACCACCGGAACGACGCGCGCGAGCAACCTGGACTCGCTGGAAGTCTGCGTCTCCTGCGCCGCCACGCGCGTGACCATGTGGAACTGCGAGAAGCGCGCGAGCACGAGCGCCCACAGCGCCAGGAAGGTCACCAGATAGACCACGATCCCGACGCTGGCGCTGGTCGCCATCGCGGTGACGAAGACGAAGAAGATGCCGAACACCGCGTGCCACTTGTCGCGCTCCTGCCGCAGCGCGTAGAGCTTGACCGCCAGCGCGAACAACGCGAGATGCATCATTGGCGTGACGAACTGGTTCCACGACGCCGCCAGGTCGACGAGGAAGAAAGGCAGGTAGAGAAGGCCCAGGAGATTGAGGACGCGGTTCGAGAGCAGGATCTGCTCGTCCCGCTTCGCCCGCCGCAGGCAGATCAGAACCGCCAGCTCGAACATCCCGAGGAACACCCAGCCCACCACGCCGGTGGGGCGCGGCTCGTTGAGCGGGAGCGGCAAGGGAGCCAGGAGCGCCAGCCAGCAGAGCAGCACGCGCTTCTGCTGGTCGAAGCTCATCCGCGCCTGCCCGGCGCTCATCTTCCCGGTCAAGAGATCGGAGTCCCCGTCCGCGGCGATGGAGCTCATGACGCCTTCGCCTCCCGCCGACCCGGCTCCCGCCGCTCCAGGCCGAAACGGATCTGGGGCGCCTGCGAGGAGCCCCGCAAGGTGCGCTCCCCGCGCTCACAGGACTCGAGCAGCGCCAGGGTCTCGAGCACCCGGCGACGTTGACGCTGCCCCTGCCCGAAGGGCAGGAGACGCTCGCGGGTGACCAGCTCGACCTCCCAACCGCGATCGAGGAAATCGACGCAGGCGGTCGCGGCCTCGCTCACCAGCCGCTCGAACCGCTCGCGATCGGCCGCGACGGCGAGCTCGCCCGTCCCGTTGTCGAAGACCACCGACAGTCGCATGCTGTCCTCGGCCTCGCGTTCGCGAAACACCAGGTCCCCGAGGCGCGCCGAGCGCTTCCAGTGGATGCTCCTCGGATCGTCCCCCTCCCGGAAGGCGCGCAGGGAGTGCAGGTCGTGACCCCAGCCGGCGCGCGGGGCGCGCTCCATCCCGAGCAGACCCGAGCGGTCGAGCTCCAGGTTGGCCGCCGAGAAGAGCTCGGGGTAGACGATCAGCTCGAGCGGGCGCTGGACGAACCGCGCGCTGCGGAAGAAGCCGAGCGGAAACAGGCTGGCGAGCTGGACTCCCTCGATCGTCTTGCGCCCTCGCCGGGGACACAGCAGCTCCTGCGTGCCCTCGGCCGAGCTCGTCGGCGCGATGACGTCGAGATCACTCCTTCCGGCGGCGCGTCGCGCGCTCCCCGACGTCGGCTGCAGGCGTGCGACCAGACCCGGCTGCGCGTCCTCGACCTGGACCATCATCAGCCAGCGCGGCAACAGCCGGCCGCGATGCTCGAGCCGGTAGAGCAGGTCGAAGGGCTGATTGGCGAAGACCTCGTCGGGGGCTTCGAGCTCGACCGAGAGGTCGCGCAGGTTGATCCAGGATCCCAGCCACCCGACCAGCAGCAGCGCCGCCATTCCCGCCATGCCCATGTACAGGCCGTTGTTGCCGGTATTGGTCGCCGCGATCCCCACGATCAGCCCGAGCAGGACCAGCCACAGCCCCACCTTGGTGATGCTGGTCCCGTGGACAGGCTGGTTGGCGCTCACGTGGGGCGGGATCGCTGCGCGATCAAACCGGGACGGCGACCCTGCGGACGATCCGGCGCAGGATCCGGCGCGGGCTGGTTTCGTCGCGGCCGCGCCGCACCACCACGCGGTGGCCCAGCACCCGCGGGGCGAGCTGCTGCACGTCGTCGGGAATCGCGAAGTCGCGGCCCTGACAGAAGGCGAGCGCCTGGACCGCGCGGTAGAGGCCCTGCAGCCCGCGCGGGGAGACGCCGAGCGTGAGCTCGCTGCTCGCCCGGGTCTCCTCGGCGATGTCGAGCATGTAGTCGACCAGCTTCTCGGCGACCCGGACCATCGCCGCCCGCTGCTGGAGCTCCAGCAGGAGTTCCTCGTCGAGCACCGGGGGCAGCGAATCCAGCACCGCCTCGACTCCGCCCCCCATCAGCAGCTCGCGCTCGTGCTCGCGCGCCGGGTAGCCGACCTCGAGCGACATCAGGAATCGATCCAGCTGCGACTCGGGAAGCGGAAAGGTGCCCTCGTGCTCGAGCGGGTTCTGGGTCGCCAGCACCAGGAAGGGCCGCGGGAGCGGATGGCGGTCGCGATCGACGCTCACCCACCCCTCGCTCATCGCTTCGAGCAGCGCGGACTGCGTCTTGGGCGTCGCGCGGTTGATCTCGTCCGCCAGCACCACGTGCGCGAACAGGGGTCCCGGCGTGAAGCGGAACCGGCGCTCCGGCTGGTCGTAGACCGAGACGCCGATGATGTCGGACGGCAGCAGGTCGCTGGTGAACTGGATGCGCTGAAAGGACAGGCCCAGCGACCGAGCGAGCGCGTGGGCGAGCGTCGTCTTGCCGACTCCGGGGACGTCCTCGATCAGGACGTGGCCGCGCGCCAGCAGCGAGACCACGGCGAGACGGACGACGTCCCGCTTGCCGTGGATCACACGGCAGACGTTGTCCTCGAGCGCCCGGATCAGGTCGTGCGCATCGAGCACGACCGACGTCTCGACTCGGGTCTTGGCCGCAGCCTCCCGCTCGCTCAACTCTCGCTCAGGTCCTGGAACTCGCCGTACTCCGAACGTTCCCCCTCGGGCACCGGCGAGCGCACGGAGACGCTGAAGCCGTCACCCTCGGCGTAGTCGACGTCTTCGACGGTGACCGTGACCTGAGCGCCCACGGCGCGCACGAGATTGGGCGTCGGCACCCACAGGAGGCGGGTGTCCTTGACGTTCTGGTCGCCGTCGACGTGCTCGAGCTCCACGGTGATCCCGGAGAGCGGATCGTCGGCCGCGCTGCTGACCAGGAGGTCGAGCAGGACGTCGGTGCGCACCGGCACGTCCGTGGCCGCTGCCTCGACGTCCTCTTCACCGGCGGCGTCCTCGGCGCCGACGGCGTCCTCCTCACCGGCGGGCTCGCCCTCCACCTCGCCTTCCTCCGTGTCTCCGGTCGGCTCGGGCGCGGGCGAAGCCACCGGCTCCTCACGCACGGCGAACGAGATCAGCTCGACCGTGGTCTGGGCTCGAGCCTCCTCCACCTGGTCGGCGGGCGAGGAGGGCGCGCAGCCGAAGAGCACGGCAAGAGTGACGAGAGCGATCAGAAGGCGGGCGATCGAGAGCACGAGAACCTCCTGCGGAGGATTCACGGGCGGCACCGCGAATCGGACGTTCGATGGAGGGGAAAGCCATGCTCGCAGTGACTGCGAGCACCACCCTGAACCGGCCGCACCGACGGCACGGACCGTCTCAGCCCCACTCGTCAAGCCATCAGATTGTAGCGCACGATGCTCCACAGGGCGGCCAGACCGTCCCTCCATCCGATCTTCTTGCCCTCGGCGTAGGTCCTCCCGTGGTACGAGATCGGCACCTCGTAGACGCGGGCCTGGCGCCTGGCGAACAGCGCGGTGAGCTCGGGCTCGATGCCGAAGCGGTTCGAGCGCAGCTCGACGCCGTCGACCAGCTCGCGCCTGAAGACCTTGTAGCAGGTCTCCATGTCCGAGAGGTTCAGATCGGTGAGCATGTTCGAGAAGGTGGTGAGCAGGCGGTTGCCTACGGAGTGCCAGAAGAAGAGCACGCGGTGAGGGCCGCCGAGGAAGCGTGAGCCGTAGACGACGTCGGCCTGGCCGGCCACGATCGGCCCGAGCAGGACCGGGTAGTCGGCCGGGTCGTACTCCAGATCGGCGTCCTGGATCAGCAGCACGTCGCCGCGCGCGGTCTCGAACCCCCGACGCAGCGCCGCACCCTTGCCACGGTTCTCGGGCTGACGGATCAGCTCGAACCCGAGCGGATCGCGCAGGCGCTCGAGCTCCTCCGCGGTGCCGTCGGTCGAGCCGTCGTCGACCACCACGAGATCGACTGTCACCCCCTCCGGCAACGGCGCCTTCAGGACGCGGCGGAGGATCTCCTCCACCGTCGCCCGCTCGTTGTAGACGGGAACGACCACCGACACCTGGAACATCGGGCGAGATCCTACGCGTCGGGAGCTCGAATCCAGCGGCCGCTGACACTGATGCTCTTCGCCCACGCGATGGGGGAAGCTCAGGCCGCGATCAGGCCTCGGTAGCCGGCCTCGAGCTCCCCCAGCAGCCGGAGCTCGGGCTCGAGCGAGACGCCGAAGCGAGCACGAACCGCCCGCTGCGCACGCGCCATCAGCTCGACGACCTCGGACGCCTTGGCGCCTCCGAGGTTCACGATGACGTTGGCGTGCCGCTCGCTGATCTGGGCTGCGCCGACCGCCTCCCCCTTGAGACCGGCCGCATCGAGCAGCCGGCCGGCCGAGTCCCCCTCGGGGTTCTTGAACACCGAGCCGGCGTTCGGCCGGCCGGAAGGCAGGCTCTGCCGGCGGCGCCGGTTGAGCTCGTCGATGCGCGCCTCGAGCTCCTGGGGATCGCCCGGAATGAGGTCGAACCGAGCCGAGGTCACCACCATCCCGCTCTCGAACAACGCCGTGTGGCGATAGCGGGCGTCCAGCTCCGCAACCGGCAGGACGACCTCTTCGCCCTGCCGGTCGAGAAGCCGGACCTCGACCAGGATGTCCTTCGTCTCGGTGCCGTAGCAGCCGGCGTTCATGAACACCGCGCCGCCGACCGTCGACGGGAAGCCGGCGAGCGCCTCGAGCCCGCCCAGACCGCGGCGGGCCGCGGCCCGCGCGAGGCGCGCCATCGGGACGGCAGCACCCGCCACGACTCCGCAGCTGTCGAGCTCGAAGCCGGCGAGCTCACCGCCCAGGCAGGCCACCACGCCGCGCAGACCCCGATCGGGGATCAGCACGTTGGCGCCATGGCCGAGGACGACGAAGGGCAGTCGCAGTCGATCGACCTCGCGCAGCAGTGCGCCGAGCGCCGGAACGCCCGCCGCCTCGGCGAAGAAGTCCGCGGGGCCCCCGATGCGCAGCGTCGAGCGACGGGCGAGCGAGTGGTGCGGCCGGCAGCTCAGGCCTTCGACGCCGGTCAACCGCTCGATCAGCGAGTCGGCCGGCGTCTCGCCGAGCTTCCCCTGATCGAGCGGGTTCTCGGACTGCGACCGTGCCGCCGACGCGGCGTCCTTCGACCGGTGGTCCTTTTCTCGTTTCGCCAACGCAGGCTCCCCGTCCCCCGGCGCGCCGACGCGATCCGACGACGGCCTTGACGCCGGCGCCCGATCGGATTACGCTTCTTTTATGCCCTTGCCGCCACCCGGTCGTCGCGCGTCTCGTCGCGCGTCTCAGGCTAGGGGTTCGACCACCAGGAGGCCTGCCAGGCAGCATCTCGGGCTCGTGCCGAGGAGCGCTCCGCCGACCTCCCCGACCTCAGAAACGTATCTTTGAAAAAGTATACAGTCCAACCGGCTCGGCGATCGGGCGCCAAACCAGCTGGCGAGTCACGGCGATTGCTCGAAGCGGCGCGTCGCGGCGGGTCGTCCGCGGGGCTCGACCGGAGGGGCTCTGAAAAAGAGATCAGAGACTCGCCGCCGGCGGGAGCTCGGGGCGGCCACGGCAGAATCGCACGGGGAAGCCCCGTCTCCGAGTCGAAGTTCGCAGCGGATGCGTCGAGCGCCCGCTGCCAGAGGTCCGTCGCCAATCGGAATGACGGACGAAGGAGCCCAGGCAATGGATCAGAAAGAGAAGACCAAGGTCGTCGAGAACACCCTGGCGCAGATCGAGCGCCAATTCGGCAAGGGCGCGATCATGCGCCTCGGGCAGTTCGACCATCTCGCCGTCGAGTCGATCCCGACCGGATCGCTGGCCGTCGATTACGCGATCGGCACCGGCGGCTTTCCCCGCGGCCGCGTGATCGAGGTCTACGGACCGGAGTCGAGCGGCAAGACCACGCTCGCCCTCTCGGTCGTCGGCCAGGCGCAACGGCACGGCGGAACCGCCGCCTACATCGACGCCGAGCACGCGCTCGACGCCGAGTACGCGGGCAAGCTCGGCGTCGACATCGACGAGCTCCTGGTCTCGCAGCCGGACAGCGGCGAACAGGCGCTCGAGATCGCCGAGATGCTGGTGCGCTCGGGCGGCATCGACGTCGTGGTCGTCGATTCGGTCGCGGCGCTGGTGCCGCGCGCCGAGCTCGAGGGCGAGATGGGAGACTCGCACGTCGGGCTGCAGGCGCGCCTGATGTCGCAGGCGCTGCGCAAGCTCACCGCGATCGTCGCCAAGTCGAAGACGACGCTGGTGTTCATCAACCAGATCCGCGAGAAGATCGGGGTCATGTTCGGCAGCCCCGAGACCACCACCGGCGGCCGCGCCCTCAAGTTCTACTCCTCGGTGCGCATCGATATCCGGCGGATCGCCTCGCTCAAGGACGGCGAAGAGGTGGTCGGCTCGCGCGCGCGCGTCAAGGTGGTCAAGAACAAGGTCGCGCCCCCCTTCCGCCAGGCCGAGTTCGACATCGACTACGACGAGGGCATCTCGCGCGCGGGAGAGCTGGTCGACCTCGGGGTCACTCACCAGGAGGTCCAGAAGAGCGGCGCCTGGTTCTCCTGCGGCGACGTCAGGCTCGGCCAGGGTCGCGAGAACGCCAAGCAGTTCCTGCGCGACAACCCGGACGTGGCCGAGGAGATCGAAATGAAGATCCGCGCCAAGATGGGCCTGCCGCCGATCCGCCTGACGGAGGCGGACCTGAAGGTGGCAGCCGCCGCAGTCGCCGCGGACTGAGGCCTTCCGAAACGACGCCGGCGCCCGACCGCTCGAGGCCGGGCGCCGGCTTTCGTCTGGCGACTCCGCCGCCTGCTCGCTACCTCCCCTCGACGCGCCGGGCCGCTCGACGCACCTGCGCGGCGCGCCTCGAACCAAGGCTCGCAACCGGGCGTTCACTGTGCCCTCGAGCTCTATGCCCTCGAGCTCTATGCCCTCGAGCTCTACGCCCTCGAGCGACGGTGGCCGAGGCCGTGCGATGATTCCCGCGCCTCGTCAACCGCAGGTCCCTGCCCCTCGACAGGGATGGCCAGTGCAGGGAGTCTGATGTTCGGACCCCGATCTCGCACGCCCTCGTTCGCGGGCCCCCCCGGCGCCGGCGCGCTCCGATCGTGGCTCGGCCGCCTCGCTCCGATCGGGGCTCTGCTCGCGGCGTTCGCGCTCGCCGTTCCCGCGCTCGCGGCCGACGGGGCGACGACTGCCGCACCGCCGTTCACCGCCGGCACCTTCTGGTCCCTGCTGCCTCCTCTGCTCGCGATCGTGCTCGCGATCCTCACGCGCGACGTCCTCGTGTCGCTCCTGGTCGCCGTCTACAGCGGAGCGCTGCTGGTGCACGGTCCGAACCCGCTGGCGGCCTTCGCCCGCACCATCGACGAGTACGTCCTCGGCGCGCTGGTCGACGCCGATCATGCTGCGATCCTGATCTTCTCGGGTCTGCTCGGTGCGATGGTCGGCGTCGTCGCCAAGAGCGGCGGCACTCAGGGGATCGTCGAGTGGCTGGCGCCGCGGGCGACCGATGCGCGCCGCGGACAGCTCGCCACCTGGGGGATGGGCGTCGCCATCTTCTTCGACGACTACGCCAACAGCTTGATCGTCGGCTCGACCATGCGCCCGATCACGGATCGGCTGCGCATCAGCCGCGAGAAGCTGGCGTTCATCGTCGACGCCACCGCCGCGCCGATGGTGTCGATCGTGCCGATCTCGACCTGGATCGGGTTCGAGATCGGGTTGGTCCAGGACGCCTTCGACGGTCTCGGCCTCGATCGCTCGGCGTTCAACGCGATCGTCGCTTCGATCCCGCTGCGCTTCTACCAGTTCTTCGTCCTCTTCCTGGTCGTCGCCCTGGCGTTCTCGCGCCGCGACTTCGGCCCCATGCTGCGCGCCGAGCGACGGGCGGCCGCCACCGGGGCGGTGCTCGAGGACGGTGCGAAGCCACTGGCCGACTTCACGACCCAGGAGCTGGCGCCGCCCCCGGACCGGCCTCACCGCGCGCTCAACGCCTTCCTCCCGGTCCTCTCCGTGATCGTGGTCACCATCGCGGGGCTCGAGATCACCGGACGCGCAGCGCTCGCCGGCGCCGAACGCCCCGACTCCTGGCTGGCCTGGCAGCGCGACGTGCTCTCGAGCTCCAACAGCTACCACGCGCTGCTCTGGGCGAGCCTCACCGGGGTGCTGCTGGCGATCGGCCTGGCCGTCGGCCAGCGGATCCTGAGCATCGGCCAGGCGACCGGCGCGGCGATCGAGGGGCTCAAGGCGACGCTGGTGGCGTTCGTCGTTCTGCTGCTCGCGTGGTCGCTGGGAGCCACCTGCGGCGATCTGGACACTGCCGGCTTCCTGGTCCGCGCGACCGAAGGAGAGCTGGTCCCCCAGCTGTTGCCGACGCTCGGCTTCTTGATCTCGGCCGCCGTCGCCTTCGCCACCGGTAGCTCGTGGAGCACGATGGCGATCCTGACCCCGCTGGTGATTCCGCTGGCGCACTCGCTCAGCATGGCGGCGGGGCATCCTGCCGGCTCGGCCGTCTATGGCGCGGTCCTGCTCGGCACGATCGCGTCGGTGCTGTCGGGCAGCGTCTGGGGCGATCACTGCTCGCCGATCTCGGACACCACGATCCTCTCCAGCATGGCGGCTGGGTGCGACCACCTCGCACACGTGCGCACCCAGCTCCCCTACGCGCTCACGGCCGGAGCCGCGGCGGTGCTGGTCGGCACGCTCCCGGCCGCGTTCGGGGTGGCGAGCTGGATCTGCCTGGCCGCCGGAGTCGCCGCGATGCTCGCCGTGGTGCGGCTCGCCGCCCGCCCGGTCTGAGGCGAGGCCCAGGATGGCGCCGCGTCGGGCGGAGCACGCACGGCTCGCGCTTACAATTCCCCAACCGCGAGGAATGCCCTCGCGCGCTCCTCCGGTTCCCGGCACAGATGTCATTCCGCGCCCGAAACCTCCAGAGTGCCCTGACTCGACCTCCGATCGAGCTCTCGCCGCGACCCGACCGGGTCGTCCTGCCAGAGCTCTCGCCTGGAAGCTCCATGAGATCATCCGCCCCGGACTCTGATCGCCCTCTCCGACCGGCACCGACCACGAGACGCCCGAGAGGGGGGCGAGGTGCGCTTCTGCTCGCCGCCGGCCTTCAGATCGCCACCGTCGCGGCGGCCCAGGACGAGCGGTGCGGCCCCTGCGTGGGAATTCGAGTCGTCGATCCGTCGGCCGCCGCCCGTCTCCTCGCCGAGACCATTGCGCCGGACCCGGAGGCGAGGCCGTACGTGGCCTGGACGACCGACCTCGCCGACGCCGATGCGGTCGCCGCCGCCCGCGCCGTCATCCCGCAGCTCTCGAGGGCCGGGGCTCACCCCTGGGTCGAGGTGCGGTTTCGCACGCGTCCGCCCCTGCTCGACAACGCGCAGGGCCTCGAGTCCGAGCTGCAGGCGCTCGCCGAGCTGGCGCGCGCCAGCGGGCCGAGCGCGGCCTTCCAGCTCCACTGGACCCCGTTCGAGGCCGGAGCCGACCTGCTCGAGGAGTACGGCTACCTGGTCCGGCGCGCGGCCGTGGCGGTCACCGGCGCCCAGCCGGACGCGATGGTGATCTCGACCCTGCTGCCCCAGGATTCCGGGCGCCTGCGCGACCTCTACGACGAGGAGCTCGCCGCGTATCTCGACGGCGCCGCTCTCGACGCCTCGGGCGGCCCGACGACCCTGGAGGAGGAGCTGATCTCCGAGCTCGTCCAGCTCGATCCGGGATCGCTGATCGTCGCGCAGCGGATCCCGCTGCCGGAGGAGCCGCTGCGGCTGCTCGCGCGCGCGGCGCAGGCCGCCGCCCGCGGCGCCACCGTCGTGCTGTTCGAGACCACTTCGCTCGACTCCGAGACGCTGGCGCCGCTGCGGCTGCTGGCCAGCGAGCTACGCGGCGACGTCAGCTTCGACCCCTACTCGACCGCGCAGGGGGCGCCTGCCTGGAGCTTCGTGCGCGGCAGCGACCTCGCGCTGCGGGTGGTCGTCGAGCCGCCGGCCGGAGCCGAGCGGCTGGCCCTCGAGTTCGGCGATCCCACGCTCACCAGTCCCGCCGTCCTGGATCCGGCGACCGGAGAGCCGGAGCCCATCTACGGCGGCCGCCGCACGCGCGGCGGCTACCGGCTCGAGCTCGCCGACCCGCCGCCCGCCCTCGTGCTCGCGATCGAGCGCACCGGCGTCGGCGCGCTCGAGGGCGTCGAAGGCGTCGAGGAGCAGGTGCTGGTCGAGGACGTCCGCAGCATGCCGGTGGCCGAGATCCTGCGGCGGCTCCAGGCCTTCGAGGACGCGCAGGCGCGCCGAATCGACACCTACACCGCAACCAATACCACCTCGCTGCGGTTCCAGGTCGGCACCGGGGTCCAGTCGCTCGACGTGACCTTCAGCGGGGACTTCTTCTTCCGGCAGGGGGAGCCAAGCGACTGGGCGTGGGACCAGCTCTACATCAACGGCGTGCGCTGGACCCGCAAACGGATCCCCGAGATCCCGCTGATCCAGCCCGAGAAGGCGTCGGCGATGCCGCTCGAGATCTCCTTCACCCGCGAGTACCGCTACCAGCTCCGCGGCACCGACACCGTGCGCGGTCGCGACGCCTGGGTCGTCGACTTCACGCCGGCAGTGCCGGTCGGTCCCGGGGACACCCTGTTTCGGGGGACCGTCTGGGTCGACCGCGAGCTCTACACCCGGGTGCGGACCCGGGCCGTTCAGCTCGGCCTCGAGGGGGAGGTGCTGTCCAACGAGGAGACGCTCGAGTACATGCCGATCGACGCGGAGGGGGAGCCGGCGCCCTGGGAGCCCGACAGCTACTACCTGCCGCTGGTCACCAACGGCCAGCAGCTGTTCTCGATCCTCAACGGCACCACCGTGGTCGAGCGAGAGGTCGTCCTCTCGGACGTCGAGATCAATCCCCGGGGCTTCGAGGAGCGGCTTGCCGCCAAGCTCGCCTCCAGCATCACGATGCTGCGCGACACCGAGGTCGGGCTGCGCTACCTGGTCCAGGACGAAGACGTCGGCGGGCGGGTGGTCCAGGAGGAGCTCGACAAGAACCGCGCGCTCCTGATCGGGGGCATGTTCTACGACGAGTCGCTCGACTACCCGTTGCCGCTGGGCGGCGTCAACTGGCTCTCCTTCGACTGGCGCGACACCGGAACCCAGGTCAACGCCTTCGTCGCCGGGGTGCTCAACACGGTCGACATCGCGAACCCCAGCCTGTTCGGCAGCAGGTTCGACGTCGGAGCGAATCTGTTCGCGCTGGCGGTGCCCGGCACCGACACCATCTTCCGCGGAAATCGCGAGGCCAACGAGGAGGACATCCAGTCGCTGCGACCCAACATCGACCTCACGATCGGGCGTCCCCTCGGGCAGTTCTTCAAGCTCGACCTCGACTACTCGCTCGGGTGGAACAAGTTCACGCGCGCCGACGACACCGCCGACGAGCTGGTCCTGCCGCAGGACCACTTCGACCACACCTTGACCCTGTCCGGGGCCTACAACCGCGGCGGGTACCGGCTGCGGGCCGAGGGCTCCTACACCCTACGCTCGGACTGGGAGCCCTGGGGGCTCCCGGAGAGCGCCGACTTCGACCCCGACCAGGAGCGGTACACCCGCTGGGTCGGTTCACTTGGCAAGACCTGGCACCTGCCGTCCTTCCAGAAGGTCGGGCTCGAGCTCGAGTACGCGGGCGGTGAGGATCTCGACCGCTTCAGCAAGTACCAGTTCGGGTTCTTCTCGGGGATCCGCGTCCACGGCTACCAGACCGATCGCGTGCGCGCCGAAGAGGCCTGGGCCGCGCATCTCAGCTACGGCTTCGACATCCTCGAGATCTTCCGCGTCGACCTGCTCGCCGACGTCGCCTGGGCGACCGACGAGCCCGCCGGCTTCGACCAGGAGATGCTCGCCGGGCTGGGCGTCTCGGGCACCTTCGTCGGTCCCTGGGGAACCGTGGTCAACGTCGACGTCGGAACCCCGATCGAGGGCCCCGACGACGGCTGGAGCGCCTTCATCGCCTTCCTCAAGCTCTTCAGGTAGGGAGGTCGCGGCGTGGGCTGGCTCTCGCGACTGCTCGGCCGCCCGACCAGCCGGGCCAACGACCGATCGGAAGGGCGAGAGGCGCTATCGGAGCCGGAGGCGGAACCGGAGGGTGAGGTCGTGGAGCACGAGGCCATCGAGCTGCCAATCGAGGACTCGATCGACCCATCGATCGAGGACACGTTCGAGCTACCGATCGAGCTGCCGATCGAGGACTCGATCGACCTGCACCCGTTCCAGCCGCGCGAGATCAAGGAGGTGGTGGCCTCCTACCTCGACGAGGCGTGGGAGCGGGGATTCTCGGAGGTGCGCATCATCCACGGTCGAGGCATCGGCCAGCAGCGCCAGACGGTTCGCAAGGTCCTCGAACGCGACCCGCGCGTCGTCTCCTTCGCCGACGCGGGGCCCGAGCGCGGCGGCTGGGGGGCAACGCTGGCGCGGTTCGCGGCTCGCGAGCCGGCGCCCGAAGAGGACCAGGATCCACCGGCGCCTTGAGCCGGCGCTGACCGAGCCGACCTAGGCTCGGTCGAGGGGTCCGGAGGCCGGCGTGCGGCGCGAGACGACCAGCAGGCCCGCCAGGAAGCCGAGCAGCGGCGAGAGGATCAGGAAGTCGGCGACACCGATCTGCTCCGGCGTGCGCAGGACGTAGGCCGCGCAGGCGCCGACCGAGATCCCGGCGAGCAGGAAGATCGACCCGGCGACCTTGTTCTCGCGCTCGGCCTCTCGGTGTGCGTAGAGCCGCTCGCCGCGGGTCAACGTCTCGTCCTCGACCAGCTCCCAGCGCCTGGCGTCGACCTCGCGCGACCGCCGCACGGTGGCCGCCCCGAACAGGAAGCCGACAGCCAACAGCAGCGGGTGCAGCGCCCACGCGATCCAGCCGGGCGCGGGCGGCGCCTCGACGAGACCCGCGCCGGCCACCAGAGTGGCGACCGCGAACACGATCAGCACCCAGAACGCCGCCTGCTGCTGCCGGTCGCTCCTGCTCGTCATGTCGCGCTCCCGCGAGCGTCGTCCGCCGCCGGCACCGAGATCCTCCCTCCCCTCGTTCGTCCTGCAGCTTAGACCCGACCCAGCCACTCCAGGATCCCGAGAGTCAGCCAGGGGAAGTAGGTGATCAGCAGCACCCCGACGCCCAGGATCAGGAACGCCGGCAGCGACGCGCGGTAGACCTCGAGCAGCGGCCGATTGAACCGGTAGGACGCCAGGAACAGGTTGAGGCCGACCGGCGGCGTCAGATAGCCGAGCTCGAGGTTGGCGATGAAGATGATCCCCAGATGCACCGGGTGAATGCCGAAGGCTGCGCCCAGCGGCAGGATCAGGGGCACCACCACCATCGTCGCCGAGAAGATGTCCATCAAACAGCCGACGACCAGCAGGAACACGTTGAGGCAGAGCAGGAAGACGAACTTCGATTCGATGTTGTCGCGCACCAGCTCGAGCACGCCCTGGGCGACCTGGGCGTCGACCAGATAGCTGGTCAGCCCCATCGCCACGCCGAGGATGATCAGCACACCGCCGACCAGCACCGCACACTCGTGGAGGACCCGCGGCACCCCGCTGAACGACACGTCTCGGTGGATGACACACTGGATGATCAAGGCGAAGAACGCCGCAAGCGCGCTGACCTCGACCAGGGTCGCGTAGCCGCCCAGGAAGGCGACGACCACGAACACCGGCAGCAGCAGCTCCCACTTCGACTGCCACAGGGATCGCGCCGCGCGCCGCGGCTCGAACGGGGTCCGTTGGGCGCGGGAGATGATTCCTACGCGCATTCCCCACGCCGCGATCAGCACCACCAGCAGGATGCCGGGCAGGATGCCGCCGATGAACAGCTCCTCGATCGAGATCTCGGCGACGATGCCGAACAGGATGAGCGGCAGCGCCGGCGGCAGCAGCAGCCCGAGCGAGCCCGACGCGGTCAGCAGGCCGACCGAGAAGCGGTCGGGGTAGCGATCCGCGAGCAGCGCCTGGAGCAGCAGGCCGCCGAGCGCCAGGATGGTCACCCCCGAACCGCCCGTGAACACCGTGAAGAAGGCGCACAGCATCGCGCAGACCACAGCCGTGCCGCCAGGGATCCAGCCGAACAGAGCCCGGAACACCTCGAGCAGGCGCTCCGACGCTCTGCCCTCGGCGAGCAGGAACCCGGTGAGCGTGAACAGCGGGATGGCGGCCAGGTACTGCGACACCGACAAGCGATAGGTCTCGACCGGGATCGCGGCCGCCGGAATGCCGTCGGCCAGGAACAGCACCAGGGCGGCGCCGCCGATGGCGACGAAGATGGGACCGCCGAGCACCGTCGCCACCAGCAGGACCACCAGGCCGGGCAGCGCCGAGCGTCCGTCGAGAAGCTCCGGCTGGTGCGCGACGACGGTTCCGACGGCCACCCCCAGGAGGGCGATTCCGCGTCCCCACCACCGCCCCGACGACCGCCAGCACAGGCGCAGGGCGAGAACGACGAAGGCGATCGGCAGCACGATCTGGCCAACCCAGACCTCGACCCCGAGCGCGATCTCGGCACCGCCGTCGCGCTCGATCGCGACCAGCTCCCAGCTCGCCCAGGCGAGCGCGGTCGAGACCGCGGCTCCCACCAGACCGGCGAGCAGCCGCGAGGCGTTGCGCCACTTTCCCTCGGGGAGGAGCTTGCCGGTGGCGAGCGCCAGCAGCTTGTCCTCGCGCGCCGCCAGCGCCGCGCCGAGGAAGCCCACCCAGAGGGTCAGGTGCTGGACGAACGGGCCCGAGCCGGGAATCCCGCGCTGGGCCACCAGCCGCACGACCATCTCGGCGATCGGCAGCAGGACCATCGCCAGCAGCGCGGCGCTCGTGATCGAGGACTCCAGCCGGTGCCAGGGGCGCAGGATCCGGGCGAGCCAGCCGCTCGGCGCGCGCTCGTCATCCTCGACGATGGCGGTCGACGGCGCCACCGAGCCCCCCGGCGACGGGGGAGCGGACGGCACCTTCGAAGGTTCGCTCGGCGATTCGGCAGACGGGTCGCCCGGCGGCGCGCTCGGCGATCCCGCGGACGGGGAGTCCGCAGACCGCTCGCTCAGGGCGACCCCTCGCTCGGGGCGCGCTGGCGGTAGGCGTCGCGGGCCGCCACCGCCTCGTCGAACACCGGGATCGGCACGATCGTGCCGCGCATGTCGTGCGCGAAACGATTCGCGGCCTCGAACCACTGCCTCGAGTGCTCGCTGTCGCGCACCGTGGTGATCTCGAGACCCTGGCTCTGCATCAGCTTGATCGCGGTCTCGTCGAGCTTCGGGATCTGCTCGAGCACTTTCGCCGAGGCCTCCTGGGACGCCTCGAGGACGGCCTTCCGGTCAGCCTCGGAGAGTCGGTCGAAGGAGCGCTTCGACATCACGACCGCGCCGATCATGGGCGCCAGCCCGAGATCGGCCATGTACGGCGCCTGCTTGTAGTACTGGGTCTGCATGGCGTACAGCGGCGGCACCGAGATCGCCTCGATCAGGCCGGTCTCGAGCCCGGTCATGATGTCGGTGGCAGCCAGCGCGACCGGCTTGAAGCCGTTGCGCCGCCACCACTGGACCATCGCCTCGTCTCCCGCCCAGGTGAAGATCTTGAGCGCCTGCAGGTCCTCGAGGGCCGTCACCGGCTTGGAGGTAAAGAAGTAGACCCAGCCGACGTAGCCCCAGCCGAGCAGCTCGAACCCCTTCTCCTCGAGCCGTCCGGACAACGTCGGCGTCAGGTCCTCGAGCACGCTGCGCATCTCGGGATAGGTGTCGAAGAACAGCGGGATCTCGAAGACCGTGAAGTACTCGTCGATGTCGGCGAGACCGGCGACGCTGAGCGCCGCCGCCTGGTACTGGCCGATCTTCATCTTGCGCACGATGTCGGGCTCGTCCCCCGCCACTCCGCCGGGATAGATCGTCAGGCTGACCCGGCCGTCGGTCTCGGCGCTCCACTGCTCCCCCATCTTCTTGAGGATGGTGTCCCAGGGGCTGCCCTCGGGGGAGAGCGTCGCCATCTTGATCCTCTGCGCCTGCGCGCCGGCGCCGGTGAGCAGGACGAGCAACGTGATCGACGCCAGGATGGTGAGCGTCGCGCGCAGGGGCCTACGCGACGGATGGGCTTGGCTCATGTGTGCTCCTCGACGTCCGGTCCTCGGGAGTCCGACGGTCCTTCGAACCCAGGTCACTCCACTGTATCAGCGGCGCTAGCAGCCCGCTGCTCGCTCCGAAGGGCGCCAGCAGGCGACTTCGACGCCGGCCGCCGCGAGCGCGTCGACGATCGCCGCTGCCGGCGGCTCGGCGCCGCTCCACAGCGCGCTGACCAGGCGCAGACCCGCTCTCGCCCGGCCGAGCACCGCGTCCGCCAGGCGCTCGAACCGCTGCCCCGACGTCTCCGCCCACAGCCGGGTCGGGCGGGCCCAGCGAGCGGTCGCGTCCAGAGAGGGGCGCTCGTGCGCCAGGACCAGCGCGCCGCCGCATTCGAGCGTCCACGAGACGCCGGCGCGGCACAGCGGCCGCTCGAGCTCGAGCACGTCGGCGACGACCTCTCGGGGAGGTGAGCGGCGCAATCGGGAAACGAGCCGCGCGCGCTCGAGGAGAGGCGCCTCACAGCCGGCGGCGATGGCGGCGACCTCGCCGGCCCGATCCGCGCGCCATCGCTCGACGTCCTCGACTGTCAGGACGACCGCCTCGCCCGCGACGACGGGATCGCGGGGCTCCGCAATCCAAGTGTCGCCGGCGAGCGGCGAGTCGCCGGCGCCGCGCGGCCTCGGCACCGCACCGCAGTGGCGAAGCGCCAGGTCGAGGACCAGGGTGTCGAGCCCCGGGCTGGAAGGGAACCCCACGACCCGGTTCGCGAGACTCGCCGCATCCTCCAGCCCACGCGCGGCTGCGAGGACGCGTCGGGCCAGCGTGCGCCAGTCGGTCCAGCGCCAGTCGATCCCCTCCTGGAAGAAGACGCAGGGCTCGACCGGACTCGCCGCCGCGTACGCGCCGAGAGCTCGCACCGTGGGACAGTCCGAACCCTCGAGCTCGCGGGCGGACCGTGGCTCATCGGCAGGGGGCATCGGCAGCGTCGACGGCAGAGGAGCGATCCAAGTGTAGGCTACCCGACCTTCGGCGCTCGAGACATCGCTCCGGGACAGGAATTCGGGTACCGTCGAGCCCGGTTCGTAGAGTCGAGGCCTCTGCTGCCAACGAGGTGGCCACCCCCTGCGGGAGCGAGCATCGGCGACAGCATCTGCGAGAGATCGACGAGAGCATCGACGAGACCCTCGCGCGGTAATCCGGGACGAGCCAGCCGCGAATCTCCCGCGATTGTCCGCCGCGGCCGCCGGAACCGCCTCGTCCGCTTCGAGCTCAGAATGCTCCCACCCCTTCGACTCCCATTCCTTCGACTCGTGGCGCCTCATCCGGAGCCATCCCGCGCACGCGAGCGCGCCTCATCGAGTGGCGCCCCGCCCCGACAGCCGCGCGGCCGCCGGCTCCTCGCCCTCGCCCTGACTCTGTTCGTCGTCCTCTCGGCGCTGCCGGCCCCGGCGCCAGCCCAGACCGTCAGCAATCCCGAGCTCTATCGCAAGAGCCTCGAGGCCGCCGCTCAGGCGACCCGCCAGTACGGCCTGGTCGACGACACCGAGCTCGAGGAACGGGTCACCCGGATCGGCTACGCCCTCGCCAGCCAGGCCCGCTTCCAGAAGTTCCCGTTCACGTTCTCGGTGATCGACATGCCGATTCCGAACGCCTTCGCGCTCCCCGCAGGGCAGATCTTCGTCACCCGCGGCATGCTCGATCTCGGCCTCGACGACGACATGCTGGCGGCTCTGCTGGGCCACGAGATCGTCCACGTCACCGAGGAGCATTTCCTGCACTTGCGCCGGCGCGCGACCCTGCTCAACGTGCTGAGCAGCCTGCTCACCGTCGGAGCGATCGCTGCCGATCGCGGGTCGCGCGACGACGCCTATCAGGGGCCGGGCGGGATCTGGCAGCGAGATTCCGGCAACACCGCCGACCTGCTCCAGGGAGCGCAGGCCACCAGCGCCGTCGTCGGCGAGCTCCTGCTGCGCTCCTACAGCCGCGAGAACGAGGACGAGAGCGACGAGGTCGGCCAGCGACTCGCCGCAGCCGCGGGCTACGACCCGGACGGCGCGCGCCGGCTGATGGCCAAGATGCGGGCCGTCATCCCGCAGTCGAAGAGCTTCGGCTATTGGCAGACACATCCCTTCTTCGACGACCGCGTCCGCGCCGCGGAGGCTCGCTCGCGCCTGTTGAAGCCGAACCAGGAGACCGACGCCGCAGCGGTGGACGGCTACCGCCAACGGACCCAGAAGGTGCTGCTCGCCGAGCTGGAGCGCAAGGACATCGCCGAGCCGCTCGAGCGCGCGATCGAGGCGGCGGCGCTGGCCGCCTGGCCAGAGGGGCCGGCCTCGGACCGCCTGCGCCTCGAGAAGCTCCACGAGCTCCGCGACCTCGAGATGGAGAAGCTCGAGCTGTCGCGCGACTACGGCACCGTGATCGCGGCCTATCGCGACGAGATCGAGACGGTGCGCAGGCTGACCCCCGAGAGCGAGCTGATCGCGAGCCTCGAGAGCGAGATCGTCGAGATGAGCTCCACGGTCGAGGCGCTCTATCCGAAGGCGATCGAGGTGCTCGACGGCGGCGTCTACGAGACCTCGTTCCTCCAGAGCTTCCTCTCGAACTACCCCGATTCCCAGCGCGCTCCAGAGGTCGCCCTGGCGCTGGGCACCGCCTACAGCCGGCTCGGCCGCGAGACCGACGCGGTCGAGCAGCTCGCGAACGTCTGGGAGTCGGTCCCACAGAGCGACCACGGGCAACGGGCCGCGCGCGGGCTGCGGGCGCTGGTTCCCCTGCTCGAGGAGCTCGCTGCTCTCGAGATGCTCGCCGAGCAAGATCGTGACCAGGAGCTTGCTGAGCTGGCGGCCAGCCGGCTCGAGCAGCTAGCCTCCCACTACCAGGAGCTGCGCAACGGGGCCGAGTACCTCGCGCGCTTTCCGCAGGGGCAGCACGCCGAAGTGGTGAACGGACGCCTCGACGAGCTTGCCGAGCACGTCTACCGCGAGATGACGCTCTATCAGCAGCTCGGTGACGTCGCCAAGGCAGTCGACCGGGCCAGCCGGATCCTGGAGTACGCGCCGCTCTCCCCCGCCGCCGAGAGGCTGACCCGTTCTCTCGAAAAGGCGGGGGTTTCGGGGTAGCCTCCGTCTCGGGAGAGGGACTTGGGGCCGACGCCGACCGCTCGAGCCGCGACGCACGGATGGGGCGCCTCGCCGAGCTCGGCCCGGAGTACGGCTCTGAGACTCAACTCGCGTTATCCTTGGTCACCGAGCCGGGGACTGACGATGTCGCTTACGGGGCCGGTGACCTCACGGTCAGCCTTGCCCTGGATGATCCATGACGACCAAGCCCGACACCCCTGAGAGCTTCGGACGATTCGTCGTCGCGGACGCCATCGGCCGCGGCGGCATGGGCGTCGTCTACAAGGCACGAGATCCTTTGATCGGCAGACCGGTCGCGATCAAGGTGCTGCGGATGGACGCGGCGATGGGCTCCGAGTCGCTGACCAACCTCCAGTCGCGGTTCGAGCAGGAGTTCCGCTCGGCGGGCGCTCTCTCCCATCCCAACATCGTCACCATCTACGACGTGGGGCAGGAGGGCGAGCTCAGCTACATCGCGATGGAGTTCGTCGAGGGCTGGTCGCTCGAGAAGATGATGAGGTCCACGGACTCCATCCCGATCGGTCAGGTCCTCGGCATGCTGGTCGAGCTGTGCGACGGGCTGGACTATGCCCACAGGTCCGGCGTCGTCCACCGCGACGTCAAGCCGGCCAACGTGCTGTTCACGCCCGAGGGGCGTCCCAAGATCACCGACTTCGGCGTCGCCAAGGTCAAGTCGTCGAATCTGACCATGACCGGTACCCTGGTCGGCACCCCCGGCTACATGTCGCCGGAGCAGATCCTCGGCAAGAAGGTCACGGGCGCCAGCGACCAGTTCTCGCTGGCGGTGATGGCCTACCAGCTCCTGTGCGGCAGGATGCCGTTCGACGCCGAAGAGGCGGCGACGATCCTGTACCACATCGTCCACGAGCAACCGCAGCCGCCGCACACCGTCAACCCTTCGATCCCGGCAGAGGCGGACGCCCCGCTGCTGCGCGCCCTCTCGAAGTCGCCCGACGAGCGTTTCCCGAGCTGCTCCGCCTTCGCCCGCACGCTCTGTCAGGTGATCGCCTCGGCTCCCGGCATGGAGCAGCTCGCGGTTCAGCTCTCCGCCCACGCCACGCCATCGAGGACCCCGCCGAGCGGGATCAGAGGGTCGGGCGGAATGGTGCCGATGCCCCAGACCGGGCCCGACCATCCGACCGCCGCGATGCCCGATTCGCAGCTCGACCGCAACCAGGAGGCCCAGCAGAGCGGCGGGAGCCGATCGGCCATGCACGAGCAGGAGCTGCGCCGCGAGGCGCCGGTCTCCTATGACACCGCGGGGAGCTGGTGGCAGCGGCAGAGCTCGGTGGCCAGGATCGGTCTCGTCGCCGGCCTCCTCGCCCTGCTCGGCGCCGGCGGCTGGTTCGGGTACCAGGCCACGCAGTCGGAGCCGGCCGACGGCGGCCTGACGGTCGAGACGCCGGCGGATCGACCGGCCGACGGCGCGACGGCTGGGGGCGAGGAAGGCGCCGCCCCTCTGGGGAGCGCCGACCCGGAGGCCGCTCCGACCACCGCCACCTTCATGCTCGCCACCGAGCCGGCCGGCGCCACCATCTCGATCGACGGGCAGGAGCAGGGGACGTCCCCCCTTCCTCTCGAGCTGCGGCTCGGAGAGCGCTACGACCTCCGGATCAGCCTCGAGGGCTATCACCCGCGCACGATCGAAGACTTCGAAGCGACACCCGATGCCGCCCGCACCCTCGATTACGCGCTCGAGAGCATTCCGCCACCGGGAACTCTGGCGGTCCGGGGGGGCTTCGAGTTCTCGCTCGAGGTGAACGGCAACCGGGTCAGCGGTCAGCAGAGCTTGCAGCCGGGCGCCTACCGCGTGAGGATCTCGGCTCCATCGGTCTTCTACAGCGATACGCGGCAGGTCGAGATCACCAGCGGCGAGACGACGACGATCCGGCTGCCGCAGACGGTGTCGGTCCGCGTCGCCGCGGTGCCCGGCAACGCGCGTGTGATCGTCGACGATCAGTCGAGCCGCTCGTTCGAGGTGCCGTTCGACCTGACGGTGGTCTCCGGAAGCCAGCATCGGCTGCGGTTCGAATGGCCCAACGGAGACATCCGGGAGCGGCAGGTCCAGTTCGACTCCCAGGCCAGCCGGGTCATTGGCACCGCTTCGGACATCGAGGTGCGCTGAAGGCCGGTGGCGGAGCGGGCGATCCTGCGACCGCAACGCTCCGAGGGGTCGTGTCGAGGCGAGATCCGGATCGGCTCGTAGCCCCCGTCCAGCGCCCATCTCGCTCAGGGATCGAAGCCCACGGCGGCCGGCGTCGCTTCGAATCCCTAGAACAGAGCGCCAGGCCTCGCCCCCAGTCGACAGCGCCAGACCGTCAGAGTGAGGCAGAATAGGCAGATCATGCGCGGCCCCAAGAGTTCGACGCCGACGTCCCGTGGATCGGAGTCGCTACTCCTCCTCCTCCTCCTCCTGCTGGCCGGCAACCTGGTGATCGCCGGCGCGTCCTGGGGGCAGGACGAGTCGGCCGCACAACGTCTGATGCAGGAGGCCGAGCGCCAGCTGGCCAGCGGCAACCTGGTCGGCGCGATCGCCGAGTACGAGGCGCTGGTGACGCGCTTCCCCGACAGCCGAACGGCGCCGCGAGCGCTCCAGCGTTGGGCGAACGCTCAGTACGCGGCTGGCGATCCGGACGGCGCCTACGATCTCGCCGACCGCCTGGTCTCGCAGTATCCGGCGAGCCCGCAGGCAGCCGGGGCCATGATCCTCCAGGCCAGGATCCAGCTCGTGAACGCGAACGACCGCTCCGCGATCGAGCAGGCCGCTACCCTGCTCCGCCGAGTCCCCAACCTGTTTGGCCCCGAGAGCTACCCCAGCCTCGAAGCGCGCACCGAGGCGCGAGTCCTGACCGGCCAGATCAGCATGCAGCTCGGCGATCTCGCCGACGCCGCCTACGAGTTCCTGCAGACGATCGAGGTCGAGACGGACTCCCCCTGGAGCTCGACGGCCCGGGTCGGGCTGGCCCGCGTGCTGCTCCACGCCGAGAACCGGAGCGAGACCGATCTCGCCTCGGCGATCCAGCTCCTGCAGGAGGCGGTAGACGCCGCGAGGAGCGACCCGGCACTCATCCCGGCGGTGACCGCGGACGCCGCAGCCGAAGCCCGCACCCTGCTCACCACGGTCCACCGTCTCTTGATCCGCCCGGTCTCGGGCGGCTCCCCCTGGCGCCAGGCCGGCCTGCTGCCCGGGGTTCGCGGCAAGAAGCCGCAGGCGGTGGCGACCGCCGACGACGGACGCATCGCCGTGATCGACGACGGCACCCTGATCATCCAGTCGCCGGACGGCGCCATCCAGACCCTCGGCGGGCTGCGCAACCCCGGCCGCCCCTGGTTCGGCGCCGACGGCCAGCTCTACGTCCCGCTCCAGGACTCGGTCCGCCAAATCCCGGGCAACGCGGGGAGGAGCTTCTATTACGACGGCGCGAAGCCCAAGGATCTCGACAAGCTGGTCGCCGGGGCCCAGGGGCAGCTCGGCGAGTGGTGGCTCTACGACCGCTCGATCGACGGCGTCGTCGTGTTCGACCGGCTGGCGCGCAAGACGCTGGGGACGGTGCCGAGCGGCGGCATCAACGTCGCCGACCTCGCCGCCGGTCCGCTCGGCAGGGTCGTGGTGCTCAGCGCCAAGGACTCCCGCGTGCTGGTGATCGGTCCCGAGCGCACGACGCTCGGCGGCTTCACCGGCTCCTGGCGGCGCGCCGACGCGATCGCCACCGACCAGCTCGGCAACGTCTACGTCCTCGATCGGGGGAGCAACCAGATCGACGTGCGTACGATGGGGGGAACGAAGATCGCCACGCTCGGGCCACTGCTCCCCGGCGGCCTCGAGCTCAAGAGCCCCGAGGATCTCGCCGTCGACGCCTTCGGCCGTGTCCTGATCATCGACTCGAAGCTCGAAGGCCCGGTGGTCGTCGAATGACCGCCAACCCGGCGGGACACGGAGCGCGTCGAGCGGGGGACTCGCGAACGGCTTGGAGTGGCCGATGACGGCAAGCCACAGCATCGACACGAAGCGAGCATCCTCGCGGCCGGCGCGCAGAGTGCCCGGGAGCGCCGATCCAGGGCGCCCTGTTCTCCGGGCCCCTGGTCTCCGGGCCCCTGGTCTCCGGGCCCCTGGTTTCCGGGCCCCTGGTCTCCGGGCCCCTGGTCTCCGGGCCGTCCTCTGGACGCTGACGATCGTCGCCGTGCTCGGCCCGCTGCCGGCGCTCGCCCAGGTCGAGCAGAGCGACCTCGATGTGGAAACCTCGCCGGTCCCGCCCGAGCTGACCCAGCTCTTCGACCAGGCCGTCGAGATGTTCGGAACCGTCGATCAGGCCGACTCGATCCCGCTGTTCACCCAGCTCATCCAGGATCTCGAGCCGCTCGTGGGAATCGGCGGCGAAGAGGTGGTGCGGCTCCTGACCGAGTCGCTCTCGCGCCGCGCGGCCGCCCACTTCAACTTCGGCGACACCGAGCTGGCGCAGGCCGACCTCCGTCGTCTGATCGAGCTCGACCCCGGGTACTCGCTCGACACCTCGATGGCCTCGCGCAAGCTCGTGGAGCTGTTCGACGAGGCCCGCGAGGAGCTGGTCGGCGACGTCCGGTTCCTGATCGATCCCGCCGACGCCAGGGTCCTGCTGAACAACGAGCCGCTCGAGGACGCCTCCGGCCAGCCGGCGCTGATGGCGGGAACCTACCTCGCCCGGATCGAGCGCCCCGGCTACGAGCCGGTCGAGACCGAGCTCGACGTCGTCGCAGGCGAGCTCATTACCCTCGAGCAGACGCTCGAGCGCACCAGCGCCGTCCTCGCCCTGCGCACGCGCCCGCCCGGCGCCCGGATCACCATCG
Organism: Thermoanaerobaculia bacterium; assembly: GCA_035546295.1. GTDB lineage: Bacteria > Acidobacteriota > Thermoanaerobaculia > Multivoradales > Multivoraceae > DATKBT01. The sequence continues at coordinate 114,899 of DATKBT010000025.1, read as the reverse complement.
ACGGCGCGCCGCGCGGCGAGACCGCGGGCCAGGCGGCGCCCAGCTACCGGCCCACCGGTCCCGCCGCCAGCTACCCTCCCTCGGACTTCTCCCAGGAGCTGTTGATCGCGGGTCTCGCTCCCGGAAGCCACCGTCTCGAGGTCACCCGCCCCGGCTTCAGGAGCTGGCAGGGAGAGATCGACGTCGACGGGCTCGAGGACTTCGTGGTGCCGCCGATCCTGCTCGAGCGAGAGGCCGGCACCCTCGTGCTCGGAGCGCTGCCGAGCGACGCGACGGTCGAGCTCGACGGACGCTCGATGCGTCCGACGCGCGGCGATGACGGGACCTCGCAGCTGGTGGTCTCGCCGGGCAGCTACCTGCTGACGATCCGCCGCAGCACCGGCGACTTCTTCGAGACCTCGGTCGACGTCGCCGACAGGGAGATCGCCACCGTCGACGTCGAGCTGAGACCGGCGCTCATCCTACTCGGGGTCCTGGGCGGTGATGAGGTCGGCGCCAAGCAGCTCTCCCAGCGCATCGTCGACGCCATCTCGCTCGACGGTCACTGGTCGCCGCTCGATCGCTCCAGCCAGGCCGCTCCCCTGCTCGCCGATCTGGGCCTCGACGCCGAGAGCCTGCGCCGGCTCTCCGGGCGAGCGGCCGGCGGGCCGCCCAGCATCGACTGGGCCGGCGTGCAGAGTGCGATCGCCGAGGACCTCCGCGGCGGCGCCTACGTCCTCGGCGTGCTCTCCGATGATCTGCTGGCCACCGAGGCCGATCTCTGGATCTGGCCGACCCCTCCAGGACCGCCGACGCCCGAGCGCCGGACCCTGCCGCTGGGAGACGACGCCGCGCTCGCGCGCCTCGCCGACGGATTCGCTCCGGTGCTGCGTCGCAATCGGCCGGTGCTGGGAGCTTTGGTGTTCGACTCGGCGGCGGGCGAGGGTCCAGTCATCGGGCACCTGACTCCCCGGGGACCGGCTGCGGAGGCGGGGCTGCGCGTCGGGGACCAGGTCACGACCTTCGCCGGAGCCCCGATGTTCAGCGCGGCACAGCTCGAGGAGCAGCTGCTCAAGGCGGAGCCCGGCGAGACGGTCCAGGTCGAAGCGCGCAACGCCCAGGAGGGCATGCGCACCGTCGAGCTGGTCATCGGCGCCTCGCTAGACATCGTCCGCCTCAACGATCCGAACGTGGTCTATCCGGCCGTCGCCGCGCGCCTGGCCTCGGAGCTGAGCCAGCAGAGCGACTGGCCGCGCTGGGTCCTGCTGGTCAACCAGGCAGCTCTGCAACTGCGCTCGGGAGACACCGAGGGCGCGGTGCGCACTCTGCGCTCGATCGAGTCCGGCTCGGTTCCGCCGGGCACTGCCGGGCTCGGTCAGGCGACGATCGACTACCTCCTCGGGCTCGCGCTCACCGGCACCGGGCCGCGCTACGCCGAGCTCGCCAAGGAGGCGTTCCAGCGGGCCGCCGATGCCGGGCAGGGCCGCCTCTTCCACGACGACGGCCCCTTCGTGGCGCCGCGTGCGCTGGCGCACCTGGGCGCGCTCGGCGCTCAGTCCCCCTGAAACGATCGCCCTGGGCTCGCCGCGACTCCGCACCGATGGAGACAGTCGCATCGTCGCCTCAGGTCCTGGTGGTGGGAGCCGGAGTCATCGGGCTCGCCTGCGCCCGTGAGCTGGCCCGGCGCGGTCTGCGCATCGACGTGGTCGACGCGGGCGCGCGCGGCGCCGCGTCGCCGGCATCGGCGGGTCTGCTCGCGCCGGTCACCGAGGGCTCCGAGCGCCTGCCGCTGGCGCGGCTTTGTGCCGAGGCCGCTCGGCAGTGGCCGGCGTGGACCCGAGAGCTCGAGCAGGAGACCGAGATCCGGATCGGCTTCGAGGCGTGCGGCGCCCTCGCCCCCGCCCTCGATCCCGGCGACCTGGACCATCTCGAACAGCTCGCGCGGACCGCTGAGACGCTGGGGGAGCCGTACGAGAGGCTCGATGCCGCGACCCTGCGCCGCGAGATCCCACAGCTCTCCCCGCGCGCCGAGAGCGCGATCCTGCTTCCCCGCGAGAGCCGCGTCGACCCGCGGGCGGTTCTGCTCGCTCTCTCCCGCTCGTTGGAAGCGCAGAGCGTGCCCGTCCACCGCGGCCGCAACATCCATCGGCTGCACCCGGTGCGCGGCGGCATCCGGGTCGAGGGCTCGGGGTGGGAAATCACCGTGCCGACCGTGGTGGTGGCGGCGGGCGCCTGGACCTCCCGGATCGATGGCCTCCAGGACCTGCCGGTCCGTCCGGTCAAGGGGCAGATCGTCTCCCTCGAGCCGCCGGGCTGGCGCTGGCGCGGGACCGTGCGCGCGCGGACCTGCTACACGCTCTTCCGGCCGGGCGGCCGGCTGCTGGTGGGAGCCACCATCGAAGAGGTGGGTTATGACGGATCGACCACCGAGGAGGCGAGGGAAGAGCTGCTGGCGAGAGCGCAGCGGGTCTTCCCGGGCCTGCGGTCGACTTCGGTGTGCGACCATTGGGCCGGCCTCAGACCTGCCCCCAAGGACGGCCTGCCGATCATCGGCTATCGCGCCGGGACCGAGATCCTGGTCGCCACCGCACACTTCCGCAACGGCATCCTGCTCGCTCCCTGGACCGCGGACTGCGTGGCCGACGCCGTTCTCGGCACCGCCCCGCCGCCGGGGCCGCTGTCGCCGGAGCGCTTCTTCCGCTAGGCCGACCAGGCCAGCGGGAGTTCACAGGTTGGTCAAAGTTCGATCAAGCAGCACCCAAGCGAGCTGGAATCAACCGCTCGAGCCGAGTCGGGCCGAGCTCGGGTGGAGCTGGGACGGCATCGCTCTTCGGCCGGAGGTGTACCGCGCATCGCAGCGACTCTGGCTGGTCGACGATTCGTCGGCGTCGCCTATAATCCCTGGCACTCGAAGCCCCCGGCGGCCCAAGGCCTTCGATCTCTGGGGCTTAGACCCTCGAAGACGCCAACGGCTCCGATCGCTCGGAGGCCCTGTGGAGCAAAGCTCGAATGACGCACATCATCGCCGAACCCTGCATCGGAGTGAAGGACACCGCCTGTGTCGACGTCTGCCCCGTGGACTGCATCTATGGGAAGGACGAGGACTGGGAGATGCTGTTCATCCATCCCGAGGAGTGCATCGACTGCGGCCTGTGCATCGATGCCTGTCCGGTCCAGGCGATCTACACTGCCGAGGAGACGCCGGATCAGTGGCAGGAGTACATCGCCAAGAACTACGAGAAGTTCGGCCTCACACCTCCCTGACGCCCTGACCGGCCGCTGGCCGTGATCGCGACCCGCGCGCTGAGCCGCCGGCTCCTCTCCGCGACCTGGTCGCGGCTCAAGGGTCTCGAGGCCGGACTGCCGGTCGATTCCGTCCATCCGGGAGTCGCCGACGACCGCTTCCAGGCGGCGCTCTCGACCCGCCTGTTCGCCGCCGGCCTCGCCCCGGGACGCAGGGTGCTCGACCTCTCGCCCGTGCTGGGAACCGGTTCGGTACTGCTCGCGTCGGGTCCACGGCGCCTCGACCTGGTCGAGCCGGATCGCCGGCGTCGGGCCTGGATCCAGCGTCACGAGCCGGCTGCGATGGAGCTGCTCGGAGAGCCGCCGGCGGCCACCGCCGAAGGTGACTACGACCTCGTCGTCGCCAGCGCCGGCGCCGACCTGGCGCCACGACACGACGCACGATCGCGGACCGCCACGTCGGTGCCGATGCTGTGCGCCGAGCGTCTCGCTTCCCGCGGCGTCCTGGTGCTGTGGCGAACCGACCCGTCGGCCCCACGCACGGGGCTGGCGGGGGTGAGCGAGCCGATCGAGGGCGCGCTGGCGCACAGCTTCGTCACCGTCGAGCGGCTCTGGCACCTGACGCCTCCAGGCTACCGGGTGGCTTGGAACGACCGCCTGCCGGCTCGAGCCCGGGCGCACGAGTACCGGGTCGTCACCGACAGCGGCTCGCCCCCCGCCGACGACGAGCTGCTCGACGCGCTCTGGATCGCCCGCAATCCGCGCCGGCACCTCCCGGGCGGTCCGTTGCGCCTGCACGTCGGGAGCGGAGACCAGCGCCTCGAGGGCTGGGTCAACCTCGACCGCCTGCCGTTTCCCGCAGTCGACGTCGTGCTCGACGTCGCAGCCGGGCTGCCCTTCGAGGGCTGCGAGGCGGTCTATGCCGAGCACTTCCTCGAGCACCTGGAAGTCGACGCCGCCCTGCGCTTCTTGCAGGCCGCGCACGCCGCGCTCGACGCCGACGGAATCCTGCGGCTCTCCACACCCTCGCTCGACTGGACCTGGCGAACGCAGTACGCGCCCTGCGACAGTCGCGGCGATCAGCGAGAGACCGATCTCGCGCTCGAACAGGCAATCCAGCTCAACCGGGCGTTCTACGGATGGAAGCACCGGTTCCTGTGGAACCGGGGAACGCTCGAGCTGGCGCTCGCCGCCGCCGGGTTCGTCGAGCTCGAGTGGCCGGCTCGCGGCGAGAGCCGTCACTCGTTCCTGCGCGGCGTCGAGCGCCACGAGACGTCTCCGGACGATCCAGCCTGTCCGCACGTACTGATCGTCGAGGCGAAGAAGGGCGCGAGCCAGCCGGCCCGCCTCGAGCGGCTGCTCGACCGGCTCCGGCGGGACTTCCTCACCCCCGTCGCCTACCTGGGCTGATCGCCGGTCCCCCTCTCGAGCGCCAGCGCAACAGCCACTGGCTGAACGTCGTAGCGCGGATACGGCCCCGAGCGAGCCTCGAGGAGGCGCGCACCGAGATGTCGGCGGTCGCCGCGCGCATCGGGCTCGACGAGTCGTCCCCTCATGGCGCGCGGGGCGTCCTGATCCAGCCGCTGCACGATTCGCTCGTGCGCGACTCCCGCGAGGTCCTGTGGACGCTCTTCGGCGCCGTGGCCATCGGACAGCTCCCGGTCTGCGGCCCATCGGGTCAGCCCTAGCTCCTGCCGGCGCGCCGGGGGGGGGCCGAGCGCTCCCGGTCCGCCGCGAGCAGCCTCAGGATCCGTGCCGGCATCCGGGACACGGGCAGGACCTCGTGCTCCGGATCGAGCGCCAGCGCCGCGCGCGGCCCCACCGAGCTCTCCGCCTCGTCCGGATCCTGCACCATCGTGCGGCCTCCGGCGCGCCGGATGATCTCCAGCCCCTCGGCGCCGTCGGCGCTGGCCGCAGTCAACAGGATGCCCAGCACGGAAGGTCCTCGCGCGGCGGCCGAGCGGAACAGCACGTCGATCGACGGCCGCGAGTGATGGACCGGCTCTTCCAGCGACAGACCGACCCGTGCGCCATCGACCAGGAGATGGTAGTCCGAGGGCGCCACGATCACCTGGCCGGAGAGGATCGGCTGTCGGTCCTCCGCCTCGCTCACCGGCAGCGCGACGCTGCGTCCGAGCATCTTGGTGAGGCCCGGCGGCACGTCGGCGCGGCGGTGCTGAACGACCAGGATGGCAGCCGGCAGTCGGGCCGGCAGCGGCTCGAGCAGCCGCCGCAGGGCCTCGAGACCCCCCAGCGATGCGCCGACCACGATCAGCCAGCTCCCGCGCGACGTCATCGGACCTTCCGGTACAGCCGCGAGTCCTCGTCGACCACCTGGTAGCGCTCGGCCAGCGCCGTGTACCGCAGCGACTCCCGCATCCCCAGAGCGAGAAAGCCCAGGCGGGCCTGGCTCTCGTGGAGCAGCTCGTGGACCCGCCGCCGCAGCGAGTCGCCGAAGTAGATCAGCACGTTGCGACAGAAGATCAGGTGGAACTCGTTGAACGAGTGATCGGAGACCAGGTTGTGGTGCGAGAACACGATCCGCTGGCGCAGGTGCTGGCGCAGGATGCCGTGGGTGGCATCGCTGACGAAGTGGTCGGCGAGCTCGCCCCGGCCACCGCCGGAGCGATACTGCGGCTCGCGCTCCTGCAGCGTCGTGAGCGGGAAGATCGCGGAAGCGGCCTTGTCCAGGAGCTGTTCGGAGAGGTCCGTGGCATAGACGCGAGAGCGGTCCAGCAGCCCCTCCTCGGCGAGCACGATGGCGAGCGAGTGGACCTCTTCTCCCGTGGAGCAACCGGCGCACCAGATGCGCAGAAAGGGATAGGTCCGCAGGTGTGGAATCGCCTTCGCGCGCAGGGTCCGGTAGAGGAGCGGGTCCCGGAACAGTGCGGTGACGTTCACCGAGAGGCAGGAGACGAACCTCCGCAGACACTCGGGGTCGTGGAGCACCCGCTCCTGGAGGGCGGTGAGGGTCGGCACGCCCTCCTGCTGCCACGCTCGCCGCACCCGGCGCCGAAGCGAGGCGCCGGCGTAATCGCGGAAGTCGTAGCCGTAGCGCCGCCGGACCGCGTCGAGGAGGAGCGTCAGCTCGAGCTCGTCGACCTCTTGCGACTGGAGGCCCACGGTCACCGGTACAGCCACACGCGCAGCAGCGACACCAGCTGCTCGGGCTCCACCGGCTTGGTGACGTAGTCCGAGGCGCCGGCCTCGATGCACTTCTCCCGGTCTCCTCGCATCGCCTTCGCGGTCAGCGCGATGATCGGCAGATTCCGGTGATGGGGCTCCTGGCGGATGCGCCGGATCGCCTCGTAGCCGTCCATCTCGGGCATCATGATGTCCATCAGGAGCGCATCGACCTGGCCGTCCTGCTCGAGCCGCTCGAGCCCCTGGCGACCGTTCTCGGCGTACAGGACTTCCATCGCGTGCTGCTCGAGCACGGCGGCGATGGCGAAGATGTTGCGAACGTCGTCGTCGACCACCAGCACCCGCTTCCCCGCCAGAGTGGGGTCGCCGTTGACCAGGTTGCGCAGGATCCTGCGCTTGGGCTCCGGCAGCTTCGCCTCGACGCGATGGAGGAAGAGCGCGGTCTCGTCGAGCAGGCGCTCGGGTGAGCGCACGTCCTTCACGATGACCGTCTCGGCGAGCCGGTCGAGCTCGATGCGCTCTTCGGGCTCGAGCTCCATCCCCGTATAGACCACGATCGGCAGCCGATGGAGCCGCGGGTCGTCCTTGATGCGGCGGATCAGCTCCATTCCCGACATCTCCGGCAGCTTGAGGTCGACCACCATGCAGTCGTAGGGCGGGTCGGCCTGCAGTCTCTCGAGCGCCTCTTCGGCGGTGGCCACCGTCGACGTCTCCACATCGCCGTTGCCGATCAGCTCGACGATGCTCTGGCGCTGCGTCTCGTCGTCCTCGACCACCAGCAGGCGGCGCACCTTGCGATCCAGGAACTCCTGGATGCGGTCGAGCGCGCCAACGATGTCGCCGGCCTCGACCGGCTTGGTCAGAACCTCGACCGCTCCGTGCTCGAGACCGCGGCGCTCCTCGCCCACGCCCGAGATGATGTGCACCGGGATGTGGCGCAGATCGGGATCGTGCTTCAAGCGGTCGAGCAGCACCCAGCCATCCATGTCGGGCAGCAGGAGGTCGAGGGTGACGGCGTCGGGCCGGACCGTGCGCGCAAGCTCGAGCGCCTCCTGACCACTGGTCGCCACGACTCCGCGGAAGCCGCGCTCGCGGGCCAGCTCGAGCAGCGTCCTGGCGAAGGTCTCGTCGTCCTCGACGATGAGCAGCACCTGGCGCCCCGAGTCGAGATCGTGCCGGTCGTCGGCGACCATCGCCAACCGGCCGGAACGCTGCGCCAGGAGCCTCGGCCGGCTGTCTGGGCGCCGGGACTCCGGCGAGGGCGCCGGCCTCGGCCGATCGCGAAAGACGAGTGGGAGGAACAGGGTGAAGACGCTGCCCTCCCCCGGCACGCTGCGCAGGTCGAGGTAGCCGCCGAGCAGCTGGGCGATCTCGCGGCTGATCGACAGCCCCAGCCCGGTGCCGCCGTACCGGCGGCTGGTGCCGCCCTCGGCCTGCTGGAAGGGCTCGAAGACCAGGCTCTGCTTCTCGTTGGCGATGCCGATCCCGGTGTCCTCGACCGAGATCGCGATCACGTTTTGCGCGCCCGCGAGCCCGGGACGGTTGAGCACCTTCGGATCCTCCACCGGCGCCACGTGGAACCGCACGCCACCCTTCTCGGTGAACTTGAAGGCATTCGACAGCAGGTTCCGCAGCACCTGCTTGAGCCGGATCTCGTCGGTGACCAGCGTGTCCGGCAGGCGCTCGTCGACCTCGACCTCGAACGTCAGGTCCTTCTGCTCGGCGAACTCCCGGAAGGTGCGCTCGACGTAATCCTCGAGCCCGTCGAAGCGGATCTCCTGCGGCGCGACGTCGATGGTGCCCGACTCGATCTTCGCCAGGTCGAGGATCTCGTTGATCAGGTCGAGGAGATCGGTGCCCGCCTGGTGGATGGTCTCGGCGTAGCTCACCTCCTTCTCGCCCAGGCTCCCGTCGGGGTTGTTGGAGAGCTGCCGGGAGAGGATGAGCAGGCTGTTGAGCGGCGTGCGCAGCTCGTGGGACATGTTTGCCAGGAACTGGGACTTGTACCTCGAGGTCAGTGCGAGCTGCTCGGCCTTCTCCTCCAGCTCCTGCTTCGCCAGCTCGACCTCCTGGTTCTTGCGCTCGACCTCGTCTCGCTGCTCGGTGAGCAGCCGCGCCTTGTCCTCGAGCTCCTCGTTGGTCTGCTGCAGCTCCTCCTGCTGCGTCTGGAGCTCCTCGGCCATGCTCTGGGACTGGCGCAGCAGCTCGTCGGTGCGCATGGTCGCCTCGATGGTCGCGATGACGATGCCGAGGCTCTCGAGGAGCTGGTCGAGAAAGGCGAGCTGAATCCGGGTGAAGGGCTGGAACGAGGCCAGCTCGATCACCCCCTTGACCTCGTCCTCGAAGAGGATCGGAACCGTCACCAAGGACCGCGGCTTGGCCTTGCCGAGCCCCGAGCTGATCTCGACGTAGCCAGCGGGCACGTCGGCGACCACGATCCGCTTCTTCTCGAGCGCCGCCTGGCCGACCAGGCCCTCGCCCAGCTCGAACCGGTGCGCGAGCTTCTTGCGCTCGGTGAACGCGTAGGACGCGAACAGCTTGAGCATGTGCTGGTCATCCTCCTCGCGCCGCGCCATGTAGAAGGCGCCGTGCTGGGCGTCGACGACGGTCGCGAGCTCGGAGAGCACCTGGTCGGCGACGGTCAGCAGGTCGCGTTGACCCTGGAGCATGCGCGAGAAGCGGGTGAGATTGGTCTTCAGCCAGTCCTGCTCCTCGTTGGCGGTGGTGGTCTGCGCCAACGTCTCGATCATCTGGTTGAGGTTGTCCTTGAGCACGGCGACCTCGCCGCTCGCCTCGACGTCGATCGCCCGCGTCAGGTCCCCCTTGGTCACCGCGGTGGCGACGTCGCCGATCGCGCGCACCTGGCGGGTCAGGTTGCCGGCCAGCTCGTTGACGTTGTCGGTGAGGTCGCGCCACACGCCGGCCGCCCCCGGCACGTCGGCCTGGCCGCCCAGCTTGCCCTCGACGCCCACCTCGCGCGCCACGCGCGTCACCTCGTCGGCGAAGATCGAAAGCGTCACGATCATGCCGTTGATGGTGTCGACCAGAGCGGCGATCTCGCCGCGGGCGACGAGCTGGAGCTTCTGCTCGAGGTCGCCGGTGGCGACCGCGGTGACCACGCGCGCGATGCCGCGGACCTGCTCTGTGAGGTTGGCCGCCATCAGGTTCACGTTGCCGGTGAGCTCCTTCCAGACGCCCGAGACCCCCTTGACCTCGGCCTGGCCGCCGAGCATGCCCTCGATGCCGACCTCGCGGGCGACGCGGGTCACCTCGTCGGCGAACGAGGAGAGCTGGTCGACCATCGTGTTGATCGTCTTCTTGAGCTCGGCGAGCTCGCCACGCACCTCGACCGTGATCTTGCGCGACAGGTCCCCCTGCGCCACCGCGGTGGTGACCTCGGCGATGTCGCGCACCTGGTCGGTGAGATTCGCCGCCATCGAGTTCACGTTGTCGGTGAGCTCCTTCCAGATCCCGGAGACGCCCCGCACCTCGGCCTGGCCGCCGAGTCTGCCCTCGGTGCCCACCTCGCGGGCGACGCGCGTCACCTCCTCGGCGAAGGAGCCGAGCTGGTCGACCATCGTGTTTATGGTGTCCTTGAGCTCCGCCAGCTCGCCGCGCACCTCGACCGAGATCTTGCGCGACAGGTCCCCCTGCGCCACCGCGGTGGTGACCTCGGCGATGTCGCGCACCTGGTCGGTGAGGTTCATGGCCATCGAGTTGACGTTGTGGGTGAGCTCCTTCCAGGTGCCCGAGACCCCCGAGACCTGGGCCTGGCCGCCCAGCTTGCCCTCGACGCCGACCTCGCGCGCCACGCGCGACACCTCGTCGGCGAAGGAGTTGAGCTGGTCGACCATCGTGTTGATCGTGCTCTTGAGCTCGGCGATCTCGCCGCGGGCGGCGACCTTGATCTTCTTGCGCAGGTCGCCCTCGGCGATCGCGGTCGACACCTGCGAGATGCTGCGCACCTGATCGGTCAGGTTGGTCGCCATCGAGTTGACCGCGTCGGTCAGCTCGCGCCAGGTCCCCAGCACGCCGCGCACGTCGGCCTGACCGCCGAGCTTGCCCTCGACGCCGACCTCGACCGCGAGCCGCGTGACCTCGTCGGCGAACGAGCCGAGCTGGTCGACCATCGTGTTGATCGTGTTCTTGAGCTCCAGGATCTCGCCGCGCGCCTCGACCCGGATCTTCTTGGTCAGGTCGCCCTGGGCCACCGCGGTGGTGACCTCGGCGATGTCGCGCACCTGGTCGGTGAGGTTGGTCGCCATCAGGTTCACGTTGTTGGTGAGCTCGCGCCAGGTGCCCTTGATCCCCTCGACCTCGGCCTGGCCGCCGAGCTCCCCCTCGACGCCGACCTCGCGCGCAACGCGCGTGACCTCGTCCGCGAACGACGAGAGCTGGTCGACCATCGTGTTGATCGTGTTCTTGAGCTCCAGGATCTCGCCGCGGGCGTCGACCGTGATCTTCTTGCCCAGGTCGCCGTTGGCGACTGCGGTCGCCACCTGCGAGATGTTGCGCACCTGGTTGGTCAGGTTGGCCGCCATCGAGTTCACGTTGTCGGTGAGCTCGCGCCAGATGCCGGAGACGTCGCGCACCTCCGCCTGGCCGCCGAGCACGCCCTCGGTGCCGACGTCGCGCGCCATGCGGGTGACCTCGTCGGCGAACGCCGAGAGCGAGTCGACCATGGCGTTGATCGTGTTCTTGAGCGCCAGGATCTCGCCGCGCACCTCGACCGTGATCTTCTTCGACAGGTCGCCGTTGGCGACCGCGGTGGTCACCCGCGCGATGTCGCGGACCTGGTTGGTGAGGTTGCTGCCCATCTGGTTGACGTTCTCGGTGAGCTCCTTCCAGATCCCCGACACCCCCTCGACCTCGGCCTGTACCCCGAGGGTTCCCTCGGTGCCGACCAGACGCGCCACCCGCGTCACCTCCTCGGAGAAATGGCCGAGCTTGTCGACGGTGTCGTTGATCGTGCTCTTGAGCGCCAGGATCTCGCCCTTGGCATCGACCGTGATCTGCTTCGACAGGTCGCCGTTGGCGATCGCGGTGACGACCTCGGCGATGTTTCGCACCTGGCCGGTCAGGTTGTTGGCCATCGAGTTGACGTTCTGCGTGAGCTCCCGCCAGACGCCCGAGAGCCCCTCGACCTCGGCCTGACCGCCGAGGCGCCCCTCGGTGCCCACCTCGCGGGCGACGCGCGTGACCTCGTCGGCGAACGAGCCGAGCTGGTGGACCATGGTGTTGATCGTCCGCTTGAGCTCGAGGATCTCTCCCTTGGCGTCGACCGTGATCTGCTTGGAGAGGTCGCCGTCGGCGATGGCGGTCGCCACCTCGGCGATATTGCGCACCTGATTGGTCAGGTTGTTGGCCATCGAGTTGACGTTCTGGGTGAGCTCCCGCCAGGTGCCGGAGACGCCCTTGACCTGTGCCTGCCCTCCGAGCTGCCCCTCGGTGCCGACCTCGCGAGCGACACGCGTGACCTCGTCGGCGAACGAGCCGAGCTGGTCGAGCATGGTGTTGATCGTCTTCTTGAGCTCCAGGATCTCGCCGCGCGCCTCGATGTCGACGCTCTGGGTCAGGTCGCCCTGGGCGACCGCGGTGGTCACCCGCGCGATCTCGCGCACCTGTGAAGTCAGGTTCGACGCCATCTGGTTCACCGAGTCGGTGAGCTCGCGCCAGGAGCCAGAGACCCCTGGGATGTCGGCCTGCGCGCCGAGCTTGCCCTCGATGCCGACCTGGCGCGCCACCCGGGTGACCTCGGAGCCGAAGATCTCGAGCTGGTCGACCATCCCGTTGATCGCCTTGGCGTGCTTGAGGAAGTCCCCCTGCAGCGGCTCGCGCTCCCCCTGCAGGTCGATGCGCTGCGAGAGATCGCCGCGGCCGACCGCGATGACCACACGCGCGACCTCGGCGGAGCGGTCGGTGAGGTCGTCGAGCATCTCGTTGACCGAGCGCGAGATGCCCCCCCAGCCGCCGCGCAGCCCGCGTTCGGAGAGGCGCAGCGAGGTTCGGCCTTCGGTGCCGACGCGCTGGCGCAGGCTCGAGACGTCGGCCGACATGCCCTGAGCCATCGCGCTCAGGGCGTTGAAGGTCTGACAGATCTGCCCTTGGATGCCGGAGTGGTCCTCCGAGAGGCGGACGTCGAAGTCGCCGCGCTTGAGAGCGCGCAGCGCCGAGAGGATCTGCTGATTCGTCAGGTTCGCCGAGGGCTGCTCAGCCGCCTTCACTGCTGCTCTGGCTCCGGCCATGCTCCACCTCCATCAGGGCCTTGGCCAGCCGTTCGGCCGACGCCGGCTTGACCACATGAGAATCGAATCCCGCTCGGATCGCGCGCTGCTCGTCGCGGGCCCGTCCATAGCCGGTGACCGCCACCAGATAAGGGGCGTCAGCCCCCATCACCTCGCGCACGCGCCGAGCGACCGTGAACCCGCCGATCCCGGGCATACCGATGTCGACCAGCGCCACGTCGGGGCGCCGCTCCTGGACGAGGCGAATGCCGTCGGCGCCGTTCGCGGCCTCGTGGACCTCGTGGTTCCAGCTCTCGAGCAGGAGTCGGGTCGACTCGCGGACGTCGTCCTCGTCCTCGATCAGGGCGATGACCAGGGGCCGGAGCGACCGTGCCGTCGCAGATTCCCCGCCCGAGCCCGCCGCCGCGCTCGGGCTCGCGGTCTCGGCCTCGCCGGCGCGAGCGTCCTTCATCAGAGGCAGCGAGACGGTGAAGGTCGAGCCCTCGCCGATTCCCGGGCTTGCCACCTCCACGTGACCGTCGTGCAGCTCGACGAGCCGCTTCACCAGGGTGAGCCCGAGACCGAGCCCCTTCCCGTCCTCTCGCTCCTGGACGAACATGTCGAAGATCCGCTCCTGCATTTCGGGGCGGATCCCCTGCCCGTTGTCCGACACGACGATGATCGCCCGCTCGCCCTCCCGGCGCACCGAGACCTCGATCCGGCCTCCGTGGGAGGAGTAGCGGTTGGCGTTGGTGAGCAGGTTCGAGACCAGTTGGAGAATCCTCGACTGGTCCCCCCGCATCATCAGCGGGCCCTCGGCGATGTCCTCGACAAGCTCCTGACGCCGCTGCGTCACCGCCTCGCGAATGCCGTCCACCGCATGGCGGACCACGACCGTCAGATCGCTGGGCTGCTTGCGGATCTCGATCTTGCCGCGCGAGATCCGCGAGATGTCGAGCAGGTCGTCGACCAGCCGCGTCAGGTGATGGACCTGGCGCTCCATGGACGCGCAGACCCGAGCCTGCCGGTCGTCGCTAAACCCGACGAGCTTGAGGATCTCGATCCCGGTGACCATCGGCGAGAGCGGGTTGCGCAACTCGTGCGCGAGCATGGCCAGGAACTCGTCCTTGCGCTGGTTCTCCTCGCGCAGCCGCTCGTTCTCCCACCGTCTCCGCTCGGCGGCGAGGCGGCTCTCCTGCTGCCCGCGCTCGAGCTTCCGGAGCTGTTCCCCCTGCCGGATCACCTCCAGCGTCCTCTGCTGCAGCTCGACGAACACCGAGACCTTGGCGCGCAGCACCTCCGGCACCAGCGGCTTGAACAAGAAGTCCACGGCGCCCAGCGAGTAGGCCTCCAGCACCTCGCGGTCGCTGCGTTCGAACGCGGTCAGGAAGATGATGGGAACGTGCCGGGAGCGTGAGCGCGAGCGGATCAGCCGCGCGGTCTCGAAGCCGTCGAGCCCCGGCATGCTGACGTCGAGCAGGATCACGGCGAAGTCCTGCTGGAGCAGGGCGCGCAGCCCCGCCCGGCCCGACGCGGCCTTCACCACCCGGGCGCCGAGCTCGCCGAGCGCGACCTCGAGCGCCTCGAGGTTCGACACGCTGTCGTCGATGGCGAGGATTCCCGGAGTCTCCAGGCTGACGCCGTTCTCGCCTGGAGGCGGGGAGGGAGAGATCGCCACTCGAAGGTATACCCGGGACTGGACGCGAGAGACAGGAGCTCGGGAGCAGCAGAGGAGCGGTCACTGTGCTGCCAGAACCGTGCCCACGAGCCGGCGCGGCCGGCGCGCCGGCTAAGTCGCGCCGCCAGAGGATCTTCCGGGTCGTACAGCCGGCGACGCCGAAACCGGCGCCCGGAAGGAAGTACAACAGAGCCCGTAAGAATTACCGCCTGATCGCCGGCGAGGCGCGTCGCCAGCAGGTGCGGTCCGACGCACAAGAACAGGGCGCCTACGCTAGATTCTAGATCACAGGAAGACTAGACCGTCGTGGAGTTCTTGCCTGCCTGCGGCAGGCGGCGGTCATTGGCCTCGCGCAAGCGCGAGGCCAAAGCTCACAAAGTGGTCAAAGTTCGATCATGCATGCCTGGTCGCCCGTAGACCTCGTCGTCGGCCTAGTCGACCTGAGCCCGCGCCGCTTGCGGCGCTTGGGCGGGAAACATGAGCTAGCGGGCCCGTGGTATGACCGCGCTGCGATCTCGCGCTCGTTAGGGAGTGGTGACAACCACGAGGCTAGCTCTTGCATCGCTAGCTCTTGCGCGCGACCGCGATCAGCCCCAGCCCCCTCCAGGGCAGCAGGCGGTCCAGCCGCCGCACGACCGGCGTCGCGAGGTCGAAGAGCTTCAGCTGCATCCTGCTGAAATATCGCCGTCGCCGGACCTTTCCGTTCCACCACCATCCTGGCACCGCGGCGCGGTTGAAGTCCCTCAGGAGCTCGACCTCGAAGCCGGTTTCCTCGAGCTCCTGGCGGAGCATGGCCGGGTCGTAGCGGCACCGGTGCCCCAGGACCTGGTCGAGGCTCGAGAACCGCGCCTGACCCGCCGGCACGTACAGCACCAGCCGCCCTCCCTCGGCCAACGCCTCGAACATGTTGCGCAGAGCCACCAGGGGATCCCCTACGTGCTCCAGGACGTTCAGGCAGAGCACGGTGTCGAAACGGCCTCGCCACTCCTCGAAGTCGTTACGATCCTCCAGGTCGATCCGAGCCACCTGCAGATAGGGCTTGCCGGCCGCCAGGTTCGTCAGGTAATGGAGATGGTGTGGATTGACGTCACTCGCGACGTGGAGGTCCCTGGGCAGGAGCCAGGTGGTGAGGTTGCCGATACCGGCTCCGATCTCGAGCACGGCGTCCCCGACCCACGGCCGCACCGTCTCCGCCATCCAGCGATTGAACCGGCGCGCACGCTCCAGGTCGTGGAGGATGTGGGAACCGTACTGATCCTCCTGGTACAGATCGTCGACGAGCGCGAACCTCACGATGGCCGTCATCGCCCGCAGCCCGTCCAGCCAACCGATCTTCTTGCCCTCCTGGTAGGTGCGGCCCAGGTAGCTGATCGGCACCTCGAAGACGCGGCAGTGACGCTTGCCGATCTTGGCCGTCAGCTCGGGCTCGATCCGGAAGTCGTTGGACCGGATGGGAATGGACTTCAGCAACGGCGCCCTGAACATCTTGTAGCAGGTCTCGACGTCGGTGAGGTTCAGGTCGGTGAAGGCATTGCTCAACCACGTGATGAACCGATTCCCGAGCGAGTGACGGAAGTACAGCACCCGGCGCCGGTCGCTGGGCAGGAAGCGCGAGCCGTACACCACGTCGGCGCCGTCGTCGAGGAAGAGTCGCACCATGCGACCGAGATCCCTGGGGTCGTACTCCAGGTCCGCGTCGTGGAAGACGATCAGATCTCCCGATGCCGCGGCGACGCCCGTGCGCACCGCGGCGCCCTTGCCGAGATTGGTCTCGTGGCGGATCAGGCGCAGCCTCTCCGGCTCGCGGGCAGCGAGCTGGTCGAGGACTTCGCTCGTCCCATCGTGCGAGCCGTCGTCGACCACCAACACCTCGAGCGCCGCGATCCCCGGGACGTCGGTTCGGAGGAGGCGCTCCAGAGACTCCCGCACGAGGTAGCGCTCGTTGAACACCGGCACCACCACCGAGAGCTTCGGCCGGAAGGCGGCCTGGTGACTCGGGCCGCCGACCGCTCCTTCCGTGTCCTCCATTCTCGGGACCTCGCTTCCTACCGCCCCGACGGCAGGCCGGGACCGGGCCCACTGTCGCTCTTCGCAGGCAGGCCGGCGAGCGCGGCGACCGTCGCCGCCCACACCAGGGGGAGGCCGGGCAGCCCGAACCGGGGGAGGAACTCGGTCGCACCAGCGTGGAAGACGAACAGCCCGATCGGCAGGGCGAGCAGGGCGAGCGGACGCGGATCGCGGAATTGCAGCCCACGAAGGAGCAGGAGCAAACAGCCGGCGAGCAGCCCGAGACCGATCGGCAGTCGCAGGTCGAAGATACCGGCTGCAGCGGGCGATCGTTCCGTGAACAGCCCCCGCCAGCCGACGACCGGGATCGCCGCGAGATGCTCGCCGGGGGACGAGAAGAACCCCGCGACCGCCTCCCGCCGCAGCGCCCGGTCGACCTCGATCGGATCTCGTGAGGTCGCGAGGCGAGCGCGCCAACGTCCGATCGCGCGCGTGAAGTAGTTACCGTCCCGGTGCCATCGAAACGAGCTCAGCCGGGAGTCCGGCGCGACCCGCTCTCGCAGCCGGCCGGAAGCCGCGAGCGGAGTCCATTCCAGGAACGCCGGCACGAGACCCTCCTCCGCGAGCTGACGATCGAGCTCCAGGCGAACCTGGAGGACGACGCCGCCGCGGTCGGCGATCACGGGGTGACCGACCACGGCGAGGTTGCGCGTCATCCAGAGACCCGGGAGGAGCAGCGCCGGCAGCGCGAAGAGCCCCACGCGCAGGGCTCGAGCACGTCGTCCGAGAGCGCGCGGCCAGATCAGGAGGAGAGCGATCCCGACAGGCGCGGCGACGATTCCCGCTCCGCGCACGAGCGGCAGCAGACCGCTCGCGAGTCCGCCGACGAGCGGCGCCAGAACCCCCGCTCCACCCACGGTCGCCACCAGTGCCGCCCCGCCGATCGCGACCAGCGGCACCGCCAGGTTCTCGCTGGCGAGAGAGGAGCTCGAGTGAACCAGCGCCGGACTGGCGAGCACAGCGATCGCGGCGACCGCGGTGGGGATCTCACCGCCGCCGAGACCGGCGACCGCGCCCGCTGCCGCCGCAGCCGCCACGCCGAGCAGCGCGAGGTGGAGAGTCGCCGCCGCCCGTCGCGCGTCGGCCGCGCCGGGCGCAGCCGCGAACTCGTCCTCGGCGAATCCGAGATCGACCCCGCTCATCCTCCAGGTCGCAGCGAGCGCCGCCGAGTAGCCGGGCTCGCGGTAGGCGTCGCCCTCGCCGGCGGGATCCTCGATCGGACCGTGCCAGAGCACCCCCTCGCGGGCGAGATGGACGGCGGCTCGGAGATAGTCGAGCTCGTCCTCTGTCAGCGCGCCGGGGCGAGGTGCGAGCAGGATACGTACCGCCGCGATCGCGGCCAGGGCGAAGAGCGCCAGCAGGAGCCACCGCCGCCACGTGGCTTCGGACGGTCGCCGTGTGGTCGTTGGTCGTCTGACCCCTTCGCCACCGACCCCTTCGGCACCGACCCCTTCGCCACCGACCCCTTCGCCACCCTGCGGTGGAGCGAGACGTCGAGATTCCTTTTTCAGATCTGGCATGCGGATCCCGCACACGGCTCGCGGCTGACCTCTCGGGTCGTGGGATCACGCTGCCTCCGGCGAGCGGACGGTGCCCTGCCGACCTCGGGACCGCCTGGCCGCGGCCGATCGTCGCGGCGCCATGCAGACAGAGCGTCCGCTGAGGGTTCCCCGTCTGCGTCACGACGCGCCACGCGGGAGAGCCTATCCGGAAGGTGCCAAGGGAGTGTTGGCGTCACATTCCAGCCGCCGCGCCAGTCGCGACCACGAGCTGCTGCCGACGGGCCGCGGCCGGCGACTCGGCCCGGAACGGCGACGAATCGAGGAAGGAAGAGAGAGGCGGCGCGGCGACTCCCCCTCCGGGCTAGTTTCCCGCTGGCCTAGTCGACCTGATCGGACCCCGTTCGGCTCTTCACCGTGACCGGGCTCAGCCCCTCGCGCGGAGCACCACCGTCGCCACCGCGGTGAGCAGCAGGGAGAAGAGGGCGATCGTCCCGAGACGCAGGGTTGGGATTGCCGCCGGCGGCTCGAGCGTGCCGCCTTCAGCTTCGTAGGCGCCGATGTCGCAGACCGCAATGGTGTCGCCGTCGCCGTCCTGCGGCCGCATCACTCCACGTTGATCCGAGGCGGGGCAACCCGGCGCCGACCCAGCATCGATCGCCGGGCTCCCGGCGACCAGCGCGTGGGTGAACGTCGGACCTCCGTTGGCGGCGAGCGGGCCCAGGAGCGGGGCCGTCGAGGAGAGGTCGCCCGCGCCCGTCAGGCTGCACGACCCGTCCGAGTCGAGGTTGCCGCCGTTCGAGATCGGCGCGCCGCCAGCGCAGTCGTCACCGCTCGTGCTGTTGCCGACGATCGTGTTCGCCAGTGTGATCGTTCCTCCGGTCTGGAAGACGCCCCCTCCTGCCGTCGTGGCGCCGTTGTCGGCGATGGTGACGTGAGTGAGGGTCACGGTGCCGCCGGTCTTGAAGAGTCCTCCTCCCTGATCGCCGGCGAAATTGCCGCTGATCGTGCCGTTGACGATGGAGACCGTCCCGTCCGAGATCTGGATTCCTCCTCCGTCCACGTCCGCGTCGTTGCCGCTGAGGGTCACTCGCTCGAGCGCCGTCGTCCCCGAGCTGCTGTTGATGCCGCCCCCGTCCCGGCCGGCCTGGTTCTCCGACACCGTCGTGTCGACGATGGTGACCGTGCCCGAAGAGTTGTTGATTCCACCGCCGTCGCCGATCGCCTGGTTGCCGGTCACCACGCTGTTGGAGAGCATCAGCGTGCTGCTCGACACGTTGATGCCGGCCCCGGCGGAGTCCGCCCCGTTTCGAACGGTGACGCCGTCGAGGGTGAGGTCACCGCCGCTGATCGCCAGGATCCGGCTGCTCCCGTCTCCGTCCAGGATGGTGACCCCGGCGCCCGAGCCGTTGATCGTCATCACGCTGCTCACGCTGAGCTGGCCGAGGTCGAGGACGTAAGTTCCGGGCGGCACGGTGATCACGTCGACCAGGCTGCCGCTCCCGCAGGCGTCGACGGCGATGTCGTCGTTGGCGGCGCGGATCGCCTCGCGCAGGGAGCAGTCGGCATCGGTGTTGTCCTCGTCTTCGGCGGTGGTGACGACCAGCTCGGCCGCCGCGCTCGTCGACGACTGCAGCGTGCCGAGGAGCCCTGCCAGCGCAGCGATCAGGGCAAGGCGAGCGAAGTGATCGGTACCAAGGCTCGGCAGCAAAGTCGACATTCGACGGTCCTCCATGGTTGTCGTTCGTTCCCTGAACGAGGCGGTCGATCAGAGCCTGCATCCCCGCCTCGGCCGGAGCGCGCCGCGGTGGCAGCCCGCAGAGCCAAGCCGAGGAGCGAATCCGCGGCCTTCAAAGCTCCACTGGGGCCGAGAACCGCAGAAGGCATCGACCGTTCAGGGCCGCTCTTTGGTCACAGATGCAAAACAGGCTCGCAAACCCCCACCGATCCTGTTCCCGCTCAGGCTCGACAGGGCGGTCGCCGCGGCGTGCAACCCATCGGATGGTCCGTGATGGGTTCTCGCACCGTGGCTCCCGGGCATCCGCCGTCGCCGGCGAGCACTCCGGTGACTCTCCCGGAGCGACCCCTCCTGGGGCCTCCGGGGAAATTCAAAACCTGCGCCTCCTGTTGTAAGATGTTGCGACGCCAGACGCAGATCTGGTTGACCGCCACCGACAACTGACCCCGCACGCGGACAAATCGAGGGGACCGTGCAGTTCCAGGACTACTACAAGGTGCTGGGCGTCGAGAAGGAAGCGAGTGCCTCCGACATCCAGAAGGCCTACCGTCGGCTCGCCAGGCGGTACCACCCGGACGTCAACAAGGAGGCCGGGGCGGAGACCCGGTTCAAGGAGATCGGGGAGGCCTACGAGGTCCTCAAGGATCCCGAGAAGCGGAAGAAGTACGACCAGTACGGCAAGGCCTGGAAGACCGCGCAGACGCAGGGGGCGCCGCCGCCGGGCTGGGAGGCGTTCCAGTTCGACCTCGGCCAGGCCGGGCGCGGCGGACCGGGCGCCGGCGGCTTCGACTTCGGATCGAGCGGATTCAGCTCGTTCTTCGAGATGCTGTTCGGCGACGACGTCGACGTCCGCTTCAGCCAGGGCGGACCGTCTCCGTTCGGGGGCGCTCGCGCCCGCTCGACTCGCCGCGCCGCGCCCGGCCGTCACCGCGAGGCGACGCTCAAGGTCACCCTCGAGGACCTCTACCACGGCGCCTCGCGAGAGATCGAGCTGATCGATCCCATCGACGGAAAACGCAAGACCCTGCGGGTGACGATTCCCAGGGGGGTCCTCCCCGGGCAGAAGATCCGACTCGCCGGCCAAGGCGAGCCCGGACTCAACAGCAGAGCCGGCGACCTCCACCTCGTCCTCGAGCTCGAGCCGCATCCACGCTATCGCCTCGAAGGCCGCGACCTGATCGCTGAGCTGCCGATCTCGCCCTGGGAGGCCGCGCTCGGGGGCGAGGCGACCGCCGACACCCTCGCCGGGCAGGTCAAGCTCCGGCTTCCGAAGGGCTCCTCCTCGGGACGTCGGATCCGTCTCAAGGCCAAGGGTCTGCCAGGGGGCAATTCTGCCGTCGACGGGGATCTCTTCCTCGAGCTCAAGATCGTCGTCCCCGAGCAGCTCGGAACCGAGGAGCAGGAGCTCTTCGAGAAGCTGCGCGACACCTCGACATTCCAGCCACGCGGCTGACCCTGCCGCTCGCGAGGGCACCCTGGGGCCTTCCGCGATTCCAGCCCGAGTCCGGGCGACCGAGAATCAGAACGGGCGCGCGAAGACTCTTCAGCGACCCCATCCGGCCAACGCGATAGAGGACACACCATGGACCCCAATCGACTGACCCTCAAGTCCCAGGAGGCGGTCCAGGCCGCCCAGACCAAGGCCCTGCGTTACGGCCACCAGCAGGTCGACGTCGAGCACGTGCTGCTCGCTCTGCTCGAGCAAGGGACCGAGGGCCTGGCTCCCCGGCTTCTCGACCGCATGCAGGTCGACCACACGGCGTTCAAGGCCGAGCTCGAGCGGGTCCTCGAGCGACGACCCACGGTCCAGGTCTCGGGCCAGGAGGCCGGCAAGATCTACGTGACGCCGCGCTTCAATGCGCTGTTCGTCAAGGCCGAGGACGAGGCGAAGGCGCTGCGCGACGAGTACGTCTCGGTCGAGCACCTGCTGCTCGCCGCCTTCGACGCCGGACCGGAGGCCGCCGACCTGCTGCGCAAGGCGGGCGCCACGCGCGACAAGCTGCTCGAGACGATGCGCGCCGTGCGCGGCAATCAGCGCGTGACGACGAACACGCCCGAGGCCTCCTACGAGGCGCTCGAGAAGTACGGCGTCGACCTCGTGGCGCAGGCGCGCGCGGGCAAGATGGACCCGATCATCGGCCGCGACGCCGAGATCCGCCGGGTCATCCGCATCCTCTCGCGCAAGACCAAGAACAACCCGGTGCTGATCGGCGAACCGGGCGTCGGCAAGACCGCGATCGTCGAGGGGCTCGCCCAGCGCATCGTGCGCGGCGACGTCCCGGAGTGGCTCAAGGACCGCTCGATCTTCTCGCTCGACATGGGCTCGCTGCTGGCCGGCGCCAAGTACCGGGGCGAGTTCGAGGAGCGGCTCAAGGCGGTGCTCAACGAGGTCAAGTCGAGCGAGGGCCGCGTCCTGCTGTTCATCGACGAGCTCCACAACATCGTGGGCGCCGGGCGTACCGAGGGCTCGACCGACGCCGGAAACCTGCTCAAGCCGATGCTGGCGCGCGGCGAGTTGCACTGCATCGGCGCCACCACGCTCGACGAATACCGCAAGTACATCGAGAAGGACGCCGCGCTCGAGCGTCGATTCCAGCCGGTGATGACCGACGCTTCGTCTGTCGAGGACACGATCTCGATCCTGCGCGGGCTGCGCGAGCGCTTCGAGGTGCACCACGGAGTGAGCATCCAGGACAACGCGCTGGTCGCTGCGGCGGTGCTCTCGGACCGTTACATCTCCGATCGCTTCCTCCCCGACAAGGCGATCGACCTGGTCGACGAAGCCTGCGCGCTGGTGCGCACCGAGATCGACTCGATGCCCGCCGAGCTCGACGAGGTCACCCGCCGCGTCATGCAGCTCGAGATCGAGGAGGCGGCGCTCAAGAAGGAGAAGGATCGCGCATCCAAGGACCGACTGGAGGTCCTGCGCAAGGAGCTCGCCGACCTCAAGGGGCGCGGCGACGAGATGCGGGCCCGCTGGGAGGCCGAGAAGCAGGAGATCGAGCGCGAGCGTTCCCTGCGCGAGCAGATCGAGCAGATCCGGCACCAGATCGAGGTCGCCGAACGCGACTACGACCTGAACCGTGCCGCCGAGCTGCGCCACGGCCAGCTCCCCCGCCTCGAGGAAGAGCTCAAGAAGGCTTCGGCCGCGGCGGCAGAGGGCTCCCAGGAGCAACGGCTGCTGCGCGAGGAGGTCACCGAGCAGGAGATCGCCGAGATCGTCTCGAAGTGGACGGGAATCCCGGTGACCAAGCTGGTCGAAGGAGAGCGCGAGAAGCTGCTGCGTCTCGACGAGATCCTCCACCAGCGCGTCATCGGTCAGGACGAGGCGGTTCGCCTGGTCGCCGACGCAGTGCTGCGCGCGCGCTCGGGAATCAAGGATCCGCGGCGCCCGATCGGCTCGTTCATCTTCCTGGGACCCACGGGCGTCGGCAAGACCGAGCTCGCCAAGACCCTCGCCCAGGCGCTTTTCGACTCCGAGGAGAACATCGTTCGCATCGACATGAGCGAGTACATGGAGAAGCACTCGGTCTCGCGCCTGATGGGGGCGCCCCCCGGCTACATCGGCTACGAGGAGGGGGGGCAGCTCACCGAGGCGGTGCGGCGCAAGCCCTACTCGGTGATCCTCTTCGACGAGATCGAGAAGGCGCACCCCGACGTCTTCAACGTCCTGCTCCAGATCCTGGACGACGGACGGCTGACCGACGCGCAGGGGCGCACCGTCGACTTCAAGAACACGGTCGTCATCATGACCTCCAACATCGGCTCGCACCACTTGCTCGAGGGTATCGACGAGCGAGGTCGCATCCTCGAGCCAGCACGCGACAAGGTCCTCGAGGAGCTGCGCCGGCACTTCCGTCCCGAATTCCTCAACCGTGTCGATGACGTGGTGCTGTTCTCGCCGCTCCAGCTCGAGGAGATCGAGCAGATCGTGGATCTCCTGCTCGCCGACCTGCGCAAGCGTCTCGCCGACCGCAAGCTCGAGCTGGTGCTCACGGAGCCTGCACGACAGCTCATCGCGCGCGAAGGGTTCGACCCCGTCTACGGGGCGCGCCCGCTCAAGCGCTACCTGCAGCACGAGATCGAGACCAAGCTCGGTCGTGCACTGATCGCGGGCGACATCCCCGACGGCTCGACGCTCGAGATCGATCTCGAGGACGGAAAGCTGGTGATCCGTACGGTGGCGCCGGAGGCGGGGACTGCCGAGCAGCCGCTCGGGGCGGAGAAGGGCGCGCCGCTGTAACGCGGGCGACGCTCGGCCGGGTGGGCACGGCTCGGCCTGGTGCGGTCGGTTCCGCACGGTTCAGAGTCTCGACGGCTTCGAACCAGTCGACCGAGCGCGCCCGTCCCTCGAGCGATATGGTCTGTCGCGGCGTCCCTTGCACGATCGTCCGGTTCCGGAGCTCGAGCTCCAGCGAAGAATGCCCAGGCGAACAACGTCCAGCTCGTCGATACCGCTCGCTCGGCTCGAGGTGGTCGAGAGTCTCACCGCGCGAGGCCACGCGCCGTGACGGCCCCGCGAGTGCTGCCGGTCGAGCGGTCGGGCGACGTGCTCGTTGCGAGGATGTCCAGACCCGACGCGCTGAACGCTCTCGACGAGCCGCTCGTCGAGGCGTTGCTGAAGGTCCTCTCCGACCTCCCCGAGGAGGTCGGCGCCGTGGTCCTCACCGGGGCAGGAGACCGGGCGTTCTGCGCCGGCGCCGACCTACGCCGGATGACGGAGCTGGAGGGGGAGCCGCTCGACCGGTTCCTGGATTCGACCGCGAGGCTGTTTCGCACGCTCGCCGAGCTCCCGGTGGCGACGATCGCGGCCGTCAACGGGCATGCACACGGCGCCGGCGCCGAGATCGCTTGCGCGTGCGATCTGCGCGTGGGCGCTCCCGAGGCGACGTTTCGATTTCCGGGCGTCCGCTACGGCCTGCCGGTCGGCGCCTGGCACCTCGCCGGGCTCGTCGGCCTCGGCAAGGCGAAAGAGCTGCTGCTCACCGCCGAGCTGGTCGCGGCCGAGGAGGCGTTGCGCATCGGGCTGCTCCAGCGCCTCGTCCCGCGCGAGCGGCTGGTCGCCGAGGCCGTCGCGCTCGGCGAGACGATCGCCGCGCACCCGCACGACGCGGTCGCCGCGATCAAAGCCCTTCTCGGCGACGCATTCGGCGGGTCGGCCGGCGAGCGAATGGAGCGCGAGCACGCCGTGCGCCGCCAGGCGCCGCTGCGTGGGCGGGCGCGGAGGCTGATGGGGGGAGCGCTCGAGGGCAAGCGCGCGAAGGACTGAGCCCGCCATCGCGCGTCGGCTGTCGGACCCGCCTTCGCAGCACAATCCGCCCTTCGAGCTCGCGGGGCAGCCGCGGCCGGTTCCAGGGAAGGGCTTCCGCGCCGAGTCGTCGCTCGCGGGGCGGGGCTCGCGACGGCGTCGGCCGAGCCGGTGTCCAGCCGCGACGGGCGAGGGCAGCGCCGCAGGTCCTCTCGGCGTCGCGGCTGCCGTCCTCCGGCCGCTCGTGGCGGGCACCGTCCCTCCGAGCGGACGCAGCGCGGCGGCTATGATCGCCGCTCGCTCGCAATCTCGAGGGCCAGGCATGAGGATCATCGCGTTCGAGGCGTTCCACTACACCGATCCGGAGACCGCCGCTCGGTGCGCGGCGCCTCCCTTCGACCAGATCGACGCCGCAGCCCGCCAGCGCTTCCACGCAAGCTCGCCGTACCACTTCGCCCACCTGACCCGGCCGGCCGAGTCCCCGCACGGCTTCGGCGACGTCCGCTCGATCCACGACTCATGGCTCGACGAGGGCATCGTGACTCGCGACGATGCTCCGTCGCTCTACCTCTACGAGATCGAGCTCGAAGGCGGCGCGCGCCGTTTCGGCCTGATGACTCTCGTGGGCGTCGGCCCCTCCTCGGAGGGGGACCTGCGCCCGCACGAGCACACGGTGGCGAAGCCGCTGGCCGAACGCCTCGCGCTGCTCGAGGCGACCCGTATCGACCTCGAGCCCGTGATGCTGCTCGCCGAGGACGACGGCGCGCTCGAGCGCATGCTCGCCGAGGATCGCGAGCGCGCGCCGGTGGTCGCCGAGCAGCTCGACGAGAAGCGCGGCGAGCTCCATCGGGTGCGGCGGATCGCCGATCGCGAGCGGATCGGCGAGTATCAGACGCTGCTCGCAGCCAAGGGATCCGCGATCGCCGACGGACACCACCGCACGAAGGTCGCGCAGCGGTTCGCGGCCGAGCACGGAGCGGCGGAAGGGAGCGCCGCCTGCGGCAAGCTCGCCGTGCTGTTCTCGCTCGCCTCCGAGACGCTGGTGATCGATCCGATCCACCGCGGGCTGACCCGCGTCGTGGATCGGGAGGCCATGGCCGCACGGGCGAGAGGGCGCGAATCGTTTCGGGGCTCGAGCGGAGCCGAGCTGGCGGCGGCGGTCGCCGAGAACGCCCAGCCGGCGCTCGGGGTGCGCTTTCGGGGCGAGCGCGCGGAGATCTGGCGGCTCGACCCGCGCGACGTTCCGCCGGAGACTCCCGGCGCCGAGGCCGATCTCGCCGTGGTGCTGCTCCAGTACCAGCTACTGGCGGCGGCGGGGCTCGGCCTCGAGAACGCCAGCGACGGCACCCTCGTCTATCGCTCCGACCCGGATCGGCTCTGGGAGGAGGTGTCGGCCGGCGAGCTCGAGGCGGGGTTCTGGCTGCCGCCGATGAGCCCGGAGGCGTTCGCGCGTGCCACCGCGGGTGGTGACGTGCTGCCTCCGAAGTCGACGCGGTTCCTGCCCAAGCTGGTGTCGGGCCTGGTCTGGGTGGGCCACGACGCGGCGACGGCCTGAGCTCGAGCGCGCGGGACCCGGCTCAGCCGGCCAACCGTGCTCGTGCCGGCCGACCGGGGATCGGCCGCTACGGGGATGCGGCGGGCGAACCCGCAGGTCGGGCCGCCCGGTCGAGCTCGCGGCCGGTGCCGCTCACATGTGGACGCCGAGTCCAGCGAGCTCCTCTTCCTCGACGACGCGGCCGTCGAAGAGATGGACGCTGCGCTTCGAGTAGGCGGCGTAGCGGGGGTCGTGGGTGACCATGCAGATGGTCGCGCCGCCCTCGTGGAGCTCGGTCATCAACTCCATCACGGCCTCGCCGTTGGTCGAGTCGAGGTTTCCGGTGGGCTCGTCCGCGAGCAGGATCGAGGGATCGCCGACCACGGCGCGGGCGACCGCGACGCGCTGCTGCTGACCGCCCGAGAGCTGAGACGGGTAGTGCTTCATGCGATGGGACATACCGACCCGATCGAGCGCGTGGTGGACCTTCTCCTTGCGCTCGGCCGAAGGCATGCCGCGGTAGGTCAGCGGCAGCTCGACGTTCTCGTAGACGTTGAGGTCGCCGATCAGGTTGAACGCCTGGAAGATGAAGCCGACCTCGCGGTTGCGAATGCGCGCGCGCTGGGAGAGGTTGAGGTTGGCGGTCGAGGTGCCGTTGAGGATGTACTGGCCGTCGGTCGGCGTGTCGAGCAGACCGAGGATCGAGAGCAGCGTCGACTTGCCGCACCCCGAGGGACCTGCAATCGAAACGTACTCGCCCTTATCGATCTCCAGGTTGATCCCGGACAGCGCGTGGGTCTCCACCTCGTCGGTGTAGAACACCTTCGCCACGTCCTTGAGCTGAATCAGCGCTTCGCTCATCGAATCGTCGCTCCTTCCTCTGGTTCGCTTCTTGGCTCGATCTTCGTCTGACCCGATGTCTGTTGGCTCGGTTCCTGGCCCGCTTCCGAGCCGCGCCGTTCCACGGTCGCGCTCAGTTGTCCCTGGAGCTCAGCCCCTGGAGCTCGCACCCGGCACCTGAGCCGTCACCGCTCGCAGCATCCGTCCCGGCGCGAAACGACCGGCCTGGACGCGCAAGTCTCGGCTCGAGTGCCGTCTCTATGACTCCGCCGAGGTCCATTTGGTTACGTCCTTCCTCGAAACCCTTGCTCGAAACACGCCCTTCCGCGAAATCGAAATGACGTCGAGCGGGCCGTCCCTCGCCCTCTATCCGCCGATGCGGACTCGGTCGAAGTCCTCCCACTGCGACGTATCCGAGAGGATCACCCGGTCCCCCTCGAGCAGCCCGTTGACGATCTCCACGGTGGTGACCGACGTGCGTCCGAGCTCGACCTGGATCCGGGTCGCGGTGTCGCCGCCCGGATCCAGCTTGAAGAGACCGACCTTGCTGTTGGCCTGGCCATAGGCCGGACGCCCCATGTACAGAACGTCGACCAGCCGCTCGAGCTCCACGGTCCCGTCGACGCTCAAGTCCGGTCTCGCACCCGGAGGCAGATCGCCCTCGAGCGCGACGTCGACCGTGACGCTGCCGTTGATGACCGCAGGGTCGATGCGGATGACGCGCCCCGGGATCACGCCGTTGCGCGTGTCGATCTCGGCGTTCTGCCCGATCGCGACGTCCTTGGCCTGCGTCTCTGCGATCCGCAACTCGGCCTTGAGCTCCTCGGGGCGGGCGACCCGGGCGAGCTGGGCGCCGGGGGCGACCTGCTCGCCGACCTCGACCGGGACCTGCTGCAGCACGCCCTTGATGCGCGCCCGCACGGTCAACGCCTCGTACTGGGACCGGCGCAGCGCATAGGCCGCACGGGCCTGCGCGAGCTCGGCCTCGCCGGCGTTCAGCCGCGCCTCGGTCGAGCGCCCGCTCGACTCGAAACGGTCCTTCTCGATCGCGTAGCGGTTCTCGAGCGTCTCGGCCCTCAGCTTCGAGAGCTTGGCGGTGAGCTCCGGAATCAGCCCATCCTTGTTCAGCGTCTCGTCCGCCTCGGCCTGCAACTGCGCCTGCCGGAAGTCGGACTCGACGGCGGCGAGCGCAGCCCGGTCGGTGAGCAGCTGCGACTCGAGCTGCGCCTTCAGGTTGTTGTGATCGGCCTCGGCGCGTTGCATGGCGAGCAACGCATCCTGGGTCCCGGACTCGAGCTCGGGGTTGGAGAGCTCGAGGATCACGGTGTCGGGCTCGACCTCGGCGCCGGGCAGGATGACCTTGCGCTCGACCTTGCCCTGCGTCTGGGCGGTGATCCAGCGGATGTCGATCGGCACGAGGTTTCCAGGACCGCGGACCTGCCGCACCATCTCGCCACGCTCGACGGCACCGATGTAGACGGAGGAGCGCTGGATCGTGGGCGGCGCCGGCTCGAGCTGCCAGAGCCAGGCGGTGAGGGCGACCAGACCGAGCACGGTGAGGGCACCGTAGATGATCCGTTTGCGTCGCTTGGCCTCGACGACGCCCTCTCTCTTGATGTCCATTGCCATATCGATTCGCCTCCGGCGGGGGACACTCCGACCACCCGCTGAAGCCTTACGGAGTCCGGTTTTCCGGGAGTCAGCCTCGCTTGCTGCGTCCCTCGTGCACTACGCACCGCCGGTATCAAGGTTGCACGGCCACGAAACCGGCAGAAACCGGCAGAAACCGGCACAAGACCGCCGCGCGCGACCGTAGCGATCGTCAACAACCCATCTTATCGCGTTCCCCGGGATCGGAGACTGCGGAGGCCCCGGGCGTCGGCGAGCAGGCTCGGCGTCGGCGACGACGCCGGCCGCGCAGTCTTCGATCCCTCGGGATCGAAGCTGCGGCCCGGAGCATCGTTCCCGAGCCGACTTGGCCCCCGACGACGCTGGTCGCGACGGATGAACCGTGCTCGCCGCTCGGCGCCGGACGGCATGGACGAGGCCCCTGCTCTACGAAGGTCGGGAGGCCCGGTCTGGGACTTCCCAAACGTCGCCCGCGTGGATCAGGTCCTCGAGCTTGCCGGTTCCCCGGCGCTCCTCCTCGGCCCGGATCTGGGCAATGACCTCGGCCTCGTACACCGGCTCCTCGACGCAGCGCAAGACGCCGAGCGGGACCGGGAAGCTGCGATCGACGTTGGCGAGCTGGAAGGCGAGACCGGGGTTGGGGCGGCGCTCGTCCCAGACCAGGCAATCGTCCTCGGTGATCTGCTCGCCGTCGAGGTCCACGACCTCGAGATCGGGGCCGTTGAGACGCACGCCGCGCCGGCGCTCCTTGCCGAAGACGAGCGGCTTCCCGTGCTCGAGGTAGAGGCCGTTCTCGCTGCGCGCCTCCTTGTCGGTCAGGTAGGCGAAAGCCTTGTCGTTGAAGATGTTGCAGTTCTGGTAGATCTCGACGAAGGCGGTGCCCTGGTGCTCGGCGGCGCGTCGCAGCACGTCCTTGAGATGCGCCTGGAAGATGTCGACGCTGCGCGCGACGAAGGTCGCCCCGGCGCCGAGCGCCACCGCCAGGGGGTTGAAGGGGGCGTCGATCGAGCCCATCGGCGTCGACTTGGTGCGCTTGCCGGGCTCGCTGGTCGGCGAGTACTGGCCCTTGGTGAGCCCGTAGATCTGGTTGTTGAACAACAGGATCTTGAGCCCGACGTTGCGCCGCAGCACGTGGATCAGGTGGTTGCCGCCGATCGACAGCGCGTCACCGTCTCCCGTGACCACCCAGACCTGGAGGTCGGGCCGGGTCATCTTGAGACCGGTAGCGACCGCGGGGGCGCGCCCATGGATCGAGTGGAAGCCGTAGGTGTTCATGTAATACGGAAAGCGGCTCGAGCAGCCGATCCCCGACACGATCACCAGCTTCTCTCGCGGGATGCCGAGCTCCGGGAACAGCCCCTGGACCGCGGAGAGGATCGCGTAGTCCCCGCAGCCCGGGCACCACCGGACCTCCTGGTCGGTCTGAAAGTCCTTCTTGGTGAGGGTCGTTGCATCCGTGCTCATGTCGAGCCTCCGTGCTGTGGCGCCTGCCGTCGAGGCTGGAGCAGCGTCCTGCGCGCGCTCCGGCTGGGCGTGATCGTCCGGCGTGAGGATCGGTGAGAGCTCGCCGTCATCAGCCGGGAGAGGACGACGGGGCCCTCGCGGGATCGCGTCACGCCATGGTCCGGATCCTGTCCAGGATCTCCTGCCGCGTGAACGGCTTGCCCTGGACCTTGGTGTAGCTCTCGATCGGATAGAGGGTGGTCGCGCGCAGCAGCATCGCGAGCTGACCGAGGTTCATCTCGGGGAGCAGCACCCGCTCGTAGCGCTGGAGCACGTCGGCGAGGTCCGACGGCAGCGGGTTGAGGTGGCGCAGGTGCACGCGGCTGACGTCGAGCCCGTCTCGCCGCGCCTGAGCGACCGCGCCCGTGATCGCGCCGAGCGTGCTCCCCCAGCCCACGACCAGCAGCTTGCCGCCCTCGGGGCTGCCGTGGACCTCGAGCGGCGGGATCTCGCGCGCGACGCGAGCGACCTTCTCGGCGCGAGTGCGCACCATGAAATCGTGGTTGGCGGGATCGTAGGAGACGTTGCCGGTGCGGTCCTGCTTCTCGAGACCCCCCACCCGATGCTCGAGACCAGGGGTGCCCGGGATCGCCCACGGCCGCGCCAGCGTCTCCGGGTCGCGCTCGTAGGGCAGGAAGCTCTCGGGGTCGGTCCGAAAGTCCACCCGCAGGTCCGGGAGGTCCTCGACCTGGGGCAGCTTCCACGGCTCGGAGCCGTTGGCGATGTAGCCGTCGGAGAGCAACACCACCGGGACCATGTGGCGCACCGCGATGCGCACCGCCTCGAGCGCGGTGTCGAAGCAGTCGGCCGGCGACGAGGCGGCCACGATCGGCAGCGGCGAGTCGCTGTTGCGCCCGAACATGACCTGGAGCAGGTCCGCCTGCTCGGTCTTGGTCGGAAGACCGGTCGACGGGCCGCCGCGCTGAATGTCGCAGACCACCAGCGGCAGCTCGACCACCAGCGCCAGGTTCATGGCCTCCGCCTTGAGCGCGATCCCGGGACCGCTCGAGCAGGTGACGCCGAGCGAGCCGCCGAACGAGGCGCCGACCGCCGCGCACACCGCCGCGATCTCGTCCTCCGCCTGGAAGGTCGTCACGCCGTACTGCTTGTAGCGCGCGAGCTCGTGGAGAACGTCGCTGGCCGGGGTGATCGGGTAGGCGCCGAGGAAGAGCGGCAGCCCGCTGCGGCGGCTGGCCGCGATCAGGCCGAGGGCGAGCGCCGAGTTGCCGTGGATGTTGCGATAGGTGCCGGGCTCGAGCGCCGCCGGCTCGATCTCGTAGCGCACCTGGAAGAGCTGCGTGATGTCGCAGAAGTTCCAGCCCGCCTTGAGCACGGCGACGTTGGCCTCGGCGATCTCGGGGCGCCGCTTGAACTTCGCACGCAGCCACTTGACCGTGTTGTCCATCGGCCGGCTGAACAGCCAGTACACCATGCCGAGCGCGAACAGGTTCTTGCAGCGATCCTTGGTGCGTACGTCGAGGTCGGTGTCCTCGAGCGCGCGGCGCGTCATCGTCGTGACGTCGGCCTGAAACAGGCGATAGCCCGACAGCGACTGGTCCTCGAGCGGCGAGGTATCGTAGCCCGCCTTCTTGAGGTTGCGCTCGGTGAACTCGTCGGAGTTGACGATGATCACCCCGTTGGGCTTGAGGTCGCCCAGGTTGGCCTTGAGCGCGGCCGGGTTCATCGCCACCAGCACGTCCGGCGCGTCGCCGGGTGTGTGGATGTCGTAGTCGGCGATGCGCACCTGGAACGCCGACACGCCGGGCAGGGTCCCGGCCGGAGCGCGGATCTCGGCGGGAAAGTCGGGCAGCGTCGAGAGGTCGTTACCGAGCAGCGCCGAGGTGTTGGTGAACTGCGTGCCGGTGAGCTGCATGCCGTCACCCGAGTCGCCGGCGAACCGGATCACGACCTCGGAGAGTCGTTCGCGCTCGGACTTCGACTGGTCTCGGGCGATGGGAAGGGTCATCAGAAATCTCCTCGGCGCGCACGCCGGAGGGGCCATCTTAGGGCCCGCAGGACAATAACTCCAGATGGACGGTCGATCCTTCCCGGGGTGGCCGACGGCAACGTCGATCGACCGCTCCTATGCGCAGAGTCTCGGGCTCGGGTCGACCGACGGCTTGGTGGTACGGACTGCGGAACCTATTCTTGCGCGTCGACTTATCGACCGTAAAGGGCCGCCGCATCGAAACTTGGCGACTCCCATCACCGGGACGAAACCGAGCCGGAGGAACCGGCGTAGGACGAAGGTGGCTCGCGACAGCGCCCGCGGAGCGCGCGATAGGCTTTCTCCGACGTGAGCTCGCGGTCGCATCGTTGGCTCTGGGTGGTTCTCGGAGGCCTCGCCGCCGGCTCGCTGCTGGCGGTCCTGCTCGACATACCGATCCTGCAGGGCTGCGGAACGCTGGTCCTGATCGGCCTGGGGACGGCGCTCCTCCTGTGGCTGATCGTCCGCGGGCTTCGTCGGCTGCTGTGGCGAGCCGGTCGCCGGCTGGCGTTCAGCTACCTGCTGATCGGCGTGGTCCCGATTCCGATCGCGATCGCGATCCTGATGGTCGGCGGATATCTGCTGAGCGGGTTCTTCCTCTCGCACCTGTTCCGCACCGAGCTCGCCACGCTCTCGGCCGAGGTGGCGACCACCACCACGCTCGCCGCCGACGCCTGGGCCTCGGGCGCCTCCTTCGACGCGCCGCTGCCCGAGGTGACCTTCGCCTTCTATCGGGACGGCCGGCTGGTCGGCGACCCCTCGAGCGCGCCGGCCGAATGGCCGCAGTGGCTCGAGAACGAGACGGATCTCGCGCTCGACCCGGCCGCGCGCACCCGGCTGCCCCTGGTCGAGCTCGACGACGACGAGGGTGCCGGCCGCCGACGGGTGTCGCTGGCGGCGGCGGTGGCGCGCGGCCGCTATGGTGTCCTGGCCGTGTTCGACGGCGAGCTCCAGCGCGAGCTGAGCCGGCGCGCCGAGGTCTGGGTCGAGCTCACCGATCGCGCCGCCGAGGACGCCTCGGGCGCCGTGACCGTCAGCCTCGGGAGCGAAGAGTGGGTGTTCCAACCGGCCCGGCAGGACGCCAACGACCATTCGCTCCAGGAGTTCTACGCGGAGCGCGCCGTCCCGGTCCGCAGGATGATCATCGGGATCGAAGCCGCCGGAGCGCTGCACGAGCTCGCCAGCGGCGAGATCCTCCAGCGCAACGTCGCCGCCACCCTGTTCGCGCCGCTCAGCGTGGTGCTGCGCAATCTGGTCTCGAGCTCCTCCGAGATCGACGCCATCGCCTGGCTCGCATTCATCGTTCCGGCCTTCCTGCTGTTCGACCTCTACATCGTGGCCGCCTTCATGGCGATCCTGCTCATCCTGGGGATCAGCCGCGCCGTCAACCGGTTGAGCGCGGCCACCGAACGGGTCCGAGAAGGGGACTTCTCGGTGCGCATCCCGGTCAAGCGCAGCGACCAGATCGGGCGATTGCAGAGCTCGTTCAACGAGATGACGGCCAACCTCGAGTCGCTGGTCGAGCAGACGGCGAGCCGCGAGCGGCTCGAGCAGGAGCTGCGCATCGCCCAGGAGCTGCAGAAGAGTCTGCTGCCCAGTGACTTCGCCGCCCGCCGCGGGATCCAGGTCGCCACCTACTTCGAGCCCAGCGCCGCGATCGGCGGCGACTACTTCGACCTTCTGGAGCTGAGGGAGCGGGAGGAGCGCCTCGCCGTGGTGGTCGCCGACGTCGCCGGACACGGGCTCTCGGCGGGTCTGCGCATGGCCATGATCAAGGCCGCGATCGACACCCTGGTCCAGGAGCGTCACCCGCCGGATCGCCTCTTCGCCTCCCTCGACCGGCTGGTGCGCTCCCACGAGAGGGACCGTCGCTCGTTCGTCACTGCCACGCTGACCCTGATCGACGTCGAGCGAGGAATCGCCGAGATCACCAACGCAGGTCATCCGCCGACCTACCTGCTGCGCGAAGGCGAGGTCGAAGAGATCCTGCTCCCGGGCACCCCCCTCGGCACGCTCGACGGCCGCTACGGGCGCCGGCGGGTCGAGCTGGAGCCCGGCGACGTGCTGGTGTGGCTCTCGGACGGATTCATCGAGGCGTTCGACGACAGCGACGACGCCTTCGGTTACGAGCGCGCGGCACAGGCCCTCGCCGGCGAAGGGCAGTCGGCGAGCGCCGTCCGTGACCGGCTGCTCGCGGCGGTGCGCGAGCACACCGGCGAGCGCGCCGCGGACGACGATCGCACCATGGTGGTGGTCCGCTACCTAGGTCGCTCCGTCGAACCAGAGCTCTCGGAGGAGGTCGAGCTCGGCGTGGAGAGCGAGCCGGTCGGCGCACCGGAGTAGAAGGGGTCGGGCGATCGCCGTCCCTCAGTCGGCTCGCCTCCGTCAGATACGCTGCCGCGGCGCCGAGCTCCTCGAGGGACTCCGCCACCCCCGAACGCCTGAGGCTGTGCTCGAACGATGCCCGGGCGGACGAGCCCCGAGCTCGACGGCGAGGGCGGCTCAGGAGGTCGGCGCGCTGGCGAGATCGAGGAACGCCAGGACCTTGGCGACGTAGCCGCGGGTCTCGCGATAGGGCGGCACGCCGCCGTGGCGATCGACCGCGCCCTCACCGGCGTTGTAGGCGGCCAGCACCCGGGTCAGGTCGCCTTCGAAGCGGTCGACCAGGAAGCGCAGGTAGCGCGCCCCGGCCTCGACGTTGCGTGCCGGGTCCCACAGATCGCTGGAGCTCACCCCGAAGCGCTCGGCGGTCGCCGGCATCACCTGCATCAGCCCCCGCGCGCCCTTGTGCGAGAGCGCGCTCGAGTCCCAGGCGGACTCGGCGCGGGCGATGGCGGCGAGCAGCATGGGGTTGAGCGCATGTCGGCGGCTGGTTTCGAGCAGGAGGTCGCCGAACGGCGTCTCGGGGGCGACCTGGCCCTCCGCGAAGGCGAGCGAGAAGGACGTCTCCGGGACTCCCGCGACCGCGATGGGCTCAGGCTCGATCTCGTCGTCGACGATCCGCTCGACCCGCTCGACCTCGAGAGTGACGAAGCCCCCTGAGCGCAGACCGAATCGAAGCCGGTCGCCCCGCAGCTCGTAGCCGTCGACGCGCATCACGGCGCCGTTGGCGAGCACCACGAGCTCGGCGCCGGCCGGCGCGGCGACACCGACCCCCAGCGCGCCCACGACGAGGGCGGCCAGGCGGCAGCGCGAGGGACGGGATGAAGACGCCATCTGTACAAAGGCTATACGAACGGGAGGGCATCCGTGTTGGGTGCGCCCGCCACCACCGCCGTGCTCCTCGAAGACGCTCCCGGATCCAGGGCGTGCAGCTCGAGCCGCCAAGGCGCACTGGGATGCGCGTCGGAGCGTCTGACCAGCACCGCACCGCGAGCAACCACCGTAGCCGCTGGGACGCGGGTATCCGCGGACACCCAACCTGCGCAGGCGTAGGCTGCACTGGGGGGGATACGGGTCGAAGCGTCTCGTCGGGCTGCCAAAATGCCGCTCGCGAGACGCCGCTCCGGCTACGCGCGGGGGTGGAAGCGGTCGTAGAGGGAACGCAGGCGCTGCTGGTGGATATGGGTGTAGATCTGGGTGGTCGAGACGTCGGCGTGTCCCAGCATCATCTGGACCGCGCGCAGGTCGGCGCCGTGCTCGAGCAGGTGGGTGGCGAAGGAGTGGCGCAGGACGTGGGGGGAGACGTCGTCGATGCCGACCTCTGCGCCGTAGCGTCTCAGGATCTTCCAGAAGCCCTGGCGGGTGAGCGGTCCGCCGCGAGCGTTGACGAACAGCGTCTCGCCGCGCTTCGAGCACAGCTGGGGCCGCACCATGCCGAGATAGTCGCGCACCCACTCCTCGGCGCGCTCGCCGATCGGTACGATCCGCTCCTTCGATCCCTTGCCGTAGGCGATGAGGAATCCGCCGTCGAGCCGGAGCTGCGGCAGCGTCAGCCCGACCAGCTCGC
The DNA here is from genome assembly GCA_035546295.1 of Thermoanaerobaculia bacterium. Classification (GTDB taxonomy): domain Bacteria; phylum Acidobacteriota; class Thermoanaerobaculia; order Multivoradales; family Multivoraceae; genus DATKBT01. The sequence goes on along the minus strand of DATKBT010000025.1, from coordinate 78,637 downwards.
TCACCCGCAGCCCGGTCGCGTAGAGCAGCTCGAGCATGGTGCGGTCGCGACGCCCCAGCGGCGTGGCGACGTCGGGGCGCGCGAGCAGCGCTTCGACCTGGCGCTCGGTGAGCACCTTGGGCAGCGTCTGGAATCGACGGGGGGGCTCGAGGTCGCCGGCCGGATCGTCGTCGCGGTCGCCGTTCTGGCGCAGAAAGGCGTAGAACTGCCGCATCGCCGACAGCGCCCGGGCGATCGAGCGGGTGGAGAGCCCCCTCTTGCGCAGCGCTCGCACGTGGGCGGCGAGCTCGCGCGGCCCCGCCTGCTCGAGAGACGATCCCGAGCGCTCGAGGTCTTCGGCCAGGCGCACCAGGTCCCGGCGATAGGCGTCGACGGTGTTGCGCGAGAGACCTCGTTCCACCTCGATCGCGTCGAGGAAGCGGTCGAGCGCACGACGCACCGGCTGCGGGTTCGAGGGCTCCATCGTGGTCCGGAGGATCTTGAGGTCGCGCTCGCCTCGGCGGGGTTGGCGGCCGACTCTGCTCGCTCGGCTCGCCGCTGCCGCCGCCACGCCCGGACGAGGCGCGCTACGGCCTCAGCGCCGCCCGCAGCCGCGCCAGCACCACCGGCGGCACCAAACCGGAGACGTCGCCGCCGAGACGCGCGACCTCCTTGATCAGGCTGCTGGAGAGCGAGGAGTGGTCGGCGGTGGCGAGCAGGTAGAGGGTGTCGACGCCCGGCGCCAGGTGACGGTTCATCCGCGTCATCGGCAGCTCGTAGTCGAAGTCGGTCACCGAGCGCAGCCCCCGGATCACGGCGATCGCGCCCCGCGAGCGCGCGTACTCGACGAGGAGTCCGGAGAAACTCTCGACGACGCAATCGTCCCAGGTCGCAGTCAGCTCCTCGAGCATGGCGATGCGTTCGGCGACCGGAAACAACGGCTGCTTGGACTCGTTGTCGAGCACCGCGACGTAGAGCCGATCGAACAGCAGGCGCGAGCGCTCGATCAGATCGAGGTGGCCGACGTGGGGCGGATCGAAGGAGCCCGGGAGGACCGCGACCTTCCCCTCCCCTTCCCCGCTCACGGGGGCCTCCCGCGCCCACCGCGGCCTTCGGCGACCGTGCCGTCGGCGGGCGAGACCGCGAGCAGGTCGACCGTGGTCGCGTTGAAGGCCGCGTCGCCGAGCCGGAGCAGAACGACCTGCGCCCCCTCCGGAACCTCGATGCGGAGGCGCTCGTTGCGCGAGTCGACCAGGCCGTCGAGCGCGGCCACGTCGACCCAGCGACCCGCGTCGATCGACACCTGCGCCTGACGGAGCGGGCTCAGCGCGTCGGTGACCTCGACCTCGAACGCGCCGCCGCGACGCTCCACCGCGCCCACGACCGGGGCGCTGTGGTCGACCGCCACGACCTCGCTGGTGCGCTCGGCGATCTCGGTCCCCTGCTCGGCGTTCGAGGGACGATCGCTGGCGGTGAGCTTGAAGCGATAGAGGCCATCGGGGAGGACCGTCGAGTCGAAGCTCAGATAGGAGTCCTCGATCTCGTCCGCGATCTCCAGCCAGGGAGTGTCCGGTGCGGCGCCCGCCGAGCGCACCGACAGCCGGTACTCGAGCTGGTCGTCATTGGGATCGTCGGCCTTCCACTGGAGCGTGCGGTAGCCGAGCTTCCACAGGGTCTTGGTGCGATCGCTCTCGTCGCCCTCGCCGAGCGTCGTGAAGATGCCGTCGCGGTTCGGATGGTTGGGCTCGAAGGCCTGGTTGCCGGGATTGAAGTTGCTGGGCACCAGGATCTGGCCCGGCGCGAGCACGGTGAGCTCCGTGATCCTCGGCTTGCGGTTCTCCTGGAGGTAGCTGAGCTCGACGGTGGAGAGGGAGGGATCGTCGCCGCCGCCTCCGGTCACGATCGCCTGCCACTGGACGTAGCGTCCGCGGGGCAGACCGTCGAGCGACAGCTCGCCGCTGCGTCCCACCCCGGCGCTCCTCTCGCCGGTCCATTGCGACCAGGTGCGGTCGGGATTCGGGCTGACGCCGCTGCGAAAGCGAAACGAGAGGCTCGATCCCTGGGGGATCTCGCCCTGCCAGTGGAGGGAGCCGAAGCGGGCCATCGCCCCGGCGTCGAGCACCTTGCTGGTAGCCGATCCGCTCGGTCGCCGCTCCCCCGCCGGCCGGTAGACGGCGGCGGCATTGGTCGTCGCGAAGGCCGGCGAGGACGCCGAGGACGGCAGGATCGCCACGATCTGCAGCTCCTCGACCTCCTGCTCGAGGACCATCTGCCCGGCGCGGTAGCTGTAGAGCTTGCCGTCCATCCCGGTGCCCGCCCACAGCCTCCCCTGCCACAGCATCGAGAAGACGGTCTCCTGATCGAAGCTCCAGATCGGCTCGACGCTGCCGTCCGGCTCGATCCGCAGGACCTCGCTGCGTGCTCCCTTGAACCCGGTGGGCCGGCTGCCGGCGGCCACCGCGTCGGCCGGCGCGTCCGACGGGCTCGAGGAGGAGCCGTCGTCGCTCGAGCCGCTCGAGCCGCTCGAAGAGCTACCGGAAGGCTTGAGCTCGACCTGGCTGCCCTCCGAGGCGAGCGCCGCGGCGTAGACCTCGCCCGAGCCGCCGATCGCGAAAGCCGAGATCTCGGGTTGCGCGGCGTCGTAGAGCGTGCGCACCGAGTCGTCGGCGCCGATCTCGAGGACCAGTCCCTCCCCGGCGGTCCCGGCCAGCACCGACCCGTCGGGGCGGGCCAGCAGGGACCGGACGTGGCTGTCGTCGGAGTCGAAGACGGTCTCGAGCGCCTCGCCATCCCAGCGCAGGAGCTTGCCCGAGTTCCCGGTGGCGAGGAGCAGCCTTCCCGCGGCGTCGCGCGCCAGCGCCCAGACGTAGCGCTCCCGGGGCTCGACCAGCACCTCGGAGGTGCCGTCGGCGCCGATGCGGTAGACCTTGCCGTCGGGGGAGGTCGCCGCCAGGAGCGAGCCGTCGGGCTCGGCGAGCAACGCGAGCACCTGGTCCTCCGGCGCGTCGAACAGCCGCTCGACGCCACCGTCGCGGCCGAGACGCAGCACCTCGCCGTCGTTGCCGGTGCCCACCACCCAATCGTCCCCGAGCGCAACCGCCGACAGCAGGTAGGGCTGCTCCAGCTGCACCGCCCGCTCCACACGATCGGCGAGCTGGAGGACGCCGAACGGATCGAGACTCAGGCCGTCGAGCTCGCCCTCGAGGAAGCTCTCCGCCCCGGACATCCGAAAGATCTTGACCTTGCTCGCCGAGAGCGACGAAGCGATCGGGCTCAGCGCGAGCAGGACGGCAGCCGTTCCGGCGAGAGCCGGTCGTATGCCGCGACGGGTCGAGCGGGTCCTCCGCTGCCCGGTCAATTGGGAGGAGGATCGCTGGACGGCGGACGGTTCGAGGCGCTCAGTGTGCCCGAGCACCACCGACCTCTCGCTCGAGGACCGTCAGATCGATGCGCTCGGCGCCCTGGAGGGGAACGCCCACCTCCTCGAGCTGGTATTGCGAGATCGCCAGCGACAGCGGCTTGACCTGCACGGGGGACGCCGCACCCCAGATCGAGCGCATCGAGTCGGGGAGATCGGGCATCGCCTGGCCCGAGACCACCAGGCCGCGCGCGGCGCGCGCCCCGAGCACGGCGATCTGGTCGCGGGCCTGGAAGCCGCGCAGAACCTCGAGCGCCTCGCCGAAGCTCGCGGGCTCCATCGGCTCGATCTGCTGGCGCACGCCATCGATGGTGGCGGCGTCGCCAACGAACAGGTAGTAGGGCCCGGGCGGCGCGTCGTCGGGGACGACGACGTCCACTACGTGCGTGCTGATCGAGCCGTCGTAGGCCCGGAGCTGACAGTGGATGGCTACGCGCTCACCTGGGCGCACCTGGCGCCGATCGGCGTGCACGCCGGTGACGGTGGCGAGGCGATTCCCCTCGTGCTGCACGAGCGAGACCCTCATCGCCTCGACGTCGACGTCCTCCCAGTCGTTGAGCTCGAGGAAGCCCACCACCGAGAGCACCTGGATCGCCGCATCCATGCCGGCGTTGGGACCGTTGAAGACCTGCCGCATCACCAGCGGCGGATAGCCGCTGACCTCGAAAGTCCCCTCGAAGTCGATCGACTGCTCGCCCGACGAGTACGCAGCACGCTCGAGAGCCTGCAGCATGGTGACCGCCGACAGCGTCGGGCGCAGCATCGGGACGTCGGCGATCTCGAGGTCGTAGGAGGCGATCTCCTCGCGCTCGCTCGATCCCGGCGAGGTCGCCCGCTCGAGCGTGATCGACAGGCTCGCGGTCGGCGCCTCGGCGCCGATCAGGCCGCGAACGCCCGCGATCCGGTCCTGGTCGATGGCGCCGATCACCTCGCCGACGTTGGAGACCTTGAACGACGAGAACCGCGACGGCACGACCGTCAACACCTCGGCCTTCGCCATCGGCACCCGCACCGGACCCAGCCCGTAGATGGGGTGCGCGAACGCCACCAGATGGTCGTCCTCTAGATCGGTGACCGTTCCGGTCGCGCTGATCGACAGGTCGCCGCCCACCAGGACCGCGGTGACCGCAGAGCCCGGCTGCAAGGCCGGGAGCTCGTGCAGATCCGACGCACGGCCCGAAGGCGCAACGGCGCCGAAGGCGCGCGACAGGAGGTCGCGGGGCACCCCCTGATAACCGGTCGCCGAGAACTGCAGTGTCGAGGAGGCACCCTCGAGGAGGTCGATCCGAGTGCGCAGCAACTCGATCTGCTCGGCGAGCAGCTCGTGGGGGAGCTGCGGCTCCAGCAGGAGCCGCAGAGTCGACATCTCACCAAGACGCGAGGAGGGGCGCGCCGGGGAGGCGCCGCGCGCCAGCGTCGACAGCGACTGCATGTCCTCGATCGGTGTGATCCCGGCGATGGCTCCGGTCGAGAAGTTCCAGGAGAAGGCGACGGCGCCGGCCAACCGATCGTCGATGTACACCGGGCTCCCGCTCATGCCGGCGACCACCCCGCTCTCCTCGAGCCCTTGACCGCTCAAGCGCGCGAGCACGTAGCTCATACCGGGACGAAACTCGCGGAGCACGCCGATCACTTCGACGTCGAAGCGCTCCGGCGCCGAGCCGGAGAACACCGACAAGCCGTAGCCGGCCTGACCGCGCTCGATCTCGTCGAGCCCGATGGTGGCGCGTTCGCGCTCGACGCCGCGCGCTTCGGCACCGCTCTCGAGGCCGGAGCTCTCGACGCTCGATCTCTCGATACTCGATCTCTCGATACTCGATCTCTCGATACCGTGCCCGCCCTGAGCGACCAGGGTCGAGCCGAGCGCCGACAGGAGAGCGAACGCCGAGACGAGTGGACCGCAGAGCGCGCGGGGGGCCCGCCGGCGGCGAGCTCGTGTCCGGTCGGATGCACACGTTTCGGTGCATTCTGGAGAGGACTCGATCTGCGAAGCACTTGCGGAACGAATCCACAGCGATTTCCACATCGGCTGCGGAAGAACGCGAGGCCGCTGTTCGTCGGCGCGACGAGCGGGGACCCAGGAGCCGTGGATCACGGAGGAGATCGCAGACCGCGAGCCGCTGGCCGAGCAACTCACGGATCGGAGTGCGGCTCCGCTCTCTGTCGAGATGGCGACAGACGTCACGCGGCGCACCGTACGACGGCCCCACGAGATCGCGCGACGAGCAGCGAGCGACAGCGTCGGTGCGGGCTTCGGGTTTCGTTCAGGTTCCATCGGATGGAGCGGGCCTGGCAGGCCAGGGGAAGCGACCGGCCCGGATCATCTCGGGGCGTCCACCGCCCGGCGGAAGGACCACCCAACTTACCACGGTCGAGGGCGCGCCGCCGGGGAGGACTCCGGCGTCCACCGTCACGCAGTCGACGGTGCCGACGCCGCTCGTGGACATGCACGAGAGACAACGCGAAACCCAGCTCGAAGCTTCCCCCGGGTCGACGATCGGCGTGTGTCCGGCGGAGTTGGCCGAGGTCGCCGTGAGCGGTCCGACCGCCGCGAGCAGCCCCCGCAGCCCGGCGTGATCGGGGACGCGAACGGAGAGGAGCTCGGCGTCTCCCATCGCCGGCAACCGACGCTCGACGGTCACCAGGACCGAGAGCGCCGCCGGCCAGTACCGGCAGGCCCAGCGGAAGGCGGGATCGTCGGCGCGCACGCCGAGCCCGATCGCCTGATCCGGATCCGCGACCACCACCCCCAGCGGCTTGCCGCGCTCGCGCTCCTTGAGCCGGTAGACCGCCTCGACAGCGCTCTGGGAGCGCGGATCGACCCCGACCGCGTAGCTCGACTCGGTCGGGAAGAGCAGGATGCCGCCGCGCTCGACGACCGAACGAACGACGGCCTCGTCGTCGCCGAAGCGCCAGTGCCGGACGCTCACGCCGAGCGGTCTCGGCTCCGGCGCTCGCGAGCCGATCGAGGAGTGGAGCTCGCCCGGGCCTTCCTGCCCGCAGCCCGATCGCCGAGCGCTTCGGGCGCGGGCGCCGCCTGGGACTCGGCGAGCAGCTCCCGCGCCTGCGAGCGCGAGGCTTCAGTGAGGCGCTCGCCGGCGAGCATGCGCGCGATCTCGTCGACGCGGCCGTCCTCGGTGAGCGCCTCGACCGCGACCCGCGTACGCTCTCCCTCGACGCTCTTCTTGACCCGGAACTGATGATGGCCCGCGCTCGCAACCTGGGGCAGATGGGTCACGGCGAGGACCTGCCCGCCGGCGCCGAGCGCGCGCAGCTTGCGCCCGACCACCGACGCCTGGGCGCCGCCGAGACCCGCATCGACCTCGTCGAAGACCAGAGTCGACGGCTCGGCGTTGCCCTCGCCGCGCACCGCCACCTGGAGCGCGAGGTATACGCGCGCCAGCTCGCCGCCGGACGCCACCTTCGAGAGGGGGCGCGGCTCCTCGCCCGGGTTGAACGAGAGCTCGAAGACCACCTGGTCGATGCCTTCGGCGCCGAGCTCGACCAGCTCCCCTTCGATCTCGAGGGGACTGTCGGAACGGCGGCGGTACACCAGCCGGACCAGGAAGCGCGAGCGCGGCAACGCCAGCTCGGCGAGCTGCTCGGCAACCGCGATCTCGAGCTCCCGTGCCCAACGCGTCCGCGCCCGCGACAGCGCGAACGCCGCGTCGCGATATTCGCTCAGACGCCGGTCGCACTCTGCCCGCAGCGCCTCGACCCGCTCGTCATCGAAGGTCAGCTCGTCGATCTCGCTCTCCAGGCGCTGGGCGAGGTCGAGCACCTCGTCACTGGTCGCCGCGTGCGCGCTCCCGTACTTGCGCAGCAGACGCTCGAGCAGAGCCAGGCGGTCCTCGATCACGTCGAGGCGTCCAGGCTCGGTGTCGAGCTTCTCGAGGCGCGCGCGCAGTGTGTTCGCGAGGTCGTCGGCGCGCGCCAAGAGCTCCTCGACCTCCTCCAGCGAGCCGCGAGCCTGCGCGTCCCAGCGCAGGAGAGTGGCCAGCGCGCTACGGGCGTGCCCGAGAGCGGTGGTCGCCGAGGCCTCCTCGTCATCGGAGAGGGCGAGCACCGCGTCGCCCAGGGTCCTGGTGATCTCCTCGCTGTTACGCAGCAGCTCGCGCTCCTGGCGGAGCTCGACCTCCTCACCCCGCACCAGCGAGGCCGCCTCGATCTCGCCGAGCTGGAAACGCAGCAGGTCGAGGCGCTGCTCCCGCGCGCGCTCGTCCCCGGTCAGGCGCTCGAGGCGATCGGCGACCGCCCGCCAGGCGGCGTACGAGTCGCCGCAGCGGTTGAGCAGGGCCTGCGCCTCCTCGCCGCCGGAGCGGTCGAGCCAGCGGCGCTGGAGCTCGGGCTCGATCAAATCCAGCTCCTCCCGCTGGCCGTGGATGCGCAGCAGCGTCGGCGCGATGTGGCTGAGCGTGCGCAACGCCACCGGCTGATCGTCGAGGTAGACGCGGTTGCGGCCGCTGCGCGAAACCTCGCGGCGCACGACCAGCTCCCGAGCGTCCAAGTCGAGACCGGCCTCGCGCAGCATCGCGGCCCAGGGAGGGTCGCCGGTCGCCTCGAACACTCCGACCACGGTCAGCACCTCGGCGCCGGTGCGGATGAGGTCGGAGCTGGCGCGCGCACCGCCGAGCAGCGAAAGCGAATCGACGACCAGCGACTTGCCGGCGCCGGTCTCGCCGGTGACCACGCAGAGGCCACCGTCGAGGTCGACGCGCGCCTCCTCGACGACCGCCAGGTTCTTGACGTAGAGCTGTCGGAGCACCGGTGCCCTCCGCAGATTCAGAGGCTAGTCGTCCTGGACCAGCTCGCCCGCGCGCGCCCGCGCCTCGACCACCGCCTTGATCAGGGTGACCCGGACGCCGCCGGCCTCCAGCTGCAGCAGCCCGTCGACGGTGCACCCCGCCGGCGTCGTCACCTCGTCCTTGAGCAGCGCCGGATGGGCGCCGGTCTCGAGCACCATGCGCGCCGCGCCCAGGCAGGCCTGCGCCGCCAGCTCGGTGGCGACTCCTCGCGGCAGCCCGACCTTGACGCCGCCGTCGGCGAGCGACTCGATCATGAGATAGACGAAGGCGGGACCGCTCGCCGACAGGCCGGTGACCGCGTCGAAGTGCTTCTCTTCGATCACCAGAGTCCGCCCCAGCGGCTCGAACAGCTGCGCCGCGATCTCGAGCGCGTCGGGACCGGCGTGCGATCCGGCGCACAACGCAGTCATCCCGGCGCGCACCAGCGCCGGGGTGTTCGGCATCGCGCGCACCACCGGCACCGAGGCACTCAGGCGGCGCTCGATGGCGCCGGTGGTCAGCGAAGCGAGGATCGAGATCACCAGGTGCTTCGAGCGCAGCTCCGGCGAGATCTCCTCGATGACGCTGATCCCCATCTGCGGCTTGACGCACAGCAGCACGACGTCGGCGTCGGCGACCGCGCTCCGGTTGTCGAGGGTGGTGGCGATGCCCAGGCGACGGGCGAGGTCGTCGAGGCGCGGCTGGTGCGCGGCCGTCGCGACGATCCGGTCCGCGCTGGTCGCACCGGCCGACAGCATGCCGCGGATCAGCGTCTCCCCCATCTTGCCGGCGCCGAGCACCGCGATCCGTCGCGCGCCGGCCGGCTCGTCGGTCTGTTCGTTCATCGGCTCGGTCCCGTCCTCGGTCCTGAGAAGGCGCACGCTAGCAGCTCGACCGCCGGCACCCCAGTGGCGACCGCCGGCACCCCCGTCGGCGACCATGAGCGCCGGTCCGACGCGCTCTGGCAGCGCGCTCGAATCCTCCGGGACGAGCGCTCTACGCCCGACCGAACATCGCCTTGAGCACGTAGACCGCGATCTGAGGGTTCTCGCGCAGCCGGCGCACCGAGTACGCGTACCAGTCGCGGCCGTAGGGCACGTAGACGCGGACGCGATGGCCCTCGGAGTGCAGCTCGTCTCGCAGCCCCTCGGTGACGCCGAGCAGGGTCTGGAACTCGTAGCTCCCGGCCAGGCCGCGCCGGCGGATCTCCTTGCGGGCGGCGTCGACCAGATAGCGGTCGTGGGTGGCGACCGCCACCCTCGCGCCGCGATCGAACAGCAAACCGAGGTCGCGCACGAACTCGCGGCGGACCTCCTCGTAGCCGTGGTAGGCCACCTCCTCGGGCTCGATGTAAATGCCCTTGCACAGCCGGATGCTGGCGCCCTCGGGCAGCGTCTCGATGTCCCTCGGCGTGCGGCGCAGGTAGGCCTGGAGCACCGTGCCGACATTGCCGTAGCGGTCGCGCATCTCCCGATAGAGCCGCAGCGTCGCGTCGGTGCAGGTGTGGTCCTCCATGTCGATGCGTACGAAGGTGTCGTGGGCGGCCGCCGCGTCGAGCACGCGGATCAGGTTCGATCGGCAATACGCCTCCTCGATCTCGAGCCCGAGCAGGGTCAGCTTGATCGAGATGCCGGAGCGCAGGCCGGCCGGCTCGAGACGCTCGAGCACCTGTAGGTACTCCTCCACCGCCGCCTCCGCGGTGGGGCGCTCGGTGACCTCCTCGCCGAGCAGGGCGAGCGTCACCTCGAGCCCGCGCCGATTGAGCTCCTCCACCTTGGCGATGGCGGCATCGAGGGTCTCGCCGGCGACGTAGCGGTTCGCCACCCGGCGGACGATCGGCTTCGGGATCAGGGGGAGGGCGACCCCCAGCAGGCGACGGAGCATGCGAGAACGGTTCGAGAGTCTCGACGAGCTCAGGAGATCGGACCGGCGGCGGCCGCCCCGACGTGCTCGTGGGCGTGGTAGCTCGAGCGCACCAGCGGTCCCGATTCGCAGTGGCTGAAGCCGAGCTCGATCGCGAGCGCGCGGATCGAGTCGAACTCCTCGGGGTGGACCCAGCGGTCGACGGGCAGGTGCTCGCGAGTCGGCTGGAGGTATTGGCCGACGGTGAGGATCTCGACCCCGGCGCTGCGGATGTCGCGGATCGTCTGCGCGAGCTCCGCCGGGGACTCGCCGAGGCCGACCATCAGGCCGGTCTTGACCCGGCCCCCGTACTCGGCCGCGTGCCGGCGGCGCGCGGCCTCGCGCAGCAGGTCGAGGCTGCGCTGGTAGCTCGATCCCGGGCGCGCCTGGCGGTAGAGCCGGGGCACCGTCTCCATGTTGTGGGAGAACACCTCGGGCGCGGCACCGAGCACCACGTCGAGGGCGCCCTGGACGCGCCGGAAGTCGGGGGTGAGAACCTCGACGGCGGCGCCGGGGTTGCGCTGGTGCACGGCCTCGATGACGTCCGCAAAGTGCCGCGCGCCGCCGTCGGGAAGATCGTCGCGGTCGACCGACGTGATCACCGCATGACGAAGACCCATGACGGCGACCGCCTCGGCCACGTGCTCGGGCTCGAGAGGATCGGGCGGCTTCGGAGGCCGACCCGAGGTCACCGCGCAGAACCCGCAGCGGCGGGTGCAGACGTCGCCGAGAATCATGAAGGTGGCGGTGCCGTGCTGGCCCCAGCACTCGTAGATGTTGGGGCAGCGCGCCTCCTGGCAGACGGTGTGGAGATCGAGGCGTTCGACCAGACTCTTCACCTTGCGGTACTGCTCGGGCGTCGCCAGCCGAATGCGCAGCCACTCCGGACGACGCGCGCGACGCGCCGGCAGCGCGCCGTCGCGAGGGGCCGGCGAGACCGTCCCGAGCTGGATCAGCGACTCGCTCATCGCCCGACATTGTACGCCGGTGGTTCGCACGCACGCGCGTGGATCGACGGTTCCGGCGCCACCCAGGAGACGCCGAGGGCGGGGCGGAGCGGGCACCTCGGATCGCGGAGGACGGCGTCCCCGGGCGCGCGCGGGAGGAGCGTCGGCCGCGACGAGTCGCCGCGGTCGCGCCGGGCTCAGACGACCGACGTCGCCGAAATCCAGTCCATGCCGACGTCGAGCGCCGGGGCGCTGTGGGTGGGATGGCCCGAGGAGACGAGATCGACACCGGTCGCAGCGACCTCGCGGATGGTTCGGGGCGAGATCCCTCCCGAGGCTTCGGTCACCGCGCGCCCCGCGCACATCGCCACCGCTCTACGCAGCTCGTCGAGCTCGAAGTTGTCGAGCAGCACGGCCTCGACCCCGAGCTCGAGAGCTCGCTCGAGCTGGTCGAGGTGGTCGACCTCGACCTCGACCTTCACCAGATGGCCGACGCGGGCGCGAACCCGCGAGAGCGCCTCCTCGAGGCTACCGGCCACCGCGATGTGGTTGTCTTTGATCAGCACCGCGTCGTCGAGCCCGAAGCGGTGGTTCCAACCGCCGCCGGCCCGCACCGCGTACTTCTCAAGCGCGCGCAGGCCGGGCGTCGTCTTGCGTGTGCACACCACCCGCGGGCGCGGGGCTTCGCCGATGGCGTCGACCAGCTCGCGGGTCGCGGTGGCGATCCCGCACAGCCGCCCGAGCAGGTTGAGCGCGGTGCGCTCCCCGACGAGCAGCGCCCGCGCCGGTCCCTCCACCTCGGCGAGCAGGTCTCCTGCATCGATCGCCGCGCCCTCCTGTGCGCGCCGTCGCAGCGTGACGCCAGCGTCGAGCAGCTCGAAGACTCGCGCGGCGACGCCGACGCCGGCGACGCGACCCGGCGCCCGCGCCACCAGCGCCGCGCGGCCGCGCGCCTCCACGGGAACGACGGCATCCGTGGTGAGATCTCCGGCCGTTCCCAGGTCCTCCTCCAGACCGCGCCGCAGCGCCTGTTCCCAGACCAACGGCGGCGGCAGGGCGAGGCCGCTCACCGGAGGACCGCCTCGGCCGCCGCGGGTGTCTCGCGCCGATCGATCGCTAGACGCGCCCGCGCGGCGTCGAGGAGCTCATCTCCCGAAGCGAAGGTCCGTCGAGCCGTAGAGTCCGTCTGCGGGAAGTCCGAGCGCCGATGTGCGCCGCGGCTCTCCTCGCGCAGCAGCGCCGCCGCGGCGACCCAGCGCCCGAGCTCGAGCAGATTGCGGGTCTCGGACGGACCCTCCGGCAGCGATGGCTCCAGGCGACCGAGCTCGGCGAGCGCGAAGGTCAGGCCGGCGGCGCTGCGGACGATGCCGGCGTGACTCCACAGCAGCTCGCCGATGCGACGGCGCAGAGCGGGATCCTCGACGCGTCGCCTCCCCCACCGCGCCGGCGCCGACGCGGCCGGCAGATGAAGCCTGCCGGACGGCAGATGAAGCCTGCCGGACGGCAGAGGAAGGCTGCCGGACGGCACCTGCAGTCCGCTCGCGCCGGGGCGGGGACCGGCGGCCCCCCTCGCCGCCGAGGCGCCGACCTGGCGACCGAGCACCAACGCTTCGAGCAGGGAGTTCGACGCCAGCCGGTTGGCGCCGTGGACTCCGCTCGAGGCCGCCTCGCCGCACGCCCACAGGCCGGGCAGGCTGGCGCGGCCGCAGGCATCGACCCAGACGCCACCCATCGCGTAGTGGGCGGCGGGAGCGACCGGCACGGGCGCCGATGCCGGATCGAAGCCGTGCACGCGGCAGACGCGCCAGGCCGTCGGGAACCGCCGCTCGAGCGCCGCCGGATCGGCGTGCGCGATGGTGCGCAGGTCGAGCCGACACTCGAGCCCGCGCTCGCCGCGCTCGAACAGCGCGCGCGCGACGACGTCGCGCGGGGCGAGCTCGCCATCGGGGTGCACGTCGAACATGAACCGCCGGCCGGCGGCGTCGACCAGCTGGGCGCCGGCGCCGCGCAGCGCCTCGGTCAGGAGCGGGCGGGGCCGATTCGGCTCGACGGTCTGCCCACCGCGGCCTGGCGCCCGCCGCCCGATCGCGCCCGCGCCGGAGCTCGCGCCGTCGCAGCACAGCGCGGTGGGATGGAACTGGACGAACTCGAGGTCCGCCAGCCGCGCGCCCGCGCGAGCCGCCATCGCGATGCCGTCGCCGGTCACCTCGGGTGGGTTCGTGGTGTGCAGGAAGAGCTGCCCGAAGCCGCCGGTGGCAACCACGACCGCGCGCGCCAGGATCGCGACCCGCTGGCGTTCGCGGATCGCCAGCACCCCGGCCACGCGCTCGCGGCCGCGCGCGCCGGAGAGCAGCAGGTCGGCTGCGAACAGGTCCTCCTCGACGAGGAGTCGGGAGCCCCGAGCGATCGCCTCCGCGCGAGCACGATCGGTGAGCACCCGGGTCAGCTCGGCGCCGGTCGCGTCGCCGCCGGCGTGGACGATCCGATGGCGGCGGTGGCCCGCCTCGCGCCCGAGCGCCACCGCTCCGTCGACTCCGGCCGCGGGATCGCGGTCGAAGCGCGCTCCCCACTCGAGCAGCCGCCGAATCGCCTCCGGCCCGTCCGCGGTCAGCCGCTGCACGACGTCGGGATCCGCGAGCTCTCGGGCGACCCTCAGCGTGTCCTCGGCATGGAGACGCGGAGAGTCGTCGGCGGCGAGGGCCACCGCCACGCCGCCTTGAGCCCACGCCGTCGAGCCGGCGCCCAGCCGGGTCTTGGTCACCAGCGTCACCCGGGGCGCCGAGGTCGCGTCGAGGGCGCCGAGCGCGGCGCTCAGGCCGGCGGCGCCGCTCCCCAGGACCACGACGTCGGTCTCGCACACCTCGTCCCAACGCTCGTCCGGCGTCTGCATCGCAGTGTCCCTTTCTTCAGGAGCCTGGTCCGGTTCAGTTGGCGGCCGGCATCGGCGGCAGCGTCCCGACCTCGAGCATCCGCTCCACCGCCCGCCGGGCGCGGCTGGCGATGGCAGGATCGACGGTGACCTCGTCCCGGAGCTCGACCAGCGAGTCGAGGATCTTCGGCAGGGTGATCCGCTTCATGTGCGGGCACAGGTTGCAGGGGCGCACGAACTCCACCTCGGGATGCTCGACGGCCACGTTGTCGCTCATCGAGCACTCGGTGACCATCACCACCTTCTGCGGCTTGCGGCGCCCGACCCACTCCACCATCGCGGAGGTGGAGCCGACGAAGTCGGCCTCGTCCAGCACGTCGGGCGGGCACTCCGGATGCGCGAGCACCACCAGGTCGCGGTGGCCGCGCCGGTACTCGCGGAGCTGCTCGCCGGTGAAGCGCTCGTGGACCTCGCAGTGTCCCTGCCAGGGGATGATCTCGACGTCGGTGTTCTGCGCGACGTGCGCCGCAAGGTACTCGTCGGGGAGGAACAGGACGCGCGGCGCGCCGAGCGACTCGACGACCTCGACCGCGTTCGACGACGTGCAGCAGACGTCGCTCTCGGCCTTGACCTCGGCCGAAGTGTTGACGTAGGTGACCACCGGCACCCCGGGATGGCGCTCGCGAAGGCGGCGGATGTCGGCGCCCGTGATCGACGCGGCGAGCGAGCAGCCCGCACGACGGTCGGGGATCAGGACGGTGCGCTCCGGGTTGAGCAGCTTGGCGGTCTCGGCCATGAAGTGAACGCCGCACAACACGATGACGTCGGCGTCCGTCTGAGCGGCCTGGCGGGCCAACGCCAGCGAATCGCCGGTCAGGTCCGCCACGCCGTGGAAGATCTCGGGCGTCATGTAGTTGTGGGCCAGGATCACGGCGTTGCGGCGCTCCTTCCACTCGCGGATGGCATGGACGTAGGGAGCGTGGACCGGCCACTCCAGCTCAGGGACGACGCCGCGGAGGCGCTCCCACACGTCTCGCGTCGCCGCCGCGACGGCGGGAGTCAGCTCCGGCACGAAAGATCTCGGCGCGCGCGCGCTGTCGTTGGCGGTCTCGATCTCCATGACGTTCGTCCTCTCGTAATGCTCGATTTGAGCATAAGCAGGGTCCAAGAAGAACGGCCATATTCGACCGTCGCTGGTTATGCTATCGATGAGCATAAGGGGTTGTCAACCGTCAAAGCGCTACCGGCCACGAAGGGGGGTCCCGAGAGCCTTCGGAGCGTGCCGGCTCCGCTCGGCCCGATCGATCGCGAAGAGGCGCTAACCGACCGCGGGCAGGCCGACCCCGGGAGCCGGGCGCTCGCGCAGGACCTCACGACGGAAGCGGAACAGCTCCGCCGGCCGGCCACCCGTCTGCGAGTGGATCCTGCCGGTTCCCTCGACCAGACCGCCGCGCTCGACCAGGCGCCGGAAGTTCTGCTTGTGCAGGCGCATTCCAGACAGCGCCTCGACCACGTGCTGGAGCTGGAAGAGGGTGAACTCGGCCGGCATCAGCTCGAAGACCACGGGCCGGTACTTGAGCTTGCCCCGAAGCCGTCCGAGCGCGGTCGCCAGGATCCGGCGGTGATCGACCGCCATCGCCGCCGAGCCGAAGCCGCCGTCGGCGAACCCGCCGTCCGGCACCGCCTCCGCCACCAGCTTTGCCTCGTACAGCAGCTGGTAGCGATCGAGCACCCGCTCGGCATCCCAGCGGCTGCGCCCCAAGCCGAAGGCGATCTCCAGGCGCTCGGTTCGTGCGGCGCGGGCACCCGGCGCCTCCGCCTGGCTCGCCCAGGCCCGAAGCGCCGGCTCGATGCTCGACTGAAGCGACCTCGGCCTCCCCGCTCGCCAGTCCTCCCAGGGCAGGAAGCGATAGGCATCGCGCCAGGCTGCGTCGCCGTCGGTCCCGCCTTCGCTCTCGCGCACCAGCGCGAGGTAGGCGACCGACAGGATGCGGGGGGTGCTGGCCCCGTTGGCGACCGGCCGGTCGGCGCGATCGCGATCGCCGAAGGTGTAGAGCTGCTCGACGTAGCCCAGCTCGAGACCGGTCTGCTCGCGCACCCAGCCGCGCAGGCCGAGCTCCAGGGTGCGGTCGCCGAGCGGATCGAGCGGGCCGAAGGGCAGCGCCGGATGGCGTGCGCGTCCCCACTCGCTGCGTTCGACGGTGAGGATCCGCGGCACCTCCTCGGTGACCGCCACGATGACGGCCGAGAGCCCGACGCTGAGCTCGCCTCTCACCGGACCGGCGGTCCCGCCGCCGAGGAAGAGGCCGCAGAGGCCGGCGGGCGCAGCCAGCTCGTCGCGTCGGCGCGATCCAGCGGCAGCAGCTCCCGATCGAACACTCGCGCGAACCGGGCGGCTACGATCGAGGCCACCTCCGTCAATCCGGGCGCCGAGCCGAGCTGTTGCGCGATCGAGGTCATGGTGACGCCGGGGAGCCCGCAGGCGACGATTCCGCCGAACATCGAGAGGTCGCTCGTCACGTTGAGCGCGAAGCCGTGGGTGGTGATCCACCGCTTGACGTGAACGCCGATCGAGGCGATCTTCTCCCGCCCGCCCGCGCCCTCGACCCAGATCCCGATCGCGGCGGCGTCCTCGCCGGAGAACGCCTCGATCCCGAGCTCGGCGAGGCCCGCGATCAGCACCTGCTGCAGGTCGCGCACATAGCGCCGGAGGTCGCGGCGGTCGGGGTCGAGGTCGACGATCGGGTAGCCGACCAGCTGCCCCGGCCCGTGGTAGGTGACCTGGCCGCCGCGGTCGGTCTCGTGCACCTCGACGCCGTGCCTCGCCAGCCAGTCGGCGGTCGCCTTGACGTCGACGGCGCGGGCGTTCCGGCCCAGGGTGTAGACGTGCGGATGCTCGAGCAGCAGGAGCGTCTCCTCGCGGCTCGCGGCGCCAGGCGCAGCTCGGCTCTCGAGCAGGCGCGTTCGCGCCCGCTCCTGGAGCTCGAGCCCGTCTGCATAGGAGAACCGGCCGACGAATCCGGCGCGCAGCCGTCGCTTCGACACGCCGTCGATTCTAAGTCGCCGTCGCCGTCGCCGTTCGCGCCGCGACGCTCGGGCCTCCTGGCTTCCCGTCGGGATCCGCGGTCCGACTTACGATCCGCGCGCTCGGAGCCCTTGCGTGCGAAGCGCGACGGGAGCTCGGCGTCGGCCGGCCGGCGGCCCGCCGTCACCTCAGGAGTCACGACGGCGAGGGGAAGTACGCCGACAGCTCCTCCCAGGAGGAGTCGGTCAGCGTCTGCTTGACACGAACCATGAACTGCTCAGCGTCGGCACCGTCGATCAGCCGGTGGTCGTAGCTCAGCGACACATTGGCCATCCACCGGATGCCGATGCCGTCGTTGCCCTCGGCGTCGGTGATCACCACCGGACGCTTCTCGATTGCGCCGAAGCAGAGGATGGCGACCTGGGGCTGGTTGATCATCGGGATGCCGAACAGCGAGCCGTAGACGCCGGGATTGGTCACCGTGAAGGTCCCACCGCGGACCTCCTCCGGACGCAGCCGCTTGAGCCGCGCACGGTCGGCGAGATCGTTGGCTTTGGTCGCCAGCCCGACCAGGTTGAGCCGGTCGGCGTGCTCGATGACGGGCACGATCAGACCCCAGTCGAGCGCCACCGCCATCCCCAGGTGGATGTCCTTCTTGTAGACGACGTCGGTGCCGTCGATCGAGGCGTTGAACTTGCGATAGGTGCGCAGGCCGTCGATCACGGCCTTGAACAGGAACGGCATGAAGGTGAGCTTGGTCCCGGTGCTCTCGAGGAACTTGTCCTTGGCGCGGTTGCGCGCCGCGACCACTCCCGACATGTCGACGTCGAACACCGTCGCGACGTGGGCCGAGGTCTGCTGCGAGTAGAGCATGTGGGCGGCGGTGAGCCGCCGGATCGGCGTCATCGGCTCGATGTCGACCCGCTCGTCCTCGGTGTAGGCCGGGACCGAGAAGGTCTGTCCCCCGGCGCTCCTCTCCCCGTCGCCCGAGCGCGGCCGAACCTCCTCGCGCGAGCGCACCAGGCCGCCACCCGCCGCGGGGGCGCCGCGCGGAGGCTGCTCGGCCGCGGTGGCGCCGCTTGCCGGGACGGCAGCAGGCTGCTCCTCCCGGCTCGCCGCCGCGCGGGAGGCGCCGCCGCCCGGCCGCGCCGCCGCTTCGCCCGCGGGCTCGGCCGACGACCGCGCCGCGGCAGCGGGATGCTCCGGGGCGGGCTCCTCGACCCGATCTCTCTCGCCTTCACGTTCCTCGAGGTACTGCAGGATGTCGCGCTTGGTGACGCGACCGTGGATCCCGGTGCCCTCGACCTCGTCGAGGGCGACCTCCTCCGCCGCCGCGATCTTGCGAACGACGGGGCTCGAGAACCGGCGCACACGCTCCTCTTCCGAGACCTCGCGCGGCCCGGCGGGCTCCGCCGTCGCCTCCTCCTCGGTTGCCGCGGTCGGAGCCGAAGCCGGCGCCGACCGGGGGGCCGCCGCCTCCTCGGTGGCGCCGATGCGGGCGATGACGGTGTCGACCTCGACCGTCTGGCCCTCGACGAACAACACCTCGAGCAGCTTCCCCGAGGCGGGGCTCGGGATCTCGGCATCGACCTTGTCGGTCGAGATCTCGAGCAGCGGTTGGTCGCGCTGGACCTCCTGACCGACCTCGACCAGCCATCGGGTGATGGTGCCCTCGGCGATCGATTCGCCCATCTGGGGCATGATGACGTCGGTAGCCATTCGTCTTCTCCTGATGCTCGTTCTCGATCGGTTCTCGGAGAGGTTCGACCCGTAGCTCGCGCGCGGCGGTCCCCAGCGTCGCGCCGGCGACGGGCCGATCAGGCGTGCAGCGCGCCGCCGAGCGCCGCGTGGGCCGCCTCGACCACCGCCTCGGACAGGGTCGGGTGGGCGTGCATGGTGCGCGCCAGCTCCTCGGTCGTGGCCTCCATCCGGAGCGCGACGCAGGCCTCGGCGATGAGATCGGTGGCATGCGGTCCGATGATGTGCACTCCCAGCACCTCATCGTAGCGGGTTTCCCGAACCAGCTTGACGAAGCCCCGGGTGCGGCCGAGGATAGCGGCCTTGCCCGAGGCGACGAACGGGAACCTGCCGGTGATCACTTCGTAGCCGCGCTCTCGCGCCTCCGCTTCGGTGAGGCCCACCGACGCCACCTCGGGGTCGCAGTAGGTGACCGAGGGGACGCGGTCGTAGTCGAGCGGCTCGCTCGCCGCTCCCGCGATGTGCTCCACCGCGAGCACCCCTTCGGCCATCGCCACGTGGGCGAGCCAGGGCGTCTTCACCACGTCGCCGATGGCGTACACCCGGTCCGCACTGGTCCGCATGAAACCGTCCACCAGGACGCAACCCTGCTCCAGGCGCACCCCTGCCGCCTCGAGCCCGATGTCGTCGATCACGGGGCGACGTCCCACCGCCACCAGCAGCCGAGAGGCGTCGAGGCGCGCGCCGCCGTTGGCGCCCTCGAGGGTGACCAGGATCCGGCCCTGCGCTCGCTCGACCCTGGTGGCGCGAGTCTCGGTGCGCACGTCGATGCCGCGCTGACGAAAGCTGCGCTCGAGCTCGGCCGAGACGTCCGCGTCCTCGAGCGGCAGGAGCGCCGGCAGCATCTCGACCAGGACGACGCGGCAGCCGAGCGAGGCGAAGATCGAAGCGAACTCGCAGCCGACCGCTCCGCCGCCCAGCACGATCAACGACTCGGGCACCTCCTCGAGCTCGAGGATCTGGTCGCTGTCGAGGATCGACGTCCCGTCTGTGGGCGCGAGCGCGAGCGGGAGAGGAACCGACCCGGTGGCGATCAGCACGAAGCGCGCTTCGAGGGTCCGCGTGCCGCCGTCGCCGCTGACCTCGACCCGTCCCGGACCGGCGAGCCGGCCGTGCCCCCTGACCCGCCCGACCCCTCCGCGCTGGAACAGGGTCTCGATGCCGCGCGCGTTCTTGTCCACCACCCGCTGGCGGTAGGCGCGAGCGCGCGCGCCATCGAAGCGGGCGCTGCCGTCGAGCTCGACGCCGAAGTCGCCGGCGTGCGCCAGCTCGTCGAGCAGCTCCGCGGTGCGCAGCCACGCCTTGGTCGGGATGCAGCCGCGGTGGAGACAGGTGCCGCCGAGCTTCTCGTCCTTCTCGACCACCACCACCGACAGGCCGAGCTGGGCTGCGCGCAGGGCCGCCACGTAGCCTCCCGGTCCGCTGCCCAGGATCACCAGGTCGAGGTCGCGGCCGGCGTCCGCGTCGGGATCGGAGATCGGTTGGCTCATGCGGTCTCCCCGGGTCGAGACCGGGGCGGGGAGTCTACCAGCGGCCCAGCGGCCCTCCCGAGAGCGTCCTCGGCTCGCAGGCCGTGCCAGGATCGGCCGACGGCTCGCGGTCTCGACCACGCCTCGCTCTCGCGACTCGGTGGGGAGTGTCCCGGCTCGTTAGGATGCGCAACGAGCCATGACCCAGAGCGCACCGCCAGCAGGCGAGCGACCGGCATCCCCGGCGCCCGAGCGGCCCGATGCGGAACCGCACCGGGCGCACCGCATCGCCCTCACGCTCACCGGCGGCGGTGCCAGAGCCGCCTACCAGGTCGGCATGCTGCGCAGCCTCGCGCGCTCCCACCCCCAATTCCGGTTCGACGTGATCACGGGGGTCTCGGCCGGCGCGATCAACGCCAGCTACCTGGCCGCCAACATCGACGGTCTCGCCGACGCCGCCGAGGACCTCACCACGTTGTGGCGCAACCTCGAGCCGGCGGACGTGTTCCGGGTCGACGCCGGATCGTTGCTCGTTCGCACGCTCGGGTGGGGGATGCGCCTGCTCTCCGGAGGCACCAAGCTGGCGCCTCAACCGCGCGGGCTGGTCGACTCG
The DNA here is from genome assembly GCA_035546295.1 of Thermoanaerobaculia bacterium. Taxonomy (GTDB): domain Bacteria; phylum Acidobacteriota; class Thermoanaerobaculia; order Multivoradales; family Multivoraceae; genus DATKBT01. The sequence goes on along the minus strand of DATKBT010000025.1, from coordinate 57,873 downwards.
CAGCCCCTGCGCCACCTCCTGCGGCGAGTGCTGGGCGCCGCCGAGAACGGCACGATCCCCGGCATCGAGCGCAATCTCGCCGAAGGGAAGCTCGAAGCGATCGCGCTCAGCACCCTCGACTGGGCCACCGGTGCCACCATCACGTGGGTCGAGGGCAAGGACGTGCGCATGTGGTCGCGGCCGCAGCGGCAGAGTCGATCGTGCAAGCTGACGATCGACCACGTGCTCGCCTCCTCGTCGCTGCCGCTGATCTTCCCGGCGGTCGCGGTCGACGGATCGTGGCACGGTGACGGCGGCGTCCGGCTCGCGTTCCCCCTGGCGCCGGCGATCCACCTGGAGGCCGACCGCATCATCGCCATCTCGACCCGGCACTCGGCGGTCGGTGGACGCTCGCCCGACATCGTGGGCTATCCGCCCCCCGCGCAGTTCGCCGGCGTGCTGCTCAACTCGATCTTCCTCGACCAGCTCGATCAGGACGCGCTCCGCCTCGAGCGCATCAACCACCTGCTCCCGTTCGCCCCGGCCGCCGCGCGCAGCGGCCTGCGACCCGTACGCATCCACATCGTGCGCCCCTCGGTCGACCTCGGGCGGCTGGCGGCGCGGTTCGAGGCCAAGCTGCCGCGAACCCTGCGCTTCCTGACCCGCGGTCTCGGTACGCGGGAGACCTCGAGCCCGGACTTCCTCAGCCTGCTGATGTTCCAGGAGGACTACGTCTCGGCGTTGATCGAGATCGGCGAGCGGGACGCCGAAGAGCAGGCGGAGAGCATCCTCGAGCTGGTCGAGGCGTAGCCAAAGCATGTCGTCCCCAGTGCAGCCCGCGCCTGCGCGGCCTGCACGCGGGAATCTGCACGCAACGAGTGATCGAACCGTCGATCCCGGGGCCGCGTGAGCCCGCGACCGCGGTTGCAGGATTCCTTCGCCATCACGCAGCTCGGCGGACGATGCGCGATCTGCCGCAGCGGATCCGGCCAGCACCGGCCGCTACGCGATCGTGACCTCGTCGGAGAGGAAGACGTCCTGAATGGCGTTGAGGAGGTCGACGCCCTCCTCCATCGGTCTTTGAAATGCCTTGCGTCCCGAGATCAGGCCCGAGCCGCCGGCGCGCTTGTTGATCACGGCCGTGCGCACCGCCTGGGCCAGATCGCTCTCGCCGCTCGACGAGCCGCCGGAGTTGATCAGACCGATCCTGCCCATGTAGCAGTTCGCGACCTGCCAGCGGACCAGGTCGACCGGGTGGTCGGTGACCAGATCGCCGTAGACGCGGTCGTGGGACTTGCCGAAGCCGAGCGCGGGGTAGCCGCCGTTGCAGGTCGCCTGCTTCTGCTTGACGATGTCGGCCTCGATGGTCGCGCCGACGTGGTTGGCCTGGCCGGTGAGGTCGGCCGCAGCGTGATAGTCGACGCCGTCCTTCTTGAACGAAGAGTTGCGCAGGTAGCACCAGAGGATCGTCGCCATGCCGAGCTGATGCGCCTGCTGGAAGCACTCGGCGATCTCCACCAGCATCTCGTCGCTGTTCTCGGCGCCGAAGTAGACGGTCGCTCCGACCGCCGCCGCACCGAGATCCCAGGCCTGCTCGACCTGGCTGAACAGCACCTGTTGGTAGCGGCTCGGGTGCTTGAGCAGGTCGTTGTGGTTGATCTTGACGATGAACGGAATACGGTGCGCGTAGCGCCGGCTCATCGAGCCCAGCACCCCGAGGGTGGAAGCGACCGCGTTGCAGCCCCCCTCGATGGCGAGACGCACGATGTTCTCGGGATCGAAGTAGGCGGGGTTGGGCGAGAAGGAGGCCGCCGCCGAGTGCTCGATGCCCTGGTCCACCGGCAGGATCGAGAAGTAACCGGTGCCCGCGAGGCGGCCGTGATCAACCAGCCGCTGAAGGCTGACCAGCGTCTGCGGGGAGCGGTCGGAAGGCCCGAACGCCCGATCGACGTGATCGGGACCGGGCAATGTGAGCTGCTCCTTGGGAATCCCGGTACAGACATGGTCCAGGAGGCTCCGGGCCTCGTCGCCCAGCAGCTCTTCGATCGATGTCGAGGTGCTCAGGGTTGCCGTCGTGCTCATGATGTCTCCGATGAAGTGGCCTGGCCTTCGCTTCGGCGCCGTTTGGAATCGGTGCCGGCATCGGGCGTGCCAAGACACCGAATCCTTCGATCCTATCTCCGTGCTCTCGACAGAGCAGAAAGCGCAGACGAGAGCACGGCGGCGACTCCGCGATCGATCGATCGATCACGCGGATCCCAACCGTGGACCCCGCGCCGGCGCGGGCTCCACTGGGGATCCCCTTTGGGAAGCGGGAATTCTCCGGGGCTAGGAGGCTGGCCAGGTAATGGGAACCCGGTTCTACGGCTGTCCGCGGCGACGCGCCGGAGGCGCTTGGAGCCGCGAGAACATCTAGCCGCAGAATGTGCTACTCAGCACATTCGGAGGCTAGTTCCCCAGACCGAGGCGGGCGATGAGATCGTCGAGCACTGCCACGGTCGGGCCCCAGAGGATGTGGCCGCTGGCGTGGACGACGTCGACCTCGACGCGCCGGTCCTCGATCTGGATCTCCCGACGCTCGGCGCGATGGGGAGAGGCGAGGGCGAGCAGCGGTAGTCGGACCAGCGCCGTCCCCTCGCCGAGCGGAACAGCCGGCGGGTCCGGCGGGGGAATCGCCGCCACGCATGGGTAGAACGCGCTCTCGAGGCCGAGCGCCGGGTCGGGCCAGTGGGGAGCGAGGCGCCCGATCCGGAGCACCGCCGCCGGTTCGACGCCGAGCGCGTCGACCGCCGCCCTGGCGGCACCGGACCAGGGATCGGCGCCGGCGTCCATGTCGGCCGCCGGCAGCGCGAGGTGGGTGCCGCCCGGATCCTCGTCGGCGAGATGCTCCGCCAGATCCTCCACGAAGGGCAGCCAGAGCTGTCCCTCTTCGACGAAAAGACCGATGAAGAGCGCGACCCCCTCCTGGGCCGGGCGCTCCTCGCGTTCACTCCCGAGTCGCGCTCGCAGCTCGAGGATCCAGCTCTGAGTCTGCGCGTCGGTGTTGCGTCGGGGTTCGCTCATCTGCTGGTCGCTCGCCGAAGCTCCATTGGACCACAAGGTCACGGCTCGGGGCCGTCGCCGCTCAGCAGGGCATCCCAGACCGGTCCCCCCACCGAGGAGAATCCGCCGAGCCCGGCCACGTGCGGCTCGACCCGCAGGCGGCATCCACCGAGAGGCCGCCGCAGGAGAAGGCGGAACCGCCAGGCCTCGAGCGGCTCGAGGTCCACCGGCAGGGGCAGCCAGGGAAGACTCTCGGGCGCGCCCCGTTCCGGGCACAGGCTGACCTCGACCGCAAGCCCTCCGGGACCACGCTCGGCGGCGAGCCAACGGGCGAACGAAGCGTTGTAGAGCTCGATCTCGAGCGAGCGCCGTTCGCCGGGTCGCCAGCCCTCGACGCCGCGCACGGAGAGCCAGCCCTCGAAGCGCCCCCAGGTCAGGCTGGTGGGGCGGGCAGGGCGCGCTGGCGGCGGGCCGACCGATGCCCTCTCGTCCGCTGCCCGCGGGCGCGTCCCCGAACCACCGTTCGCGCTCCACGAGCGCAGGATGGCTCCGAGGCGGCGCGCCACGGTCTGCGGATCGTGATGGCTCGCCACCCAGGCGCGCGCCCGGCGGCCCGTCTCGCGCAGGGCTCCGCGCTCCTCCAGACCTCGCCGGAAGATCGCGACCAGCGCCTCGACCTCCTCTCGCGGGCTCTCGTCCGACACCGGCACCCGGAGAGCGACCTCCTCGGGAAGCTCGGCGAACTGGGCATAAGAGGAGACCAGCACCGGCTTGCCGAACGAGGCGACCCGCAGCAGCGCGGCCGAGGTCTCGCCCGCGCTCGGGTAACGGAGGTTCACGCACAGGTCGCACGCGGCGACCGCGGCGCGGTACTCCTCGGCCTCCAGGAAGCCCGTGAACCGCACCCGCTCGGCGACCCCGAGCTCGCGGGCGACGGCGACCAGATCGATCGCCGGCGAGGCGGAGCCGCCGACCACCAGCACCACCTTCCCGAGGCCGTCGGCGGTCAGGGCGCGCAGCACGACCTCGGTTCGCTTGATCGGGGTCTGGAAGCCCAACGAGCCGACCACCAACGAGTCCGCCGCGATGCGGTGCCGCTCGCGAAACCCGAGCGCCACCGAGGGCGAGATCTCGGGCGGCATCGGCATCGGCATCGGCACGACCTCGACCGGGGTCTCGATGCCCTCGTCGCGCAGGGCGCCGCGCGCCCACTCGCTGTGCACCACGACGCCGCGCTGGTTGCCCAGCAGAGACCGATGGGCCGGCAGTGCGAACAGAGCGGCCCGGCCGTAGCCGTGCCACCTCGGCACCAGTGAAACGGCGCCGCCGATCCAGCCGTGATCGGCCACCAGGGAGCGGACGTAGGCGTCGAGATCGCCGCCGGCGAGAGTGCGCTCCTGCAGCAGGTGGTGGAGCGTGAAGTCGTGCAGCGTGACCACCCCCGGTGCGTGGAGCGCGCGCTCGACGATCGCCGCATGGTAGGCGTTGTTGCCGACTTGATAGAGAGGCAGCCGTCCGTCATCGCCCAGCCGTTCGAAGGGCACCGGCGCAAAGCGCGCGCACAAGGCCTCGGCGACGTCTTGACCCGGCACACGAACCACCCGCAGGTCACACTCCCGCTCGAGGTGGGGCAGCAGATCGGCGCTGTAGTCGGCGATCCCCGAGCGCACCGGCGGCAGCGGCGAGACGTAGTCGATGCGCGAGCGCCCGGTCGTCACGACCTCCGCCGCCACCCCGGCACGAGCCGCCGATGTCGTCCGCCCGCTCGTCGCGCCGGCAAGCGCCGCGAGCTCAGGATGGCCGGTCCTCCTCCATCTGGTGCCTGAGCCAGGCTTCGATGAACGGATCGAGGTCGCCGTCGAGGACCCGATCGGCGTCGCCCACCTCGAAGTCGGTGCGGTGGTCCTTGACCATACGGTAGGGGTGGAGCACGTAGCTGCGGATCTGGCTCCCCCAGCCGATGTCCTTCTTCTCGCCCTCGATCTTCTCCTGTTCCTCGCGGCGCTTCTGCATCTCGAGGTCGTAGAGCTTGGCGCGCAGCATCTTCATCGCGGTCGCCCGGTTCTTGTGCTGACTGCGCTCGTTCTGGCAGCTGACCACCGTGTTGGTCGGCAGGTGGGTGATGCGCACCGCCGAGTCGGTGACGTTGACGTGCTGGCCGCCTGCCCCCGAGGAGCGGAAGGTGTCGATGCGCAGATCCTTGTCGTCGATCTCGATCTCGACGTCGTCCTCGACCTCTGGATAGACCCAGACCGAGGCGAACGACGTGTGGCGCCGGCTCTGTGCGTCGTAGGGCGAGATCCGCACCAGTCGATGGACGCCGCTCTCGCCCGTCAGGTACCCGTACGCGTACTCACCCGTGATCGCGATGGTGGCCGACTTGATCCCGGCCTCCTCGCCCTCGAGGCGATCGAGCACGTCGACGCCGAAGCCGCTCTGCTCGGCCCAGCGCACGTACATGCGCAGCAGCATCTCGGCCCAGTCCTGGGACTCGGTGCCGCCGGCGCCGGGGTGCACGGCGAGCAGCGCGTTGCGCACGTCGTCTGGCCCCGACAGCTTGAGCTCGAGATCGAGTCGGTCGAGATCGGTCTCCAGCCGCGCCAGGAACCGATCGAGCTCGGGGTCGGCCTCGCCCTCGTCGAGCAGCTCGCGCCAGGTCTCGAGCTCGCCGGCGTCGGACTCGAGCTGCTCGAGCGTCTTCAGCCGCCGGTCGAGCGCGCGACGCTTCTGCAGCAGCGGCGCGCTCTTGTGGGGTTGATCCCAAAAGCCCGGCTGCTGCATCTCGTGGTCGATCGCGGCCAGATCGTCCGCGAGCTGGGGGCCGTCAAAGATACCCCCGGAGCAGGTCGAGACGTTCGGTGAGGCGATCCAGCGTCTGCTGGGTGTCGTGGTCGATCATGATGCTTCCTCCGGCGAGGTGGGTTCTCCGGACCGCCGAGTCGGTCGCGGGCGGGCCAGGCCGATCAGACCGAGCACTCCCGCGAGAGCCGGAACCGCCCAGGGCGCGCGGGTGTAGAGCGTCGGCGCCGAGCGCCCGGCGACCCGACGCTCGATCACTCCCGCCTGATCGACGCCCAGTTTGTCGAGAGGACGACCCCAGGGGTCGATCACGGCCGAGATTCCCGTGATCGCCGCCCGCAGCAGCGGCCTCCGGTTCTCGGCGGCGCGAAAGCGCGCCGAGACGAAGTGCTGCCTCGGGGCCGAAGTGTCACCGTACCAGGAGTCGTTGGTCAAGGTCACGAGCACCGTGGCGCCGAGCTGCGCCAACCGGGCCACCTGCGCCGGCAGCGTGATCTCGAAGCAGATCGCGACGCCCAGCGTCTCCTCGTTCCAAGGCAGGACCACCAGCTCGCTGGCCGCGCTGTACCCGCCGGCGTTGCGCGCGATCTCGTCGAGGAAGGGGAAGAGACCGGCGAGCGGCACGTACTCGCCGAACGGCACCAGGTGGATCTTGTCGTAGTGGGCGATCTCGCCCTGGCGGCCGATCACCATCGCGGTGTTGTAGGCGTCGTCCCCCTCCCAGCGGGAGGTGTTGATCAGGACCTGGCAACCCGCCTCGGCGAGGTCGAGGACCGCGGAGCGCAGCGCGACGTCCCCTTGCCACGAGCGCGGCCAGGTGGCGCTCTCGGGCCACACCACGAGACCACCCGGTTGCGGGCACTCCGACATCGCCATCATTCGTCCCAGCGAAGCCGGACCGGACTCCTCGATTTCGATGTCGGGCTGAACGATCCAAACGGGATGCCCGTCATCGGGAGGAGGAGCCGGCGGCGGGGTCGTGGCGACGCCCGCCACGAGCAGCAGGAGGGTCGGCGCCAGCGCCCAGAGCGGACGGATCGAGCCGGCGCGAAGCGACGAGAACCACGCGACCTGGGACTGCACCAGGAGGAACGAGATGCCGAAGCTGCCGACCCACGCGCTCGCGCTGAGAGCCCCGGGGACCGCGACCCACGCGTAGGCGGCGAGGTTCCAGGGAAAGCCGGTGAGCAGAACCGAGCGCACCCACTCGAGACCGACCCAGCCCGCGGGCAGCGCGAGTGCGATCCAGGCGGGGCTCGCGCGAGCGATCATGCGCCGAGCGAAGAGGGCGAACGCGGCGTGATACGCCCCGAGGTAGGCGCACAGCGCGATCAGCAGCAGCACCGAGAGCCAGCCCGAGAGCCCGCCGTGCTCGCGCAGCACGCCCGCGATCCAGGGCACGGCGACGAGCCAGGCGCCGATTCCGTGGAGCCAGCCCAGGGCCAGGCACCGCGGCGCGCTCCGCACCCGCCAAAGCGCCAGCGGCTCGCGGCTCGGCCGCAGCAGCAGGAGGAGCAGGGGCAGGAGCGCCACCAAGGCGAGCAGCGGCCGTGGCGTCGTCTGGAAGCAGGCGCCCCACAGAGCCCCGCAGGCGAGGGCCCCGAGGCCCCAGAACAGGCTCGCGCACGCGGTCCCGAGGAACCCGCCTCCGCCGCTGGTGAGCGAGGCGCCGCCCGGCCTCGGCCTCGTCGACGGCGCTCCTTCGATCCCGGCCGTGGCGCGATCCGCGCCGTCGCGACCCCGCTCAGCCAGAGGCCGTCACCCAGGTGTCGAGCTTGAAGTCACGCTTCAGCATCTCGGCCTCGCGCTCGGCCGCCGGCCGGTCCGCGTAGGGACCCACTCGAACGCGGTGGACGGTGCGGCCACTCACCGACTCGGAGGTGCGAAAGCTGCTATATCCGCTGCCGCGCAGGCGTCGCACCAGCGCCTCGGCCTGCGCCTCGTCGCTGCTGGAGAAGACCTGGATCACGAACCCAGCCTGGCCGGTGGGCCCCGTCGGCGAGCCGCCGGCCTCGGTGCTGGTGCCGGAAACGGGTTCGCGGCGATCGGTATCGATGCCCGCCATCTCGGCGCCTGCGACGGGCGCAGACTCCGGCTCCGCCTCGGCGTCGGCGTCGGCGTCGGCCGGCGTCTCGGCGGATTCGTCCGGAATCTCGGCGGATTCGTCCGGAATCTCGGTCGCGGCTGCTGCGCGCTCGCTCGGGGGCTCGGTCGGCGGCGACTGCGCCGCACGGGCCGGTGGAACCGGCTTGACCTGCTGGATCTGCCGGCTCTCTGCCTCCTGACTCGCGGGCGCGGACTCGGACGCTGCGGGCGGCTCGCCTCCGGCGGGAGCGGCCGACCCCGAGCTCCCACGCGCGTTCGCGTCGAAGAAGTCGAGGGTGTCGGTGGGCTCCCCCTCGTCCACCCCTCGCTCGGACGCGGCCGGCTCGGTGTCCTCGAGCGACTCCCGCGCCACCCACATTCCCGAGACGAAGGCGCCCAGCACGCAGGCGAGGAGCACGCCGAAAGCGAGCAGCACCTGGCCGCTGGTCAGGGAGATCTCGTAGTAGCTGCGGTCCTCTGATTGCGTCACGCCGGCTTCCTCGACGAGCAGGGTCCTCTTGGCCGCCTCCCCTCAACGACGGTCGTAGGCTTCAACCTCGATCGACCTCCCCCGGCTTCCTGATCGTGCCGGTAAAGGCGCGCATCAGCTCGATCGGTAGCGGGAAGAGGATCGTCGAGTTGCGCTCGACGGCGATCTCGGAGAGGGTCTGGAGGTATCGCAGCTGCAGGGTGACGGGGTTCGCGGACATTGCCTCCGCCGCCTCGGCGAGCTGGACCGAGGCCAGCAGCTCGCCGGTGGCGTGGATCACCTTGGCGCGTTTCTCGCGCTCGGCCTCGGCCTGTTTCGCCATCGCCCGTTGCATCTCCTGTGGCAGGTCGACGTGCTTGACCTCGACCATCGACACCTTGATGCCCCAGGGGTCGGTCTGGGCGTCGATCACCTCCTGGAGCTGGTCGTTGAGCTTGTCGCGCTCCGACAGCAGCTCGTCGAGCTCGGTCTGGCCGAGGATCGCGCGCAGGGTCGTCTGCGCCAGCTGACTGGTGGCATAGAGGTAGTTCTCGACCTCGATGATCGCCTTGATCGGCGCCAGGACGCGGAAGTACACGACCGCGTTGACCTTCACCGAGACGTTGTCGCGGGTGATGATGTCCTGAGGCGGGACGTCGAGCACCACGGTGCGCAGCGAGACCTTCACCATCCGGTCGATCGGCCAGAAGATGAGCACGAGACCGGGTCCCTTGGGCTCCCCGACCAACCGGCCGAGGCGAAACACGACGGCGCGCTCGTACTCCGCGAGCACGTTGATCCAGCGCATGAGCAGGATCAGTCCCGCGAGCACGAAGAAGGCAATGATTGCCGACATGATCATCCTCCGATCTCGGTGGTCAGTGATTCTGCTCCAGTGGTCCTGATCCAGTGGCCGATCCAGAGGCTAGCAGCCCCGTGGTGGAAGTCCCACGGCCTTGCCCGGCAGTCTCCCAAGCCCGCAGTTTGTTCAGCCAGCCCCCTCGCCGCTCGCCGTGCCTCCTTCCGCGCCTCCTTCCGTTCCACCTTCCATGCCGGCTTCCGCGCCGCTTCGCGTCACGGGCGCCACGCGCAGCATCAGGCCTTCGACGCCTGCGACCCGCACGCGCTCGCCGATCCCGATCGGCTGATCGGCGCTCGCCGTCCACAGCTCGCCGTGCACGGCCACCTTGCCGCGACAGCGGTCGCTGGAGCACACGATGGCGGTGCGCACCTCTCCGATGCGGCCGATCAGCCCCTCCTCGCCGGTGCTCACCCGACTGCGCCGAGCGCGAACCGCCAGCCCCGCGAGCAGGGCGACGGCCAACAGGCTGAGCGCCGCCATCGCCACGATGACGTCGAGGCCGACGCGCAGGGCTGGGTCGGGGCTGTCGAACATCATGAGCGCTCCCAGCACCAGGCTGACCACCCCCCCCACCGACAGCAGCCCGAAGCTCTGCACCTTGATCTCGGCGAGGAACAGGAGCGCGGCGAGGCCGAAGAGGGCGACCCCGGCGTAGTTCACGGGCAGCACCGACAGCGAGTAGAGCCCCATGATCAGCGCGATCGCGCCGACCACGCCGGGGAAGATCGCCCCCGGGTTGTAGATCTCGATCATCAGCCCGAGCCCGCCGAGGCTCATCAGCAGCACCGCGATGTTGGGATGGGCCAGCGCGGTCCGAATCCGCTGGAAAGGGGTCATCTCGAGCCGACGGACCATCGCCCCTTCGGTGCGCAGCGTCCGCTCCTCGCCCTCCCGCTTCTCGACGCGACGTCCGTCGAGCTGCTCGAGCAGGCGCTGCAGGGTGGGGGCCTGGAGGTCGGCGAGGCCGGCCTCGATCGCCTCGTCGACGCTCCACGACAGGCTCTCCACCACCGCCCGCTCGGCGAGGACCTGATCGCGCTGGTTGCGGGCCGCCAGCGAACGGATGGTGGCCGCCGCGTCCTGCTCGACCTTCTCGCCCATCGTGCCTTCGATGTCCTCGCCCTGCCCTCCGACCGGATGGGCGGCGCCGGTGTTGGCCCCCGGCGCCATCGCCGCCACGTCGGCCGCCATCAGCAGGAAGAAACCCGCCGATGCGGCCTGCGCCCCCGGCGGCGCGACCCAGACCACCACCGGCGTGTCGGCCGCGAGCATGGCGCTGAAGATCTCGCGCGTCGACGTCAAGAGCCCCCCGGGGGTGTCGAGCTCGATGATCAGCGCCTCGGCGTTGGCGGCGTCGGCGGCCGCCAGCGACTCGAGCAGGAACTCCGCGGCCACCGGCTGGATGATCGAGCGCACGGGCGCCACGAAGACCTCGCGCACCGCAGCGGGAGCCTCGGCGGTTCCTTCTTCCGCGGAGGGAGCCTCCTCGGCACCCGCCTCCCGGGGCTCGGCGACCTGGGCAGAAGAGTCCTGAGCCGGTGCGACCAGCGCCATCCCGGATCCCAGGAGCGCGAGGCAGACCAGCAGGCGAAGCGCCGCCAGACGACGGACCGAGACGCGATGAGCGTCGGTCGCGGCGCGGTCGGTTCGGCGTGGCCTCTCCAACCGGACCTCAGTCCCCGGCCGTCGCGGTCGGGAGCGACGCCAGGTCGACCGGCTCGGGGCTCTCGAACACCGACCTGGGGAGCTCGTCGAAGACCCGGATGTCGGTCAGCTGGCGCTCGCCGCGGTCGCCCGAGAGCAGCACGTCGCCGTGCTGCGTCCAGTTCGCCCACGGCGTCGTGAAGCGCGGCTCGGGATCGTCGTAGCGGGTGTAGAAGGACCACTGCTCGACCAGCCGCCGGTCCTTGCTCACGTAGACGTCGTACTTGTTGTCGGGCGTGACGCCGACCCCCTCGAAGGTGAGCTGGAGCTTGTCGGCAGGGCGACCGTCGGCCATCGTGCCCTCACCTGTGTACTCGAGCGTCACTCCGGAGTCCTTGAGCTTGTAGGGCATCAGGAGCCAGTAGGAGTCGTTGATCCAGGCCTTGTAGGTCTGGTCGAGCAGCTTCGCCAGCTCCTCGGGGTCCTCGACCTCGACGCCCCCTTCGAAGGCGCGTCCCTCTTTGGTATCGACGTTGGCGAGGACCAGGGTGTCTCCGACCTCGTAGCGGAGGTCGCCGGTCCAGCGGTCCCAGACGTGGGTGCGCATTCCGAAGAAGTTCCACGAGAGGTAGCGCGTGGCGTCCCAGGCGGGGCGCCCTCCCATCGCCTCCACCACCTCGTCGGCGATCGCAATCGCCTCGGGGTCGGAGCCGGCGGCGTCGAAACCCTCGGCGGGAGGGTTCTGGGCAGCGGCCGGAGCGGCGGCCGCCAAGACGAGAAGGGCAACGATTCCGCCGATCGCGATCGACCGGTCTCTCCGAAGGCCTATGCGCAGGCTCATGGTGTCCTCCTCCGACGATGATCTCGGACTGCGGCCCTTCCCCGAGTCGGAGCTGGGACCGCCACAGTCGAAAGCCATCCTAACGCCCTCGCTCCCTGGCGCAGTGAACGGGCTGCGGTCACCGACGTCAGTTGACCCCGGACATCAGCGCGCGCACCGGCTTCGCGATCGCGAGCATGATCGCGGTCGCGACCAGCGTCGCGACGAAGATCATTCCGAACAGCTGGGGCAGCGGCAGGGTCTCGAACAGGCCCGCCAGCAGGCCGGCGATGAAGTTGCCGATCGCGGCACCCAGGAACCAGACGCCCATCATCTGCCCTGCCAGCCGGGCCGGCGCCAGCTTGGTCATGGTCGAAAGACCGACCGGCGAGAGACAGAGCTCGCCGACGGTGTGCAGCAGGTACACCGACAGGAGCCAGCCGGGGCCCACCTGCCCGCCGTCGGGACCGGAGACGATCGCGGCAAAGGCCACGACCGCGAACCCGACGCCCAGGAGATAGATCCCGGCGGCGAACTTGACTGGGCTCGAGGGCTCCCGCCCCTGCCTTGCCAAGCGCGGCCATGCCCAGGCGAACACCGGAGCCAGGAGCACGATGAGCAGGGCGTTGACCGATTGGAACCAACTCGCTGGAACGAAGACTCCGAGCACCTCCCTGACGGTCAAGCTCTCCGCGAACAGGCTCAGCGACGAGCCGGCCTGCTCGAAGAACGACCAGAACACGGCCGCGCCGAGAAAGAAGACCGGGACCGCGGCCAGACGCCTGTGCTCGATCTCGCTGTAGCTGCGGTCGAGGAAGATCCTGGCGAAGTAGACGAACGACACCAGCGGCAGGGCGTACTTGAGCGCCCCGACGATCAGCTCGAGCGCATCGGGGTCCACGGCCCGCTCGAAGTCAGCGAAGACGAGGCCGATCGCGACCGCGATTCCTGCGATGCCGAGGATCCTGTTGCCGGTCCGTAGCAGCCGAACTGTGTAGTACAGCACCGTCAAGACGGAGACGAACAGGCACCCCAGGAGAATCGGATTTCTGGGCTCGAGCTCACCGACGTCAGCACCCTCTACCCACTCCTGCCTCCTCTGAACCACGAAGGTGATCGCGAGAAGGGCGAGGGACGAGCCGACCGAGACCCACTTCAGGGTCTCCCGGACGGCACCCGACGCCAGCACGTAGGACAGGAGCCACGCCACGTGAAGGACGGTCACCGCAATCGCCAGCACGATCCCGGCCGCGACGACACTCGAGGAGACCTCGACGACTCGAGCCGGCTCGACCTCGGCCCCGCCGAGCACGTGATACGCCATGAACACGAAGAAGCCGATCAGGCCGGCGAGCGCGATCCACTGAAACACGCGACCCGCGGGGGTGCTGCCCAGGAGGTACTGCACGACGCCCAGGGCCATGCCGACGGCCGCCGCTCCGAATCCCCAGTGCCAACTGTGGTTGGGGTCGAACCCCGCCGAAGAGAGCAGGCCCTGAAACGCAACGTGCTGCGCCAGGAAGCCGCAGATCAGCGGTGAGAAGAATGCCCCGATGTTGATTCCCATGTAGAAGATGGAGAAGCCGGCGTCGCGCCGGACGTCCTGCTCTTCGTAGAGCGTCCCGACCAGGGCCGAGATGTTCGGCTTCAACAGCCCGGTGCCCACGACGATGAGCGTCAGCCCGAGGTAGAACGGCGCGAGGCCATGGAACATCAACGAGATGTGGCCCGACATGATGACCAGGCCACCGACGAGCACCGCCGCGCGCCCTCCGATCACGCGGTCCGCGACCCAGCCTCCGGGAAGCGCCATGACATAGACCATCGCCGTGTACAGCCCGTAGATCGGCCCCGCCCTCGCGGCCTCCCAGCCGAGACCACCGGCAGCCACGGGAGCGGTCATGAACAGGATGAGAATGGCTCTCATCCCGTAGTAGCTGAAGCGCTCCCACATCTCGGTGAAGAAGAGCGTGGAGAGCCCGGCGGGATGGCCGAACCATTGGATCCCGGTCTCCCTGGGAGCCGGACCGATCCGGTCGAAGAAGCGCTCGGAGCCGTCGCTCATCTCGCCACCCCCATCGAGCTCCCAGCCCCACCAACGGTGACATCCGTCGCGACTCCGACTCGCTCCGGCGCCTGCAGACGCGGCAACTCGACCGTCCGATGGGATCGCCAACGAGCGGGTCTCTCAGCCGTGGGCACACCGTCCGCCATCGAGAGCTCCTCGACCTCGTGAATCCTGAACTGCCGACGGAGTCTACACGGGTGCACGGCCGAGACGGCGTCCATGCCTCTCGAGGTCGCCTCCCCCCGTTGCTTCCGCGCGGCCTCGACCGGGAATCCGCGTGCAGGTCCGTCGCGGCCGCCTAGACGGCAGCTGACGGCGGGTGATGGTCGGGGCGAGAGGATTCGAACCTCCGGCCTCACGGACCCGAACCGTGCGCTCTACCAGGCTGAGCTACGCCCCGACGTCGACGCGCGCGCACGCGAAGACGCGAAAGGATATGGCGCAGGCCGCAGCCGGTCAAGGTCGCCGGCGCTCGGCTCGGCCGGCCGCCCAGGGCACCCGCGCCGCTCGGCACCTCGGGCGAGCCGCAAGGCCCGACGATCGATCTCCGCTCCTCCGCGCAGCGAAGTCGCGGGCGGTCAGTGGCCCGACCGGTCACAGGCTCGATCGGGCGAACGCGATCCGCGCAGCCCGTCGACCAGGTCGATCGGCATCGCCGACCGATGGTGTCGAAGGCTACTGGACGATCTCGCCGTCGTTCTCGGAGCTGCTCGGGTCGACCGCCTGCTCGGCGGTGTCGTCGGCGTCGTCCGCGTCGTCGTTGGAATCGCCGCCGTAGCCGATTCCGTTGCCCTCGTCCCCGCAGTCCCCTTCGACGGCGACCAGGATGACCGTCACGTTGTCGAGCCCGCCTCGGGAGTTGGCTTCGGAGATCAGCTCCCGGCAGGTCTCGTCCAACGACCGCCCCCGCGAGACGATTCGGTAGATCTCGCTGTCGTCGAGCATCGTGGTCAGGCCATCGGAGCAGATCAGGTAGACGTCGCCGGGCTCCACCTGGATCTCCTGGAGGTCGACGAGGACCTCCTTCTCGCTGCCGAGGGCCCGGGTCACGACGTTCTTGAGCGGGTGATGCCGCGCCTGCTCCTCGGACAGGTAGCCGGCGCGCACCTGCTCGTGGACCCAGGTGTGGTCCTGGGTCAGGAGCTCGAACTGGCCGTTGCGCACCCGGTAGGCGCGGCTGTCACCGACGTGGGCCAGAGCCGCCGTGTTCTCCTCGACCAGGAGCCCGACCACCGTCGTCCCCATGCCATGGAGTTCCGCGTCCTCGTTGATCGCCCGCAGCACCTCACCGTGGGCGGCTCTCACTGCATTGCGGAGCCGGTTGGAGTGATCCCGGAACTGCGGGATGGTCTCGAGGGAGTGGCCGTCAGAGGAGCCGCGCTGGACGAACTCCCGGATCGCATCGACTGCGATTCGAGACGCGACTTCTCCGTGGCTATGGCCACCCATCCCGTCGGCGACGACGAACAGGCGGCTGTCACGGTCGATCTCGTAGCAGTCTTCGTTGTGCTTCCTGGCCCGACCGACGTCGGTCAGACCCGAAGCTCTAAACTCAATCACGATCGTTGCAGCCTATCACTCAGACCTCTGCCGACCCCGCCTGCCGAAGTCGAACCGGACCCGATCGCGACGACCGGTCGACGGGGCCGGGTGAAGCTCCGAGCGGGTCATTTCTTCAATCGCTGAAGAGCCTCACGAATCTCCGGGTCGTCTCCGGACCACTCGAGGGCCTGCCGATAATACCGCTCCGCGCGCAAAGGCATGCCGCCCTCTGCGAACAGGCGCCCGGCGAGCTTCAGGTACTTGAGGTTCATCTTATCCAGCTCGCAGGCCCTGGCGATCGCGCTCATCGCCTTTGACATCGCACCGCCGCGATGGTAGCTGGCGAGGGCGAGGCCGTTCCAGGCGACCGCGTTGCGGTCGTCGACCTTGGTGGCGCGCTCGAACTCCTCGATCGCGCGGTCGAAGTCGCGGTTGCGGTAGGCGCGGGTTCCCTGAGCGAGGAACGACTTGGCCACCTGCTTGGGGTCCGCTTGGCGGGCCTGACTCTGTGGCCTCGCCAGCTCGAGGTCGTGCCGTCGCCTCCTCTCCGCCGAGCTCAGTACGTTGAAGGCCTCGGTGAGGCTCTGGAACTCCGCCTCGGCGACCCGCTTCTCCTCGCCGCTGAAGCGGTCGGGATGGCGCTCCCGGGCGAGCGCCATGAAGCGCTTGCGGATCTCCTGGGGAGTCGCCTCCCGGTCGACGCCGAGCACGGCGTAGTAGTCCTTCACTGCGTCGCCTCATCGCGCGCGAGCGGCAGGCCGAAATCTCTTCTCGTCTTCTCCCGACTCTTCCAGCTCCGCGCTTCGCGATCGCTCTCCAGCAGCTTCACTTGGTCTTGGTCTCGTACATCCTCCGCGCCGAATGGCGGACCGCGTCGGAGACGCCGCGATCGAAGCGGAGCTGGCCGAGGTCGCGAATCGACAGCCGGGGGAGCAATCTTACGGCGACTCCGGGGGGGGTGCGGGGGTTGCACACGAGGTTGTGGACGATCCGGTACTTCTTCATCCACTCGCGGTCGTTCGCGATCGCCATCAGCACGTCCTCGATCACCGAACGGCTCTTGGCCACGAGCTCGATCTCGGACTCGGTGATGGCGCTGTAGCGCAGCACGCCGATCGCGATCAGCGGATTCGAGTCGCGGACCAGGATGCCGCGCAGCGTCCGGGTGGCGCCCCGGGCCAGGCTGAGGCGGACCGCCACCGGCAGCGAGCGGACCTGGCCCTCCGACAGCCCAGTCTGCTCGTCCAGCTCGCCATCGCTCGGGTGCTCGCGGGCCGCCTCGATCGCCTCGGCGATCGCCTCGTCGTCGACCTCGCGAAGATCGACGTCGAGCTCCTCGGCGGGCGCCTCGTCCTCCACCGGCTGAACCGCCTCCGGCATCCCCAGGACATCGCGGCGGATCTCGGCGATCCGGCGGCGGGTGAAGTTCGTGACCTGCGGGTTGCGCTCGAGAGCCTCGAGGACCTTCGGCTCCTCGACGATGAGATCCTGGCGCAGCAGGATGATCTCCTGGATGCCCTCGTCGGCCGTTGCCGCGACCTCGATCAGCGTCGCCGTCGGCAGATCCCGCCGGCGCAACGCTGCCTCGACCACCGACGGCTGCGGGCTGCTCCTCGCCAGGTAGTTGACGACCTCGATGGCTTCCGAGGTCTCGATGAAGTCCACCAGGAAGTGGACCTCGTAGTTGTCGAGACGAGCTCGCGCCCGGGCCCCGACGTCGCCGTCGGCAGTGGTGGCGAGATGAACCTGGAGCGGAATCAGGTGCTCGGGGGGCAGCGGCAGGACGCCGTCGGCCGCCAGCTGCACGAGAAGCTTGTTGTCGCCCGCGACGACGCGGGCGACGAGGTCGGTCGGCCCACTCACGACTGGGGATCCGGCTCGTCCCGAGGTTCCGCGGCGAGATCGTCTAGATCGACCGATACGTACTCTTCCGCGCTGGCCGGGGCTGCTTCGAAAGCGCGACCGTTGAGCTCGACGTTGACGCCGGCGGGGTTGCTCAGCCGGAACCGCACCTCGCGGTCGGCCTCGAGCCGCAGAGACTCTCCTTGGACCCTCAGCTCGCTGACCGTGCGGGTGCCGTCGACGAACGCGTCGACCCAGCTGTTCTGCGTGAAGTCGAGGGTCACCACGACCGGCTTCGTGCTCCTCTGCTCCTCGGTGGCGCCGACCGCCGGCTCGGTCCGCGGAGGAGCGACGATGGTGGGCGGCGCCCCCTCCGGTTCGGATCGGCGCGAGAAGTACCAGAGGGCAGCGCTGAGCACGACCACGGCCGCCAGCACCAGGGTCACCACCGTCCACGGTGGACGCTGACGGGGGCTCTGGTGCAGGCTCTGACGGTCGGTGCCATCCTCCGCCGGCAGTGCCGAGAGGTAGTAGTTCACGACCTCGTCCGGGTCCAGGCCGACGAACTTCGCATACTCGCGGAGGAAGCCCTTGGCGAACAGCGGGGCCGGGAGCAGGTCGAATCGATCCTGCTCGAGGGCCTCGAGGTAGCGGAGCGAGATCTTGCTGGTCTCGGCGATCTCGCGCAGGCTGATCTCGCGCACCTCACGCTGGCGACGCAGCCAGGCGCCGAACGACCCCCCCTCGCCACCACCCTCCCAGGGCTTTGACTTCGTTTCCGTCACGATCGTAAGAAGATGCGCTGGATCCCGCTCGACCCGACGATTTCCGATCTGCTGCTGCCTACCGAGCGCCAAAGCCTAACCTACGCAGACCGATCAGCCCGCGACCGGGTCCTCGCCGAGCAGGACGCGCGCCCGTCTCCTGACCGCCGGGTCGAGGCCGTCGAGCCGCACCACGCGCCGGAGGTGCACCTTGGGCAGGGTCGGCAGCAGGGGCAGCACCACCGAGGCGGGTGCGTGCGGGTTCTGACAGAGGGCCCGCCGCACCTCGATGCGGCTCGACCAGCGCCGCGCCCGTGCGACGACCCGGAGGACCTCCGCGTTGGTGCTCGTCCGGCCCGCCAGGCGCACCACCATCCCCTCGGTGCAGCGGGGGTTCTCGAGCAGCGCCGCGATCACCCGCGGCGCACGCTCGCCGCCGAGCACCTCGAGCAGGGAGCCGGCGGCGCGGCGCGCCAGCGCGATCTTCTCCCCCAGACCGAGGCCCGGCAGACGGGCGGCGAGGTGCTTCTCGGCCGCCCGCCGCAGCCGCGGAGACACGCGGGCGTCCCGCTGGATCTCGACCAGATCGCGCCAGTACAGGGTGGGCAAGAACTGGAGCGACCGCGCCTCCGGCACGAGCCGATGGGCAGCCAGCTCGCGGCGCAGCCGATAGGAGCCGAGCAGCCGCCCCTGCTCGAGGAGGACGCCGAGCCCGTCGCCGTCCAGGAACGGGTTGCGCAGAGCGAGCAGCGACGCCTCCACGTCGAGCTCCGTCGCGTTCTGCTCGAGCAGCACGACCAGCTCGTGACGGCCAGCGGCGAGCAGGCGCTCACCCAGGCTCTCGCTGCGATCGCTGGTACCCATGGCCTTTGATATCTTCGCCACCCCTCGCCGCGCCCCCGCACCCGATGTCCGGACCAGAACAGCTCAAGATCGCCCTCCAACGCCAAGACTACGAGCAGTTGGAGGAGGAGTGGCTCGCGCTGGCGCTGGAGTCGCCGGCCGATCTCCAGCCGTTTCTCGAGTCGGCCGACGTCCTGGGCCGTCAGGGTCAGGAGGAGCGGGCGAGCAGCCTGCTCGAGCTGCTCGACCAGATCCTGCGCGAGCAGTCGCTGTGGGAGCGGCGCCTGGACCTGCTCCAGGTCGCGGGCCGGCGCTTCATCAAGACCGGCCGAGTCCACGACACGGTGATGGAGACGATCGAGGCGCTCTATGAGGATCGCCGGGGCGACCTCGCAGTCGCCCTCGGGACGGTCGGCCTCGACAAGGGACGCGACGAGACGCCCAAGATCTGGGACAAGGTCGATCGGCTGCGCAACCTGCTCACCTACGAGATCGGCACCGTCGTCCTGATGACGGGGAAGGGAGTGGGCCGCGTCAGCGAGGTCAACCTCGCGCTGCAGACCCTCAAGGTCGACCTCGAGCAGCAGAGCGGCGTCGCGGTGGGCTTCCGAGCCGCCGGCAAGATGCTCGAGATCCTGCCCGACGGTCACCTCCTGCGCCGCAAGGTCGAGGAGCCGGACTCGCTGCGCGAGCTCGATCCGTCCGAGCTGCTGCGCCAGCTCCTGACCAGCTACGGCCGGCCGCTGTCGGCGAGCGAGATCCGCGAGGCGGTCACCGGGATCATCGATCCCAGACCATGGTCGAGCTGGTGGGCGGCCGCCCGCAAACACCCTCAGGTCCTGGCCGAGGGCAGAGGTGCGCGCCAGACCTACCGCTGGGCGGAGAGCGACCAACACGCACGCGACGTCTCCTGGACCGCCTTCGAGACCGCCGATCTCGCCGGCCAGCTCGACGCCCTGCGCAAGGCGCAGCGGGACCCCCAGCTCTCGGCAGAGATGTCGGAAGGGCTCGCGCGTCGCGCCGAGGCGACTTCGGACGACGCCGAGGCGCTCCTGATCTGGCTCTCGCTCGAACGCCTGATGCCGGAGCGCGCGACCGAGGCCGCCAAGCGGCGGCTGGGTGAGAGCGACGACCTCCAGTCGCTCTTCGCCAGCCTCGATCAGCGGGCGCAGCGCGAGCGTGCCTACTCCCTGGCACGCGAGTCACGACCGAGCTGGCCGGAGGACTACGAGAGCCGCTTCCTGCTCGAGAGCGACCCCCGGGCCCTCGATCTGCTCGCCGCAGGCCTGGCCGATGCGGGGGGAGAGCGTCTCGAACGACAGGTCGACGCCATCTACGCGCAGCCCAACAAGGCGCCCTGCGCCTTCGCCTGGCTGGCCGAGCGCGCGGCCTCGGATCGCCCGCTGCGCAAAGGGAGGGAGGCGAAGCTGCTGCGACAGATCCTGTTCGGTATCGGTGAAGAGGCGTACTCCGAGGTGCGGCTACGGCTGCTCGCCCAGGTCGAGACCGGCGGCACCGTGCCGCGCCTGCTCGTCGAGCTCACCGAGGACGAGGCGGCCGAGGCGCAGGGGCTGATCCAGCGAGCGCGCGGACTCGAGGACTACCATCGCGAGCCGCTGCTCAATACGCTGCGGTTGCGTTTCTCCTCCATCGAACGCCCCGACGAGCAGCCGCTGTACACGACGGCGGAGTCGCTCACGCGCAAGCGCCGCGAGCTCCGCGAGCTGCTCGAGGAGGAGATCCCGGCCAACCGCAGAGCGATCGAGGAGGCGCGCGCGCTCGGCGACCTGCGCGAGAACTTCGAGTACAAGTCGGCGCGGCAGCGGCACGAGTATCTCTCCGCCCGTGCCGGCGAGCTCCACGCTCAGATCTCCCGGGCCAAGGTGCTCGAACCGCGAACCATCGATCCGAGCGAGATTCGCATCGGCACCACCGCCCGGCTCCGGAGCTCGGATCGGGAGGAGTCGATCACCATCCTCGGTCCCTGGGAAACCGCCCCGGAACGCGGCATCGTCTCCTATGAATCCGAGCTCGGCCAGGCGCTGCTGGGGCGCCGGGTCGGGGAGAAGGTCACCGTCGGCGGCGGGGAGATGGAGATCGACTCGATCCGACGCTACGAAGCGGCATCGAGCGCCGGGACCGCGGGCTGAATCCGCTCAGGGCGCCGATCGCCGCGATCGAATCAGCACCACCTCGCCGTCGATCTCGAGCACCACTCCCTCGGAGCCCTCGATCAGGGCCAGCAGCGCGGGGAGATCGGCAAGGAGGCGCCGCCCCTCCTCCGACTCGACCTCGACGATCCGCGCAGGCTCGCCCAGCACGCGCTCTTGCCGCCACAGCGCACCGTCGCGCTCGAACGCCACGGCTGGACGCGCTCCCTCGAACTCGGCGCCGACCGCCCCGATCGATCCGTTCTGGCGAACGTCGAGCGCCTGCGCGAAGAGGTACAGGATCACCGCAAAGGCAAGCACGGTGGCGAACACCAGCCCGAAGTGGGTCGGCAGCCGGCGCGGTGCCAGGCTGCGCTCTTCGAGGCGCCCGCGCAGGCCGCGCTCCTTGGCGTCGATCGCGAGATGGCGACGCAAGCCGTGCTCGAGCATCGCCGGCGGCGCCACGCGCTCGAGGCTGCGCAAGCCCCCGGCCACCCGACGCAGCCCCTCCAGGCGATCCTGGCAGTCGGCGCAGTGCCCCAGGTGGTCCTCGGCCTCGCGGCGCTCGGGAGCCGTCAGCTCCTCGTCGATGTACGCCGAGAGGACCTCGCCCGGAAGGTGGTGAACGGCGTTCACGGCTCCTCCCCCTCGCCGGCCATGAGGTGGCGAAGCTGGTCGCGACCGCGCGCGATTCGCGAGCGGACGGTCCCGATCGGCACTCCGAGCACCTCCGCGATCTCCTGATAGCTCAGGTCCTCGAGATCGCGCAACACCACCGCCTCTCGAAAGGCGAGATCGAGCTTCGGCAGCGCGGCGGAAAGCAGGTCACGCTCCGAGCGCGAGATCGCCCTGGCCTCGGGCCCGGGCCCCTCGTCGGGCACGTCGCGCAACGATCCGTCGTCCCGCTCCAGGGGCAGAGTGACCAGGCGCCGCCTGCCGAGCTTCGAACGGCACAGGTTGATGCACACGCGGTAGGTCCAGGTCTTGAGCGTCGAGTGCCCTTTGAAGCGCCCCAGGCTCCGGTAGACGCGGATCAGGACCTCCTGGCTGAGGTCACTCGCGGCCTCCGGATCCCCGCACTGTCGCAGCGTGAGGTTGTAGATCAACCCGGCGAACATCTGGTAGTACTCGTCGAACGCCTCGGGATCGCCACGCCGATGGCGCGCCACGAGGTCACGCTCGAACTGGCCGGAGCTCGGCGCCTCGAGGGGCGCGCTGAGGGCTTGGCTGGTCACGGCATCGGGGGGTCGAGGCGGCTTGGGCAGAAAGGTCCGCCCCTGAAGTCTAGACCCGGTTCGCGTTGGATCGGTTCCTGGCGCCGGCGCCGGCCGGCTGGCGCGGGGCGACTCGCTGGCCGGCGAAAGAGCGCCGTCGCGAACACCGACGACAACCACGTCTCGGCCGCGGGCCTTCCCGCTCCGCGAAAGCGGTGGTCGCCGCGAATCGCCAGGCCCGCCCCTGGCCGAGCCGACCCGGAGCCGACGCGCATAGCTCGCTGGGCGAAGCGCGGATCGGCCGGCGGGGAGGTCGCTACGCGTGTTGACGCGGCGCTCTCCCGGCGCCCGCGCTCCAAGAGACGACAGCCGTGCAGGCCGAGCCGCGACGGCTCACCGGCTCGCGGCGGCGACCTGGCTAGGAGGCGCGCCGACGTCGTAGTAGTCGACCAGGCCCTCCACGATCGCCTCGGCGACCCGCTCGCGAAAGGACCGGGTCTTGATCAGGGCCCGGTCCTCGGCGTTCGCCAGGTTGCAGATCTCGAGCAGGATCTTCGCCGGGATGCCGTTGTAGCGCAGGACCGCGGGGACCCAGGGGCGGCTGTTGCGCCCACGGACGATCCGGTCGCGAATCGGCTGGTTGGGGTGTACGGCGAGCTGCGATCGCCTGAACTGCTGCATCAGGTGATCGGCGAGGTCGCGCGAGAGCCCCTCGCTCTTGACCTGCTCCTTGCGGTTGAAGGAGACCCGAGGCTGGTTCTTGACCTCCCGGCGGGAGGTGTACACGACGCCGCTCATCCCGTAGTCGCTGGGCATCGGCAGGAGGCCGGGAACGTAGACCATCGCACCGCGCACCGAAGGATGGAGCGAGTCGGCGTGGATCGACAGGAAGACCACCTGCTCGGGGTCGCGCCCCGCTCTGCGCTCGCGCGCCAGGAGGTCGTTGGCCAGGTACCAGCGGAGATTGGTCCCCACCCGCCCCTCTTCGATCGGGTACGGCGGGTTGACCAGCACCGCATGACCCTGGGAGGGGGTGAGCACGTCGCGCTCGGGGATCTCGTAGCCGTCGCCGTCGCGGGTGGTGGTCAGCACCCGGGCGTTGGTCCTCGCCTGCAGCAGTCGCCGCACCCGCAGCATCACGTCGTAGACGTAGAGGCTCTCCCAGACCCCGCCGGTGGCGGCGCCGACGTCCCGTCCCCCGTGTCCGGCGTCGAGGATGACGGTGACCCCATCGAGCCCGCGGGCGTTGATCCGGTTGGTGTACTGGGCGCTCTCGCTGAGGCCGGCCTCGTACTCCACGCGCCCCGGATGGCCCGGCGGAAGGTACTCGGGCGTGAGCAGATCGAGCGGGATCTTCACCTCGAAACCGACCGGGATGTCGGCAACGTCGGCGATGCCGGAACGCTGGGCGATCTCCTCGGCGAGGGCGTTGACCTCCTCGGCGAACAGGCGGCCGGTGAAACGGACCACCACGCTCGAGTAGAGCGCCTCACCGGGTCTCAGCCGATAGCCCGCGTACTCCCCCTCGCGGTCGGCGGAGTAGCGCAGCTCGTCGGTGGTCGGGACGACGGCGCGCACTCCCTCGACCAGCGCGCGCAGCGGCGCTCGAAGCAGCGACGCCGGCACCACCAGCACCTGCTCGCCGCTCAGCGTCTCGTCCACCAGGCCGTTGTGATCGCGGATCGCTCCGAAGTTCGCGCCGGTGCCGGTCAGCCACTCGCTCAGCTCCCACAGGCCCGCCACGTGTGCCGAGGAGCGCGGGACCTGGTAGCGCCAGCCCGCCGAGGTCGGAGTGCCGCCCGGGAAGAGCGCCGCGACCACCCGCGAGCGCATTGCGGGGGTCAGGCAGTCGTAGGGAACGGCGTACCGAATCCCGGCCAGCAGCGCACCCCGCCGCCCCTCTGGCCCCTCGATCTGCTCGGCACCCGTGCGGTCTCCGCACAGACGCTCGGCGAATGCGAGCAACCCCTCGCCGCGCAGCGGCTCGGCCTCGAGCACCAGGCCGTGGCGGTCATCGAGCCTGGCGATCTGCCCGGGAGCGATCGCCGCCCGGCCGGAGGGCGGCGAGGCGGCGCCCGCGCGAGCCAGGCAGAGCGCCGCGAGCAGGCACAGCGCCGAGCGGCGGCCTCGCGACGTCACGTCGCCTCCAGGCCGGGCCGCTGGTGGGCCGAGAACTCGGCGGCCTGCTCGAAGGCGAGGCCGACGCGCAGCAGCGCGGCCTCCTCGAAGGGCCTGCCCAGCAGCTGCAAGGAGAGCGGCAACCCTTCGGAGTCGAGACTCGAGGGCAGCGCGAGGGCGGGCAGACCGGCGAGGTTTGCCGGCACCGTGTAGACGTCGGAGAGGTACATGGCGAGGGGATCCTCGACCCGCTCGCCGAGAGCGAAGGCCGCGCTCGGGCTGGTCGGCATCGCCAGGACGTCGACCTGCTCCAGGGCCTCAAAGAGCTCCTGGCGCAGCCGCTCCTGAACCGCTCGGGCGCGGCCGTAGTAGGCGTCGTAGTAGCCGCTCGACAGCGCGAACGTGCCGAGCAGGATGCGCCGCTTGACCTCGGGGCCGAAGCCCTCGCTGCGGCTGCCCGAGTAGAGCGCCTCGAGCGACCGATCGTGCTCGGTGCGGTGGCCGTAGCGCACCCCGTCGTAGCGGGCGAGGTTGGCGCTCGCCTCGCAGTTGGCGACGACGTAGTAGACGGCGACTGCCGCCTCCAGAGAGGGTACGGTGACCTCGACGATCCTGGCTCCTCGCTCCTCGAAGCGGCGCAGGGCCTGCTCCCAGCTCGACCGGACGTCATCGCCGAGCGAGGCGGCCTCGATCTCGCGCAGACATCCGACGCGCAGGCCCGACGCGTCGCCGTCCCGCCAGGCGCCGCCCAGCGAGGGGGGCCGCACCGAAGAGGTCGAGTCACGCTCGTCGTGCCCTTCGATCGCGGCCAGCAGCAGGGCGGCATCCTCCACGTCGCCCGCGATCGGGCCGATCTGATCCAGCGACGAGGCGAATGCGACCAGCCCCCAGCGGGACACCCGGCCGTAGGTCGGCTTGAGTCCCACGACGCCGCAGAACGCGGCGGGCTGACGGATCGAGCCCCCAGTATCCGAGCCGAGTGCCAGGGGGACCATCCGCGCGGCGACCGCGGCGGCCGAGCCGCCGCTCGAGCCCCCCGGGACCCGGTCGCGGTTCCAGGGGTTGTGCGTGCGGAAGAAGGCGGACCCCTCGCAGGACGAGCCCATCCCGAACTCGTCCATGTTGGTCTGGCCGACCGGCACGGCGCCCGCCTCGAGCAGCCGCTCGATGGCGCTGGCCGAGAACGGTGACCGATATCCCTCGAGGACGCGCGAGGCGCAGGTCAAGGGCCAGTCGGCGACCGCGATGTTGTCCTTGACGGCGATCGGAACCCCGGCGAGGGCTCCCAGCGTCTCACCGGACGAGCGCCTGCGATCCAGCTCCTCGGCGCGGGACGAGGCGCCCTCGACGTCGAGCCGGATGAAGGCGCGCACCGCGCCGTCGACGGCCGCGATCCGCTCGAGGAAGCTCTCCGTGACGTCGAGCGCAGAGACCTCTCCCTGGCGCACCCAGGAGGCGAGCTCTCGCGCCGAGAGTTGCCAGAGATCGGTCATCGTCGTGAGGGTCTAGTCGCTCTTCTTGACCTGGGGCACGAGCACGAAGTGATCGAGCGCGGCCGGAGCGTTCGCCAGCCATGCCTCGGGCTCGAGCCGCAGCCCCGAAGCCACGTCCTCACGCTCGACCGGTGCCATCGCGGGCTCGTGGACCTCCTCGCGCGCGAAGCGCTCGAGCTGATCGATGTAGTCCACGACGTCGGCGATCTGTCCGGCGTATAGCTGCTCCTCCTCGGGCGTGAGCTCGAGTCGCGCCAGGCGCGCTATCCGCTTGATTTCTTGGCTACTTAGGCTCATTTCGAGAGCGCAGTGTAGCAGCGGTTGGCCCGGCGGTGGCGAGCCTGCGAGGTCAGCTACGCCTCGAGGCTCCGATCGCCCCGGAGCGGTGCTGACGACGGATGGCGCCAGCGTGCCTCGGATCGGCACGGGTCGCCAGCGTGCCTGGGATCGGCAGGGGTCGATGGTGCCGGGGCCGGCCGGGCGTGCCGCCATCCACCGAGGGCACCGAGCGGCGCCCGGCTCTTCAGAGCTGAGCGCCTTACGAAGCTCCCCCTTGGGGGGGGTTGGGGGGGAATGCCGAGCAGATGTTGCTAGCCTCGATGTGCAGTCCAGCACATCAGAGGCTAGGCGCGGGCCATCAGGCGCTGGTTGAGCTCCTTGATGCGCTCCATCAGCTTGTCGATCTTCTCCTGGGCTTCGTGCTTGAGGCGCTGGTAGTCGTTGCGGTGCTTCTCGAGGTCCGCGGCGCCCATCTGCAGGCGCTCACGGAGCGCGCGCAGCTCCTCGTCGCGCTCGCCGACAGCCTTGCGCAGACGCGTGATCTCCTCGTTCTTGTCGCCCATCGCGATCTTGGTCTTCTCGTCCTGCTCTTCGTAGAGCTTGCGGAACTGCTGCAGCTGCATGATCTCGGAGAAATCGGCGGAGGATGGCATCTCTTCACCTCTCTGCGCTTCGATGTCGGGGAACATCTTGCGGAGCTTGAGCGACAGGTCGTCGGGGTCCGTCGACTGGCTCATCGCTTCTTCGTAGTTGATCGCGCCGTGCACCAGGAGCGCCAGCAGCGACTGGTTCATGGACTGCATCCGGAGATGGGCCACGGAGGTCTCGATCTGCTCGAGCAGCTCGACGGTCTTGCCCTCTTCGATCAGCTTGGCGACCTTGGGAGACGTGCGCAGGATCTCGAGCGCCGCGATCCGCCCGCTGCCGTCGCTGCGCCCTACGAGCTTCATCGACATCACCGCCCGCAGCACCTGCGAGAGCTGCGAACGGACCTGCATCTGCTGCTCGGGGGGGAAGGAGTCGAGGATGCGATCCAGCGTCTGCGCCGCGCTGTTCGTGTGCAGGGTCGACAGTACGAGATGACCGGTCTCAGCGGCCGAGATCGCAGTCGCGATCGTCTCGGTGTCGCGCATCTCGCCCACCATGATGACGTCGGGGTCCTGGCGCATCGCATTGCGCAGGGCCTCCCGGAAGTTGGGCGTGTCGGTGCCCACCTCGCGCTGCGAGATCGTCGCCCGATCGTCCGCGATCAGGAACTCCATCGGATCTTCGATGGTGATGACGTTGCACTCGCTGTGGGTCGTGATGTGCTTCACCATCGCCGCGAGGGTCGTCGACTTGCCGCTCCCGGTCGGGCCAGTGACCAGCACCAGCCCCTGGTTCAAGGAGCACAACTCGTACAGGACGTCGGGGAGCTCGAGCTCGTCGATCGTCTTGACCTCGTAGGGGATCAGACGAAAGGCGGCGGCGAGCGTCCCGCGCTGCAGATAGATGTTGCAGCGGAACCGCGCGAGACCCGGAATACCGTAGCCGAGATCCACGGCCAGGTCTCGCTCGAGCCGCGCCTTCTGGTGCGGCTGCAGGATCGCCGAGAGCATCTGGCCGATCTCCTCGGGCCGCAGGGGCGGGAGATCGAGCGGGTGGATCCGACCGTTGGTCCGGATCAGCGGCGGTCGAGCCGGCTTCAGGTGGAGGTCCGACGCACCGACCTCGGTCATCTTGCGGAGGAGTTCGTCGACCTGCATCGCGGTGCTCGAAACGGAAGAAACGGAAACCACTGGAAACGGAAGGCGCGAGTCTACCAGGAGCCAGCCGCGGAGTGGGCGCCCATAGCGCGGCAAGCCCACCAGCGGGAAAGCGGCAAGCCCGCCAGCGGGAAAATCGTATCGGAGCGGACGGTCTCTACTCTGGGCGCTCGCGCCCCCGTCGAGCGGTGGCGCCGGAGCGGTCGCCGATTCGAGGCCCGCGAGAGGGAGCTGAGGCGCTTCGACCGCGGACCCGGATCGGCCGGCACCGAGGCCGGCCGCCGCCGAAGGGCTGGAGGCGGCCTAGCACCTGAGGTCCCGCGCTCGCGCGGGGCCAACGAGCGATCCGGGCTGAAGGCCGAAGGCCTGGAGGCCCGCTAGAACCTTGGTCCCGCGCTCGCGCGGGGCCAACGACCGATGGCCGCTGAAGCCCGAAGGGCTGGAGGCGGCCTAGAACCTCCGCATCAGTCCGACGACGACGCCCTGGATCCGAAGCTGCTCCGCATCGACCCAGATCGGCTCCATCTCGACATTGGCGGGCTGAAGACGGACCCGTCGGCCCTCGGGGTAGTAGCGCTTCAGCGTCGCATCCCCTTCGATGAGGGCGACGATCATCTCGCCGGGCTCGGCCTGCTCGCGACGGCGCACCACGACGTAGTCGCCGTCCAGCACGCCCTCGTCGATCATCGACTGCCCGTCGATCTGCAGCACGTAGTGCTCGCGTGAATTCGCTCGCAACAGGTGGGCGGGCACCTCGAGGGTCTCGTCGCCCGGAAGCGCCTCGATCGGCTGGCCGGCCGCGATCCGGCCGAGGAAGGGGACCTCGTGCAGGCTTTCGGCGACCGCGTCGCCCTCGCCGGTGGCCTCGGGGGTCAGGACCATGCCTCGCCGCTGATGGGGCGTGCGCTCGATCAGGCCCTTCTCCCGAAGCAGCCGCAGATGCTTGTAGGCCGTGCCGTACGAGGAGAAGCCGAAGTGCTCGCAGATCTCCCGGTGGGTGGGAGCGACCCCTTCCGCCTCCTGGAAGCGTCGAACGAACTCGAGGATCTCTTTCTGTCGCCGGGTGAGGAAGGTGACCATGTTGGGCGTAGTCTAGGCGTAAAGCGATCTGGCCGCAAGACCCCTGCCGAAGATCGAGGGCCGAAGATCGAGTTGCCGAAGATGGAGACGCCGAGAAATCCGGCACGGCGCTGCTTCACACGAGATCGATCGACGGGCGCTGGCTCGCGCCGGCCGCCCGGCGCTGGCTGGGTCATGCCGCCGCCCCTGCTACCATCCCCAACCTTCGACGCCCGCCGACCAGCCTCCATGCCCGCTCCTCCCACCCTTCACCGCCATCGTCTGGAGAACGGGCTGCAGACAGTCCTCTTCGAGCGGCACGACCGGCCGCTGGTGGCCGTCAATCTCTGGTACCACGTCGGCTCCAAGAACGAGACGCGCGGGCGCACCGGCCTCGCCCATCTTTTCGAGCACATGCTCTTCCAGGGCTCGAAGCACGTGGCCGCGAACGAGCACTTCCGCCACGTCCAGCAGGTGGGGGGCGTCGCCAACGGCTCGACCTGGTACGACCGGACGAACTACTTCGAGACGCTGCCCGCCCACCAGCTCGAGCTCGGTCTCTGGCTGGAGTCGGATCGAATGGGCTTCCTGCTCGATGCGCTGACGCCCGAGAAGCTCGAAACGCAGCGCTCGGTGGTGATGAACGAGCGCCGTCAACGAGTCGACAACCGCCCCTACGGACGCGCGGTGGAGCGGCTGCACGAGCTCCTTTACCCTGCCGAGCACCCCTACTCGTGGCCCGTCATCGGGGCGATGGACGACATCGCCGCCGCCACCCTCGACGACGTTCGTGGGTTCTTCGAGATCCACTACCGTCCGAGCAACGCCGTCCTGACGCTGGTCGGCGACTTCGAGACCGGCGACGCGATCGAGAGCGTCGAGCGCTGGTTCGCCGAGCTGCCGTCGGCGCCCGCTCCACACCCCCTGCGTCATGGCCTGCCGCCCGCCCCCGAGCCGCGCCACGAGGTGATGGAAGACGACGTCGGCCTGCCGCGGGTGTACCTGGCGGCGACGGTTCCCGCCTACGGCTGCGACGAATGGGACGCCGCTCACCTGCTGACGTCGATCCTGGCGGGGGGAAAGGCGAGCCGCCTCCACCAGGACCTCGTCTACCGGCGCCAGATCGCGCAGGAGGTGTCCACCTACGTCTTTCCGACCGAGGAGTGCGCGACCTTTCTGGCCGTCGCCACCGGCCGCGAGGGGGTCGATCCCGTCGACCTCGCGGCGGCGCTGTCGAAGGCGATCGACGATGCAGGGGCGGCCCCCCCGACCGAGGCGGAGCGGCATCGCGCGCTGCGCGGCCAGCTCGCCGCCTTCTACAGCGAGCTCCAGACCTACGAGGGGCTGGCGGACGCGATCGGCGGCACCACCACGTACTTCGATCAGCCCGAGTGGCTGTGGAGCGTGCCCGAGCGGCTCGAGGCGGTCTCGCCCGCGGCGATGGCGGAGGTCGCCGGCGCTCATCTCGCGGCGGACCGCCGTGTCTCGGTGACCGTCGTGCCGCGCGGGACGGTCTCTTGAGCGCGCCGATCGACCGCAGCCGACCGCCTCGCCCCGGTCGGGTCCATCCCTTCGACTTCCCGCAGACGCTCGACCGCAGCGTGGGCGGCCTGCGCCTCCTCGCGGCGCCCCGACGGGACCTTCCGCTGGTCGGCGTGCGCTTCGTGACCTTCGCTGGCGCCGATCACGATCCTCTTTCGCAGCCCGGCCTCGCCGGCTTCACGGGCGCCCTGCTTGAGGAGGGGACGCAGCGCCGCGACGCCACCGAGATCGCGCGCACCGTCGAGGACGCCGGCGGACAGCTCGCCAGCCGCGCCGGCTGGAACACCACCACCGTCTCCTACGGCGGGCTGGCCGAGACGCTGGCGCTCGGTTGCGAGCTGCTCGCCGAGATCGCGATCGAGCCCGGCTTCGACCCGCAGGAGACCGAGCGGGTGCGTTCGCTGAGGCTGGGCGAGCTGCGGCGGCGCTCCAACGAGCCCGGATACCTGGCGTCGAGGGCGTTGGCCAGGGCGCTGTACGGCGAGCGTACCTACGGCTCCCCCCTCCTCGGCACCGCGCAGAGCCTGACGGCGGCTCGCGCCGACGACTGCCGACGCTGGTGGACGGCACACCGCTCGCGCTCGCGCTCGACCGTCATCGCGGTCGGCGACTTCGACGAAGAGCAACTGGTCGCGATCCTCGAGCGGTCCTTCGCCGACCTCGGAAAGGGATCGTCGGCGGCTGCACCCCCCGGCACCGTCGACGAGAACCCGGAGCAGACCGTGGTTCACGTCGTCGATCGGCCCAACGCCACCCAGACCGAGCTCTGCATCGGTCAGCTCGGTCTCCCCCGCGACGATCCCCAGCGGCCCGCGCTGGTCCTCCTCAACGCGATCCTCGGCGGCAAGTTCACCAGCCGAATCAATCTCAATCTCCGCGAGCGTCACGGTTTCACCTACGGCGCCTCGAGCCACCAGCTCGACCGTCTCGGCCGCGGACCCTTCGTGGTGAGCGCCGCCGTCGACACCTCGGCGGCGGGGCCCGCCACCCGGGAGGTGCTGTTCGAGCTCCGGCGCATCCACGCCGAGCTGGTGAGCACCGACGAGCTCGAGGAGTCCCGGAGCTACCTGCTGGGGATCCTCCCCTACACGCTCCAGACGCTGCGCGGTCTCGCCGGCCGGCTCGACGAGATCGCCCTCTACGACCTGCCGCTCGACTTCTTCGACCGCTTTCCGGAGCGCCTGCGCAGCGTCTCGGCCGACGACGTCCTCGGCGCCGCCCGGCGGCTCATCCAGCCCGACCGGCTGGTCATCGCCGCCGCCGGGCCCGCCGATCAGCTCGAGCCGCAGCTCGCGGACCTCGGGCCGGTCACCATCCATCGAGGCCCGCCAGCGGCCCCGGACGGGCACGAGTAGCCCCTCTGCGGAGTGCTATATTGCGAGGTCGCTTTTCGCCCAGCGCCTGCCGGCGCGCGACGCGCGGAGGCGCCCCGAGCCGCTTCGACGGCGGTGGGGTCAGGGCTCAACAGCGACTCCTCGAGCGACGATCGGAGGAGCCTTCGATGGTCGCCCGGCGTTCCTCGTTGTCCGTCATCCGGAGGTTCTGAATGCAGGTCGACAGCCCCGATCTCTTGCGCAACGTTGCCGTGGTCGGCCACAACGACACCGGCAAGACCAGCCTGACCAGTGCGCTGCTCTACACCTCGGGGGTCACGACGAGGCTCAACAAGGTCGAGGACGGCAACACCATCACGGATTTCGATCCCGTCGAGGTGTCGCGCGAGATCTCGATCGGGCTCGCCCCCTGCTTCGCTCCCTGGTCCAAGCACAAGATCAACCTCATCGATACTCCCGGTCTGGGAATCTTCGTCACCGAGATGCGCGCCGGCATGCGTGCGGCCGACGCCTCCCTGCTCTGCGTGAACGCGATCGCGGGTGTGCAGGTGACCACCGAGAAGGCGTGGCAATACGCCGAGCAGCTCGGGCAGCCCGTGATGATCCACGTCACCAAGATGGACCGGGAGAACGCCGATTTCCATCGGGTCGTCGAATCGCTGCAGGAGTCCTTCGGCCGCACCGCCCTGCCCCTCCAGGTTCCGATCGGCAGCGAATCCGGCTTTTCCGGCGTCGTCGACCTGGTGACCGAGAAGGCCTACACCTTCGAGCGCGACGGCGACGGCAAGCCGAGCGCGGGGGAGGTGCCGGCCGACCTCGCCGCCCAGGTCGAGGAGTGGCGGGGGCAGCTGATGGAGACCGTCGCCGAGAGCGACGAGGCGCTGATGGAGGCCTTCTTCGAGGCGGGCGAGCTGAGCCGGGAGCAGCTCGAGGCCGGCCTGCGCAGGGCGGTGCTCGCCCGCGACGTCTTCCCCATCACGTTCTCCTCGGGTCTGCACGG
Organism: Thermoanaerobaculia bacterium; assembly: GCA_035546295.1. Classification (GTDB taxonomy): domain Bacteria; phylum Acidobacteriota; class Thermoanaerobaculia; order Multivoradales; family Multivoraceae; genus DATKBT01. Next base: position 25,180 of record DATKBT010000025.1, on the reverse strand, counting down.
CATCGGCAGCGCCGCCCTTCTCGACCTCGTGATCCAGCTCCTGCCGAATCCGCTCGAGCGCGGCGGCTATCCGGCGACCGACGTCGGCGGTCAGGAGCTCGAGATCGAGCTCGGAGCCGATCAGCCTCCCGCCGCCATCGTCTTCAAGACCGCCAACGACCCGTTCAGCGGCAAGATCACCATGATCCGGGTGGTCAACGGCACGATGGACTCCGACAGCAGCTACTGGAATCCGAGGGCCGAGGCCGAGGAGCGCGTCGGGCATCTGATGCTGCTCCAGGGCAAGCAGGGGACCAACACCCCGAAGCTGGTCACCGGTGACCTCGCCGGCATCGCCAAGACCAAGATCTCGCTCACCGGAGACACCCTGTGCTCGAAGACGAGCCCGCTCAACCTCGGCTGGATCCCGATGCGCAACCCGGCCATCGCCTTCGCCATCGAGCCCAAGGCGAAAGGCGACGAGGAGAAGATCGGCGATGCCTGCCACAAGCTGATCGAGGAAGACCCCACGCTGCGCGCGGCGCGCGATCCCCAGACCGGCGATTTCCTGCTCTCGGGAACCGGTCAGCTCCACGTGGAGATCGCGGTCGAGAAGCTGAGCACGCGCTACAAGGTGGAGGTGATCCTCCACCCGCCGAAGATCCCGTACCGGGAGACGATCAAGCGGAAGGCCGAGGGCCACGGTCGTCACAAGAAGCAGAGCGGCGGCCGGGGCCAGTTCGCCGACTGCAAGATCACCGTGGAGCCGCTGCCGCGCGGCGAGAAGTTCGAGTTCGTCGACGAGATCTTCGGCGGCTCGATCCCCCAGAACTACCGTCCCGCGGTCGAGAAGGGAATCCTCGAGGCGTGCGAACGGGGCTACCTCGCCGGTTATCCCGTCCTCGATTTTCGGGTCCGTCTGCTCGACGGCCAGTACCACGACGTCGACTCCTCGGAGATGGCGTTCAAGATCGCCGGTTCGCTGGCGTTCAAGGACGCCATGGCGAAGGCCGGCGCGACCATCCTGGAGCCCGTGATGCAAGTCGAGATCACGACCTCCGAGGAGTTCATGGGCGACATCATGAGTGACCTCTCGCAGCGACGCGGCAAGCCGCAGGGCATGGAGGCCCGGGGCAGCGCGCAGGTGATCAAGGCGGTGGTTCCGATGTCCGAGATGCTGAACTACGCCCCAGCGCTGCGCTCGATGACGCAAGGGCGCTCGAACTTCACGATGGAGTACTCCCATTACGAAGAGGTGCCCAAGCCTCTCCAGGAGAAGATCATCGCGGAGTCGAAGATCACGGCCGCAGCGGGATAGCTTCCGGACTCCGGGCGGACCGAGGAGACGGGACTGCCGGCGGAGCACGGGCGCCGGAGCGCGCCCGCGTGTCCCAGAATCGGCGACTGCGGATTCCGCACGTCGGGATGCCGAATCCGCATGTCGCGCCTCTCGAGCGGACGGCAGCCGTGCGAGGCGCCGCAACCACCGCAATCGCAGCTCCAGGCCGGCCATCCTGCTAGCAACACCTGCAAACCCAGCCGTGCCAGTCCTTTCGGCGGCTCCGCGCGCTGCGAACCGGCGCGCCGCCTCGACGGCCGACGCTGGCGCCGCCTTCGATCGAGGTCCTGGCACCAGGCTTGCTCTCTCCGGTTTCGAGGCCGAGCTGCGTCGACGGGTTGAGCCGACCTGTTGATCCGAGTGGCCGCCGCCGGAGTCGCGGCCCCGATCGCTCGACCCGACATGCCCCTCGGCCTCCCACCTCGTTTCCCTTCGAGCCCCTTCATGCCACGATCGATCTCCCGCCTGCAGCCGCGTCCCCTCCATCTCTCACGGCTCGCTACGCTCGTCGTCGCAGCCCTCCTGCTCGCCTGCGGCTACGAGTCCCCCGACCGGGAGCGCGACGACGGCGGACCGACTCCGATCGTCGAGGCGGTGGAGGCGCGCTCCGGAACGCTGCCGCTCGAGGAGCGCCTCACCGGAGTGGTCAAGGCCGAGAACCAGGTGGCAATCCGGCCCCAGGTCTCGGCTCCGATCGTCGAGGTGATGGTGCGCAACGGCGAGGCGGTGCGTCGCGGACAGCCGCTGGTGCGCCTCGACGACTCGACGATTCAGGAGCAGTTGCGGCAGGCCGAGGCCGATCGGCGCCTGACCCGGGCGGCATGGGCCGAAGAGAGGGCCCGGGTCGCAGAGCTCGTGGCCCAGGTGACGCGGACACGCGCGCTGCACGCTCAGGAGCTGGTCAGCGAGCTCGAGCTCGAGACCCAGGAGGCGCAGCTCGCGGCACGGCGCGCCGCCGCCGAGCAGGCGGAAGCTCGGGTCGAGCAGACGGAGGCGGTGATCGCCGAGCGCCAGGCGGCTCTGGCGAGGACCATCGTCCGGGCCCCTGTCGACGGACGGGTCGGCGATCGCGACGCCGAGGTCGGCATGCTCGCCGGCACGGACACCATGCTGTTCTTGATCGGCGATCTCGACTCGCTGCGCATCGAGGTGCCGCTCACCGAGCGGATGCTCGCCTACGTCGAGGTCGGTCAGCGGGTGAGGATCGAGGCGCCGTCGATCGGACCCACGCCGATCGAGGCAGCCCTGTCGCGGATCTCGCCCTTCCTGACCGAGAACAGCTTCAGCACGATCGGCGAGATCGACGTTGCGAACCGCGGCGACCGGCTCCGCCCAGGGATGTTCGTCACCGTCGATATCCTCTACGGAGAGAGCGAGCAGGCGACCCTGCTCCCGACGAGCACGCTCTGGGAAGATCTGACCACCGGCGAGTTCGGCATCTACATCGCGCCCGAGATGGGCACCATCACCATGCAGACCGAGACCACCGGCAGCGAGGCCCTCCAGCCCGTCGCCTTCCGTCAGATCGAGCTAGTGGCCGAGGGGCGGAGCACGATCGGCGTGCGGGGCGTCGAGCCCGGCGACTGGGTGGTCACGGTGGGGCAGCACATGATCGCCTCCCGCGAGGATCCGGCCGTGCTGGTGCGCCCGACGACCTGGACGCGTGTGCTCGAGCTCCAGGAGCTCCAGCGCGAGGACGTCCTGCGCGGGTTCCTGGAGAAGCAGCAACGCCTGATGCGAGGCGCGAGGGACGCCGACAACCGGCCGATGTCGGGGCCGTCCGGCAGGACGGCCGGCAGCTCCTCGACCTTCTGAGCTCGACCTTCCGAGACTTGGCCGCTTCAGCCGGTCGAGTGTCCTGACCGGAGCCCACGGAGTCCACCATGGCATCCATCACCGATCTCTCGATCCGCCGCCCGGTCGCCACCTGCATGGCGTTCCTGATCCTGCTGGTGCTCGGCATCGTCTCGTTCATCAACCTGCCGGTCGATCTGCTCCCCCAGATCGAGTTCACCCAGCTCACGGTCAGCACCCAGTACCCCAACGTCGGGCCCGAGGAGATCGAGCAGATCATCACCGATCCGATCGAGAACGCGATCGCCGGTCTGCCCAACCTGGAGCGCGTCACCTCGGAGTCGTCGGAGGGCCGGAGCCGGGTCCGGCTCGAGTTCGGCCGGGGAACCAGCATCGACGAAGCCGCCAACGACTTGCGCGCCGCGCTCGACCGCGTGCGCGATGCGCTCCCGGTGGAGGTCGAGGCGCCCCAGATCTACAAGCTCGATCTCGACCGCACCGAGGTCGTCTCCCTCGCTGCGATGTCGACCCGCCCGCTGGTCAACCTCACCCGCCTCCTCGAGGAGGAGCTGGCCCGGCGGTTCGAACAGATCCCGGGCGTGGGCACCATCGAGGTTCGCGGCGGCGTCTACCGCGAGATCCGCATCGACCTCGACCGCGACCGGCTGTTCGCCGCGAACCTCACCGCGCTCGACGTGCAGGAGGTCCTGCAGCGAGAGAACACGACCCTGCCGGGCGGCAACGTCAAGAGCGGCTTCAGCGACCTCTACGTGCGCGCGGTGGGGGAGTACGCGTCGGTGAGCGAGATCGAGGAGACGGTGCTGCGCATCGTCGACGATCGCCCCGTCCGCGTCCGTGACGTCGCCAACGTGCGCGACGACTACGAGGACGTCAGCTACATGGTCGAGGTCAACGGCGTTCCCTCGGTCTCGCTCGGGATCCAGAAGCAGAGCGGAGCGAACACCGTGGCGGTCGCCTCCGCGGTCCGCGACGAGGTGGCGCGGATCAACGCAGAGCGCAACGACGTCGAGATGGTCGTGATCTCCGATCAGAGCGAGTTCATCCAGCAGTCGATCGACAGCGTGCGCTCGTCGGCGCTGTGGGGATCCCTGCTCGCGATCGTGGTGCTCTACGGTTTCCTGCGCAACCGTTCGAGCACGGCGATCATCGCTTTCTCGATCCCGATCTCGGTGGTGGCGAGCTTCGGTCTCCTCTACTTCGGCAATCTGACGCTCAACCAGATGACCTTCGGCGGGTTGGCGTTGGGAGTGGGGTTGATCGTCGACAACGCGATCGTGGTCCTCGAGAACATCGTCCGCAAGCGCGAGCAGCAGGAGATCGATCCCGCGGTGGCCGCGAGCACCGGAACCCGCGAGGTCGCCGGCGCGATCGTGGCGTCGACTCTCACCACCTGCGTCATCTTCCTGCCGGTGGTGTTCGCCCGGACCACCAGCGCAGCCCTGTTCCAGGCGCTCGCGCTGGTCGTGGTCTTCGCTCTCGGCTGCTCCCTGTTCGTGGCCCTCACCCTGGTCCCGATGCTCTCGGCGCGCTTCCTGCGCACGCGCCCGCCGCAGGAACGGGAGAAGACGCGCTGGGCGCGCATCCAGCGCGCGGTCGTGCGGCGTTACGCCGCCGGTCTCGAGCATGCGATCGAGCACCGCCGCACCGTCTTCCTCGTCACCGGGGCCCTGCTCCTGGGCGCGGTCCTGCTGTGGCCGCTGATCCCGGTCGAGCTCGCCCCCCAGACCGAGGCCGACGAGATCGACATCGACCTCGAGATGGCTCGAGGCACCAACATCGCGGTGGTGCGCGCCTACCTCGAGGAGCTCGAGGAGAAGGCCCACGCCGCTCTGCCGGGAACCGAAGTCGACTACTTCACCACCGAGGTCCGCGGCGGCAACGCCGAGATCGAGCTCAAGCTCGCTCCCCAGGCGGAGCGCGAGCTCTCGAGCGAGGAGCTCGCCGACCGGCTGCGCCAAGCTCTCGAAGGCAAGGTCCCGGGCGGTGAGATCCGGGTGCGGGCGGGGTCGGGGCTGTGGATCCTGCGGCGCATCTTCGGTTCGGGCGGGGGCGAGGAGGACATGGAGATCGAGCTGCGCGGCTGGGACCTCGCCGAGGCCGACCGCGTCGCCGCCGAGATCCGGCAGCAGATCGAGACGATCCCCGGGATCACGGGGGTGCGGCTCAGCCGCCGCGAGGGTCAGCCCCAGGAGAACCTGCGCTTCGACCGCGAGCGGGTCGCGGAGCTCGGGCTCTCGGTGCGCGAGGTGGCGCGCACGATCCAGGCGAATCTCGGCGGCGTGCAGGCTGGGCGGCTGCGCGACGCGGGCGAGGAGGTGTCGATCGTGGTGCGCCTGCGCCCCGAGCACCGTCTCACCGGACAGGACCTGCGCGGAATCTCGATCCGCACGGCGTCGGGCCAGATCGTTCCCGTCTCGACCGTCATCGAGCCGCGCCGCGAACGCGGCCCCACCGAGATCTCGCGCGTCGACGGACAGCGGGTGCTGTACATCTCGGCCACCCTCGACCCGGCGCTGGCGCTCGGCGAGGCCGTCGAGCGGGTGCAGGCCGAGCTCGCGGACGTGCAGCTTCCGCCGGGCTTCACGCTCTTCTTCGGGGGCGAGTATCAGGAGCAGAAGGAGGCCCGGCGCGATTTCGCAGTCGCCATCGTGATGGCTCTGGCGCTCGTCTACATGCTGATGGCCGCGCAGTTCGAGCGCTTCGTCGACCCGTTGATCGTCATGGCCTCGGTACCGATGGCGCTCGTCGGCGTCGTTCCCACGCTCCTGCTCACCGGGACCACGCTCAACATGCAGAGTGTCATGGGCCTGGTGATGCTGATCGGGATCGTGGTCAACAACGCCATCGTCCTGGTCGACACGATCAATCTGCAGCGTCGCGAGGGCGGCATGGAGCTGCACGAGGCGACCCTCGAGGCCGGCCGGCTGCGCCTGCGACCGATCCTGATGACCACGACGACCACGGTCCTCGGACTGGCGCCGCTGGCCCTCGGCATCGGCACCGGCGCCGAGATCCAGGCCGCCCTCGCCCGCACGGTGATCGGGGGTCTGGTGGCGTCGACGCTGGTCACTCTCCTGCTGATCCCGGTCACCTACGTATCGGTCGGACGGCTGGTGCTCCGCCTGAGCGAGCGGCGCCTGCGTGCTCGCGGTGAGGCGACTCAGAAGGGGGGAGCGGCGCCTGCGTGACGGAAGTGGTGCGATGGAGCAACAGTTGACCGAGAGCCGGAGCGGCGTCGCCCGCAGCCGCACCGAAGGGCTCAGCGACCCGCGGACGCTGCCGACGGCCTCCCCCGCCGCGCCGCGCGGAGCTGTGCAGACCGCCCGCGAGCCCACCGGCGCGCCGGCCACCGAGCCCGGACGGGGCCCGCGGCAGCCTCGTGTCGGCGCGGGCCCGATGTCGCAGACTCGTGCCGCGCTCATCCTCTTGCCGCTGGTGATGAGCGCAGCCCTTGTGGCGACTTTGCTGACCTCCTACGCGAGCGCGCGGAAGGTCGAGGAGACGCTCGCGTGGGGTCAGGGGGACATGTTCCTCGACAACGCCCGCAGGCTCGCGAATGGCCCGGACGCCAATGCCGAGCTGGACCTGCTGGTCGCGGAGGAGGCGCCCGAAGGCCTGCGTTGCATTGCAGCCTTCGACCTCGACGGCGCTCTGATCCACGTCTCCGGCCGATGCCTGGCTCCCGACGCCGAGACGCTCAGCGCGTCGCTGATCGGCGCCGGCAACGATCAGTTGATCCAGGCGGGCGACCGGGTGCGGATGGTGCGCAACAGCGGTCTGAGCGAGACTTCGCGCGCCAGCCGCACGCCGCTGCTCGTCGAATACGAGCCGCTCCTCAGCCGCGACCTCGAAAGCAGCGCCCGCCGCAGCCTCGGGATCGGCGGCGCCGCCTCGCTGGCGCTCGTGATGGTCGCCATCGTGCTGTTCAGACTCGGCACCCGCGCGGCCCGCATGCAGGAGGCGATGGAGCAGGATCGCCGGCTCGCCTCGCTGGGCGAGATGGCGGGCGTCATCGCGCACGAGATCCGCAACCCGCTGGCCTCGATGAAAGGACACGCTCAATTGCTGGCCGAGCGGCTCGCCGCCGAGACTCCCGAGCACGACAAGGCCCAGCGGCTGGTGCGCGAGGCGATCCGGCTGGAGGAGCTGACCTCCGACCTCCTCGGCTTCATCCGCTCCAAGCAGCTCGACCGCGCCGCGGCCGATCCCCGCTCGGTCCTGGCGGAGGCGGCCGAGGAGGTGGCGGCCGAGCGGATCACGGTCGACGCCGAAGGTGCGCCGCGGACCTGGTCGCTCGACCCCGTGCTGATGAAGCAGGTCCTGATCAACCTCCTCCAGAACGCGATCCAGGCCTCTCCCGCGGGGGAGCGGGCTGAGGCGCGGGCGCTGGAAGAGCGCGACGCGCTGGTGTTCGAAATCCGGGACCACGGGGAGGGAATCCCTCCGGCCGAGCGCGAGAGGATCTTCGAGCCCTTCTACACCAGCCGGCTGCACGGCACCGGGCTCGGGCTGGCGGTGGCGAGGAGGATCGTTGCGCTGCACGGCGGCGAGATCGCCACCCGCAACCACCCCGACGGCGGCGCCGTCTTCCGGGTCCGCATCCCACGAGGTTGAAGGGGTGGCGTCGATCCTGGTCGTCGACGACGAGGAGGGCGTGCGCAGCTTCGTGGCCGAGGCTCTGGAGAGCGCCGGCCATCGGGTGAGTGTCGCCGCGGACGGCGACCAGGCAGCTCGGCTGCTGGATGCGCGCAGCTTCCAGCTCCTGGTGACCGACCTCAGGATGCCGGGTCTCGACGGGATGGAGCTGCTGCGCAAGGTGAGGACCGAGCAACCAGAGGTCGAGGTGCTGGTGCTGACCGCCCATGCGACCGTCGACGGCGCCGTCGAGGCGATGAAGCTCGGCGCTCTCGACTACCTCCAGAAGCCACTCTCGGGACCCGACGAGATCCGTCTGCTCGCAGATCGGGCCACCGAGCGATACTCGCTCAACGCGTTGAGGACCCGCGCCCGCGAGGACGAGAGCCAGCCGCTTCCGCTCGGCCATGGGGCGCCGGCGATGACGCTCGTGATCGAAGCCCTGCGCAAGGTGGCGTCGACCCCAGCGACCCTGCTCCTGCTCGGCGAGAGCGGAACCGGCAAGGAGGTGGCGGCCCGCAGCGTGCACTCGTGGAGCAGCCGCGCCGAGGGTCCGTTCGTGGCCGTCAACTGCGCTGCAGTGCCCGAGCATCTGCTCGAGAGCGAGCTCTTCGGCCACGAGAAGGGCGCGTTCACGGGTGCTGTCGCCTCGCGCCGAGGGCGGATCGAGCTCGCCGCCGGCGGCACCTTCTTCCTCGACGAGATCGCCGAGCTGCGCCCCGACCTCCAGGTCAAGCTCCTGCGCGTGCTCCAGGACAAGCGTTTCGAACGGGTGGGGGGACGGCGCACGATCGAGGCCGACGTCCGATGGATGGCCGCCACCAACCGTGATCTCGGACCGATGCTCGAAGCCGGCGAATTCCGCGAGGACCTCTATCACCGCCTCGCCGTGTTCCCGGTTCGGCTCCCACCTCTGCGGGAGCGTCGCGAGGACATCCTGCCGATCGCTCAGACCCTGCTCGAGCGGATCGCGGCCGAGCTCGGGAGGGCAAAGCCGGACCTGGACGAGGAGGCGGGAGTGCTGCTCGAGCAGGCTCGCTGGCCCGGCAACATCCGCCAGCTCCGCAACACGCTCGAGCGGGCGATGATCCTCGACGAGGATTGCCGGATCACGACCGACCTGCTGCTGCGTCTGGAGGTCGGCGCCTCCGGCGGCGAGCTCCGCGAGCCTGGACCCCGCACCCTCGAACAGCTCGAGCGGGAGGCGATCAGGGAGGCGCTACGACGCCACCAGGGGCATCGCCAGCGCGCCGCCGACGAGCTCGGCATCGGCCTGCGGACGCTCTACGACAAGCTCAAGCGCTACCAGCTCGGCTAGCCTCTGAATGTGCTGGTAGCACATTCGAGGCTAGCTGTTTTTCTTCCCCCCCAACCCCCGAGGGGGAGCCTCGCAAGCGCCCGACTCCAAAGGAGTCGGGCGCGCTCGGGCATCGACACCGGGCAGCGCGCTCGACCGGCACCGACTCCGCTTCCTACGTTCGACCGTGCTGCTTCCGACGTGGTCGTGAACGGAAGACTCCGACAGCCCCGACGCCTAGCCGCGGCTCGAACGTGGTCGCGGCCGGCTAGTGGCCCCCAATCCGCCCTACGACGCCTTCTTCTGCGCCTGACGTTCGGCGAAGTCGTAGTCGACGAGCTCGAGAATCGCTTCCTCGCCCCCGTCACCGAGCCGGTGCCCGAGCTTTACGATCCGCAGGTAGCCCCCCGGCCGGTCGACGAACCGTGGCCCGATCTCCTCGAAGAGCTTCTTGATCAGCGTCCGGTCGGAGACCCAGCGCGCCGCCATCCGACGAGCGTGGACGGTGTCCTCGCGGCCGCGCGTGATCAGCTTCTCGGCGATCGGTCGCAGCGCCTTGGCCTTGGCGACCGAGGTGCGGATCCGCTCGTGCTCGATCAGGGAGGCGAGCTGATTGCGAAACATGGCGCGCCGGTGCGCGGAGGTCCGCCCCAGCTTCTTGTGTGCCCGATTGTGGCGCATCTCTGCTATCTCCTCGAGGCCCGAACCGCTCAGACGCTGACCGTCGGACCGTGTTCCGGGACATCCATGCCGAAGGACAGACCGAGCTTGCCGAGCAGCTCCTGGAGCTCCTCGAGAGACTTCTTGCCGAAGTTCTTGGTCTCCATCATGTCCTTCTCGCTGCGACGAACCAGGTCGCGCAGGGTATTGATGTTGGCGTTCTTCAGGCAATTCGCCGAGCGGACCGACAGCTCCAGCTCGTCGATGGGCTTCTCGAGCAGCGCGTCGAGACCCGACACCTCGCTCGACTGCGCGGGCTGCTCGTCCTCGACCAGGCTCTCCTCGGCATTGATGAAGATCGCCAGGTGGTTCTTGAGCAGGAGCGCGGCCTGCGACACGGTCTCGAGGGGGGTCGAGGTGCCGTTGGTCCAGACCTCGAGGATCAGCCGCTCGTAGTCGGTGGTGCGGCCGAGGCGGGCTGACTCGACGCGGTAGTTGACGCGCCGCACCGGGCTGTGGACGGAGTCGAGCGGGATCCAGCCGATGCCCATGGTCTCGTCGAGGTTCTTCTCGGCGCTGACGTAGCCGCGACCGTTCTGGATCTTGGCCTGCATCCGTAGCTTCCCCTCCTCGTTCAGGGTGGCGATCCTGACGTCGGAGTCGCACACCTCGAGCTGGGGATCCTCACCGAACACCGAAGCGGTCACGGTCTGCGGCCCGTCGACCTCGATCGACACGATCTTCGAGTCCTCGCCGTAATAGCGGATGGGAATCTGCTTCAGGTTGAGGATGATGTCGGTGACGTCCTCGACGACGCCCGACAGCGACGAGAACTCGTGGAGCGCTCCTTCGATCTGGACGGCCGTGATCGCCGCGCCCTCGATCGAGGAGAGCAGGCAACGGCGAAGCGCGTTGCCCACGGTAGTCGCGAAGCCTCGCTCGAAGGGCTGGGCGGAGAACTTTCCGTAGGTGTCGGTGAGCGACTCCCGATCGACTTCGACCTTCTGGGGTCGCTGAAATCCTTTCCAAAGCATAGATCGCTCCTCGTTCTTCGTCGCCGCGGCCTCGTTGGGTCCCACTCGATGCTGACGTTCGATTCGGGGGGGACGGGCTGCGGTTGGAACTGGCGTTGATGAGATCCTGGTTGGCGACGGCTCGTTCGGAGAGCCTCTCGAGTCTCGGATGATGCGCGACCGCGCGCGAGGGACCGCGCCGGATCAGGGCCTGATCTGCCGGATCAGGCCTGATTCGGCGGAGGACCACGCCGGATCAGACCCGCCGACGCTTGCGCGGCCGGCAGCCGTTGTGGGGGATCGGCGTGACGTCCCGGATCGACCGGATCTGGAGCCCGGCCGCCTGCAACGAGCGCACTGCGGACTCCCGACCACCGCCGGGCCCCCGCACCTGCACGTCGACCGACTGCACCCCCGCCCCGTGGGCCGCCTGGGCCGCCGACGACGCGGCGACCTGTGCAGCGAAGGGGGTTCCTTTGCGCGAGCCCTTGAACCCGCTCCGGCCGGCGGAGGACCACGAGAGCACGTTGCCTTCGGGGTCGCTGATCGTGATCAGTGTGTTGTTGAAGGTGGCGTGCACGTGTGCGACCCCGTGAGGGACCGAGCGCCGCTCCTTCTTCTTGGTCGTCCGCTTGTCTTTCGAGCCTTTTGCCATTGGTATCCTTCTCGATCCTGCATGACGCAGCCACGATCCCGCCGCCGTACCGGAGGGCGGGGAACGTGACGACGCGTCGTCCTGCTACTTCTTGACCTTCTTCCTGCCGGCGACCTGACCGCGACGGGGTCCCTTGCGCGTCCGGGCGTTGGTGCTGGTGCGCTGCCCACGAACCGGCAGGCTCTTGCGATGCCGCACGCCCCGATAGCAGCCGATCTCCATCAGCCGCTTGATGTTCTGGGTGACGTCCTTGCGCAGGTCACCCTCGACCTCACCCTCCTGGGTGATGATCTGACGGATGCGCTGAGCCTCTTCCTCCGTGAGGTCCTTCACCCTCACGCTGGGCTCGACTTGGGCCTTGCCCAGGATCCCCTGCGCACGGGAACGCCCGATCCCGTAGATGTAGGTGAGACCGATCTCGACCCGCTTGTTCTGCGGGAGGTCGACGCCTGCTATGCGTGCCATCACTTACCCCTGGCGCTGCTTGTGCTTCGGGTTCTCGCAGATCACCCGGATCACGCCTCGGCGGCGGACGATCTTGCACTTCGCGCACATTCGTTTCACCGATGCTCGAACCTTCATTGACGATTCTCCTCTGAGCTCCTGCCGCGCGTCTTGCGGCTCCTGCCGCGTCTTGCAGCCGCTTTCGACCGGCTCAGCTCCTCAGGCGATAGACGATGCGACCACGACTCGGGTCATAGGGCGAGAGCTCGACCAGGACCTTGTCACCCGGAAGGATGCGGATGAAGTGCTTGCGCATCTTCCCGGAGATGTGGGTCAAGGCCTGGTGGCCGTTCTCGAGCTCCACCTTGAACATGGCATTCGGCAGGGTCTCGACGACGGTCGCTTCGACCTCGATCGCCTCTTCTTTCTTCGACACTGTTGCGTTTCGTCCTTTCCAGCGCTCGCAGCGACCGCTCAGGCGTTTGCCGCCGCCTGCTGCTCAGCACCGACGCCGAGCACCCGTGCTCCACTCGGCACCACCGCCACCGAGTACTCGAAGTGGGCCGAGAGGGAGCCGTCCTCGGTCCTCGCCGTCCACCCGTCCGGGTCCATGGTCACACCACGCGAGCCGGCATTGATCATGGGTTCGATGGCCAGCACCATTCCGCTCTTCAGTCTCGGTCCTCTCCCTGGCTTGCCGTAGTTCGGCACGTTGGGCTCTTCGTGCAGCGCGGTTCCGACGCCGTGGCCAACGAACTCCCTGACGACCTCGAATCCGTGCTCCTCGGCGTGAGTCTGCACGGCGTGACCGATGTCGGAGAGCCGCCCGCCGGGACGGACCTGCTCGACGGCTCGCTCGAGACACTCTCGCGTCACCTCGAGCAGAGCACGCGCCCCGGGCGACACCTCTCCCACCGCGAAGGTGCGAGCCGCATCGCCGAAGTAGCCTTTATACATCACTCCGCAGTCGATGCCAACGATATCCCCCTCCCGGAGGGGACAATCGTTCGGGATTCCGTGGATGATCTCGTCGTTCACCGAGGTGCAGAGCGTCGCAGGAAAGCCGCGGTATCCTAGAAAAGCCGGGACTCCGCCGGCCCGTCGGATGTGCTCCTCGGCGAGCCGATCGAGCTCGCGGGTCGTGACCCCCGGCGCGACCCACTCTGCCATCAGCTCCAGCACCTCGTGGACCAAGCGGTTCGCCTGGTCCAGCAACTCGAGCTCGCCCGGTGTCTTCAACAGGATCATCGCTCGCTTCGATTCCGCTCGATCTCCGAGGTTCCAACCGCCCGGTCGAACACCGCGCGCAGGCTCGCAGCCACCTCGTCGATCGGGCGGTCGCCGTCGATCCGTCTCAGCAGCCCTTGCTGGCGGTAGAGCTCGATCAGAGGCTGCGTGCTCTCCCGGTACACTTGAAGACGCCCTCGGACGACCTCTGCGCGGTCGTCGGCACGACCCTGGACCTCCGACCGATGGCTCATCCGCTCGATCAGCTCGTCCTCCGGAACCTCGAGCAGCAGCACGTGGTCGAGCTCGACGCCCTGATCCTGGAGGATCTCGCCGAGCGTCTCGGCCTGGGCGGCGGTTCGCGGATAACCGTCGAGGATGAAGCCGGAGCGGGCGTCGGTCTGGGACAGGCGATCGCGCACGACCTCCGCCATCGTGTCGTCGCCGACCAGTGCGCCCGAGCTCATGATGCTTTCGACCCTCCCGCCGAGCTCGCTGCCGGCGGCGACCGCTGCGCGCAGCATGTCGCCGGTCGAGATCGTCGCCACGTCCAGATCCTCGGAGAGCCTGGCCGCCTGGGTTCCCTTGCCGGATCCGGGCGGGCCGAGAAAGACCACGCGCGGTCCTCGCTCGCGATCAACGGCGCCCACGGATCCTCCCCTTCTTCATGAACCCCTCGTAGTTGCGCATCACGAGCTGGCTCTCGATCTGCTGGAGGGTGTCCATGGCGACCCCGACCACGATCAGCAGTGAGGTGCCTCCGAAGAAGAAGTTGATGCCCATGCCGTTGGTGAACCAGAGCGGGGCGACGTTGTCGAGCGTGGCGCCGATGAACGGCAGGCCCGAGACCTTGAACCCCGAGATCAGGAACTCGGGAAGCACCGAGACCGCCGCCAGGTAGACCGCGCCCACTGCGGTGAGGCGAGTCAGGATGCGATCGATGTACTCGGCGGTCCGTTTGCCCGAGCGGATCCCGGGGATGAAGCCACCGTACTTGCGCATGTTCTCGGCGAGATCCGCCGGATTGAAGATGATGGAGACGTAGAAGTAGCTGAAGAAGATGATCGCGGTCACGTAGAGGAGGTAGTAGATGGGCTGTCCCCACGAGATCACGGTCGAGATCTGCTGAAGCCACGGCTGATCGAACATCCCCGCGACCGCGGCCGGCACGGTGACGATCGAGCTCGCGAAGATCACGGGGATGACGCCGCCGGTGTTGACCCTGAGCGGAAGGTAGGTGCTCTGGCCGCCGTACTGCCGGCGACCGACGATCCGCTTGGCGTACTGCACCGGGATCCGTCTCTGCGCCCGCTCCATGTAGACGATGAAGGCAACGACGACGACCATGAAGATGGTCAGCGCCAGGATCTTCAGGATCGACATCGTGCCGGTCTGCATCTGGCGCAGGGTGTCGTAGGTCGCGCCGGGCAGGCCGACCACGATGCCGGCGAAGATGATTAGCGAGATGCCGTTGCCGATGCCGCGCTCGGAGATCTGCTCGCCCAGCCACATGACGAAGGCGGTGCCGGTGGTCAGCGACAGCATCGTCATCAGCACGAAGCCGATGCCGGGGTTGGGCACCAGCGGCGCGCCGCCGGGCGTCGCCGTCTGCTGCAGCATCATGGCCATCACGAAGGACTGGATCAGCGAGATCACCACCGTCCCGTAGCGCGTGTACTGGGTGATCTTCTTGCGGCCGAGCTCGCCCTCCTTGGACAGCTTCTCCAGGTAGGGCCAGACGACGGTGAGGAGCTGCAGGATGATCGACGCCGTGATGTACGGCATGATGCCCAGGGCGAACACCGCGGCCCGACCGAGGCTGCCGCCCGTGAACGTGTTCATGAAGCCCAGGATCGTTCCCTGCATCTGCTCCATGAACTCGATCAGCGCCTGGGGATCGACCCCCGGAGTGGGGATCAGGCAGCCGACGCGATACACCGCCAGCAGCGCGAACATGAAGATGATGCGCTTGCGCAGATCCGGGATCGCGAAGATGTTGCGGAAACTCTCGATCACCGGCTGAGCTCCTCCCAGGTACCCCCGGCCGCCTCGATCTTCTGCTTCGCGGTCGCGCTGAACTTGTGCGCCTGGACCACCAGGGCCCGCTCGAGGTCGCCATGGCCGAGGACCTTGACCGGCATCCCACGGCGGACCTTGCCGGCCCGCGTGAGCTCGGCCGGGCCCACCTGACCCTCGAGGTCGGCCAGATCGCCGACGTTGACGACCGCGTACTCCGTGCGGAAGATGTTGTTGAATCCCCGCTTAGGGACGCGCCGAACCAGCGGCATCTGTCCGCCCTCGAATCCGGGCCGGCTCGAGTAGCCGGAGCGGGACTTCTGCCCCTTGTGACCGCGGCCGGCCGTCTTGCCGAGGCCGGAGCCGGGGCCGCGCCCGACACGCTTGCGCTGCTTTCGGCTGCCCTTCGCGGGCTTGAGCTCGTGGAGCTTCATGGATCTAGTCCTCGATGACGGTCACCAGGTGGGAGATCTTGCGGATGGCGCCGCGCACCGCCGGCGAGTCCTCCCGCTCGACGGTGTGTCGGATGCGCCGCAGACCGAGGCTCCGCAGAACCTCCGCCTGCTTCTTGTCGAAGCCGATCGGGCTCCTGATCTGCTGGATCTTGAGCGTCGCCTTCTCTTGTGTCGCCTTCTTGGCCATCAGGAGGCCTCCCGAACCGCTGCGGGCTCGGCCTCGGCGTGCTCTGCGAGTCCGCGGAGCTTGCGCACCTCTCGCTCGTTGCGCAGGTTGCCGAGCGCGGTGAAAGTCGCTTTGACCACGTTCTGGGGATTGGTCGTTCCCAGCGACTTGGTCAGGATGTCCTGGATGCCGGCGCACTCGATCACGGCGCGCACCGGCCCGCCGGCGATCACGCCGGTGCCTTCGGACGCCGGCTTCAGCAGGACGCGCCCGGCGCTGAACACGCCGACCGTCTCGTGCGGAATCGTCGTGCCTTCGAGCGGCACCTGAATCAGGTTCTTCTTGGCGATCTCGATCCCCTTGCGGATCGCGACCGGAACCTCCTTGGCCTTGCCCGAGCCGAATCCGACCCGGCCGTTGCCGTCGCCGATCACGACCAGCGCCGAGAAGGAGAAGTTCTTACCGCCCTTGACGACCTTCGTCACGCGGTTGATGTGGACGACCTGTTCGAAGAAGTCGCCGTCGAGCTGTACGTCCCTAGCCACGGTCCTTTTCCTCTCTCGTTCGGTACCTCGCCGGGCGCCCGCATCTGCAAGCGCCTCTGCCCGCGCGTACCCTCAGAACTTGAGCCCCCCCTCGCGGGCGCCCTCGGCCAATTCCTTGACCTTTCCATGGTAGATGTAGCCGCCGCGGTCGAAGACCACGCGATCGACTCCCTTGGCCTTCGCCCGCTCGGCGATCTTGGCGCCGACCGCCTTGGCCGCCGCCCTGGTCGCCGGGCCGCCCTCGAAGGCGCCGCGAACCTCGCCCTCGAGCGAGGAGGCCTGGGCCAGCGTCTGGCCCGCCTGATCATCGATGACCTGGGCGTAGATGTAGCGGAGACTCTTGTGCACCGACAGCCGGGGGCGCTCCGGCGTCCCTGCGAGGCGCTGACGGATGCGTAGACGAGTCCGCTTCCGGCGGGCCTGCTTGCCCTCGACTCTCTTACGACTCAGATCGCTCATGTTTCTTGTCACCCCAGGTTGTCGCGGCGGTTCTGTCGACCGGCGCAGACCTGTGATTCGTAGCACGTATCGTTCGGTTCCTCGAGTCTCGAGTGGTGGCGATCGGATCGGCCTCGCGCAGTGTCAGCTGCCGCTGGCCTTGCCGACCTTCAGACGGACCACCTCGTCGACGTAACGGACGCCCTTGCCCTTGTATGGGTCCGGGCGGCGCAGGGAGCGGATCTCGGCAGCGACCTGCCCGACCTGCTGCTTGTCGGCACCGGAGACCCTGATCACGTTCTGCTTGTCGATCTCGATCGAGATCCCCTCCGGAATCTCGAACACCACCGGGTGGGAGTAGCCGAGAGCGAGGGTTAGCTGCTTGCCCTGCACCTCGCCGCGGTAGCCGACGCCGACGATCTGCAGCTTCTTCTCGAAGCCCTGGCTGGCGCCGGTCACCGCGTTGGCGAAGAGTGCGCGCATCAGGCCATGACGCGCCCGATCCGGCCCGGACTCGCCGCGGCGCGTGACCGTGATCGAACCGTCCTCGATCTCCAGATCGACACCATCGATCACCGTCTGGCGCAGCTTTCCCTTCGGGCCCTCCACGTGGAGGGCTCCGTCCTTCAGTTCGACTTTGACCCCGCTGGGGATGGGGATCGGGGCCTTTCCTACTCTCGACATGATTCGCTCACCTTGAGGGTGGTTCGTTCTCGGCTGTTCGTTCTCGGCTGTTCGTTCTCGGTTAGGCGTTCTCTCGGCTCCGGCTCGCGAGGACGTGCTCGCGATGGGGGCCGGATCTGAGCCAGTGCCTCAATGGATCTCGCAGAGGACTTCCCCGCCGACGCGACGCTCACGCGCCTGCGCGTCGGAGAGGAGACCCTGGGGCGTCGACAGGATCGCGGTGCCCAGGCCGTTGAGCACGGGCTTGAGTTGATCCGCGCTGCGATACACCCGACGGCCGGGCTTGCTCATCCGCCGGATCGCGGTGATCGCGGGTGTTCCTTGGCGGTCGTAGCGGAGCATCACCTCGATGGCGGTGCCGGGAGCACGCTCGTGCACGCGGAAACCCTTGATGTACCCCTGCTCCTCGAGCACCTTGCAGATGGCGGCCTTCAGCTTCGAGCCGGGCACCTCGAGCCTGTCGTGCTTCGCGAGGTGGGCGTTGCGAATCCGCGTCAGCAGATCGGCGATCGGATCGGTGGTTCTCATCGTGGCGTTCTCATCGTGTCGTTCTCATTCCGGAACTCCTGCATGCTCTCAGCGTCGGATCATCGGCAGCCCGAGCTCGCGAAGGAGGAAACGGGCCTGCTCGTCGGTGGGCGCGGTGGTGACGATGGTGACGTTCATGCCTTTCGACCCGTCTGTCTTCGACTGGTCGACCTCGGGGAAGATCAGGTGATCGCGGATGCCCAGCGTGTAGCTTCCGCGTCCGTCGAAGCTCTTCGCCGGGACCCCGCGAAAGTCGCGCACACGCGGCAGGGCGACCGAGATCAGCCGGTCGAGGAAGTACCACATCCGCTCCCGGCGCAGCGTCACCCGGCAGCCGATCGGCATCCCCTCGCGCAGCTTGAACGCCGCGATCGACTTCTTGGCGCGCGTGATCACGGGCTGCTGACCCGCGATCTGCCCGAGCTCCACCACCGCGCTCTCCAGGATCTTGATGTTCTTGCTGGCCTCCCCGAGCCCCATGTTGAGCACGACCTTGTCGACACGCGGGATCTGCATCGGGTTCTCGAGCGCGAACTCCTCAGCGAGCTTGGCTCGAACCTCTTCGTCGTAGCGCTGGCGCAGTCGCGGCGGAACGCGGTGGCCGTTGTTCGCTGGCTGCTTCTTGTTGGGCATCTGGTCTCACTCCGTCCTCGTCGCGCGAGGCGCTGGCTCTTGTCGATCTCAGCCGATCTCCGAGCCGCTGTTCTTGCTCACCCGCGTACCGCCGCCGTCCTGCAGCCGCTTGCGACCAATGCGACTCGGCGTGCCGGTGTCGTCGATCACCATCAGGTTCGAGAGCTGGATCGGCGCCTCGCGCTCGAGGATGCCGCCCTGGACCTTCTTCTGGGGATTCGGCCGGGTGTGGCGCTTGATCATGTTGACGTTCTCGACGATGGCGCGGTTGGCCGCCGGGATCACCCGCAGGACTCTCGAGACCGTGCCGCGGTCCCGGCCGGCGATCACCAGCACCTTGTCGCCCTTCTTCACGTGCTTCTTGGACATCTCGATATCCTTCTAGAGCTCTCGTCTCGGTTCCCGGTCTGGTCTCGCCCCGGCGCCTACAGGACCTCGGGAGCCAGCGAGACAATGCGCATGAAGCGCCGTTCGCGCAGCTCGCGAGCGACCGGGCCGAACACGCGGGTGCCGATCGGCTCCTTGGCGTCGTTGATCAGAACCGCTGCATTGTTGTCGAAGCGAATGTAGCTGCCGTCGCGACGGCGGCGCGCCTTGCGCGTACGCACGATGACCGCGCGCACGACCTGCCCCTTCTTCACCGTGCCGTCGGGCGTCGCCTCCTTGACCGAGGCGGTGATGATGTCGCCCAGGCTGCCGTAACGCCCGGTCGAGCCGCCGCGAAGCTGGATACAGGCGATCTTCTTGGCGCCGGAATTGTCGGCGACCTCGAGAACTGTGCCCATCTGGATCATCGGAGAGCTCCTGGACCTATCCCTTCGCCCGCTCGAGGATCTCCTTGACCCTCCAGCGCTTGTTCTTCGACAGAGGGCGCGACGACACCAGCGCGACCACGTCACCCTCGCGACAGGAGTTCTCTTCGTCGTGGGCCATGAACTTCGACGAGCGCTTCATCATCCGGTGGTAGAGCCGGTGCATGACGGGCCTCTCGACCTGGACGACCACCGTCTTGTTCATCTTGGAGCTGATGACGGTGCCCACCTTCACCTGGCGACGAGCCTGGCTCTGCTGAGCGGCCTGCTCCTGGCCGCCCGACTCCTCGACTGCCTGCTCGGGGACAGCCTGCTCCTGCGTGTTCTCTTCCATGACTATTTCTCTCTGGCTGATTCGCTGTGGACCGATTCGCTGTCCGATTCGCTGTCGCCTGATTCGCTGTGGATCCGTTCCTGTGGCCCGGGGTCGACTCTGCGCCTGGGGGTTCGATTCGGGAGTGGCGGCCCCACCGGCTCGTGGGCCCGGCGTCCGCTGGACGGGCCGCCGGCACGCAGCCGAGATCAGGCGCTCCGCTTCTCCCGCAGGACGGTCAGCACCCGCGCAAGATCGCGCTTCGCCTCGCGCACCTTGGAGGGCTTCTCCAACTGTCCGGTCACCTTCTGCAGTCTCAGCGTGAACAGCTTCTCGGCGAGATCCTGCTCGCGGCTCCTCAGCTCCTCGACGGTGAGCTCCTTCAGCTCGCTGGCCTTCATCGCCATCGTTCAGCCCTCCAAGCTGTGCCCGTGTCGGGCCACGAACCGGGTGCGGATGGGCAGCTTCTGGGCGGCGAGGCGCATCGCCTCCTTGGCGACCTTCGGAGACACCCCTTCGAGCTCGTAGAGCACACGCGCCGGACGCACGACCGCCACCCAGGCCTCTGGATTGCCCTTGCCCTTGCCCATGCGGGTCTCGAGCGGCTTCTTGGTGATCGGCTTGTCAGGAAACATGCGGATCCAGACCTTGCCCCCCCTCTTGATGTGACGAGTGATCGCGACACGGCCGGCCTCGATCTGACGGGCAGTGATCCAGCCGCACTGGAGGGCCTGCAGACCGTAGTCGCCGAAGGCGACGGTGTCCCCGGCCTTGGCGCGACCGGCCCGGCGTCCGCGCTGCTGCTTCCTGTACTTGACCTTCTTTGGCATCAACATGGCGACGATTCCTTCAGATCAGAGCTCTGCTCAACCTCGAGCACCCCGGAGACGATTCCCGGCCTCCCTCACGCGCTCGCCCGGTGTCCGCGCTCCCGCGACAGATCTCCCTTGTAGACCCAGACCTTGACGCCGATCACCCCGTAGGAGGTCTGCGCTTCGGCGAAGCCGTAGTCGATGTCGGCCTTGAGGGTGTGGAGCGGGAGACGACGCTCCTGGTACCACTCCGAGCGCGCGATCTCGGCGCCGCCGAGCCGGCCCGAGACCATCACCTTGACCCCCTTGGCGCCGAAGCGGAAGGCGGACTCCATCGCCTTCTTCATCGCGCGCCGGAAGGCCACGCGGCGCAGGAGCTGGTTGGCGATCGACTCCGCCACCAACTGCGCCTCGAGCTCGGGACGTTGGATCTCCTGGATGTTGATGTGGACCTCGCGCCCCATCATCTTGGTGAGATCGTCACGGAGCTTGTCGACCTCGGCGCCCTTGCGGCCGATGATGATCCCCGGTCGGGACGTGTAGATGGTCACCCTGAGGCGATCGGCCGCCCGCTCGATGTCGATCTCGCTGACCCCGGCGTGCGCGAGGCGCTTCTTGAGCGAGTTGCGCAGCTCGATGTCCGAGTGCAGCGTCTTTGCGTAGTCCTTGTCCGCGAACCAGCGCGAGTGCCAGCTCTTGTTGTAGACGAGGCGGAACCCGTACGGATGTGTCTTCTGACCCACGGCGTCTTCTCCTGTCTATGCCAGCTCTGCGGCCGCCGCACCGCGGGTGTCCAGCTTGATCGTGACGTGGCTCTGCCGCTTGAGGATGCGATAGGCGCGTCCCTGCGGTGCCGGGCGCAGACGCTTGAGCATCGGCCCGGCGTCGACGAAGACCTCTTTGACGTACAGCAGGTCCACGTCCACTGCCTCGTCGAGGTTCTCGGCGTTGGCGATCGCCGACTTCAGCAGCTTCTTGAGCGGCTGCGCGGCGTACTTCTTGGTGACTTCCAGCATGTTGACTGCATCCTGGACCCCCTTGCCGCGGATCAGGTCGGCGACCAGGCGAACCTTCTGCGGTGAGGCCTGCAGATAACGCAGTCGGGCGGTGAACTCCATGACTTCCTCCTCGACCCACCCGTCAGCGGGCGCGGGCCATCTTCTCTCTCTTGCCCCCTGCGTGAGAGCGGAAGGTCCGGGTCTGAGCGAACTCGCCGAGCTTGTGCCCGACCATGTTCTCGGAGACGTAGACGGGGATGAACTTCTGTCCGTTGTGCACGGCGATCGTCTGGCCGACCATCTCGGGAATGACCGTCGAGCGACGCGACCAGGTCTTGATCACGCGATTGCCGCCGGACTCGGCCTGCTTCACCACCTTGTCGTAGAGGTGGTGATCGATGAAGAAGCCCTTCTTGAGCGAACGTGCCATCTTTGATTGTCCCTTCGGCCTGACTTCCTGCGAAGATCCTCGCTGCCAGCGGGATCCTTACTTCACCTTCCGTCGGCGAACGATCATCGTTGCGGTGCGCTTGTTGCGGCGCGTCTTGTAGCCCTTCGTCGGCTTGCCCCAGGGCGTGGTTGGATGCCGGCCACCGCTGGAGCGCCCCTCGCCGCCGCCCATCGGATGGTCGACCGGATTCATCGTGACGCCCCGGTTGTGGGGGCGCCGGCCGCGCCAGCGAGAGCGCCCGGCCTTGCCCAGCGCGACGTTCGAATGATCGACGTTGCCGACCTGCCCGAGAGTCGCGTAGCAGTCGATGTGGACCTTGCGCACCTCGCCCGAGGGAAGGCGCACCTGGGCGTAGCTGCCCTCCTTGGCCATCAGCTGAGCCGAGGCGCCGGCGCTGCGCACGAGCTGCCCGCCCTTGCCGCGACGCAGCTCGAGGTTGTGGATCACCGTGCCCAGCGGGATCTTGCTCAACGGCAGCGAGTTGCCGACGTTGATCTCGGCTTCCTCGCCCGACTGCACCTGATCTCCGACCTTGAGCCCCACCGGCCACAGGATGTAGCGCTTCTCGCCGTCGGCGTAGTGGAGCAACGCGATGCGGGCGCTCCGGTTGGGGTCGTACTCGATGGTCGCCACCTTGGCCGGTACGCCGTGCTTGTCACGCCGGAAGTCGATCAAGCGGTACCGGCGCTTGTGACCGCCGCCGCGGAACCAGATCGTCTGCTGGCCCTTGTTGTTGCGCCCGGCGACGCGCCGCTTGCCGGACACCAGGCGCTTCTCGGGCTCGCTTCGCGTGACCTCCTCGAAGGTGGCGAATTCCTGGAACCGGCTGGCCGGATTCGTGGGCTTGCGCTTATTGATCGCCATGATTCAATTACCTCGACACTGAGGCCGCTCGGGATTCCGCTGGAATCCCTGC
Organism: Thermoanaerobaculia bacterium; assembly: GCA_035546295.1. Taxonomy (GTDB): domain Bacteria; phylum Acidobacteriota; class Thermoanaerobaculia; order Multivoradales; family Multivoraceae; genus DATKBT01. The sequence continues at coordinate 2,349 of DATKBT010000025.1, read as the reverse complement.
CTCGGATTCCCGCTCACACGCCCTCGAAGAACTCGATCGTGCCCTCGGAGAGGCGCACGTAGGCCTTCTTCCAGTTCGGGCGTTTGCCGACGAAACGCCCCTGACGTCGCATCTTGCCGCGCACGTTCGTGACACGGACCGAGGCGACCTTGACGTTGTCCTTCTTGAACTGCGTCTCCACCGCCCGTCGGATGTCGATCTTGGTCGCGTCGGGATGGACCTCGAACGCGATCACGTTCCTAGCGTCGCGCAGCTCGGTCGACTTCTCCGAGATCAACGGTCGTCGAATGACCTCCTGGATCCTCATCTCCCGAGCACCTCCACCAGACGCCCGAGCGCCTCCTGGCTGAACACCAGGAAGGGGCGATCGACGACGTCGTAGACGTTGACCCCGAGCGCGTCCACCGTCTTGAGCTTCGGGTTGTTGCGCGCGGCGAGGGCGAGGTTGCGATTGTCGAACCGATCCACCAGGAGCGCCTTCCCATCGACCCCGAGGCCCGAGAGAGCGGCCGCCAGTCCCTTGGTCTTCAGGCTCTCGAGCTCGAGGGTGTCGAGCACCAGGAGGCGGTCGGCGGCCACCTTCCTCGAGAGCGCCGACTTCAGGGCGTTGCGCTTCTCGCGAGCCGAGATCTTCTTCTCGTAGCTGCGCGGCTGCGGCCCGTGCACCGTCCCGCCACCTCGCCACAACGGTGTGCGACGACTGCCGACCCGCGCGCGACCGGTGCCCTTCTGCCGCCACAGCTTGCGGCCGGAACCGGAGACCTCGGAGCGCACCTTGGCCTTGTGCGTGCCGGCGCGCTGCGCCGCCCGCACCGCCACCACGACCTCGTGGATGAGATGCTCCTTGTACGGGTAGTTGAAGACCTCGTCGGGGACCTCGGCCTCACCGACCGACTCGTTGGCGAGGTTCTTGATCGCCAGCTTCATGACTTCCGCTCCGTTCTCCGTTGTGCGTGGCTCGGACCCGTTGCTCGACCTTCGCCCCGAGAAAGACCTCGCCCCTCCTTCAGGAAGCGAGGAGACCAGCACTCCGCGTTGAGTTCCACGTCGCCTCAGCCCTTCTTCGCCCGGCGGATCTGAACGAAGCTGTTGCGGGCGCCCGGCACCGTTCCACGGACGAAGAGGAGATTCTTGTCCTCGTCGATGCGGACGACCTGCAGGTTCTTGGCCGTGATCCTCTTGTTGCCCATCTGACCGGTTGCGCGCATGCCGGGGAAGACGCGAGAGGGGTAGGCGGACTGCCCGATCGATCCCGGAGCGCGATGGAACATCGAGCCGTGGGTGGCGCGACCGCCGCTGAAACCGTGGCGCTTGATGACCCCCTGGAATCCCTTGCCCTTCGAGGTGCCGACGACGTCGACGAACTCGTCGACCTGGAAGATCGACACCAGGACCTGGTCCCCGGGCTTCGCCTCGTCGTCGGCCGCACAGCGGAACTCGACCAGCTTGCGGGTGGGATCGACACCCGCCTTGGTGAAGTGACCGCGACGCGGCTGATTCACCTTGCGCAGGGCACGCGCCTCCACCAGCCCGACCTGCACGGCCTCGTAGCCGTCGGAGTCGGTGGTCTTGCGCTGAACCACAACACAGGGACCGACCTGCAAGACCGTCACCGGGAGGGCCTCGCCGTCCTCGGAGTAGATCTGGGTCATCCCGATCTTCTTTCCAACCATCCCGTTCATCGCTGCTTCCTCGTCGGTCCCGCCACAATCGCCTACTGCCCGAAGGCCTTGATCTCGACGTCGACTCCCGCCGGGAGCTCGAGCTTCATCAGCGCGTCGACCGTCTGGCTGGTCGGCTCGAAGATGTCGAGCAGCCGCTTGTGCGTCCTGATCTCGAACTGCTCGCGCGACTTCTTGTCGACGTGCGGCGAACGGTTCACCGTGTACTTCGCGATGTGGGTCGGCAGCGGAATCGGCCCCACGACCCGGGCGCCGGTCCGCCGAGCGGTGTCGACGATCTCGTGCGTCGAGGTGTCCAGGATCCGGTGGTCGAACGCCTTGAGGCGGATGCGAATTTTCTCGTTCACCATTCACTACCTTCCGATTGCTCTACCTTCCCGAAACTGCGAACTGGTCCAACGGCAGCCGTTCGATTCACTCGATGATGTCGGTGACGGTGCCGGCGCCGACCGTGCGGCCGCCTTCACGAATCGCGAAGCGGACGCCCTTCTCCATCGCGATCGGCGCGATCAGCTCCACCTCGAGATTCACGTTGTCGCCAGGCATCACCATCTCCGTCCCCTCCGGAAGCTCCGCAATACCCGTCACGTCCGTCGTCCGGAAGTAGAACTGGGGCCGGTATCCCTTGAAGAACGGCGTGTGACGGCCGCCCTCCTCCTTCGTCAAC
>DATKBT010000024.1:0-6607 GCA_035546295.1 Thermoanaerobaculia bacterium | reverse complement strand
CGAGCGGTGGCGGACGAGATGGAGCCGGAAGCGGGCCCGCTCCCGCTCTGCCCGCACCTCAGGGTCGGGCAACCAGATCGCCGGCACGAGCTCGCGGCGCGAGAGCTCGGCCAGCACCCAGGCGTCGATCCGGTCGGTCTTGCAGGCCAACGGCGCCAACCCCTTCACCCTGAGCGCGTCTGCGATCTCGACCTCCCAGCCGTGAAGCTCGAGCCGGTCGTGGACGAAGCGGGCCCCGTTCATCGACTCGATCGCCGCTCGTACCGGCCGGCCCTGACGACCGACCCGCTCGGCGAGGCCGCGCAGGCCATCGGCATCCGGCGGCGCAGCACCCACCTCGAGCGTCTCGCCCACCTCGTCGAGGAGGTGGAAGTCAAGACGCTTGCCGCTGAGATCCAATCCGGCGTACAACATTGCAAGGGGCCTCCCTTCGTCTCTCGAGGACGCGCGGAGCATGACTCCGCGGGAGGCCCTTCTTCATCGCATTCCTTACCAGACGCTCACGGCAACCGGTGGCAACCGACGGCAACGGCTTCAGCTTGTCTCTGGGGTTTTCGCGGGCGACCGATTTGCCGATGGTTGCCGGCTGTTGCGACCCCGGGGCTCCATAAAGGCTCCATCCTCGCTGTGATTCGAGCGAGTCAGCGCGGGGCGCGCAATCCAGCCAGAGTGACCGTGACGAGCCGGCGAACCGCTGCCTTGGACGGCAGCCTGCTGGCTGCTGTGAGGGCGTGGAGGCAGTAGGTCGCGAGTTCGTCAGGCGCGACATCATCCCGGAGGTCGCCGGTCTCGGCGCCCTCCGTCAGTAGGTCTCGGATCATCTCGCGGAGCTGCTGCTGCGCTCGGACGACCTGCTCGTCCCGATGCAGGAACGCTACGAGTTCGGTGTCGTGGTGCCCGTGCGACTCGTGGGAGATGAGGGCGTAGGCCTCGAGCACGGCTTGGAGTCGCTCGCTTGCGCCACCAGCCTCGTCTCGGACTTCGGCGAGATACTCGAGGTGGCCGGTGATCTGACGTTCGTGCCAGGCGAGCAGGATCGCTTCGGCGGCTGAGAAGTACTTGTACAGTGTCGCACGTCCGATGCCGGTTTTCTCGGCGATCTGCGACATCGTCACCGACAGCAGCCCGTGCTCGGCCACCAGCGCGGCAGTGGTGTCCAGGATCGCGTCGCGCACCTCGCGGCGGTGCGCCTCGATCGTCGCGTTCCACAACTTCGGCACTACCGGAGTATACGCAACGACGATGCCGCGACACATTGATCTAATACGGACATATTGTCTGGTAAAGTGGCCCCCGGCAGGAAGACCCGAACAACCCCGCGCGACAGGGGAGATGCACATGGTTAACCCGCCCCCGCACCCCGACACCGGCGACGACACCGGCGTGGGGCCCGACCGCGGATCGGCCACCAGCACACCACGCTGGGTGTCCGTGCTTGGGATCATGATCGCGATCGTCCTGGTCCTGCTGTTTGTGGTCTTGCACCTCACCGGCACCCTTGGCCCTGGTGCCCATTAGGCGGGACCAAAACGCGGCGAGCACCGTCGACGATGGGGCGAGACCACCGCTCGTCCCCGCCGACGCCGGCGCTCGCGATCCGGTGGTCACGGCCAGCTCGCTGACCAAGCGCTACGGCGAGCTCGTCGCCGTCGACGAGCTCACCTTCTCGCTCCGCCCGGGCACCCTCACCGGTTTCCTCGGGCCGAACGGCGCCGGTAAGACGACCACGCTGCGGCTGCTGCTCGGGCTCGCCCGGCCGACCGCGGGCGAAGCACTCGTCTTCGGCTGCCGCTACCGCGAGCTCGACTCCCCGGCCAGGCGGGTCGGGGCGGTGCTCGAGTCGAACGACTTCCATCCCGGGCGCTCCGGCCGCGACCACCTGCGCGCGCTCGCGCTCGCCGCCGAGATCAGCCGAGGTCGCGTCGAGGAGGTGATCGAGCTGGTCGAGCTCGAGCCCGTCGCCGCCCGGCGCGTCAAGACCTACTCGCTCGGCATGCGCCAGCGGCTCGGGCTCGCCGGCGCGCTGCTCGGGGATCCCGAACTGCTGATCCTCGACGAGCCGGCGAACGGGCTCGACCCCGCGGGCGTGCACTGGCTGCGCGGCTTCCTGCGCGGCTTCGCCGAGCAAGGTCGCACCGTGCTCGTCGCCAGCCAGGTCCTCGCCGAGGTCGCGCAGACGGTCGACCAAGTCGTGATCATCGATCGCGGCCGCCTGCTCGCGAGCGGTCCGCTGGCCGACCTGACCGAGCGAGGGCGGACGCTCGAGGACGTCTACCTGGAGCTGACCGCAGGGGAGGCGTCGTGACCGCTCAGCTGCGCGCCGAGCTGCTCAAGCACCGCTCAACGTTCACCAACCTCGGGCTCTTTCTCGCCATGCTCGGCCTCGTTCTCTTGGCCGTCCTGCTACACGGCCTCACCCTTCCCGCCGACCGGCTCGAGAGCACCTCCGACCAGGTGCAGGTGTTCCGGTTCGGGTCGCTACTTGGCGCGCTCTTCGCCGCGCTCGTTGGCGCGATGTCGATCACCGGCGAGATCCGCCACGGCACGATCCGGCCTACCTTCCTGATCACGCCGCGGCGCGGCCGCGTCGTCGCGGCGAAGATCGTGGCCAGCGGGCTGCTCGGGATCGTGTTCGGGCTCGTCGCCGTAGGCGTGGCCGTCGGCGTCGGCAGTGCCGCGCTCGCCGCGCGCGGGATCCCGATCACGCTCGACGGCAGCGACTACGCGCTCATGCCCGCCGGCGGGATCGCCGCGGCGGCGCTCTGGGCGCCGATCGGCCTGGGCCTCGGTGCGCTCCTGCGCAGCCAGGTCGCAACCCTCCTCGCCATCTTCCTCTGGCTCTTCTTCGTCGAGAACCTGCTTATCGACTTCGTCCCGGGCGCCGGCCGGTTCGCGCCAGGCGCAGCCGCAGCCGCGATCACCGGACTCGACCGCGACAGGCTGCTCGCCCCCGCCCTCGGTGCGCTCCTGCTCGCCCTCTACGCCGCGACAATCGCCGCCGCCGGCACGATCGCCACCCTCCGCCGCGATGTCCCTTGAACCGCATCCTGCGCGCTCGCGCTGCTGCGAGACGTCCTCTCCGGCTCGCGACGGTCGGTCGCCAAGAAGGGAGAACCGATGATCGCCCAGCTCGAGATCGGGCTGGGACTGGTGGCTGGGCTGTCCGAGGGAGAGCAGTCGATCGCCCATCGTCCCGCACGAGGCGGAGGCGAGGCCTGGCCTTCCTCGACGCACGAATTCAGCCCTCGAAGCGTCGAAGGGCTTCTTCGGCGTCGCGACGGGTCAGCAGCCCGGTGAAGCGGCCGTCGGAGGTCGTGACGGGAAGATTCGTCAGCTTCTGCGTTCGCATCCGCTCGAGCACGTCTCGCAGGCGGGCGCTCGGCCTGATCGTGCTCGGCCCCGGAGTCATCACCTCCTCGATTGAGACGTCCTCCCTGCCGCGGATTGCACGCCGCCCCAGCCGGCCGAGGACGACGCGCCGGTCGTCGACGACGAAGCAGGTGTCCCAGCCGCTCTGCTCGAGGCGCTCACACACGATCGGGAGGCGCTCGTCCAGCCGGCAGGTCGGAACGTCGCTCCGAATGTGGGCACCCGCGCGCGTCTCACGTCCGTTCGTGCCCTCGAGCGGTAGCCCCGCCGATCCCCAGTCCGCCTTGCCGGCGACGTAGTCGTAGACTTGCTCGAACCCGAGGCTTTCGAGCCGCGCCGCGGCTCGTGGGCTCATGTCTCACTGGTAGTCGTAGCAGTACGCGATGATCGGGCGCGAGCGCTCGAGCTGGCGGACGCGCTCGCGGTCGAGCTCCCTGAGCGGGATGCTGATCGCGCCGGGCAGGTGCTCGTCCTCGTATTCCGCTCGCGGCAGCACCTCGACCAGTGGGGCGCCTTCGGTGATCAGTTGTTGGACCAGCTCGCGGTCGGCCGGAGTCGGCATCAGGCCTCCTCGAGCACGTCGCCGAAGACGGCCTCCCCGACATCGACGGCCTGTGGGATCGAGATGGCGAAGCCCTCGACATCGGGGTGTTCGCTCAGGTAACGCTCGGCGTTCTGCGCCGAGGCGAAGAAGTTGAGCACCGGGCAGCAGCCGCGGAAGGATTCGCCGCAACCGTCCGCCGCGCCGGTGAGGACGACCGCCGAGTCGGGCTGCCAGGCCACCTCTCCGCCCGGCGCGAGCTGCGCGCGGACCTCGTCGCCGCTGAGGGGATCGCGGGATCTGATCTCGATCGGTTCGCCGAACATCGGTGCGATCCCGAGCGCGTCGATCGCACACATCGCGTCGACCTGGTGACCGCTCGGGAAGTGCACGCGGTGCGCGGTCGGGCGGCCGGAGAATGGGTAGGCGACGGCGATCTCGCCGTCGGGGCCGAGGTGAACGAGGTCCTCTCGCGCGAGCGTGGTGAGCGCGCGCTCGGCGTCGGCCCCGAGCCGTCCGGCTTCCTCGCCGAGTTCAGCGCTGCTCGGGCGGCTGCTCGTGGCGAAGCGGCGCAGGATCCAGAAGTAGAGTTTGCGCTCGGCGTCCGCGAGGCGAGCGCGCCGCGCCGGTCCCAGCTTGGAGGCCGGAATCTCCGCTGCCGCCAGCGCCGCAGCTACGCCCGCCAGAAGCTGCTCGCCAGGGCTACTCGCTCCAGCGCGGTACGTGCTCACTGCGCGGCCTCCGCCAGCGCCTCGCGAATCCAGGCCTCGTCCGGCTGCCCGGCGAAACCGCGCTCGCCGCGATAGACGCGGCAAGCGAAGACGAAATCGCGCCGCCGATCAGCGCCAGGCTCGATGTCGCGCCCATCGACGCGGATCGTCGGCGAGCCGAGGAAGCGCAGCTCGAGCGCCGCATCCGGGTCGGGCACCTCGACGAGATGAATCTCGGGCTCCACCCGCAGCTCGGCCGCGATCCGCTCGACGAGCGCGCGGGCAGGGCCGTGGTTCGGGCAGCCTTCGAAGTAGAGGACGTCGACGCGTGGATGCCTCACTGCGTCGGCTCCTCGATCTGGCAGCAGGCGGCGACGTGCTCGGCGTTGTCGGCAAGCAGTGACTCCGCCAGGTCGAGCATCGCGGTCACGCGCGGGTCGGCGATGCGGTTGTGCACCGTTCGGCCCTCCCGGCGCGCCTCGATGAATCCGCACCAGCGCAGACAGGCGAGGTGGTTGGAGACCTTCGGCTGCGGCAGCGCCAGGCGCGAGACCAGCTCGCCGACGGTCAACTCGCCCTCGCTGCGCAAGAGCTCCAGGATCCGCAACCGGATTGGATCGCCGAAACCGCGGAAGTACTTCGCCACCAGATCCGTTGCCGCCGGCGCCGCCGGAAGCCGAAAGGGCGCAGACGTGACGAGGCTGCTCATCGCGCACTCTTATATCAGAAGCGCTTGATATATCGGCAGTCTGCCGCCGTCATGAGCCGAGACCCATGGCGCACCGGTTTCAGCCGGTCTTGGTCGGGCGAGAGACCGTGGTGTCAGAGGCTAGAGGGGGCGCGTTCAGCCGCGCGTGGGGCAGCGAGAGGGCTGGTCAGCAGCTCGCGCAGCAGTGCTCGGTGTCGACCGCGATGTCCCGGGCCGGCTGCTGCTCGAGGTGGGCCCCGGGCTGGCGCGGCGCCGTGCTGTGCGGGGCGGCGCTGCTGGGGCTGGCCCTCGTCGCGCTGGCGCTCGCCCGTCCGCAGCTCGTCGCGCGGTCGGCGGGGCGGCTCGCGTCAGCGCTGCCGGATCACTGGCGCGGCCGCGCAGCCGCCGCAGGCGGCAACTTCCTACGAGGCCTTCACGTCGTCCGCGCCCCCTTTCCGCTGGCAATTGCGATTCTCGCCTCGACTGCGATGTGGCTGACTCACGTCGCGGCGTATGTCGTGCTGGGGCACGGGCTGGGACTCGCGCTTCCCGTCGGTGCCTACTTCCTGTTGAAGGGAATCGGCCAGCTCGCCTTCGCGTTCCCGGCCACCGCGGCGGGTCTCGGAATCTTCGACTACGTCGTTCTCGCCACGGGGAAGACGCTCGGCCTCGGCCCGGAGCAGGCGGGCGCGTTCGCGGTCGCAGCGCACGCTCTCGACGTCATCCCGATCACGGTCGTCGGACTCTTCTTCGCCTGGCGCGCTCTTCCGGCGCTCACCGACGGCCGCCCGTTGCTGCGCCTGCGGAGGCGAGCCGGTCGCGCCCCTGTCGCCCGGCCGGCGGAGCCGGCAGCGTCGGCGACGACTCGACCCGGGCCCCGCCTGCGCAGAACCGATCAACACGAGCAGTCGTAAGCCGGCCGCGCCCGTCATCAGGAACCGTGATCAGCAGCCTTCGCTCTGATAAGCACCGGTGTCGAGCCGCCTAGCGCACCTGTCCCCAAGACCTCGCCCCAGGTTGGCAGCCCGTCGGTTCGCCCGCTGACGAGCGCGCTTGTTCAAGCCCTCCATGTGCGCCTCTATGACGTGTCGCGCAGCTTGACCCCTCATCTGAATCGGCGCTCGGTCTAGTCGTCGCGTACCTCGACGTCTGGCTCGGTCTGCTCGTTCCTGCTCGTTTGGGCCGGCGCGGGGGATCCCAGCCGGGGCGCTTCCGCGAGGAACTCCTGCCGTGGCGCGGGCGGTGGCGTGACGTGCTCGACGAGGAAACGCAGCGATCTGCAGGCAGCCCGGTCTCGCC
>DATKBT010000023.1:0-45736 GCA_035546295.1 Thermoanaerobaculia bacterium | reverse complement strand
CGCGGAGTCAACAAGCTTGCCGACGCAGTCAAGGTGACCCTCGGCCCCAAGGGCCGCAACGTGGTCATCGAGAAGTCGTTCGGCTCCCCCACGATCACCAAGGACGGCGTCACCGTCGCCAAGGAGATCGAGCTCAAGGACCCCCTCGAGAACATGGGCGCCCAGATGGTGCGTGAGGTCGCTTCGAAGACCTCGGACGTCGCCGGTGACGGCACCACCACCGCCACCGTGCTCGCCCAGGCGATCCTGCGCGAGGGCACCAAGAACGTCACCGCCGGCGCCAATCCGATGGAGCTCAAGCGCGGCATCGACATCGCGGTCCGGGCCGCGGTCGAGTCGATCGAGAACATGGCCCAGGCGGTCAAGGGCTCCAATCACATCGCCAACGTCGGCACGATCTCCGCGAACAGCGATCCCGAGATCGGCCAGATCATCGCCGAGGCGATGGACAAGGTCGGCAAGGACGGCGTGATCACGGTCGAGGAGGCTCGGGGCCTGGAGACCGAGCTCGAGGTCGTCGAGGGCATGCAGTTCGACCGCGGCTACCTGTCGCCCTACTTCGTGACCGATCCGGAGCGCATGGAGTGCGTGCTGGAGAACGCCGTCATCCTGCTGCACGAGAAGAAGATCAGCTCGATGAAGGACCTCCTCCCCGTGCTCGAGCAGGTGGCCAAGCAGGGCCGTCCGCTCCTGATCATCGCCGAGGACGTCGAGGGCGAGGCACTGGCCACCCTGGTGGTCAACAAGCTACGCGGCACCCTGCACGTCGCGGCAGTCAAGGCCCCCGGCTTCGGCGACCGCCGCAAGGCGATGCTCGAGGACATTGCGATCCTCACCGGCGGCCGGGTGATCACCGAGGACCTCGGGATCAAGCTCGAGTCGGTGAAGTGGGAGGACCTCGGCCAGGCCAAGAAGGTCTCGCTCACCAAGGACGACACCACGATCGTCACCGAGAGCGGCGGCAAGTCGCGTCGCGAGGCGATCGCCGGGCGGGTCAAGCAGATCCGCAACCAGGTCGAGGAGACCACTTCCGACTACGACCGCGAGAAGCTCCAGGAGCGCCTCGCCAAGCTGGTCGGCGGCGTCGCCGTGATCCGGGTCGGCGCTTCCACCGAGACCGAGATGAAGGAGAAGAAGGCCCGCGTCGAGGACGCCATGCACGCCACCAAGGCGGCCGTCGAGGAGGGCATCGTGCCGGGCGGCGGCATCGCCCTGATCCGCGCTATCGACGCGGTCGACAAGGTCCGCTCGAAGGCCCGCGGCGACGAGAAGATCGGCGTCGACATCGTGCGGCGCGCGCTCGAGGAGCCGACCCGCCAGATCGCCATCAACGCCGGCGCCGAGGGCTCGGTGGTCGTCCGCGACCTGCTCGCCCAGAAGGACGAGAACACCGGCTTCAATGCCGCCAACGGCAAGATGGAGGACCTGTTCAAGGCCGGCGTCATCGACCCGGCGAAGGTCGTCAAGACGGCGCTGCTCAACGCAGCCTCCATCGCCGGTCTCATGCTCACCACCGAGGCCCTGGTCGCCGACGTGAAGGAGAAGAAGGACGACTCCCATGGCGGCCCCCCGGGCGGCATGGGTGGAATGGACATGATGTGAGCCCGTAGCCCACTCCGTCGGGCTGCCGGGATCTCACCTCACAGTCGTCGAAGGGGTCGGGAGCGGACGCTCCCGGCCCCTTTTGCTTTCTGGAAGCGCACGACCGTGCGCGCGGAGGGCTCTCCCGGAGCCCGCTCCGTCGGGCTGCCGGGATCTGAACCTCAAAGTCATCGAGGGAGTCCAGGACTGAGCCTCAGCCCCTCTCGCCCCGAGATGCGCCTTCCCGGCGTCTCAACGAGCCGACTGCGGCGAATCGTCACCGACTTCGACGGCGGGATCCCGCTCGAAGACCCCGTGGCTGTAGGACGCCGCATCCAGATCGTTGCTCGACTGGGCCTGCTCGAGCCACAGGTTCCAGTAGGCGATCAGCTCCTCCTCCGAGAGATCCTCGAGATCGAGATCCTCGTCGCTCAAGAACTCGTCGCGCATGAGCTCGTCCCTCGCCCGGTCGCCGTGTCGCTCGCTCATCGCTCTCCTCCAACCGGCGGCGCGAACGGGAGAACGCCCTCCGCGCGGGACACGACGACGGCGTGGGCCTGCGGCAGCGGCAGGCCGGCGATCCTCTGGGCGACCTCGCGCCAGGCCTCTGCCCACGCCTCGGCGGCTTCCTGATAGCGCGCCAGCCGCTCCTCGTCCGCCCGGATCAGGGCGCGCCGCTCGCGGTCCAGCGCCTCCTCGAGCGCTTCTCGACCTTCCGCGATCCGTGCGAGCAGCGGGCGTCGAGGCGTCGACTCCGCCAGGGCTTCGGGGGCCGACGCAGCGAGCGCGATCAGATCGCGAGCGCTACGCGAGTACAGGAGCTGCGAGCGCGGATCCTCCATCCGACGGGCCAGCTCGCCGATCACCGCGTAATCCTTCTCGCGCCGGGTCATCTTGAGAGCAGCGAGCGGCTCGAGGCCGATCACGTCTCGACGCGACGCCTCGGCAGCCTGCCACTCCTCGGCCAACCCTTCGGAGGACACTCGGGGCGGCCGGGTGACGAAGTCGGCCCTGAGACGCAGCCGTTCTTGGCGCATCTCGAAGTGGGAGCTCCAACCCCCCGCCAGCCACCGCGAATCGAGCGGTGCTCCGTACCGGTAGCGCGCTTCCCGCCGCGCCAGCACGGCGATCGCGTGATCGGTCGCCTCCGAATCCTCGCGCAGGATCCAGTCGCCGTCCTTGCTCATGATCGCCAGGCGATGCAGCACCACGGCCTGTCCGGAGCTGATCAGAGCCCGCAGCCTGCCGCGGTTGAGCTCGGCGGTGAGCTCCAGGTAGGGGTTGGTCATCGTCCGGCTCCGGGCGCCACCCACTGGACTGTAACCCGCGCCTTCCGACCCCATAAACAGGCTTGAAACATATATGCGTGGTGCCCGTATGATTCGCCGATGACCTCCCACCAGCCCCCGCTCTCTCCGAACGACTTCCACCTGCTGCTGGTCCTCGCCGAGGGGGAGTCGTACGGCTACGCCCTGCTCAAGACCATGGAGCAGGAGTCGAGCGGCTCCGTGCGCCCCGACATCGGCTCGCTCTACCGTGCGCTCGCACGTCTGGTCGGCGCCGGCCTCGTCGAGGACGCCGGGAAGCGGGACGAGGAGCTCTCGCCCGGGAGGCCTCGCCACTACTACCGGATCACCGAGGCGGGGAGGCAGGCGCTCGCGCTCGACGCCGAGCGCCTCCGGAGGGCGCTCGCCCTCGCCGACTCGCGCCTCGCCGCTGGACCGAGCCGACCGTGAAACGCGACCGCGAGACTGCTGCCACCCTGCTGGGGCGGGCGCTCCTGCGTGCCTACCCGCGCCGGTATCGCGACCGCTTCGGAGACGATCTGCTCGCAACGCTCGAAGCGCGGACTCGCGAAACCGACGCGGGGGCGGTCCGAATCGCGTTCCTGGCGCGCTGCGTGCTCTCGCTGCTCCGCGCCGCGGTTGCCGAGCGCGTCTCTCCCTCGCTGCCCACGCCGAAGCCCCCCAGTCACCGAGGAAAGGCCCGCGCCATGGATCTCTCGCAACAGGATTTCCGTTACGCCCTGCGCTCGCTCCTGCGCCGTCCGGGCTTCCTGGTGATCGCCCTGCTCACCCTCGCCATCGGAGTCGGCGCCAACACCGCGATCTTCAGCGTGGTCGACGCCGTGCTGCTGCGCCCGCTCCCCTACGACGACCCCGACTCCCTGGTGCAGGTCGAGCGGGTGAGGTCGGACCGCCCGGGTTGGACCGGCAACATGTCCCAACCCGATCTCGAGGACCTCGGCGAGCAATCCGCCAGCCTCGATCAGCTCGAGGGGTACCAGGACACCAGCGTCGCCCTCACCGGCGACGGCGCTCCCGAGCTGGTCGAGGCGGCGGCCGTGACCGGAGGCCTGCTCTCGGTCTTCCGCCTCGCTCCGGCGCTCGGACGCGACCTCACGCGTGAAGACAACGTGCCCGACGGCCCGCGCGTGGTCGTCGTCTCGCACCGCTTCTGGCTCGAGCGGCTCGGCGGCGACGCCGCGGTCACGGACTCGTCGCTCGAGATCGGCGGCGAGAGCCATCAGATCGTCGGTGTGGCGCCCCCCGGCTTCGACTTCCCGGCGGACACGCAACTGTGGATTCCGCTCTTCAACGACGTCGAGGGCTGCGGACGCGGATGCCACCTGTTGCGCGCGGTCGGTCGCCTGAGCCGCCCCGAAGCGCTCGGCGCCGCGCGCGAGGAGGCGGCGCTGATCGCGGCGCGCCTGGAGGAGGGGAATCCCGAGTCGAACGCCAACAAGTCCTTCGTCCTCGAGCGCCTGCACGTGCGAATGGTCAGCGACGTGCGAGAGGGGCTGATGCTCCTGCTCGGCGCGGTCGCCCTGGTGCTGCTGATCGCCACCGCCAACCTGGCGAACCTGCTGCTCGCCCGCGGCTCGACCCGCCGCACCGAGATCTCGGTGCGCACGGCGCTCGGCGCGAGCCGGCTCCGGCTGACCTCGCTGCTGATGATCGAGAACGGCATCCTCGCCCTGCTCGGCGCGGGGCTCGGGATCGTCTTCGCCGCCTTCGCGGTGCGCGGCCTGGTCGCGATCGCGCCGGACGGCGTCCCGCGCCTCGACGAGGTAGCGCTCGACGCGCGCGTGCTCGCCTTCGCGATCGCCGTCTCGATCCTTTCGACGCTGCTGTTCGGCGGTCTTCCGGCCTGGCGGCTGGCGGCGGGGCCCGCACGCTCGCGAGGCAGCGCCGGTGACCGAACCGAGTCGCGCTCGCGCACCCTGCTGCTGGTCGGCGAGGTCGCGCTCTCGATCCTGCTCCTGGTCGGCGCCGGGCTCCTGCTGCGCAGCTTCCTGCACGTCCTCGACATCGACCTCGGCTTCGACCGGCGCTCGGTCGCCAGCTTCTTCCTGGCGCTCCCCGACCGCTACGACACTCCGGAGAAGGCCGTCGACTTCTACCAGCGGCTCGAGACCGAGCTGGCCGCGATTCCCGGCGTCGAGCGCGTCGGCTCGGTGCTGGGGAGGCCGTTCGGCAACGGCACGATCGGCACCGACGTGTTGTTCGCGGACGAGCCCGAGCCGCCGCCCGGAGAGGAGAAGTCGGTGCGCGTGAGGATCGCCACGCCCGGCTACTTCGAGACCCTGCGCATCCCGCTGCTCGAGGGACGTGCGATCGAGGAGCGTGACCGGCACGGCGCCGAGCCGATCGCGGTGGTCAACCAGGCGTTCGTCGATCGCTACTCGAGCGGGGAGCAGGTGCGGGGCCGCCGCGCGACGATCGGCATCGACTTCGGCTGGGAGGAGCCGCCGCGCACCATCGTCGGCATCGTCGGCGACACCCGGACCGACTCGCTGACCGGCGAGCCGGTCCCCGAGCTGTTCGTCCCGCAGGCCCAGATGGGGTCGATCTGGATGAACGTCAACCTGCGCACCGGCGCGGACCCCGACTCGCTCTGGCCGCAGATCCGCGACGCCGTCGCCTCGATCGACCCCGACCTGCCGGTGCAGTCGCCCGAGACCCTCGAGCAGGCGGTGCGCGCCGAGCACGGTTCCGCCCGCTTCTACGTGACGCTGCTGGGAGCGTTCTCGGTGATCGCCATCGTGCTCGCGGCGATCGGCCTCTATGGCGTGGTCTCCTACCTGGTCTCGCGGCGGACCCGCGAGATCGCGGTCCGCCTCGCGGTCGGCGCCTCGCGGGAACAGGTGCTCGGCCTGGTGATACGCCAGGGGCTCCAGCCGGTGCTCGCGGGCGTCGCCCTCGGTCTTCTAGCGGCCGCCGCGATGGCGCGCCTCACCAGCGCGCTGCTCTACCAGGTCGAGCCGCTCGATCCGATGACCTTCGGCATCGTGCCGGCGGTGCTGCTCCTGGTCGCCCTGGCCGCGCTGTGGATGCCGGCGAGGCGCGCCAGCCGGATCGCGCCGGCCAACGCTCTGCTGGAGGACTGACGCGACGAGCCTGAGCGCTCCTCTCCCCGTCGTCGGCCGACCAGGGGTCGACCGCTACGCGCTGCGATCCGGCTCGCGCGATCGTCCCCACCCCGGGCTTGACGCGCGCCGTCTTTATGTGACTTAATAATCACATGTCGAGACCGCGCCACTCCGCCAACCCGAGCGACGACGAGGTCGTCTGGCGCGCGCTCGCCGACCCCAGCCGGCGCCGCATCCTCGACCTGCTCCGGCGACAGCCGAACACCACCGGCGAGCTGGCGGATCACTTCGAGTTCTCACGCTTCGCGGTGATGAAGCACCTGAAGACGCTCCACGACGCCGGCCTGATCCTGATCGAGCGCCGCGGTCGCGAGCGCTACAACCACTTGAATCCCGTTCCCCTGCAGCGCATCGTGCGCCGTTGGGTAGAGCCCTTCGAGGCGCAGGCGGCGGACCGCCTGCTCCGGCTCGAGGAGCACGTCCAGAGCTCCGTTCGTGCTCGGTCCGAGGACCGGCGTGAGAACGGCTGACCGGGGCCCACGCCCCCGAGGAGAGCAGCATGGAGATCGCCAGCGCCCACTACGCCACCGTCCTGGTCGAGACCCGGATCGCGGCCGATCCGGAAACAGTCTGGCGGGCGCTCACCGCCGAGATGGGCGAGTGGTGGCCCGACGCCTTCTACACCGGCGGCAAGCCCGAGGGACGAACGCTCCGCTTCGACGCGCGCCCGGGCGGCTCGATGGTCGAGGACTGGGGCGAGGGTCAGGGGCTGATGTGGGGACAGGTGGCGACCGTCGACAGGCCGCGCAAGCTGGAGGTCGTCGGCTACGCCTTCCCGCAATGGGGGGGACCCTCGACCTGGCTCGGCACCTGGGACCTCGAAGCCGACGGCGACGGCACCGTGGTCCGTTTCTCCGAGGCGGCCGTCGGGCGCATCACCGAGAGCTACGGCGCGGAGAAGGAGAAGGGATGGCGGTTCCTCTTCGACGGCGCCCTCAAAGCCTACGTCGAGGGAACCGAGCCTCCGGTGTGGAAGGACTGAGAGCCGGAGCGCGCAGCCGCCGGCCCGCGCATGGCGCAACTCGTCTCTGACCGGCGACCGGATGCGACACCGCGGACCGGGGCGCGGCGCATCGGGCACGCGGCCGGCCGGGGACGGCCCCGGCCCGGGCCATCGACGGCGGTCACACCGCCAACCGCTCCTCCAGCCGCCGACGCCGGTCCGGCCACTCGCCGTCGAGCATCGCGAACCACGCGGTGTCGCGGTTGAGTCCCTTGACGATCATGTGCTGGCGGAAGATCCCTTCGAAGGAAAAGCAGAGGCGCAGAGCGGCCGCGCGCGAGCGCTCGTTGCGGGCGTCGCACTTCCACTCGATTCGGCGGTAACCGAGGTCCTCGAAGGCGTGCCTCAGGAGGAGCCAGCAGGCCTCGGTGTTCACGCGCGTGCGCTGGGCCGACGGCACGTACCAGATGTTGCCGATCTCGAGAACCCCCATCGCCGGCCGCACGTTGAGGTAGCTGGTCATCCCCAGCGCTCGGCCGCTGGCGAGGTCGATGACCGCCAGGAACCGGGGGTCGGCGCTCGCCGCGCACCGGCTCATCCACTCCGCCATGGACGCCTCGCTCTCGAACGGCCCGTAGGCCATGTAGGTCCAGACCGCCTCGCGCTCGGGATCACCGTGGGTGGCCGCGAACAGCTCGGCGGCGCGGTGCGGCGGATCGAGCTCCGTGAGGTGCACGGTCTCGCCGGCGAGATCGATCCGCTCCGGCGCCCGCGCGCCGGCCAGCTCGGGAGCGGTCGGATCGTTCGCGGCCGGCGGCACCTACGCCTCCTCGCCAATCTCGTGGGCGAGCCGGACGCCCTCGCGCACCGCGTTCCAGATCTCCGGAGCGAGCGTCCTCTCGGAGCCATCGGGTGCGGCCGCGGAAGTCGTCATGGAGAGGCTCCTGGCGGGTTCTCGCCTCGGCGCGGGCATTCGGATGACAGGGAGACAGGACGACGGGGACAGTACGACGAGAGACGGTCCGACGGGAGCGATCCGACGGCCACCACGGCTCGCAGGGACCCGTTCGGCGCCGTCGGGGGGCCGCTCGCTGCGTGATACGTTGACCGCCGCTTCGCCACGTCGTCGACCGCTCGTTCGGAGGACCTCGCATGACCAGCAGCCATCGTCTCTTCGCGACCGCGCGCCGGCTTCCACGGTCGTTCGGAATCGTCCCGTTGGCGATCGTCCTGCTGGCGCTCGCCGGCTGTCGGGCCGGAGCCGATCACGCGGCCGCGGAGGCAGCCGACCCGGTGTCCGGAACCGACGTTGCCGCCACCCCGCTCGACGAGTACGTCGCCACGCCCGACCCGGCGTACCGCTGGGAGCCGGTGAGCCGCGTCGAGAACGACGGCTTCGAGACCCACGTCCTGCACATGACCTCCCAGAGATGGCTCAGCGAGGCGGAGGTCGACCGGCCGCTGTGGGAGCACTGGCTGACGGTCGTCGTGCCCGCCGAAGTGAGCTCGGACGTCGCCATGCTCTACATCGGCGGCGGTGACAACGAGGACGACCCGCCGGAGAGGCCGAACCCCGCGCTCGCCGAAGCGGCGGTGCGTGCGCGCGCGATCACGGCCGAGCTGCGCATGGTGCCCAACCAGCCGATCACGTTCACCGGCGACGACTACGGCCCGCGGGTCGAGGACGAGCTGATCGCGTACGGCTGGCGGAGGTTCCTCGAGGGAGGCGCCAAGGACCCGATCTGGCTGGCGCGTCTGCCGATGACCAAGGCGGCGGTCCGCGCGCTCGACACCGTGACGGCCTTCGCGGCGACCGAGGCCGGCGGCAACGCGCAGGTCGGCCGCTTCGTCGTCGCCGGCGGCTCGAAGCGGGGCTGGACCACCTGGACGACGGCGGCAGTCGACGACCGGGTGGTCGCGATCGTGCCGATCGTGATCGACCTGCTCAACGTCGTGCCTTCGTTCGAGCACCATTACCGCGCCTACGGCTTCTACGCGCCCGCGGTCGGCGACTACGAGCGAGAGGGGATCATGGAGTGGCAGGACACTCCCGAGTACCGGCGCCTGGTCGAGATCACCGAACCGTTCTCGTACCGTCACCGTCTCGACCTCCCCAAGCTGATCATGAACGCCACCGGCGACCAGTTCTTCCTCCCCGACTCCTCCCAGTTCTACTTCGATCAGCTGATGGGCGAGAAGCACCTGCGCTACGTCCCGAACTCCGAGCACTCGATGCGCGACACCGACGCGCAGGAGAGCTTGATCGCGTTCTTCCATGCGATCGTCGAGGACTTCCCGCGCCCGGAAGTCAACTGGACGCGTGATCGGGAACGAATGGTGGTGACCGCGAGCGCGACCCCGACCGCGGTCCTCCTCTGGCAGGCCGAGAACCCCGAGACGCGCGACTTCCGCGTCGACACGATCGGCAGGAGCTGGTCGTCGAGCCCGCTCGTCGCCGGCGAGGACGGCTCCTGGACGGCCGAGGTCGCGACGCCCGCGAGCGGATGGCGCGCGTTCTTCGTCGAGCTCACCTTCGACGCTCCCGGCGAGCTCCCGCTGAAGCTCACCACCGGGATCGAGGTGGTGCCGGACTCGCTGCCGTTCGAGGCGCCGGAGCCGGCGCGGGCGGTCGCGGGCGGCTGATCGAGCTCGGCCCCCTGGCGCCCCGCTCTGGGCGAGCGCGCGCATGCCGTCGATCTCGGGGCGGTATCTCACCGGCGTCCCTCCCGCGGGAGGGTCGCCTCGGGGCCGGCGGCGGGGGCGGCCACGGCCGAACCGGCTGCCCCAGCGATCCTCTCGGCCGCGGTTCCTCCCGTCGCCGAGGGGCGGCGCCGGCTACGGGCTCGCAGGCCTCGCGGAGGAACGGCAGAGCCGCGGCACGCGCCGCTTCTCCCTCGCCGCCGGGGTGACATTCCCCGGCGTTCCCGCGATGGGCGCCTTCATCGCTGAGCCCTTCCCGCCCTCCGGCCGCATGATCAGGACGATCCCCCGCCCTGCTGCGCCGACCACAACAGCAGGCCGGCGATCACCAGGAGGCCGAGCGAGGTCAGCATCCCGAGGACGAACCGCCAGGGCACTCCAGCCTCGACCGGCTCGAGCGCCGGCAGCTCCTCGCCCAGGAGCTCCCGGGCCAGCGCCTCGGCATCGGTCAGCTCACCCGCCTCCTCCAACTGCTCGGTCCCCGCGGTCGCCTCGCCGAGCTCGACGGCCTCGCCTTCGCTCGAGCGCATCTCGACGACCTCCGGGGACCTCTCGAGATCGCGCAACGCCTCGCGCGCCCGCTCGGGATCGGCGACCAGCGGCATCCTCATCCTGGCGACCAGCGCGCCGTCCTCGGTCCTTCGCGTCTCGGTAACCTCGAGACCCGAGTCCTGGGCGAGGCGCGCCGCGTCCTCCTCGGCGCGCCCGGCCTCGAGAACGACCTCGACCTCCTCGCCGCCCGCCAACACCGGCCGGGACGAATCGGCAGAAGGCTCGCCGCCGCCCCCGTCTCGGATCGCTCCGAAGCCAGGCGAGACCGCCCGTGGCTCGGCAGCGCTCCCGGCCGAGGTCGCCGGTCGGTCCGCTCCTGGGGAAGCTGGCGTTTCGGGGCTCGCCTCGCGCCGTTCCCGCAGCGCGCGATCCGACGGTAGATCGACGGCGCTCGACGCGGAGACCTGGGAGAACAGCGACGAGGAGCCGCCCATGCGCGCCTCGAGGGCGAGCTCGAGCGTGAGCTCCGCCATTCGCGCCCGCCCCGCGCTCGAGGTCCCGACCTCGTGGAGGCTCCCGGCGTTCGGCGACGACTCTCCCGGCTGGATCGCGGGCGCGGCCGATCCTGCGGCCGCGAGGAGCGCGCCCGGCAGCAGCGTCCAACCGAGCGCCGCCGCGCCGAGCACGAGCAGGGCCACCAGCTTCGGGGCCCACGGCGAGGGCGCACAGCGACCGCCTGCCCGACGCTGCGTCCCTGAGCGGACCGCTTGCCGTGGGTGAGTCGCTCCCGTCATCTCGTCGTGGCTTCCTCTCGTCGTCCAGAGCGTTGGTCGAGGGCAGGCGCCAGCTTACGCGACCCTTCGCCGCCGAGGCCACTCTCGACCGAGGCTGGCGCGGTGAGCACTCACGCCGCCGCGACGTCGCGCCGCACGAAAGCGGCCAGCGCCAGCGCATGCCCGCACGCAGCGATCGCCAGCAGCACGCCGAGGTGGAGGATCGGATCGCGCCCCTCGACCACCACCGGCTGCGGCTGGTAGTAGTGAAAGACCGAGGCGATGTCGATCGCCTCGACCTTGCGCCAGAGCGAAGCGAGCAGGTTGACGAAGAACGAGAGCACGACGAAGGTGATCGCCCGGCCGACCGCCTTGGCCTGCTCCGAGCCGGTCGCCGACAGCCAGAGCGACACGCCCGAGACCGCCGCGAACAGGGCCCAGAGGTTGACGGCGACCCAGACGAATCTGCCGAGGCTGTCGGGAGGCTCGATACCGCCGATGACGAGACCGAGCCTCATCGCCCACCACAGCGTCGTGACCATCGCGATCTGGACGAGCTGGATGGCGGCCGCCGCGGCGAGCACCAGCGTGGGCCGAGGCACCGGCCACGCGAGCAGCAGGTCGAGCGTCCCCCGCTCGATCTCGCCGGCGAGTGAGCGGGCGGCGATCGCGATCGTGGCGGCGGCCAGCAGGGTGATGATCAGGGGGTGCAGGAACAGCGTCAACAGCCATGCCTCGAGCGGATCGACGCCGGCGAAGAGACCGCCGAAGATGCCGGTGACGAGCTCCGGGGACAGACGGGAGAGCGAGTCGATGGTGGTGTCGCCGAAGGTCACGTAGAGGTAGGAGCCCAGGGTGAAGAAGATCCCCAGCATCGCCCAGGCCAGGATCACGGCGAGGCGCAGCTCGTGGAGCAGCTTCGCCACCAGCCGCAAGAAGACCCTCATCTCGGGCGCTCCGGCAGGAGGGGCTGGGAAGACGGCGGCTCCGACGGCAGGCCATCGACCGGCACCGCCGCCACAGCTGCGCGCTCCCCCCGATAGAGCTCGAAGAAGACCTCCTCCAGGCTCAACGGCTCGACGCTCAGCGACCGGACCTCGAACGCCGCGAGCCGCTTCACCACGAGATCGAACGAGCGAGCCGTGAACCGCAGCGTGGCGCCCTCCCGCTCGACCTCGAGCCCGAGCTCGGCGAGCGCGGCGGCGCAGGGCTCGGGGCGATCCACCTCCGCCGTCACCCGGCGCAGGTCGAGCTTGCGCACCTCCTCGACCGAGGCGAGGTGGAGCAGCATCCCCTGGCGCAGGATGGCGACGCGGTCGCACAGCTTCTGGACCTCGGAGAGCACGTGCGAGGAGAAGAAGATCGTCGCCCCCTGCTCGCGGCGCTCGGCGAGCAGCCGGTAGACCGCCTCCTGGACCAGCGGGTCGAGCGCCGAGGTCGGCTCGTCGAGGATCAGGAGCTCGGGATCGTGCATCAGGGCGAGCACCAGCCCGAGCTTCTGGCGCATCCCCTTGGAGTAGCTCTTGACCCGCTTGTCGAGGTCGAGCTCGAGCCTCTCGACCAGCTCGCGCCAGCGCCCAGGGCCACCGCGCAGCGCCTCTGCGAGCTCCAGGTGCCGGCGCCCGCTCAGCGGCTCGTAGAGCCGAACGTCCCCCGGCAGGTAGCCGACTCGGCGCTTGATGGCGACCCGGTCGCGCCAGCAGTCGAGCCCGAAGATCGTGGCGGCGCCGGTCGTCGGCCGCAGCAGCCCGAGCAGCAGGCGGATCGTCGTCGTCTTACCCGCTCCGTTGGGACCCAGGTAGCCCAGGATCTCGCCCGGCTCGACCTCGAGGTCGAGCTGCCGGAGCGCGAAGGAGGAGCCGTAGGACTTGCTCAGCCCGCGCGCGGTGACGACGGCAGAGGTCAAGACGCGTTCCCTGGCTCGGCGGCGAGCACGCGGCTCCTCGAGCGGGGCGCGACGGAGCAGCCACGCAACGGCGCCGCGACTCGGCGCATGCCGGCTATCTCGCGCTCGCCTGCTTCAGCGTGTCGACGAAGGTCCCGGGCGCCTTGAGCTTCGGGCGGCCGTCCTCGAGCTCGATGCGCTCGACCATCGTCCAGCTCCCCGACTCGCTGCTCAGCATGTAGAGCGCCGGGAAGCCGCGCACGCCGTAGCGTCTCGAGATCTCGGCCTCGGCTGGGCCCTTCTCGGCGTTGATGCGCACCGCCACGATCCCCTCGAGGTAATCCTCGACCTGTTCCGACGAGAGCAGATCACGCTCGAACTGCCGGCAATAGGGGCACCAATCGGTGTAGAAGTAGACGAAGATCGGTCTCGCCTCCTCCTGGTAGAGGCGAGCCGCCTCGATCATGCCCGGCGCGTCCTCGAGCCAGGAGCTGAAGTCGGGCTTCGGCCCGTCCGAGGCGAGGGCGCCGGCGGCCGGCAGCAGGAGAGAGAACAGGAGCAGGCGGGCGAGGACATGCGAGCTGACGTTCATGGCGGGATCTCTGGTGGGCGGAGGCAGTCGCGCGGAAGCGTGCCGGTGCGTCACCTCCGCAGGCGCGCGCGAGTCTAGCAGCCCGGTCCAACGCCGAGCGCAGCGATCGAGAAAGCCCCCCGGGGGCGCCGGACCGTGGTCGCGGACCTCCGTGCCGGCCGCCCCCGTCTCGCGACGAGCGCGGCTCCTGGCGGCCCACCTCCCGGTCCGCCGGCGAGGCGGCAGGAATCGTCGGGTTCCCGGAGGCGCCGCCGGCGTCGCGAGGTCCTCGATCGGGGTGGCCCTCTTCGATCGCGGCGCCGCGCGTCCGGCCGCGATCGACGAGCAGGCGCTCCGCCGTTACCGGAGAAGTCGCTGGCCCGACAGCATCGCGTCGAGCTCAGCCCGCTCGTAGACCCGCCCCCGAACCACCACCGCGTCGACGCTGCGGATCGCCTCGACGTCGGCGAGGGGGCTGGCGCGCAGGAGCACGAGGTCGGCGACGAATCCCGGCGCGATCTCGCCGGCGTCTTCGCGACCGAGGAAGCGCGCCGAAGTCGAGGTCGCGGCCGCCAGCGCCTCCGCCGGCGTCAGGCCCGCCTCGACCAGCTCGACGAGCTCGTCGTGCAGCGAGCTTCCGGCGACAATCACGGGGATCCCGACGTCGGTTCCGGCGAGCAGCGGCACCCCCGCGTGCTGAAAGGCGGCGGTCAAGCGCTGCAGGAAGGGAAACGTCCGCTGAATCGTGCGCCGGAACCGCTCGGGATCCGGCCGGTTGGTGTAGCCGTTGCGGTCCCGCTGCCAGGAACGCTTCATCGTCTCCGGCATCCAGGCCACCTCCGGCCGCGCGAGCGCGCCCTCCAGGTCGACGAGCTGGTGCTCGATGCGGTGGTAGGCGGTCAGGTTCGGAATCACGTAGATGCCCGAGTCGGCGATCCGCCGGGCGAGCGCCGGGATCGAGGCGGGATCGAGCAACAGGTCGAGACGCTCGACCACGTCGTCGGGCAGCTCTTCCGGGCGGTCGGGTCGCCGGTCCCAGGTGAAGAAGCCGTAGACCACCTCCTCCATGTGTGCGAGGTGCTGGCCGCTCTCGATCGCGCCATCGATGCCGACCGAGCGCACGGCGTGGCCGATCACGGGCGTCCCGGCGGCGCGCGCCCGCGCCACGATCGCTCGGTAGGCGGCCTCCGGCACGCCGTTGTACACCTTCAGCAGATCGTAGCCCGCCTCGATCTGCTCGCTCGCGATCTGCTCGCCCTGCTCGGCCGTCATGCCCTCGGAGCCGCGGAGGATCGGGCCGCTGGTGTAGATCGTGGGCCCCACCCGCTCTCCGCTCGCCACCTCGTCGCGCAACCGCAGCACCGCCGGTCCACCGTCGAGGTTCACCACGGTGGTCACGCCGTGGGCCAGGAAGAGCGGCAGGAGCCGATCGAGATCGGCGCTGGATCTCTTGACGTGGACGTGTCCGTCGGTGAGCCCCGGGATCACGAAGCGCCCTGAGCCGTCGAGCACGCGCGCCCCGCGCGGCGTGTCGATCTCGGAGTCCGGCTCGACGCGTTCGATGCGCTCGCCGCGGATCAGGATCGATTGGCCGGAGCGGGGCACATCCCCCGAGAGCGGAAGGAGCGTGACGTCGCGCAACAGGAGCGGCGGATCGGCGGGGGCGGCGGCGGGGGCGACGAGCAGCAGCCAGAGCAGGCAAGCGCCGATCGCGACGGCGAGCCCGCGAACAGGGCGAGCGTCAACGGCCGCTCGCACGGTGGCTCTCCTCCTCGAGCCGGAGCACGGCGTCGCCGACCTGGACCCGCAGCTCGAGGATCTCGGTCCCTCGGCCTTCGAGGGTGACCTGGCTGCCCGGTCCGGGCGGCTTGGGTTCCCGCACGCGGCGTCCGTCGAGGACGAGCCGGGTGTCACCGACCTGCGAGCGGAGGGCGACCCGCTGCCAGTCCGGCGCTCCGCTGCGCGCCTCGAGCCTCCCGACGTCGAGGGCGAGGTCGAGGGCGCCTCCCGGCACGTCGACGGTGGCCGACCCGTGTCCCTGCCGCAGGCGCACTCCCCCCGCGACCCCCGTGACCCCGACCTCGGCGGAGGACGCGCTGAGCTCGACGGCGAAGCGCGACGGCACCTCGAGAAGCCACGTCTCTTCGATGCGCGATTCGCGGCTGCGCCCGCGAGGAAGCAGGCGCAGGGCGAGCGCGCCGTGCTCCACCTCTTCGTCGAGCGAGATGGTCCTCAGGAGCTCCTGCTCGTCGTCGAGCCGCGAAGTGAGGAACCAGCCGAGCGGCCCCCGGTCCTCGTCGCCCGTGAAGCGCTTCGGCCTCGCCTCGAGCCGGACGCGCACCAGCTCTTCGGAGTGGGCGACGACCGTCACCTTCCCGTTGCCGGCGGCCACCCGCACCGCGCTGAGCTCGCCGGCCGAGAGCTCGCGCTCGAAGATCCGCGACCGGGCCCCTCCCCCGGCCCAGACCGTCCCGCCCAGGAGGGCTGCCACGAGTGCCGCCGGGACCACGACCGAACGAAGGCCTCTCATGTTCGTCCTCCTTCGCGTGCTGGCCGTTCCGCCGACGGCGAGCGGACCGGCGCAGGAAAGCTCTGCAAGCTCTGGGCTCCGGAGGCCTCGTCCTCGGCTCGGGGACCGGCCGCGATGGGCGGGCGCCGGCGCCAGCGGACGGTGCGCGCCAACCGGACGTTGATCCGCAGCCAGCGGAACGACTGGACTCCCAGGGCCAGCGTCAACAGGGACGCCGCCAGCACGACCCCTTGCGGCGCGCCGGCGCGCAAGGTCGGCTCGAGCACTTCGGGGGGGAGCGCCGGGAGGACGAGCGCGGCCGCCGAGCCGAGCGCCCCGAGAGCGCACAAGGCAAAGCTCGCGATCAGGAGCAGGGCCAGCATCACCGAGGTCGCCAACGACTGCAGCCATCTTCCGGCGGCGCGCAGCACGCGGGCTCGGCGCGATCCCGTCGCGCCCCGGCCCCGATCGACCAGGAGAGCGACGCCGTAAGCCTCGGCGAGCTCGTCGGCCGGGCCCAGTCCGCGCAGGACCTGGGCCAGCGAGCGCCCCTCCCGCCTGGCCTCGGCGACGTGGCTCGCGATCTCGCCGAGGATCTCGGCCCTTGCCGAGGGGGAAGCGTCCCACAGCTCGAGCACCTCACGCAGCCGGTCCAGGTAACGGTCGAGCAGCGGATCGCGTGCGAACCCGCCGGCTCGCTCCTGCCCCCGCGACCCGGACTCCGGATCGATCCGTCCCGCGATCACCTTCGGATCCCCCTCCCGATCCTGGTCGCGCGGGCGGGCCCGCGCGGCTCGGCTCGGGAACCCATGATCTCGTCGACCGAGGCCGCGAGCTGCGCCCACTCGCCGCGCAGCACCGACAGGTACTCCTCCCCCGCGGCGGAGAGCCGGTAGTACTGGCGCGGCGGGCCGGCCTCCGACTCCTGCCAGTAGGTGGTGAGCCGCCCGAGGCTCTTGAGTCGCCGCAGCAGCGGGTAGATCGTGCCCTCGCCCACCGCCAGCGCCGGCACACCGGCGAGACGGGTGACGATCTCGTAGCCGTAGCTCGGCCGGTGCTCGAGCAGCCCCAGGATGCAGAGCTCGAGCAGCCCGCGTCGCATCTGGGAGCTCCAGCCTTCGGTGGATCGGGTCGTGTCGTCTTTCACCGGAACAGGGTAGTGCACAGTACTGTGCTAGGTCAAGTAGCAACCCTGTCGGGTAGCAACCACGTCAAGGAGCAAGCCACGCCGGTCGAGGCTCACGAGATCACTCGTGCGCTGGAGGCGAGGGAGCTGCCCGGAGTCGAGACTCGAGATCGCCGAGCACTACGCTCGAGCCGGCGAGACCGAGGCGGCCCTCTCGGCTCTCGAGCGCGCCGTCGAGGGACGCAGGCCGATGGCGTTCCTGGTCGGGGCGGATCCCGAACTCGACGCCCTGCGTCCCTTGCCCCCCTTCCGAGAGTTGCTGCGCCGCCTCCGGCTCGACCGATCCCGGGCGCGCCCACGGCGCACTCGCCTACCGCGCCCTCGTCGCGCTCTCCTGATGAGACGGCACCAGCGGCCGGCCTCTCCCCAGCCGCGCCTCCGCCGCCGCGACCAGCGCCTCGAGCCCCGCTCCCCTCTTCGCCGAAACTGCGACGCCGTCGAAGCGCGAGGACAGCTTCTCGGCCTCCTCGGCGGGGATCAGGTCGATCTTGTTGAGCACCAGCAGCACCGGGATCTCGCCGAGCTCGAGATCGTCGAGCACCCGATCGACCGACTCCTTCTTACTCTCGAGGTGCGGGTCGGCGGCATCGACCACGTGGATCAGCAGATCGGCGTCGCCCAGCTCCTCGAGGGTCGCGCGAAAGGCGGCCAGCAGGTCCTCGGGCAGCTCGGCGATGAACCCGACGGTATCGGTGATCACGACCTCGCCCTCGCGCGGAAACCGCAGGCGGCGACTGGTCGGGTCGAGGGTCATGAACAGCTTGTCCTCCGTCTCGATCTCGCTGTGGGTGAGCGCGTTGAGCAGGGTGCTCTTGCCGGCGTTGGTGTAGCCGACGATCGAGAGCACCGGCACCCCGCTGTCGCGCCGTCGCCGGCGGCGCAGGTCGCGCTGCACCGAGAGTTGCTCGATGCGCTTCTCGAGCGACCGGATGCGGTCGCGGATGCGCCGGCGATCGACCTCGAGCACGGTCTCACCCGGTCCGCGGGTGCCGATGCCGCCGGCGAGCCGGGACATCGCCTCGCCGCGACCGGTGAGCCTGGGGAGCTGGTACTTGAGCTGGGCGAGCTCGACCTGGAGCTTGCCCTCGCCGCTCTTGGCGCGCTGCGCGAAGACGTCGAGGATGAGTTGGGTGCGG
This sequence comes from Thermoanaerobaculia bacterium, assembly GCA_035546295.1. Lineage (GTDB taxonomy): Bacteria > Acidobacteriota > Thermoanaerobaculia > Multivoradales > Multivoraceae > DATKBT01. The sequence goes on along the minus strand of DATKBT010000023.1, from coordinate 27,528 downwards.
TCGACCGGCTCGAGCCCGGTGGCGTCCTCGAAGGCGCGGGCCTGAGCGGGCTTCAAGTCGACGTCGAAGATCGCCTTCGCCGCGCCGTGGCGCATCGCCTCGAGCACCGCCTCCTGCAGCTTGCCGCTGCCGATCACGGTCTTGGGATGCAGGCGGCCGCGCTTCTGGCGCACGACCGCCGACGCCTCGACCCCCGCCGAGCGCACCAGCTCGAGCGTCTCCTCGAAGTGCTCGTCGTCGGTGCTGGCGCCGATCACCAGCGCCCGCTCCTGCTGGCGCCGACCAACGCCGCCGCGGGTCAGTCGCGAGAACTCCTCCTCGAGCGCCCGTATGGTCTGCTCGAAGTCGAGATCGAGCCGATGCACGGAGGGCGCCGAGATCCGGACGAAGGGATCGCCGCCCTCGGCCTCGGGGGCGTCGCTCGAGGTGGTCTCCTCGGTCGGCGCCAGGTGAGCGACCTCGACGCGGCCGGCGCCGCCGTCCTCCCGCGCCTCGATCATGGCGACGAGATCGAGCCGCAGCAGCGCCAAGTCGTTCAGGTCGTCGCTGGTCAGCGGCTCGCCGCGCAGGTGGGTGTGCACCAGCCTCACGCCGCGGAAGCGGCCGGTGCCGCCGCGCAGGCGGCCGACGTCGGGGATCTCGATCTGGTGCGCGTCGCCGACGATGACCTTGTCGATGGCGCCCTGCCGGTCGATCAGCACGCCGACCTGGCGGCCGAGCTCGCGCGAGACGGAGGCGAGGTGAGAGGCGAGCTCCGGGCTCATCACCTCGTCGGGGGCGAGGCGCCGGCGGTAGGTGCGCTCCAGGGCCTTCTTCTGCGAGGGCTTGATGCCGAGGGTGTTGCCGTAGATCTGGGAGATGTCTGCTTCCTCGGTGGTGCTCGGATGATCGCCCGCCGCACGGCCGGGCTGTCTGCTGACGAGCCTACGACACTTCGACCGTTCGCGGATCACGAGGCGGAGGTTCCCCGAGCCAACCGCAGCTCCCGCAGGCGACGACGAGCCGGCAGAGGCATCCTCCACACGGGACGAACGTCCCGCACGCGGCTCGAGGTCGTCGGTCCGGCGATCCTCCACCGACTTGACAAGGCCGCACGACAGCGGCCATCTTGAGCCGTTTCCCGAAGACCCGCCCGAACCGCCCCCATGGCAGAGGATCGCCGATCATGTCGAGCTACTTCGTCCCGACTCCGCCCGCTCGCCGCCTCGAGAGCGCCGTCGCCGCCGTCGTCCTCGCCCTGGCTCCGCCGCTGCTCCTGCCGGGGATGGCCGGCGCGCAGCGCGGCGCCACCGGTCCCGAGGAGCACGCCGAACAGGAGCCGATCAACCACCTCCCCAACCCCTACGAGACGGTCCGCAACTGGGGGACGCTCCCGAACGGCCGCACCTGGGGATCGGTGAGCGCGGTCGACGTCGACGTCGACGGTCGGCACATCTGGGCCGGCGACCGATGCGGCGCCAACTCCTGCGCGGGCTCGGACCTCGATCCGATCGTCAAGCTCGATCCGGACGGCAACGTCGTGAAGGCATTCGGCGCCGGCAAGATCACCTGGCCGCACGGCATCGACGTCGACGCCGAGGGCAACGTCTGGATCGCCGACGCGCGCTCGGCCAACGCCCGCGAGCTCGAGCAGTTCCCAGACGCCGGCGGCCGCGGCCACCAGGTGATCAAGTTCAGCCCCGAGGGGGAGGTGCTGATGGTGCTGGGCACCCCGGGAGAGGCCGGCGATCCTCCGACCCACTTCACCGAGCCCAACGACGTGCTGGTCGCGCCCGACGGCAGCATCTTCGTCGGCGAGTCGCACAGCGCCCAGTTCATGGACGAGCCCGGCCCGAACGCGGTCGGCCGCATCACCAAGTGGGCGCCCGACGGCACCTTCATCAAGAGCTGGGGCACGTGGGGCTACGAGGACGGCCAGTTCCGGTCTCCGCACTCGCTGGCCATGGACTCGCAGGGACGCCTGTTCGTGGCCGATCGCGGCAACCGGCGGATCCAGATCTTCGACCAGGAGGGCAAGCACCTCGACACCTGGTACCAGTTCAGCCGGATCAGCGGTCTGTTCATCGACGGCAACGACGTGCTTTACGCGATCGACTCGGAGTCGGACGACAACTACAACCCGGGCGGGTGGAGGAAGGGGCTGCGGATCGGCAGCGCCAGGACCGGCGAGGTCCGGTACTTCATCCCCGAGCACGTCTCGGAGCGCCCCTCCGGCATGGGCGGCTACGGGTCGATGGGCGAGGGCGTGACCGCCGATGCCGCCGGCAACGTCTACGCCGGCGAGGTCGGCCCAGTCCAGGGCCTCACCAAGTACGTCCCCCGGCTGCTGCCGGATTGACCTGCACCCCGAGGGGGCGCCTGCTCGAGACCGGCAGCGCGGCTCCTGGAGCCGCAACCGGACGGGCTCCCCGGCCCGCGGCCCCGCTCCCGCCGCCCCGACGACACTCCTCGAACCGGACGATCGGGCTGGTTCTCCGGCCACTCTCGCGAGTTGCTCGGACCGAGACAGAGCCCGGCGACTGCGGAAGCACGCCCTTTCCTGCTATGCTCCTGCGATCAGTGGGATAGGCCTACAGTCTCTCTCACGGTCGTCAAGCGCTCGCCGCTACCCGACCGACGGTCGAGACGGCACATCGGCTTCCCGGCTCCAGCTCTCGATGCGGATCCGTAGCGGAAGCCCCAACAGGTGCCGCGCCGTCAACCGGGGGTCGCAGAGGCGAATCTCGACACACCGGATGACACCGCACGACCGCACCCGGCTCCGACGCACGAGCCCGACGCGCACTCGACCTTCCCGGTCCGGCGTGGTCGCCTCGTCCGCGGACGACCCGGTCGCGAGCACGTCCCGGTCCGCTACCTGACGCATGTCTTCAGCCCTGCCTCCGTCGTTGCACCCTCTCGCCGCTCGTCGATCGAGCGTCGAGCGCGAGGGGCTGTCCGGCGCGGACACGGCGCACACCCCACGACCGCTGTCGGGCGGCGTTGGCAGCGATCCGCTGCGCGCCCCCCGGATCGGCAGTCTCCGTGCGGCCGCCGAGGCCGCCGCACGAAGGCGGCTCGGCGGCGAGCGCGCACCGCGACTCGCTGCGGGGCCGATCCGCGACAGCCACCAGCCCGACGATCTCTCCTGTCCGCCGCCGAGGCGCCCGGCCATCTCGGCCGCGGCGGCCTCCGCCAGGAGCCTGTCGAGGCGAGAGGAACGAATTCGTGACCCGTCGAATGCTCATCAATGCCCAGAACCCCGCCGAGCTTCGAGTCGCCGTCACCAGCGGCGACACGCTCGAAGACTTCAAGGTCGATGTCGGTGAGCGGGGGCTCACCCGAGGCAACATCTACTTCGGCATCATCGCCAACATCCAGCCCAGCCTGAACGCCGCGTTCATCGACTACGGCACCGACAAGCACGGCTTTCTGGCGATCCAAGACGTCGTCCCCGACGCCTACTACCACCAGCCCAAGAAGGGCCAGAAGCCGCGCATCGAGACCGTCCTCGAGAAGGGGCAGCCGATCGTGGTCCAGGTGACCCGCGAGCCCGAGGGCTCGAAAGGCGCCGCGCTGACCACCAACCTCAGCCTGGCCGGGCGCTACCTGGTCCTGATGCCCTTCGAGAAGACCCGCGGCGTCTCGCGCAAGGTGACCTCGGAGGAGCATCGCGAAGCGCTGCGCAAGACCGTCGCCTCCCTCACCGTCCCCGAGGGCTGCGGCGTCATCGTGCGCACCAATGCGCTCGACCAGACCAAGACGACGCTCAACCGCGACTTGAACGCCCTCGTGCGCCTGTGGAAGCGGATCAGCGCCGAGGCGCGGCAGTCGCGCAAGACCAAGCTCCTCTACTCCGATCAGGACATCGTGCTGCAGGCGCTGCGCGACTACCTCGACGCCACGATCGAAGAGGTCCTGGTCGACGAGGAGGAGGCCTACCAGCGCGCCGAGGAGTACATGAAGGCGTTCATGCCGCGCAGCAAGACGAAGCTGATCCGCTACCAGGAGCGGCTTCCCCTGTTCGCGGCACACCGCCTCGAGCCCCAGATCGAGCGCATCTTCGAGCGCAGCGTGCCGCTCCCCTCGGGCGGGTCGATCGTCATCGATCCCACCGAGGCGCTGACCGCCATCGACGTCAACTCCGGGCGCTCGACCCGCGCCGGCAGCCAGGAGGAGACCGCGGTTCAGACCAACCTCGAGGCGGCGACCGAGGTCGCGCGCCAGCTCCGGCTGCGCGACATCGGCGGGTTGGTGGTCGTCGACTTCATCGACATGCGCCACCGCCGGAGCCAGACCAAGGTCGAGAAGGTGCTGCGCGAGGCGATGAAGACCGACAAGGCGCGCTGCCAGATCGACCGCATCAGCTCCAACGGACTGCTCGAAGTCAACCGCCAACGCATCCAGCAGGCGATCCACCTGCGCACCCACCGCGCGTGCCCGACCTGCTCGGGAGTGGGCCGCATCCGTAGCCCCGAGATCGTCGCCCTGCACCTCGTGCGGGCAATCGAGGCGCGCGCCGCCGAGGGCTTCATGAAGGGAGTCCAGGTCCAGCTCCACCCCGAGCTCGCCGACTTCATCCAGAACAACCGCCGCGCCGAGCTGCTGCGCCTGGAGGAGGAGTTGACGGTCAAGATCGAGCTGGTGGCCTCGCCCAGGCTCCACCGGGGCGAGCAGGAGGTCTCCTGGTTCGCGCGCGACCGCGCCGAGGTCCAGCGGCTCGAGAAGGAGGCGTCCGAGGCGCGCAAGATCGCCGCCGAGCACGCGCAGGCGGCGTCGATCCGCCAGCGCGAGGAGCCGCCCGAGGAGTACGACGAGGAGCTCGACGAAGACGAAGAGCTCGCCACGATCGACGATCTCGACGACAGCGACGAGAGCACCGAAGACGTCGAGCAGGAGGCCGCGGCCGAGACCCCTTCCAAGTCCCGCCGACGCCGCCGGCGCGGCGGGCGCAAGCGCAGCGGAGCCAAGCGCCGTGCCGCGTCGAAGGACGGCGCGGGACCCGGCGAGCCCGCCGACGGCGCCGACGGCCAGGAGAAAGCCGCTCGCAGCGGCGCGCGCGCGGAGCGGAAGAAGGCCTCGACGGCGGCTCCGACGGAGGATCGGTCCGACGGAGACCCCGAGCAGGGATCCGGGCGGCCGCGTCGGCGCCGGCGTCGCAGCCGGCGTCGTCGTGCCAACGGATCGGCCAATGACGGCGGCGCCGAGCAATCGGCCGCGGAGCGGGAGGCCGGGCCGAGCGCCGGGAACGGCAGGACGGAGCCGGCCGGAGCGGGTCCTCGGGACCGCGACGCCGCCGCGCCGGCCACGCCTCGGGCCGGCGGATCCGAGCCGCCCTCGCCCGATCCCCAGGTCAACTGAGAGCAGGCCCGGGCTCGACCGCAGCCAGCGTCCCGGTGGGGACTGGCGGTGAGCGTGCCGTTTGACAAGCGGTGCCGAGGCCATCGACAATGTCGTCGGTCGCGATCGAGCGGCCGCAGTCGAAGCCCGCGGCGAGGTCCTTCGGGGTCCGTCGCGGCGGCCGGCGGACCAGACGGGCGGTCCGAGGGCCGGGCGGGGTGGGACCCGCCACGTTGTGACTGGCCCAGAAAGGAGGTGGTCTGGTGATTTCGACGCAACAGGACTCGACGGAGGTGGCGTTCCCGTAGCGGGAGGCACTCTCGTCGTGGCGACGAGGCTCCCCGGCTTTCCCTCGGTCCACTGGCGTCGTCGGTGGACAGAGGCGGGGAAACCCAGCGCCACCACCCACGAGTCGACCCGGCCCCGGCGCCTGTGAAGGCCCCGGGGCCTTTTCACTTCCGGGAAGGCTCACTTCCGGAGAGCTCGAGGCGCTCCCGGAGCCCTGTTCGAGGCCATGATCAGGCCTCGGCCGTGAGAGTTCCGCCGAACCGAGTTCCGCGAACCGCCCGGCGAAGGAAAGCGAGCCCTACTTCCGCATCTTCAGCCACCAGACCATCGTCTCGCTGACGAGCTCCGGGGCGTCCTGCTGGACGAAGTGGCCGGCGCCCGGCACCGTGACCAGCGTGAGGTCCTTCTCCAGCCATTCCCACGTGTCGTTGAGGCCGTGGGCATTGAGCGCGGTGTCGTTCAGCCCGTGGAACTGGAGGACCGGCATCTGGACCTTGGGCCCGGGGCTCTCCTGGATCCGCTTCCAGGCCTCGTCGTAGGGCGGGCGCGGGTAGTTGGCCTTGTAGTAGTTGAGCGTCGCCTCGAGGTCGGTCTGCTCGAACGCCTCGACGTAGTGCTTCTTCGCCTCGGGATCCGTGACCCAGCCGGCCATCATCTGCGGCTGCAGCGGCATCCCGAAGAACACGTCGGGATCGCTCGCCGACTTGGTCTGGAAGCTCCGCGCGTACTCGGAGTTCTTCTGCTGCTCGGGATTGGTCGCCAGCTCCCGGGTCATGCCGTTCGGGTGCGGGAGGTTCAGGATGATCAGCTTGTCGACGACCTGCGGCACGTTGAGGGCCACCTGCCAGGCGACGGCGCCCCCCCAGTCGTGTCCGACCACGGTCGCCTTCTCGACGCCCAGCGACCGGATCACGGCCACCACGTCGCCGACCAGGTTGGGCATGGCGTATGCCGCGACGCCCTCGGGCTTGTCCGAGAGGTTGTAGCCGCGCTGGTCGATGGCGACGGCGCGGAAGCCGGCCTCGGCGAGCGCCTCCATCTGATGGCGCCACGAGTACCAGAAGTCCGGAAAGCCGTGGATGAAGACCACCGGCGGCCCGGAGCCGATCTCGGCGTAGTGGATCTTGACGCCGTCGCTGTCGGCGTAGCCGTGCTTCACCCGATCCATGAGATCGGAGTCCGCGGCGGAGGCTGAAGCCGCGATCATGGAGACCCCCAGAACTGCGGTGGCGAGCTTGCACATGGCTGGAATCCTCGTGTCGAATGAGCCGTTCACGGTATCACGCAGCGATCATCGCTCCGGCGCGTACCGTGCCAGAGCCAGGCGCTACGATGGACCCATGCGAAGAGCATTCGATGGACCCATGCGAAGAGCATTCGATCGCTTCCCTCCGTCGATCCTCGGCGGCGTTTTCGCTGCCGTCTCGCTCCTCGTGCTCTCCGCTGCCGCCGCGGGGGCGCAGCCGCCGCAGCCGCGCGACGAGTTCCGCGGCCGGCCGATCGCCGAGGTCATGTCGTATCGCGGCGCGCCCTGGCTCGAGCGGGACGATCGCGACCAGGAGGAGAACACCTCGCTGCTGATCGAGCTGCTCTCGATCGAGCCCGGCGACCGGGTCGCCGACCTGGGATGCGGCTCCGGCTACTTCGCCCGGCGGATGGCGCCGAAGGTCGGGAGCGAGGGCCATATCCTGTGCATCGACATCCAGCCCGAGATGCTCGAGATCGCCACCCGTCTCGCCGAGGAGGAAGGGATCGGCAACATCGAGATGGTGCTCTCCGAGCCCGACGATCCGAAGATCCCGGCCGGTTCGGTCGACCTGATCCTGCTGGTCGACGTCTACCACGAGCTCGCCGATCCGGAGGCGATGCTCGCCCGCATGCGCGAAGCCCTCGCGCCCGGAGGACGCGTCGCTCTGGTCGAGTACCGGCTCGAGGACGACTCCGGGGCGCACATCAAGCTCGAGCACCGGATGTCGGTCGAGCAGGTGCGCGAGGAGTGGGAGCCGGCAGGCTTCGAGCTCGTCGAGCTGATCGAGGAGCTGCCGACGCAGCACCTGTTCCTGTTCGCGAGAGCGCAGTAGCCGGAGATCGCTCGCCGAACGCGGCTCGGCGGTCGATCGACTCGCATCCCCAGGGCGACAGACTCTCGACGTTGTCTCCGCCGAGTTGTCTCCGCCGAGTTGTCTCCGACGCGCCCTTCAGTCGCCCTGATCGCCACGCAGAGCCATCGCCTCGAGCCGACGGCTCCTCTGCCGCGGAGGCGTCCGGAAGCCGACGCGCAGTCGGTCCCCGATCCGCCGGCACCTCGAGATCATTCGGACGCGACCTCGAGGAGCTGCTTGCCGAAGTTCTTGCCCGTGAACAGCCGGTTGAGCGTCTGCGGCGCGTTCTCGAGCCCGTGTGCGACGTCCTCCTCGAACACGATCCTTCCCTCGCCGACCCACCCGGCGAGCGCCTGGATCGCCTCGCCGAAGCGCGCGGCGTAGTCGAGGACGAGGAAGCCCTCCATGCGCGCGCGAGCCACGATCAGCATCAGGTAGTTGCCGGGCCCCGGGCGCTGCTCCATGGTGTAGCCGCTCGAGATCGCCCCGCAGATCACCACCCGCGCCTTGAGCGCGAGGTGGGTGAGCACGGTGTCGAGCGTCTCCGTCCTCGAAGGCGAGCGCCGAGACGTGAGGAGGCCCCGGGTCCATGCCCCGTGATCTGAGCTGAGCTGAGCTAGGGTGGCTCGTGGCCGTGAGCGAGCAGCCAACCGCGAGCCTCGTCGTCGCCGAGCTCGGCCCTCCGGCGCTTCCAGCGCGTCGCCAGCTCGGGTCGGCGCGCGATCCCGGGACGACCTTCGGCGTACAGCCTGGCCAGCTCGCCGATCGCCTGCCAGTGCCCGCGCTCGGCGGCGCGCGTGAGCCAGCCGATCCCGGCCTCGAGATCCGGCTCGAGCCGTTCGCCGCTCATCAGCTCGACCGACAGATCGAACATGGCGAAGGGATCTCCGGCCTCGGCGGCGGCGCGAGTGAGGCGCAGCGCCTCGCGCGGGTCGGCTTCGGTCCCAGTGCCCTCCTCGAGCGCGCCAGCGAGCAGGCGCGCTCCCCAACCGTCGCCAACCGCGGCAGCCTGGCGCGCGAGGCGGACCCCCCGCTCCGGATCGCGGAGCTCGTACGGGCCCTGGAGCAGGATCGCGGCGAGCAGCGAGCGCGCGGATGCGTCGCCGGCGGCGACCAGACTCTCGAGACGAGCCGTCCCCTCCTCGAGCAATCGCCGCCCCGGCGGATACGCGGCTTCGCGCCTCAGGTAGGTGATCCCGTCGGAGCCGAAGCGGACCGCCTCGGCGCGGAGGGCACGGGCGCGCTCCGGGTCTCTCGGCGCGAAGGCGCCGGTCGCGCGCACCAGGTGCAGGGTCTCGATGGCGAGCGCGGTCGGCTCCCCGGCCGCCTCCTCGAGCAGCTCGAGGCCGCGTGTGACGTCGGCAGCCCCGCCCGACAGCAGGAGCAGGAGGCCGAGGTCGTAGCTGGCGCCCGGCTCCTCGGCCTCGAGCGCGGCTTCGAGCCATGGCCGTGCGCGCGCCGGCTCGAGCGTCACGCAGCCACCGGTCCCACCCGGTCCGTAGAACAGCACCTTCCCGAGATAGGCGGCGGCCGCCGAGTGACCGGCGGTGGCGGCGCGCTCGAGCCGCGCGAGCCCCTCGCGGCAGAGGGCGACGTCGTGGTGCCTCAGGGTCAGGCGCGCGAAGTCGTACAGCGACGCGACGTTGCCGAGGTCGCCGGCGCGCCGGTACCCCTCGATGGCGGCGTCGGAGTCGGCCTCTTCGAACCCCTCCCCGCGCTCCACCATGTAGGCGAGGTTGTGGTGCGCCCACGGCTCGCCCTGCCGCCGGTCCTGCGGCAACGAAGCGAGCTCGAGCCAGTGCCGGGCCGCGGCCAGGTCGCGCTCGCGGCCGACGCCGAGAAGGGCGCCGGTGCCCACCAGCAGCCGGGCGTAGGAATCACCCTGCCGCGCCATCGACTCGACTGCGGCGAGGGTCGCCGGGGCGATACCGTGCGCTCCGCTCCGGCGGTCGATCGCCAGCCGGTACGAGGCCAGCGCATCGCCGGTGGCGACCGCACGCTCGAGGAGCCGACGCGCGGCCTGTGGGTCGTAGCGACCCTTCGTTCCGGTGCGCAGCTCTTCGGCGACGGTGAGCAGCGTGCGGGCATCGGCCTCGGCGAGGCTCACCTCGAGCGCGGCCGTCTCCTCGTGGTCGAGCGGCCGGAGGGAGGCCGGCGGGGCGGGGGGTGCGGACGCGCGGGCGGCCGCCATCCTCTCTCGCCCTCCGATCGCGGCGTAGGCCTCGCGGAGATCGGCGTCGACCCAGGCCGGGTCGGCGCCGGCGGGCAACGCCGCGCGAGCCTCCTCGAGGATCTCGATCGCGCCTTCTGGTTGATTCGAAGCGATGCGCGCGCGCCCCACCGTCTGGAGCAGACCGGACGGCACCCTGCCGAAACGCTCGCGCGCCTGAGCCAGCAGCGCCTCGATCTCCTCCGCGCGGCCGTGCTTCGCGAGGAAACCCGCGAAGTTGCCCCAGACGGTCGCATCCATCGGGTCGAGCTCGAGCAACCGCCGCCAGGCGCGCTCGGCGAGCTCTGGATCGGCTTGCTGCGCGCTGAAGGCGAGCGAGAGGAGCGAATCCTCGTCGTCCGGCAGCTCGCCGACGAGCGCCGTGATCTCGGCGACCGCCTCAACGTTTCCGCTCCTCGACAGGAGCGTCGTCGCGCACGCGCCCCGACCGCGATGCCGTTGCGTCATCGCCGTCTGCTCGCAGGCCAGGAGCGCGATCTCGGCGATGCGCTCGGCGCTGGCGCTGTCGGAGAGCGCGCCGAGCATCTCGGTCACCCACTCGTCGCGCGGGTGCTCGATCGTCCCTAGGGCCTCGAGGTAGTGGCGCTCGGCGGCTGCGAGGTCATCGCGGAAGATGGCGCCGCGGGCCGCGAGCACGTGGCCGAAGGCGGCGCGGGACGGCTCGCCGCCGGCGATCAGCTCGCCGGCCCAGCGGTCGGCGCGCTCGAGCCCCTCCCGCCAGGCCGCCTCGTCGGGCCACTCCTCATCGTCGGGCACGGCCGGCTCCGCGTAGATCTGCCAGAGCAGCTCGGCCTCCTCCTGGGAGAAGGAGCGACCGAGACGGCGCTCGAGCAGGCCCACCGCCTCGCCGGTCTCGCCGCGCGCCGCCAGCTCCCAGGCCAGCGCCGTCACCTCCCGCGAGCCCATCGAGTCGGGAGCATTCTCCATCCAGCGCTGCAGGAGCTCGAGGCGCCGGTCGGGCTCACCCGCCAGCTCGTAGACGGAATCGAGCGCACGGTAGAGGTCTCCAGACCGCGGCTCGCGCTCCAGGCGCGCCTCGAGCACGGCTGCGGCTCCCGCGGGAACATCGCCGCGCAGGACGCCGTTCACGCGGCTCGCCCAGGCTCCCAGCACTCTCGCCACGCGGTCGGAAGGGGCGCTCTCGAGTAGATCGAGGAAGAGGCTCCGCGCCGCGGGGCGCTGGTCGCACGCGCGAGCCGCGGTCGCGATCGACGAGTGCAGCGAGCCCTCGGCGGGGGCGCCCGGAAGCGCCGCGCGCAGCAGCTCGATTCGCTGCGAGCAGTGGCTGGGCGCTCCGATCCTGTAGGCAGAGGCCACCAGCGCACGGCCGCGCGCTTCGGGTTCCAGGGCCTCGAGGCTGTCGAGCAGGCTCGTCCAGTCGCCCTCTGCCGCGGCCAGCTCGGCGAGCACGCCGATCGCGCGCTCCCGGGCGCGGGCGCCGTCGTCGTCCTCCCGGGAGCTGCCCGCGACGCGGGCCACGCATCGGCGCGCCGCGCTCCGGTGGGGGCTGTCCTCGACTCGCGCCAGCCGGGCGCAGGTCTCGAGCGCCCGGGGGTCGTCGCGCGGCCGGTCGAAGAAGCGCTCCAGCAGTCGAGCGCTCGCCTCGGGCTCCAGCCGGTCGAGGCCAGCCCCGAGCCAGCGATCGATCAGCGCGGGGTCGTCGGGCTTCGCCTCCGCCCAGCGCACGAGAGCCGAGATCTCGAGAGTCTGGTTCTGCTGGCTGCCGTAGTGCTCGGCCAGCAAGCGCCAGGCCGACCCGCTCGTCGGATGGCGCTCGGCGTGAGCCTCGAGCAGCTCGGTGACCCGCGCGGCCTGACCGAGCGAGCGCAGGGTCGTCCCCACCTGCGAGAGCACCAGGGGATCGTCGGGGTGGCTCTCGACGAGCTCGAGGAGCCCCGGCGCCCGCGCCTCCTGGTCCTGGATCTGCAACAGCCGCATGAGGTCCGGCCCGGCGGCGGCCGGTCGCAGCTCGCGCCACCTCTCGAGCAGGGCGTCCTGGACCTGCTCGGCGTCGGACGCACGCCCCAGCTCCTGCGCGCGGCGCGCCTCGAGCACCGTCGCGCTCATCATCACCGTGCCCCAGGCCTGGAGCACGTGCATCGGCTCCGCGGCTTCGTCGTCCGAGATCGCGAGGGCGGCCGCGAACACCTGCTCGAGCTGCTCCTCGAGCGTCGTCAGGCTCGGCGACGCGGACGGTTCCTGAGCCGCGAGCGGAGCGCCCGCGAAGGCCGGGATCCAGAGGGTCGCAGCCGCCGCGAGGACCCGCATGGCCACGCACGATCGAGGCACACGCATGTCAGGAAACCTCCATGCTCACAGTAGCAGCCACCGGCTGGGGCGTCTGCTTCGTCGGGAGCTCGTCGGGAGCTCGCCGGGCGCTCGGGCGCGGTCCACACCGTCCTCGTCAGCCACGATCCCTGCTACCGTCCCCCCCCTCTACCGGACCGACCCGTGACAGAGAACGAGCCCAGCGCGCCGCCGACGGCTCCGCTCCGCTTCCACGGCGGTCTCGCCGGAGCGCTCGCCCCCTTCGCACTGTTCATCGGCGGCGTCGCGTGGCTCGCGCTGGCGGGCGCTCCCGACGAGCGCGGATTCTGGCCGGTGCTGATCGCGGCGATGACGCTCGGGTTGGTCCTGGCCAAGGATCGAACCGCCTACTCCGAAGCCCTGATCTCGGGGATGAGCCAGCCGATCGTGATGATCATGATCGTCGCCTGGCTGCTCGCCGGACTGCTGGGCGTGCTGATGACGCGCAGCGGGTTCGTGGGCTCGCTGATCTTTATCGCTGGCGAGGCCGGCGTCTCGGGCGGCGCGTACGTCGCGGCCTCGTTCCTCATCTGCTGCCTGATCTCGACCTCGACCGGCACCAGCCTCGGAACCATCCTCATCTGCGGGCCGCTGCTCTACCCTCCCGGCGGCGCGCTCGGCGCCGATCCGATGGTGCTGATGGGCGCGATCGTGGGCGGCGCGACCTTCGGCGACAACGTCTCGCCGATCTCGGACACCACGATCGCCTCGGCGCTGACCCAGGAGGCCGACATCGGCGGCGTCGTGCGCTCGCGGCTGCGCTACGCGCTGCTCGCCGCCGCCATCGCGCTGGTGCTCTACGTCGGCTTGGGCTCCGGGACGCGCATCGACGCCGGCGGGCCGGCGATCGAAGGCGATCCGGGCGCTCTGCCGATGGTGCTGGCGCCGCTCCTGGTCGTCGTTCTGCTGCTCCGGCGACGCCACCTGGTCGAAGGGCTGCTGACCGGCATCGTGGCAGCGCTCGGCCTGGGCCTGGCGCTGCGCCTGATCGAGCCGTCCGAGCTCATGACCATCGACCGCGACGCCTTTGGCGCTCGCGGCCTCCTGCTCGAGGGGCTCGAGCGCGGCGTCGGCGCCTCGATCTTCACATTGCTGCTGATGGGCCTGGTGGGCGCGCTGGAGGCGACGGGCGTGCTCGACCGCATGGTCGAGGCGGCGCGCTCGCGCACCCGCAGCGCGCGCGGAGCGGAGGCCTGGATCGTGGCGACCCTGATGGCCGTGATGCTGCTGATCACCCACACCACGGTCGCTATCCTCACCGTCGGCAGGTTCACGCGCGAGACCGGCAGGCGCTTCGGCATCTCGGCCTACCGTCGCGCCAACCTACTCGACGCCACCGGAGTCACCCTGCCCTTCATCCTGCCCTACATGATCCCCGTGATCCTCGCCGCCAGCGCCACCGCCGACGGCGTCGCGTTCGGGATGCCGAGGCTGAGCCCGGCACAGGCCGGCATCCTCAACTTCCACTCCTGGGCGATGCTGGCGGTGATGGTGATGGCGGTGGTCACCGGGTGGGGGCGCGGACCGCTCGAGGAAGTCGACGCCGACGAGACGGCCCGAACGCGCGCCGAGCACGTGCCGTAGGTGGGGCGGCCGCCTCGTCACAGCCAGAGGCAGCCCCAGGCGAGCGACAGCAGCGTGATCGGTACGCCGGCCCGCAGGAACTCGGCGAAGGACAGCTCGATCCGCCGCGCCTACCTGCACTTCTCGCTGTTTCGAGCCATCCTAGCTGAGCTGGCGAGAGCCGCTCCCACGAGGACGGCCCGAGGGATCGCCGGCCGAGCGACCAAGAGGGAGGCCTGCCAGCCGTCGACGGGGCCTCCGAAGGCGGCGAAGCCTCCGCTTCACGCCTCGCCCAACCAGCTCCCGGTGAGCTGTTCGCCGGCCGCTACCGAGTCGAGCGCCTGATCGGTCGCGGCGCGATGGGGGCGGTCTGGGCGGTGATGGACCAGGAGGTGGGGGATCGCGTCGCCCTCAAGCTGCTCACCGATCCCGGGCAGCACGGCGATCTCGAGGAGGCGACCGAGCGCTTCCGGCGGGAGGTGCGGCTCGCCCGCCGCGTGACCCATCGCAACGCGGCTCGGATCTTCGGCCCGCTCGAGACGCGCCCGAAGCTCGGGCTCGCGGGCTCCGCTCGCGCCCGGCATCGGCTCGAAGCGCGGGCTGGGAGCGGTCGATCCGGCTTCGGCCGAGTGCTGAGCCCACGCCGCCGCGGCGAGGGGCGGGCCCTGGATCGCGAACCCGAGCGCAACGGCGAGGCAGGCGGGAGGGAACCCGAAGAGGCGTCTGGCGATCGAGCCTCGGTGGCTCTTGGTCACGCCGTAGACCTTCGCCAGGCCCATGCCGGTGAGCAGGTTATTGAAGTCGTGGGCCACGCCGCCGGCCAGCGTGCAGCTCGGAGGCGTCGATTGGCGTGAAAGGCATCGTCAGTCGCCGTTGCCGTCTGGATCGACACCGTTCTGCTCCTCGTTGGGAGATCCCGGCAGCGGCGTCCTCAGATACGGGAAAGAGCCGTCGAAGAAGGTGGCATCGACGAAGGCGCCGTCGGTGAAGGGCAGGTTGCCGGACGGAGCGTCTGCGGGTCCACACCCAAACGCTCCTGGGAATGCATGACAGAGGAGACCCATCGCCACCCGCAGGACGACGTCCACCACGTCGTCACCCGGTCGGCGGCCGTTCGGGAATCCAGCCATGTCGCCGCCAGCGACTCCCAGGTTGCTCTGCTCGCTCAGCGGAGTCGAAGGGATCTCGGTGTTGAACCGGAGCATCTCGCCGACTCCGAACTGGTTGAGGCCGTCGATTCCCGTGATGAAGGCGGCCACCAGATCCTGCCTCGGGAAGTTGTTCGGCGCCTGCACCGGGAAGAGGATCTCGAGCAGCTCGGGGAGCGTCGGGTTGGTGACGTAGATGCCGAAGTTGGCCACGTCGTTGGCGGGACGGCTGTTGTTGAAACGATCCTTGTCCTTGAGACCGATGACCATCTCGTTGACCAGCGGCGCACCGAGACGGGAGACCTGGACGAAGTCGTTCGTCGGGTCGAGCTCGGTCGGTTGGTTGAAGGAGGGCTGATCGACCAGGAACTGCCGCCGCGGCAGCACCGCGGTGGTCCAGCCCCCGATGACCCCGCTGGAACCGGTGAGGCAGTCGATCGGCACCTCGAGCGCGAAGGTGGTGATGTTCTTGTCGGTGAGGGCGCTTCCCTGGCCGTCGACCGGTCCCAGGGGCTCGAGGTTCACCAGGTCGAACATCTCGCCCAGGTTGACGTAGAACGACTCCTTGCGCTGGCCGACGAACATCCGCCCGTCGCCGCATCCGGGAATGCTGACGTCGTACACGAACTGGCGCGCGTAGGTCTCGTAGCTCGGAATCGTCTTGTTCCCGACGTTGTCGAACGGCTTGACGAAGATGTTGCCGCCGTCTCCCGCGTTGGTCACGGCCTGGACGTCGGCGTTGCCGCCGAAGGCGTCTCCGCGCAGCACCGAGACGGCGTAGAGCTCGACCGTGTTGAGGGTGTTGGGCGCGGAGTAATGGAGCGGAATGGACACCATCTGGTCGCCGACCGGGATCTGTGCGTCACTGTTGACCTGGAGGGTCTGGAAGCGGAAGGTGAGATCCTCGATGCCGTCGCCGCTGTTGTCGATGTGGATCTGATAGGCGGCGTCTGGGTCGAGCGCGTAGTAGTTCGGTCCACCGAACGGATCCTGCAGCGGCACGTAGTTGGCGAGCAAGGTCACGAATCCCTCTCGACCGGGCTCGTAGCTGCGGAACATGTAGAAGTCGGTTCCGTCGACCTTGGGCGACTCGGTGATCGCGGGCGCCTCCCGGTGGCTCGAGCCGAAGAGAGCCGAGCCAGCGACGAGTGTGAGGGCGACGAGGAGTGGAAGGCGCGGGGATCGATGCATGAGTTTTCGGTCTCCTTGTAGAAACGCGACGAGCGAAACCTGCTGGTAGCGACGCTTGCCCAGTCGCCATGACGAGAGTAGGGCCGAGACCAGCGACGTTCGCTGAATCTCCCGACGATGCGGGACTGCAAGCGGCGCGCCATCCATGCGGTCCGCTTGACCGCAGCGACCTCGTCGGATCGCCGCTTCCGGCCGGAGGAGAGTTCGTCGGGCCGCTTACCCTCGTTGGGATCGCCCGGCAGCGGCGTCGTCAGGTAGAGGAAGGAGCCGTCGAAGAAGGCGGCGTTGAGGAAGGCCGCGGATCCTGCCGTTCCAGTGTCGTCGTCGCCTCTCCCGAACCCGACCGGCCGGTCGCCGTTCCCAAATGGCGTCGGCAAAGGCTGACCTGCTCGCCGTCCGAAATCTACCGATCGTCTCGATCGGGATCGTCGACCGGAGACCTCCCCGACGGCGCGGCGACGTTTGCCCGGGGCGGACGAGGCTTGCGCAGCAGAGCCCGGTTCCCCTCCGACCTTCCTCGACGGGCCGTGGGGGTCGGGTCTGCCCGCGTCGAGTGGCATCGAACCTGCAGCCCGCGCGACCTCGAGCAACGCTCCCGTCCCTCGGGCGCGGCGCCGCTCGTTCGCCGTTCACCGAATCTCTCGCTCACCGGAGGAAGCATGCGATCCGTCATCCGCGCCGTCGTCGTTGCTGCGCTCACCGTCACCTGTCTCGTGGCCTCGCCCGCCTTCGCCTCCAGCCATCGCGAGGCGCCCGCCATCACCGGCATGCCCCAAGTCGACGCCACCGACTTCTACATGTTCCGCAGCTACGAGGAGGGGCGCGAGGACATGGTGGTCCTCATCGCCAACTACGTCCCCACCGAGGAGCCGTTCGGCGGCCCGAACTACTATCCGCTCGACACGGAAGCGTTCTACGAGATCAACATCGACAACGACGGCGACGCCGAGGCGGACATCGTCTTCCGTTTCGACTACGCGCAGACCTCTCCGTTCCTCGCCCTGGACGTCGGCGACGGCGGCGACATCGAGAGCGTGCCGGTGCCGCTCGCGTTCATCGGCCCCTTCGGCTCGGGGAACGTTTCCAATCTCAACGTCCGTCGCTCCTACTCGGTGCGCAAGGTCGAGGGGCCCGGAAAGGCCGGCGGCAGGTTCCTGACCCACGTCGGCTCGAACGCCACGCAGTTCACCATGCCGTTCGACAATGCGGGGAACAAGTCGGTAGCCGACTACGAGGACTACGCCGACGATTACATCTTTGACGTCGACATTCCCGGCTGCGGCATGGGCAGGGTCTTCGTCGGTCAGCGGAAGGACTCGTTCTACATCAACCTCGGCGAGACCTTCGATCTGTTCAACCTCGACCCGCTGGGAGCTCGGGACGCCCAGCCCTCGGACCTCGTGGACCACAGCGTCACCACCTTCGCGCTCGAGGCGCCGATCAGCTGCCTGACCGCGAGCAGCGAAGTCATCGGCGGCTGGACGACGGCCCAGAAGAGGAAGGTCCGGGTGCTGAAGCCTTCGCACCAGGTCGCCTACAACGAGCCGGCGCGCGAGGTCGGGGGAGTGGAGCAGGTGTCGCGCCTCGGCATGCCGCTGGTCAACGAGGTGGTGATCGGCCTTCCCGACAAGGACCGCTTCAACGCCAGCGAGCCCTCGGACGACTCTCAGTTCCTCACCTACGTGACGCATCCGACGCTGCCCGAGATCCTGCAGCTGCTGTTCCCGGTCACCGCGCCGAACAACTTCCCGCGCGCCGATCTGGTGGCCGCGTTCCTTACCGGCGTCGCCGGGCTCAACGAGTTCGGCGTGCCGGCGGAGATGACGCGGCTCAACACTGCGATCGCGCCCACCCCGGCAGACCTGCAAAGCAACCTCGGCGTCCTCGGCGGCGACCTGGCCGGCTTCCCGAACGGGCGGCGCCCGGGCGACGACGTGGTCGACATCGAGCTGCGGGTGGCGATGGGCGTGCTCTGCCACGCCTTCCCGGGGGTCTACTGCGACCCGGCGGACGCGCCGTCGGGTGACCTGCCGTTCACGGATCAGACCCTGCAGGACGCGTCGCAGTTCGACGCCGCGTTCCCCTTCCTGACGACTCCGCTGCCGGGGTCGCCGCTGGACTACGTGCCCTGATCATGACCACAGCGCGATGAACACGGCGACCAGCAGGCCACGCCGCGGAGCGGCTCGTGCCGGAAGACGCCTTCGAAGGGTTGGCCGCATCGCGCGGGCCGCCCTGCTCTTCGTGGCGGCGGCGGCGCCTGCCGCCGCGCACGACCTATGGCTGGTGCCGTCGAGCTTTCGGCCCACGTCCGGTGAGTTGGTGCACGTGGAGATGGCTCTCGGCCACGCGGCGCATGCGGAGCGGCTGCCGCGGGACGAGTCGCGCATCGCGCGCTTCGAGCTGCACGGGGCGAACGGCGGGGCCTCGGTGCTGGGGCTGCACGGCGCCGCCCCGGCGGGGCGCGTGCGAGCTTCCGAGCCGGGGCTGCACGCCATCGTCTACGTCAGCACCGGCGACCTGTCGGTGCTGCAGGCCGCGGCTTTCGACCGCTACCTCGCCGAAGAGGGGCTCGACGCGGCCCGCGACCAGCGGCGTCAGCGAGAAGAGGGCGACCAGCCGGGGCGGGAAGTCTTCTTCCGCTCGATCAAGTCGCTGATCGACGTAGGCGGCCGCGGCGGGCCGGACCGGCCCGTTGGCATCCCCCTGGAGCTGCTGCGGGAGCGGGTCGAGCCGGAGACGGTGACGCTGCGCCTCCTCCTCGAAGGTCGGCCGCTCGCCGGATGCCTGGTCGAGCTGCAACCTCTCGGCGGCGGCCCGTCGGCCGCGGAGCGCAGCGACGCCGAAGGCCGCGTGCGTCTCGCCGCCGGCCCGGGCGAGTGGCTCGCCACCGCGGTCCACATCCGGCGCGGCAGCTCTCGCGAAGGCGCCGACTGGGAGAGCCTGTGGTCCTCCCTGACCTTCGCCGTTCCCGTTCCCGAAGAACGGGTGGGGCGTCTCGACGCGGCCGATCGCCGACCGGGCAGGTGACGCGACGCCACGCCGTCTCGCCGCGCCGATCCGATCCGACTGGGGGTTGCGAAGAGGACTCGAGAAGAGGCAACGGTGACGGGGCTGTTGCGCAAGGCGTACCGACCGGGCGATGTCCGCAGCCTGCCGACCTCGTCGTGGTACGCCGTCTCGTCTCCTCTGCCCGCGTTGCGACTGATGGAACGCCGCTTGCAGTTTCCACTCGCGTATCCGATGCGCGGAGCCCGTCAGACCACGACCCCAGAACGACACCCCAGAACGACATCGAAGAGGAGAAGCACCATGAGAGCACATCCGATCGCCATCGCCGTCGCTGCCGCGATGATCTGTGGTTTCGCCGCCGCCGGCGGCGGGAACGCCGGAGCGAACCTGGACGAGCCGACCCAGAACGAAGTGATGCAGATCATCAGCAATTGGGAGAAGACGCCGCGATTCGCGGCCAACATGGTTATGCAGAAGTACGGACCTCCGGCCGAAGCGACCGCCACCCGCCTCGTCTGGTTCGACAACGGACCCTGGAAGCGAACGGTGATCACCAACGAGCCCACCGACCACGACTTCCCCATGCCGCACCAGGACGTGATGGAGCAGTCGGTGAACTACGCGGTGCCGCCCGAAAAGCTCGACGAGCTGGCTGCCTACGACGGCAGCGTCCACGTCCATCGTACCCGCGGGGAGATGTCGGCGCGCTGCGACCTCGAGCCCGCCAACTTCATCGCGCTCAACCTCGCCCACGACGTCATCACCGGCAAGCGCTCGGTGGACGAGGCGCGCCAGCAGTACGCCGACCTCGTCATCGCCAAGATGACCACCCAGGAGCCGGTGCCCTACGCGGAAGGGCTCACCTTCGATCCGGCGCAGGGCGCGGGCTTCGCGGATCGAACCATCATCGGGCAGGAGATGCTGCAGAAGATCGAACAGAAGAAGCAGGAGATGATGGCGAAGGCCTTGGACGGAGCCGGGCGCAGAGAATAGACCCCGGTCAGAGTTCCCCGGCTCTGCGCCGGGGGGCGGCGCCGTCGATGATCCTGAGTCCCTTCGACATGAGTTGCGGGATCTTCGTCAGTAGCGGCCGAGCTCCCGCTCGGACGGCGCCGCGCTGAGACGGTACGAACAGCGGCATCTGATCGCGCCGAGGAACCGCTCTCGCCATCGGCCGACCCGAGGAGCTCGGCCGCTACGGAAGAGACGGCAGGCGACCCTCTTCCTCGACCGCGCGCTCTCCATCCGGCGCTTCACCGCCCCGACCCACGATCTCCTCGAGATCCCGCGGCCCGCTGTCTATCGCTGCCGCCAGGTCGTCGCCGCGACGAACACCAGCACATCGTACGACGCGCCTGGCGCAATGATCACTGGCTCGGCGTCGGGTTGAAACTCCGCGCCGACACTGCGTTCCGGCTGCGGGGTGCGCAGCCAGTCGGCGACCGGCCCTGTGCGCGGCGCAGTCCTCAGGTCGACCATGAACATGGGCAACCCTACCTGAGCGAGCATGGCGCTGGTGCTTCCCGACGGAGCTGGACCGAATGTGTGGATCGTGACGGCTCCGCCATTGGGAGCTCTCGCGCGGAACTCCCCCTTGTCGAACGCAAAACCAACAACGACCATTTGCGACCCCGGCAGGCGACTCAAGTGACCGCCGAGGGTCTCGCGTCCGAACCATCGTGCCCGCATAACGTGCGCGTTGTGCGCCCAGATAATCGCGCCGCTGGAGCTTTGGGTCAGGGCGAGAACGTTCTCTGCCATGAACCGGTCGCGCTTGCCCCCACCGCCCTGCGGCCAGCCCGGCGTTCCGTAGATTTCTTCACCTTGTTGGAGCACGCGAGCTTCGTGCGCCGCCTCGGTCCAGGCATCGGTCGAGGACCGCGCGACGTACTCCGCCCGTCGTTCCTGAAGGCGCGCGCGGGTCCGGCCGATCCCCATCCGGAGATTGGCCAGGACATCGGCCGGCTGGCGCGAGTATGCGCGGATGGCCTCGTAGTTGCCGGCGCGTCCCTCGAGTGGACGCATCGCGATCGCGAGCTCCATCGCCGCCGCCGAGTCGACACGCTGCAAATACGCGACGAGTCGTTCAGCCGAGCGCCATGGATCCTGCATGTCCATGCCTCGAATCGCGAGACGCTCGCGGCCTGCATCGCGGTTGTAGCGCTGCGCCCACGCCAGCAGCTCGACGGCGGGTTCTGCGGTCAGCCGCCAGCTCCTGAGTGCGGTGTACGCATCCTCTGGACGACCGCCGGGCGTCGCGAGCACGGCGATGGCGTCACCCGTGCGCGACCATTCTGCCTCGGTGATGAGCGTGTTGAAGCCAAGGGCAGAGGCAAGGTATTCGATGAAGCGATGCTTGAGCTGAAAGAATTCACGGGTGCCGTGGGTGGCCTCGCCGAGTAGGACGAGCTTGGTATCGCCTACGACGCGACGGAGGGGTTCGAGGTCCGTCATCGGGCCGCCCGGCCGCTCCGTCGCGATCGGGATCGCGTTCGCTCGCAGCCACCGCACGACCGCGGATTCGGCGTCAGTGACGCCGGTCGCGTTTTGCGCCGCTAGGAACCCCTGTGGGCGCATCTGATCCCGGGCTCGCTGCAGCGAAACCTCGAGGAGCGTCCGTAGATCATCGAGTGTTGTCTCGGGATGGTTGTTCATGTCCACGAGCGGGTGACCCGTGATCCGCTGGCGCCACCGCTCGAAGACGACCGAACGCACGATTTCGAGTGCCGGCTGCCGGTGCTGGTAACGCCCCATCCGATCCTCGACAGCGGTGAAAAGGGCGCAGAAAAGGCCGATGGAGTTCGCCTGGCTGGCCGGACAGCTTTGTTCCTCTTTTCTGTTCCAGTGCGCCGGCTCCTTGAGCTTCGCCAGCGCCCCGCGCAAAATCGCGACGTCGTCGCCGGTCGCGAGCGGTGCCGTTCCGAGATCAAGGACGAGCGATACAGTTTTCGCGGATCGATCGCACGACGAGCAGTCTTCTTTCGGGCCCGCCTCCGTCTCGCGCCATTCCCGGACAAGCAGCCAGGCCAGTCCGGTGCGGAAGACGAGCCGGCGTTCGTTGCCGCGTTCCTCGACAATCTCGAAAGAGGTCTCGACCTTCGGTAGCGACAGATTGCCGCGCCATGGAGGCCGTTCGCCGGGACCGGCCGTCATCCAGATCTTGACGCCGTTCTGGAAGGGCAGGCGCATACGAGTCCCCGGCTCGCCAGGTTCGACCTGGCATTCGCCGCCGAGGCCGTAGGGTCTTGGGAAGAGCACACAGCGGGCAGTCTGCGCCGCGGCAGTGCCGTGTGCAGCGAGCGTCACGAACACGGCGGCCACGAAGAGGCGCATGATGACCTCCGTGCAGGATCTGTGAAGCGGGAAACGCGGGAACTTATATCACAGGAGATTGCTCTCCGCGGATCTGTACCCATTGCAACCGAAGCTATTTGCTGCTCTCATGAGGACCGCTGAATCGTATGCGCACAATCATCACGTTGACCGCCGCCTTTGCGGCGCTTCATGCCGGCGTCACCGGTCAGCAGCGTGCCGACGTCGACTTCGACGCCCGCGTGTCGCGGCCGGCCTTTGCGATGGGCGGGCCTTCTGTTCTCATTGATGGGGGCCATCACAACTTCCACACTGCCGCCGGACGGTATAAGCCGTTCGCAGATCTCATCACGAACGACGGCTTCCGCGTCGCGTCAGGCCAGCAGCCATTCACCCGGCAACTGCTCTCGAAGTACCGGATTCTCGTCGTCTCGAACGCGCTGCACCGCGACAGTGCCGGGCTTAGGGAGTTTTCGCCACCATGGGTGGAGGCTGGTGGGAAACCCGCGTTCGGCGACGACGAATGCGACGTGGTGCAGGCGTGGGTGGAGCGGGGAGGGTCGCTGCTGCTCGTCGCCGATCATCGGCCCTTCGGCGCTGCGGCAGCCAGTCTGGCCGGGCGTTTTGGCGTCGATATGGCGAAGGGCTACGTCTTCGACACGAAGAATACGGACAAGGACGGCAACTACCGAAACGTGCTGCTCTTCAGTCGCGACAATGGCGGGCTCGGCGATCACCCGATTCTTTCGGGGCGCGAACCCGCCGAGCGTGTCAACCGAGTGATGACGTTTGTCGGACAGTCGCTGACATCGGCGCACGGTGTCCAGCTTCTCGTCCTCTCGCCGACTGCCATCGACAAAGCGGATCTCAGGAGCTCGACACCGGAAACCAGCGCACATGGACGGTCGCAGGCCATCGCCCTGAAGGTCGGAGCCGGCCGTGTCGTCGTGCTGGCCGAGGCCGCGATGATCACCGCCCAGGGAGCGGGAGCGAGCCGGATGGGGATGAACGTCGAGGGCAACGACAACAAGCAATTCGCGCTGAACGTGATGCGCTGGCTCGGCGGCGTGCTCGAGCCAGCGCGATAGCAGACGCCGACGCCCCTTGATGTCCCGCGCTATGCTTCTTCACTGGTGAAAACCACCGATCCATCTGACGGAGGCGCGGGGCCTCAGATTTCCCACAACCGGCCCGAATCGAAGCATGTCATGTGCCCTTCGTCGGTGCGGCAGCAGGTGTGAGCTCGCTTCGTCGGCTGCTGGAATCTCAGTTTGCGAGCGTTTCTTGGCGACAGAAGCGACCTCGACCGGGGATTGCGCAAGCCGAAGGGGGGCCCGACGCGAGGCTCTCCTGTCCGAACCGCTGGAGATCGGGAGGATCAGGAAGCGAGCTGCTCTCGGTCCGCCGTTTCGGGTGGAGCGCGGGCAGAACCCGTCGCCCTTGCTTTGTCCTCGAGGTGACGGAGGATCTTTCCGACGACCGGCGGATCGGTGAGGAACCTTGGTCCCGCGCTGGCGCGGGGCCAACGAGCGTCCGAGGCCGAAGGCTCGAGGGCCGCGGGGCCCTTGAGCTGAGAGGCCTCGAAGAAAGCGATGACCCGCATGGTCTCTCCGCAGGCGCACAACAGGGGGTCCGCTTCGTAGACCCTCCGGATCATCCGCGCCCACTGGCGGCGCAGCCTTCGCCTCTGTGGCGACGAAACGGCCTCCTCCTCCCGGGAGTGCGACTCCGGAGTCGTCTGCCCTGCACTGGCGTCATCGCCCTTGCCGCGCCGAGCGCGAGCGGCGCTGGCGTAGTGGCCGTAGTAACGCACGATGTGGAGTCGGGGCGCCGGGATATGCATCAGGAGCCGTGCGAGGAGATCGTGGCGATCGAACAGCTCGTCCTTTGGTCTCATCGCCTGCTTGTGGCGGTAGCGGGCGACAGATCCGTCGACCTCGAGCCGTTCGAGCGACACGGGCGCACGCAACAGGTAACGGCCGCTCGCAGCGCGGCTCGAAGACTCGGGCGAGGCGCTCGAGGCCAACGGTGTCACCGGCAGCCACAGTGACCCGATGGTGAGCCGAGAAGCCGGTGTGGCCGCTCTTCCACGCATCGAGGACCTCCAGGCGTTCGGGTGTGAGCAGACCCTCGTCGCAGAGCAGCGAGATCACCTTCTTGCGAAGCCGCCCAAGGCAAGACGGAGTCTTGCCTGCGCCTCGTGGGAGGGCAGCGCGCCCGTGCGCTGGCCTCCCACCAAGAGCAGCTCGTCGGCCGTCTCGTCGACGTAAGGCACCGGATGCCACACCCCATCAGGGTCCCAGCCACCCCGTGACGCGATCGCGTGGACATGGGGACTCCACAGGAGGTCCGAGGTCGCCCGTGTGCACGGTGGCCACCATGCCGGGGCGTACACCTCGACCGACGGCTTCCGCGATCAGCTCGGCGACCGTTTCCCAGCCCGCCCGACACAGGGGGCCGAGTAGCTCGCGGCGGTGGAGGAAGTAGGGTCGCAGCAGCTTCGGGATCGTCAGGTCCACATGCAGTGACCGACATCCTCGAGCACCTCCTCCCGCAAGAAGGGGCCGAAGATCGCGCCGCGCTTCGCCGCACACGAAGGGCAGAATCCCCGGCGCGAGCAAGAGAAGGCGAGCAGGTACTCGTTGCGGCAGCTATCGCAGTAGACCCGAGCAAAGCCACGACTCAGATCTCCGCAATCCGTGAAGGCGTAGACGATGTCGTCCACGAACCCCCGCCAGCCCGTACGTTGCCTCGAAGCCTTTTTCCCAGGTCCCCTTGACCTCCTCGTAGCAGTCCGCCACCAAACGGTACAGCGGTGACGCTTTCGGCCGGCGGGGTCGGTAGACGGCTGGGCACAACGCCCCCAAGGTAGAGTTGCTCCTCTACCTCTGGAGAGACGCGAACCACCTCGAAGTCCTGGCGCCGCGCCCCGGCCACGAGCGACTTCGTGACCGATGCCGAAGGCGTCACGCCCCATCTCGCCCACCAACTCGGCGAGTGTCAGGACCTCGCGTCGTGGGCCGCTTCCAGCGCTGGAAGACGGCCTGACGATCCGTCGAGCCGGTGCGGGAGTCGGCCTTCGCCTCAGCCCGTGGACGGATCCTCGAGGGATTTGCTTGGCGAAACCCTCTCCATCATTCCTCGCATAGGAGATGAAGATGTGCGAACGGGGATTAGCTGGCCGAATGAAGTTCGACGTCCAGATGGCGACCCACGACGAACGAATGAGAGCGGGCGCCGAAGCGCTCGGCCTCGAGCTCTACCCGATCGACTGAGGCCGCTCCCCTCCCTCCGACGAGCCGCCGTCAGGGTCTCGTGCGGAAGAACCGTTGGCCACAGGAGCGTCGAGGCGCCTTGTGGCGCACTGAATCGTCCGGGCTACGTCTGCAGCGACTTGGTCTCGAGATACTCCTCGAAGCCGAACTTCCCGAGCTCGCGGCCGTGCCCCGATTGCTTGTAGCCGCCGAAGGGCGCCATCGGATTGAACGAGCCGCCGTTGATGTCGACCTGGCCGGTGCGCAGCTTCCTGGCCACCCGCTTGGCGCGCTCGGCGTCGCCCGACCAGACGGCGCCGGCGAGGCCGTAGATCGTGTCGTTGGCGATGCGCACCGCGTCATCCTCGTCCTCGTAGGGGATGATCGAGAGCACCGGGCCGAAGATCTCTTCCTGCGCGATCGTCATGTCGCTGCGCACGTTGGCGAACACCGTCGGCTTCACGTAATAGCCCTTGGGCCGCTCCTCGGGGGCGTCGGCGCCGCCGGTGACCAGCTCGGCCCCCTCCTCGATCCCTTTCTGGATGTAGGAGCGCACACGCTCGCGCTGGGTCTCCGAGATCAGGGGACCGAGCTTGCCGTCGGCCTTCATCGGATCGGCGAGAGCGAAGCTCTCGGCCACCGACTTGGCGATCTGCTTGGCCTCCTCGTGGCGCGACTTCGGGACCAGCATCCGGGTCCACGCCGAGCAGGTCTGTCCGGAGTTCATGTAGCAGTTCGAGACCCCGACCTTGACCGCCTTGGCGAGGTCGGCGTCGTCGAGGATCACGTTGGCCGACTTGCCGCCGAGCTCGAGCGCGACGCGCTTGACGGTGCTCGCCGCCAGCTCGCTGACTCGCCGGCCGGCGCGGGTCGACCCCGTGAACGAGACCATGTCGACGTCCGGGTGTCCCGCGATCGCCTCGCCGACCACCGGCCCGGTGCCGCTGACGAGGTTGAACACCCCCTTGGGCAGGTCGCTCTCGGCGACGATCTCGGCGAGGATGAAAGCCGTGAGCGGAGCGACCTCGCTGGGCTTGAGCACGACCGTGCAGCCGCTGGCGATCGCGGGCGCCACCTTCGCGACGACCTGGTGCAGCGGATAGTTCCAGGGCGTGATGCAGCCGACGACGCCGACCGGCTCCTTGACCACGATCGAGTTCCCGACCTGCTCCTCGAACTCGAACCCCTCGACGATGTCGGCGAAGGTGCCCATCACCAGGGTCGGCAGCCCGGCCTGGATCTGCTGCGCCATCGGCAGCGGCATCCCCACCTCCTGGGCGACGGTCTCGGCGATCTCGCCGCTGCGCGCGTGCAGCCCCGCCTGGAGCTGGCGCAGAATCCTGGCGCGCTCGGCCACCGGGGTCTCGCTCCACGAGGGGAACGCGGCCTTGGCGGCGGCGACCGCCGCGTCGACGTCCTCGGGGGAGCCCAGCGGGATGCTGCCCATCGGCTCCTCGGTCGCCGCGTTGACGACGTCCATGGTCTCTGAGCCGGTGGACGGCACCCATGCGCCGTCGATGAAAATGCGGTCGTATGTCTTCACGGGTCTGCCTCCTGACCTCTGTGGTGCTTCGGATCCTCGAGCCGAGGATTGTTGCGGACCCCCCGAAAGGGGTCAAGGACGGGCCGGCGGCCCGTACGGCTATCCTCTAGCGGGCTCGTGGTGTTCACCACTCCCCAACGAGCAGCGAGGTCGCGGCGCGGGTCATACCACGAGCCCGCTAGCCGATCACTCGTGCGCCGCAAGCCCGCAAGCGGGCGCGGCTGGGTCGACCAGGCCACAGCCGTTTCTTTGGGCGAGC
>DATKBT010000022.1:0-35869 GCA_035546295.1 Thermoanaerobaculia bacterium | reverse complement strand
CCAGGTGGCGAGGTTCGGGAGCCGCGGCAGCCACTCACCCGGGTAGTAGCGGAAGGCGGCGTCGATCGACACCCCCTGCACCTGCGGGCGCCGAAGACCCCGGCGGAGGTGGGCGGGGGAGGCGAGGACGGTGCGATGTCCAGCCTCGGCGAGCCAGCGCTCCAGGATGAGCATGTGCTGGAGATCCTCGGAGTAGGCGGTCGCATAGAGCAGCGCCACCGAGTCGAAGGTGGCGAAGGCCTCGAGGAACTGGCCGCGTGGCCCGTCGTGCCAGCGCAGGCCGGCGCCGGGATCGCCGAGCAGCTCGGGCAGCCCGGCGGCCTCGTTGAATCCTCCGGGCACGTCCTCGTTGAACTCGGAGACCATCCATCGCCCGTCCTCGGTGGGGAAGAGGTCGTACCGTGCGAGCTCGAGCGGATGGACCTCTTCCTCGGCGATGAGACGATGCAGGGCGGCGGGGATGCCGAGGCGCCGCAGTGCCTCGGGCTCGCGCCGCACCCGCGCCTCGAACCGCTCGAGCGCCCGGTGCAGGGCCTCGACGGCGCTCACCACCTCGTCGTGGGCGGTGCGGGAGAGGACCATGGTCTCGGGCAGCACCAGGCAGCGCCCGCAGGCGAAGACGTCCCACTTGAAGTACCGGAAGCTGAGCGCGCGCAGCAGCTCGGCCTGCTCCGCCGGCGAGAGAGGCCACGGTTGCGTGCGGATCACGAGGCTCCCCACAGGCGGTCGAGGAAGCGGTTGATCCCCCAGGCGGCGAGACCCAGGAGCGCGTAGGCGGCGCTCTCGAGGATCCGCCGCGAGTCGCCAGTCGCCTCGCCCGCGGTCTCCTCGCGGGCACTGGTCCAGCGCGCGAACCCCTCGTGCGCGACCAGGAGACCCGCCAGCACGCCGAAGGTGAGGAGGGCGTGCCGCCAGCCCCAGAAGTCGCCGGACACCGCATCGGTGAGGGCCACCGCCGAGGCGAGGAGGAAAATCGCTGCCGCGCGCGCGTCGTTCCACCGGCGCTCGCGCTGGATGCGATGGTGGATGCGGCCCCCCTCGCGCCGCAGGTACAGACCGAAGACCGCCAGCAGCACGGCCCAGCCGAGCAGGAAGAAGGTCACCGGAATCCACCACCCGCCTTCGCCCTCGCCGGTGGGATCGGCCTCCCCCCACAGGCTGCCGCCGAAGATCAGGCCGGTGGCGAGGGTGAACGCGGCGGCGAGTGCGGCCGCCGGCACGTTGCGACGCTCTCCCGCGTCCACCCGCGTGCGTGCGCCGTACGCCGCCGCCACCGTCTGACCGAGCACCTTCACCGCCGCGTAGCCCATCACGAAGTAGAAGACCAGGTAGATGCCGACGACGCTCGGATCGGCATGGCGCCACAGCACGTAGGCGATCCACCCCATGGCCAGGATCACGGCGAGACGCACGATCCCCGGCGCCGGGTTCTCGCGGAGGTACAGGCGATGGAGCGAGCCGGTGCGGTTGACCGCGACGCCGACGATCGCCAGCGCCACGGACACGAAGAAGACGAAGATCTCTGAGTCGTCCAGAGGGCTGATCTCCAGCGGGAGGGCGCGCGGAGCCTACCGCAGCGGGGAGGCTGCCCGGACGTGAGGATCGGGCCGTGGCCTCGGTAGGCTCGCGCGCGGGCTACGCGTAGCGGGCTCGTGGTGGTCACCACTCCCCAACGAGCGCCGCGGGGGAGGCGCGGTCATACCACGAGCCCGCTAGCCGATCACTCGTGCGCCGCAAGCCCGCAAGCGGGCGTGGCTGGGTCGACCAGGCCACAGCCGTTTCTCTGGGCGAGCGAAGTGGCTTGATCGAACTTTGACCGTTTTGTGACTTCCCGCTGGCCTAGTCGACCTAGCCCCTGGCCCGGCAGAGCACCGCGCGCACCTGCCGGCTCCTCGGGAGGCTTCGCGCCCGTGCGCAGCAGCGCCTCGACGGCGCCCGCGGAATCGCCGGTCGACGTCGAGCGGTCGAGCTCCCCGCCTCGCTCGAGCAGCCAGGCCGCGACCTCGACGGTGCCGGCGAAGTGGAGCGGGGTCTTCCTGTCGCCACCCCTTGCCGATCATGCTGCGGGTCAGGCGGACCTCGTCCTCGATCTGCTCGACCATCCGCCAACGCGCCACGAGATACCGATCGTCGCCGGTGGCCTCCTGGCCGGCGGCGCGCTGCGGTGTGGGCAGCGGCGGCGTGGGAAGCGCGAGCGTCCCCCCGATCAGGCTGACGACGAACGGAGCGAGCGGCGAGCGCACGCTTTGTAGCACACGGTTCCGCACGGGCACCGAGCCGCACCTCGACCGGTCGTGCAGGCCCCGACCGCCGGCCCGCGGCCCGCGCTTCGACGTGTGACAGTGTCCGCCCGTGGACACCCCCCAGCACGAATTCGACGTGGTGGTGTTCGGCGCCACCGGCTTCACCGGACGGCTGGTCGCCGAGCTCCTGTACGCGAGCTACGGCGCCACCGGCGAGCTGCGCTGGGCGATCGGGGGGCGTGACCGCGACAAGCTGGAGCGGCTGCGGGCCGAGCTCGGCGGCGGCGACCTGCCACTGGTGGTTGCCCACAGCGAGGAACCCGCGAGCCTGGTCGCAATGGTGCGGCGTACGCGGGTGGTGTGCACCACGGTGGGCCCATATGCGCTCTACGGCTCGAACCTGGTCGAGGCCTGCGCTCGCGAGGGCAGGCACTACTGCGACCTCACCGGAGAGGTCCAGTGGATGCGCGCGATGATCGACGCTCACCAGGACGCGGCGCGCGCCAGCGGCGCCCGGATCGTGCACTCCTGCGGCTTCGACTCCATCCCCTTCGACCTCGGCGTTCTCTTCCTGCAGGAGGCGATGCTCGCGACCCACGGCGTGCCGGCTCGCCACGTGAAGGGGCGGGTTGCTGCGATCCGTGGCGGGATGAGCGGCGGCACTGCGGCGAGCATGATCCAGGTTCTCGAGGAGTCGAGCCGCGCCCCGGCGATCCGCCGCCTGCTCGCCGACCCCTACGCGCTCGACCCGGCCGGCTCGCCCCGCGGACCGGACCGCAACGACCAGACGGGCGCGGTCTGGGACGGGGACCTCGAGCGCTGGACGGTGCCGTTCGTGATGGCCGGCATCAACACTCGAATCGTGCGGCGCAGCCACGCGCTCCTCGGGCACCCGTGGGGCGAGGACTTCCGCTACGACGAGGCGATGCTCATGCCCGAGGGCCAGGGCGCGCTACGCGCGAAGCTCCGAGCCCTCGCCATGACTGCGGGGTTCGCCGCGTTCGCGATCTCGCCGCTGCGCGCGGTGGCCAAATGGTTCCTCCCAGAGCCGGGCGAGGGGCCCGGGCCCGACGAGCGGCTGCGGGGCTTCTTCGACATCCTGTTCCACGGCGTCCACGAGCGGGTCGAGGTCCGCGATCGGAAGCGCGCGCGTGCGCCGATGACGGTCCGCGTGACCGGGGACCGCGACCCGGGCTACGGCTCGACCTCGAAGATGCTCGCCGAGGCCGCGGTCTGTCTGGCGAAAGACGAGCTCGAGTGCGAGGGAGGATTCTGGACTCCGGCCTCAGCGATGGGTCGGCGCCTGATCGACCGCCTGCAGGCGAGGGCGGGATTGCTATTCTCGATCGTGGACTCGGGCGAGCGGGCTCAGCAGAAACGCCTTTCGGAGAAGCGGTAGCGGGCGCTCGAGCGGCGCATTAGGAGCTGGCGACATCGTCGCTGCCGGTTCCGCACGGGGCGCCGCCCAGCAGCTCGGCGCGCTCGCGGCTCGCCCGATCCCGTCGAGGAGGCGAGCGGCAGACCGCCGGCGAGACCGAAGAGCGCACCGAACAGCGACCCGAACAGCGCACTAGGCGCCCAGAACCAGAGGGATCTCGGTACAGCCGAGGATGGTGGCATCGACCGATCTCACACGCACGGCGTCCACCGCCTCTCGCGCTGCCCGCCGCCGGACTTCGGTGACGGTGCCTTCCATCAAGCGCAAGATCGCCTCGTGAGCGACCCCGGTTTGGTGGACAGTTGATCTAGCCACAGGAGTGTGGCAGCAATAGGAAACGGGGGCCAGCGATCCGAGTCGGCGCAGCCGACGAGGAAGCTGGCCCCCCCACATTACGCCGCCTCCCCCGCGTCCCTGGACTCACCGCCTCGGGGCGGCGCTCGGGCGGGACGGATCCCCGAGTCCCGAGCTTCGGGCCCAGGGTTTGACGGGTCCGAGAGCCCCAGGTCTCGGCAACCCGCGGGCGCTTCGCCCGGCCATAGGCTCGCCCCCGGTCCGGCTGTCGATAGGATCGTCGATCACCCCATGACCAAGCGCAGAACCCGCAACTGGAGCCTGGACCACCCCGAAGGGGGATTCGACTACATCGTCGTCGGCGCCGGTCTCGCCGGCATCTCGTGTGCGGCCGCGCTCTCGAAGATGGGGAAGCGCGTCCTCGTCCTGGAGCAGCACTACGTCCCGGGCGGGTTCGCCCAGACCTTCCGACGCAAGGCGTGGGTGTGGGACGTCGGCATCCACCTCTCCGGCCAGGTCGGCCCCGGCCACGAGTACGGCCGCACGCTGGACTACCTCACGGAAGGCCGGCTCGGGTGGGGCGCGCTGGGCGAGCCGTACGATCGATACTACTGGCCCGACGGCTTCCGATTCGACTACTACTCGGATCTCGAGCGCTACCGCGACGAGCTGTTGGAGGCGTTCCCGGAGGAGCGGCAGGCGATCGACAAGTGGCACGTTCTGGTCCGGGAGGTCGGAGAGACCATCGTGCCCTACTTCATGTCACGCGGCGTCCCGAGGCTCGCGGCTCGTTTCGTCCAAGGCTCGGCGCGACGGTTCTTCGGCACCAGGTCGCAGCAGGTGCTGGACGAGCTCACGAGCAACGAGCGCCTGAAGGCGGTTTTGTGCGGCCAGTGGTTTTACATCGGCTCGCCGCCGAGCGAGTCGGCGATCGGTAATCAGGCTTTCGTCCCCTACCACTTCTCCGCGGGCGCCCAGTATCCGGTCGGCGGAGCCAACGCCCTGGTGGACGAGCTTCTGGAGACGGTCACGCGTGCGGGTGGGTGGACCAGGATCCGCGCCGACGTCGAGCAGATCCTGGTCTCGAAGGGCCGCGCCATCGGGGTGCGGGTCGCGGGGCAACGCGGTGGGCCGAGCGAGGACATCCTGGCGCGTCGCGTGGTGAGCGCGATCGGGGTGAGGTCGAC
The DNA here is from genome assembly GCA_035546295.1 of Thermoanaerobaculia bacterium. Taxonomy (GTDB): domain Bacteria; phylum Acidobacteriota; class Thermoanaerobaculia; order Multivoradales; family Multivoraceae; genus DATKBT01. Next base: position 30,707 of record DATKBT010000022.1, on the reverse strand, counting down.
CGTCACGAGGCTGTTGCCGCCCCGGTATCGGAGCCGGCCCTGGGCGGAGCGGATCGCGGCGTTGAAGCCCAGCTGCGCCCACGTGTGCATCTTCCTGGGCTTCGACGGCGACATCGAGAGGGCAGGCGCGACGAGGGCCAACATCGGCCTCTTCGACACCTGGGACTACGAAGCCCGGTGGCAGGTCGACAAGGACGCTGGCGTCGGTCGGGCACCGTACCTCTTCTGCTGCTTCAACTCGCTCAAGGACGACGCCTACGACGCCGAGCCATACCACACCGGCGAGGTGATGGCGCCCATCCCCTGGGAGTCCGTCACGTCCTGGCGAGGGACCTCGTGGCGGCGACGTCCGGAGGATTACGTCGAGTTCAAGCGTCAGATCCAGGACGTGCTGTTGAGCCAGTACTTCGAAGCCTTGCCGGAGCTCCGCAGCCACCTGCGATACGTCGAGGTCTCGACGCCGTTGTCGACCGACCACTACTGCCGACCCTTCCACGGCTCCATCTACGGGCTGGAGGCGACTCCCGAGCGTTACGCCTGCGAGGATCTGCGCGCGAGATCGCGCATCCGGGACCTCTACTACACCGGGGTCGACATCACGTCGTTGGGCATCGTGGGGTCGACCATGAGTGGGCTGCTTACGGCCGTGGCGGCCGAGCCTCTGGCCGGACTGAAGCTGGCGCGGGAGATCCCCCTGCTCTCCTCGATCACCCGCGCGCGCCGTCGGCTCGACTCCCACGCCATGCTGAAGTGGGCGTGACGAGCGCGTTTCCGCGATTCGCACCGCCACCCACGCCGTCCCGATCCACCAGACCGGAGATCCGGACGTCCTCCGCTACGAAGAGGTCGAGCTTCCCGAGCCCGGCCCCCGGGAGGTACTCGTTCACCAGACGCACACTGATCTCGCGACTCCTGGTCGGGATCCGGGATCCGCTCAAACGGTCGTTCAAGCGCTCTGAACCTCGACAACGTCCCGGCAACGGGATGCGTCGTCCCCTCGTCGGACGGTTCTCGCAGCGGTCGACGTCATCGCGGACCTACGACCTGGCGGCCAGCGCTGACCGACGCCACGAGACTCGGCCGCGCGCTCGCGCTCATCGCGGGAACACCTCGGCCAGCGCCTCGAGCGGTCGCTGCCACGAGGACGGAGAGGAAGGTCCAGACCCGAAACGCCGAGACGCGCCGGCGGCGCGCCGGGAGAGAAGTCCGGCAGCACCAGGGCGCTCGAGCGCGTCTCTTGGACGATTGCGTGGCAGATAAGTTAGTGTACACTTACGTAAGTGAAAACTGACGCTGTCTTCGCCGCCCTCGCCGACCCCACCCGCCGCAGGCTGGTGGAGAAGTTGTCCCACGGCCCCCGGTGCGTGACCGAGCTGTCGGAAGGCCTGCCCGTGACCCGGCCGGCGGTTTCGCAGCACCTCAAGGTGCTGCGAGGGGCCAACCTCGTCCGCGAGCGGCGAGCGGGGACGCGTCGCTACTACAGCCTCGAGCAGCGTGGTTTCGAAGCGGTTCGCTCGTGGGTGGATCGCATGTGGGACGACGCGCTCGAAGCTTTTCGCCGCAAGGCCGAGGAGGATCTGCCGTGAGCACCAGCTCGAAGTCGCCAGCTCTCTCCGCTGCGACCAAGACATCCGATTCCGTCGCCCCCCTTCGCAAGTCGGTGCGCGTGTGCCGTTCCGCCGCCGATGCGTTTCGCCTGTTCACGGCCGAGCTCGAGAGCTGGTGGCCCTTGCGCACCCACTCGGTGTCCGGCGATCGAACGCGCCTGTGCGCCTTCGAGTGCCACCGAGGCGGCCAGATCTACGAAGAGGATCAAGACGGCAAGCGCTTCGTCTGGGGAACCGTGCTGGTGTGGGATCCGCCGTATCGGCTCGCCTTCACCTGGCATCCGGGGCGCGCTGAGGACACCCGGCAGGAGGTCGAGGTGCGCTTCCTCGAGCAGGGCGACGAGACCCGGCTCGAGCTCGTCCACACCGGATGGGAGCGTCTCGGGAACGAGGCCCTCGAGACCCGCGGTCGCTACGACAGCGGCTGGCAGGCGGTGCTCGAAGCGTACGCGAGTCGCACCTGACTCGGCGACGGCCGCGCAGGCGACCGGGGCGGCGGGGGCTCAACGCTCGGGCGGCGGCACGAGGCGGGTCAGCTCTCGTGTCCAGTCGGTGACGACGTCGATCTGCCGCGGTCGCAGCGTCTCCGGCGTGGTGATCGCGAGAATGCGTTGGCCGTCGGCGGCGACGTCGTAGAGGCGAGAGACGACGCCGCCGCTCGCGCTCTGCTGGATCGGGAACTGGAACAGCGTCCGTGGCGAGTCGAACTGCGGGCGCTCGGCGAAGCGCACGGCGACGACGCGGATGTCGTTGTCGCGGCGGTAGAACAGCTCGCCGTTGCCGGCCCAGCGCGGCTCGCGCCCGCCGTCGGCCGTGATCTGGAAACGCTCGCCCGGCCCCGGGAATGCCTCGACGTAGATCTCGACCCGGCCGGTCTCGTCCGATTCGTAGGCGAGCCAGCGGCCGTCGGGCGAGAACGTCGGATACTCCTCCGAACCGCGGCTCGTGCGGATCGGTCGTGCTGGCTCGTCGTCGTCGATCGGGCGCGCGTAGAGGTTCGCCCCGGTCTGCTCCTCGGTGAGGCTGTAGACGATCGTGCGCCCGTCCGGCGCCGCGGAGGGGGTCGTGGTGTCGAGTCCGGGGGTCTCGCTCCACACCGGGCGCCCGGCGTCTGGAGTGCTCGTCGGGATGCGGTAGAGCTCGAACGGCGGCCGGTCGACGAGGTAGACGAGCTCTTTGCCGTCGCGCGTCCAGATCGGGTCGAACTCGGTGTCGGGACCGCTGGTGAGGCGCGACAGCGTGCCGCGCTCGAACGAGAGGATCCAGAGGTCACGGCTCTCGCCCTGCACGGAGAGCGCCGCGCGACGGCCGTCGGGCGAGAGGCTGGCGCTCACGTAGTTCATGCGCTCGCCCGCCGCCGGCGTGACGCCGCCGGCGCGATCGATCCAGACGAGCTCCTTCGGAGCGTGGCCGAGGGACTCGCTGACGTAGGCGAGCGTACCGAGACTCGACACCGCCACCATCGCGATGCCGCCGGTCTGCTCGACGAGCAGGTCGTCGAGCACGGTGACGGCGCTGCCGAGGACGGTCGCGCTCGTGGAGTCGAGCGGCACGGCGTAGAGCCGCTGCCCCTTCGCGTAGAGCAGGTGGCCGGTGGGGACGTAGAGGCCGTAGAAGCCGCCGTCGATCAGCCAGCGGATCTCGCCGGTGGCGAGGTCGACCGCTCCGATGCGCGAGGTGTCGACCGGCGTGCGGAAGGCCGTGAAGATCACCCAGCGCCCGCCCGGAAGCTCTCTTGGCCACCAGTGTCCGAGCACGCCGCCTGCGCGGTCCGGTGTGGTGAGTCGATCGAGCGAACCGCCTTCGGCCGAGACGCGGAAGAGGCCGTCGGAGTAAATCGGGGTAACCACGATGGACCCGTCGGCGAGCCAGGTCGCACCGCCTGCGCCGCGCGCCTCCGCGAGCCGGGCCGGGCGTCCGCCGGTGGCGGCGACCTTCATCAGCTGGCCGCGCGCGATGAAGCCGAGCTGGCTGCCGTCCGGGGAGAAGAACGGCGCCTCGCCGTCGTCGGTGCCCGGGATCTCGGTCGCCGCCCTCGAGCCGAGCTCGCGGTGCAGCAGCACGCGCCGGCCGTCGATGTTGGCGCCGAAGACCAGGGCCCGGCCGTCGGGCGTGAAGGCGAGCAGCGAGTTGCCGCCCACCGCCAGCTCCTGCTCGTAGGACAGCTGGATCGCGAGGTGCTGCGGCTCGCGAGCGATCTCGCGGTCGCGGCTCGCCCGATGCACGAGCAAACCGGTGGCGGCGCTCGCGAGAACCAGACCAGCGAGCCAGGCGAGGTGCAGGCGGCTGTGGAGGAGGCCGGCGCGCGGCGGCGGCAGGGGCGCCGTGCCCGGCGCCGCGCGCTCCTCGACGTCGGCTCCCGAGATCACGTCTTCGACCACGAGGCGCGCGTCGGCGATGTCGTGCAAGCGGCGCTTCGGGTTGCGCTCGAGGCAGCGGCGAAGCAGACGGTGAATCGCCGGTGGTGTCGTCGCAGGAAGCGCCGCGAAGTCGATCTCACGCTGGAGCACGCGAGCGAGCGTGTCGGGCACCGAATCGCCGACGAAGGGCGAGACGCCGGTGAGCATCTCGTAGAGCACGACGCCGAACGCCCAGATATCGGCGCGCTTGTCGACCGCCATCCCCTTGGCTTGCTCGGGCGCCATGTATGCGGCGGTCCCCAGGATCACGCCCTGGAGCGTCGCGCCGAGCGTCAGCGTCGGCGAGGCCGCGAGCTGCGAAGCTGCGAGCTGGGAAGCGGTGCCAGCTCCCGACGCCACCGCTGCCGGATCCATCGCCTTCGCCAGCCCGAAGTCGAGGACCTTGACGTTTCCTTCGACGGGAGCCTTGACGTTCTGGGGCTTCAGGTCTCGGTGAACGATCCCCTTCTCGTGGGCTTCCTCGAGAGCATGGATGATCTGTAGCGAGATCGAGAGGCTCTCCTCGAGGGGGAGAGGCCCCTGCTCCAGGCGCTCGGCCAGGGTCGGGCCCTCGACGAGCTCCATGACCAGGGCCTTGATGCCGTCGCTCTCTTCGAGCCCGAAGATCGAGGCGATGTTCGGGTGCTGGAGCTGGGCGAGGAGCTGCGCTTCACGCTCGAAGCGCGCGAGGCGGTCCTGCTCTGCCGTGAACGCCGCAGGCAGGACCTTGATCGCGACGTGGCGCCGGAGCTTGGTGTCGGTGGCGCGGTAGCTCCCCCATACCGCCCTCACCCAGCTTGGCGGTGATCTCGTAGGGGCCGAGGCGGGTGCCGGGCTCGATCGTCATCAGGGCTTCCCGTTCGAGGCAGAGACGCGTGGCATCTTAGCCTTCGACGCAGCGAGACCCCCGACGACAGCACTCGTCGTGCCGAGATCCTCGACTCCCTGCGACTCCTGCCACTGCCATGATCACGGCCTGGAGCCGTCCGAACCGGCCTTGCCGAGCTCCAGTGGCAAGAACGAGCTCGAGTCGGCCGACGATCCCGCGCGATCACCCGCATTCATCGAAGAGACGTAGACAGCATGTCCCACCTGGAGCTCGTCGCCGTCGTCGTCCACGACTACCAGCCGGCGATCGACTTCTTCACGAAGGTCCTGCAGTTCGACCTGGTCGAGGATCTGCCCTCCACGACCAACGATGGCCGGCCGAAGCGCTGGGTCGTCGTCCGTCCCCCGGGAGCGCAAACGGGAATCCTCCTCTCCCGCGCCGATGGCGAACGGCAGGCCGCGGTGGTCGGCGAGCAGTTCGGCGGGCGCGTCGGTCTCTTCTTACGGGTGGACGACTTCGACGAGACCTACGACCGTCTCGTTCGCGCCGGCGTCGAGTTCGTCTCTCCGCCTCGGGCCGAGCCCTACGGGAGGATCGCGGTCTTCCTCGACATCGCCGGGAATCGCTGGGACCTGCTCGGGTGATGGAGCTCGCCTCCGCCCCGGCTGCCACGGCACCCGGCTGCGGCCGCGGCGCCGGCCGGCACCGAACTTGAATTCCTCGAAATGCGTCGAGCCGCTCGCGAGACCAGCGACGGAAGCGCGCCGCCGCCGGGCGCCGGGAGCCGGTTGGGGGAGCGGGGGCGACGACGCACGAATTACACCCGAGGAGGTCGATCTTTCCGATGGCACAGAAACTCGATGGCAAGCGCGTCGCGATCCTGGTCGAGAAGGGATTCGAGCAGGTGGAGCTCACCGAACCCCGCAAGGCCCTGGAGGAGGCTGGAGCCAGCACCACCGTGATCTCGCCCGTCGACGGGGACACGGTCCGCGGCTGGAACCACACCGACTGGGGCGACGAGATCCCCATCGACGTCCACCTCGAGGACGCTGAGGCGGAGGACTACGACGGGCTGCTCCTTCCGGGGGGAGTCATGAACCCGGACCTCCTCCGGGTCAACGAGGAGGCGGTGCGCTTCACGCGATCCTTCTTCGAGGCCGGCAAGCCGGTGGCCGCGATCTGCCACGGCCCTTGGACCCTGATCAACGCCGAGGTGGTCGAGGGGCGCGAGCTCACCTCCTATCCGACGCTCCGAAAGGACCTGGAGAACGCCGGCGCCCGCTGGGTGGACCGCGAGGTGGTGGTGGACAACGGCCTGGTCACCAGCCGCAAGCCCGACGACATCCCCGCGTTCAATGCCAAGCTGATCGAGGAGCTCGTCGAGGGCGTCCACGAGGATCAGCGCAAGCGCGCGTGACGTGACGTGACGCCTCGCTCACGGCCCGCGCCGGCCCTGCCCGGAAGCTCCACGGGCCGCCTCCGCCGGGGCGGGCCCTGGATTCTCCTGTCTCGACTTTCCCGCCTTCGCAGGCCCCGGCTCCCTCGATCTCTTCCCCGTTCCAGCTCGAACCGACTTTCCACGAGGGACTCGATCCCATGCCCGAGAACGTGACCCAGAAGCTCCTCCGCTCCCATCTTGCCCACGGCACTCTGGAACCGGGCGCCGAGATCGGCCTCAGGATCGACCAGACCTTGACCCAGGACGCCACCGGGACCATGGTGATGCTGGAGCTCGAGGCGATGGCGGTCGACCGGGTGAAGACCGAGGTGTCGGTCCAGTACGTGGACCACAATCTGCTCCAGACGGACCACAAGAACCCCGACGACCACCTGTTCCTGCGCTCCGCCTGCCGTCGGTTCGGGATCTGGTACTCGAAGCCCGGCAACGGCGTCTCGCATCCGGTCCACATGGAGCGCTTCGGCAAGCCGGGCAAGACGCTGGTGGGATCGGACAGCCACACCCCGGCGGCGGGCTCGCTGGGGATGTTCGCCCTGGGCGCCGGCGGCATCGATGTCGCCCTCGCCATGATCGGCGAGCCCGTGTACCTGAAGATGCCGGCGGTGTGGGGGGTCCGCCTGACCGGAGAGCTGCCGGACTGGGTGAGCGCCAAGGACGTGATCCTGGAAATGCTCCGCCGCCACGACGTGGACGGCGGGATCGGCAAGGTGGTGGAGTACCACGGGCCGGGGCTCGCGAGCCTGTCGGCCATGGACCGTCACGTGATCGCCAACATGGGCACCGAGCTGGGCGCGACCACCACCGTCTTTCCGTCCGACGACGCGGTCCGCCGCTTCCTGCGGTCCCAGGGGCGCGAGGACGACTGGACGGAGCTGGTCGCCGACGAGGGAGCCGAGTACGACCTCCACGAGGAGATCGACCTCTCGACGCTCGAGCCCCTCGTCGCCTGCCCCTCCTCTCCCGGCAACGTGGTACCGGTTCGGGAGGTGGCGGGCAAGCCCATCTACCAGAGCTACATCGGTTCCTCGGCCAACCCCGGGCTGCGCGACTTCTGGGTGCCGTCTCGGATCGTCCAGGGCCGCTCCACCGATCACCGCGTCTCCTTCGACGTCACGCCCACCTCGCGCCAGATCCTCCAGAATCTGTTCCGAATGGGCGCGGTCCAGCAGCTGATCGAGGCGGGGGCCCGGCTTCATCAGGCGGGCTGCGGCGGGTGCATCGGCATGGGCCAGGCGCCGGCCTCGAACGAGATCAGCCTGCGCACCGTGCCTCGCAATTTCCCCGGCCGCTCGGGCACCCGCGACGACCTGGTGTACCTGGTGAGCCCCGAGACCGCCGCCGCCTCGGCCCTGACCGGCGAGATCACCGATCCCCGCGACCTGCCCGAGCGTTTCGGCATCGAGTGCCCGCGCTGGGAGGAGCCCGAGGAGGTGATCGTGAACGAGCAGATGCTCGAGGCGCCCCCGGAGGACGGTCGTGGCATCGAGCTCGAGAAGGGCCCGAACATCCACGACTTCCCACACTTTCCGGACCTGGTGGACCGCTTCTCCGTGCCGGTGCTCCTCAAGGTGGAGGACGACGTCTCCACCGACGAGATCATGCCCGCGGGCGAGGAGGTGCTCCCGTTTCGCTCCAACGTCCCCAAGATCAGCGAGTTCGTCTACTACCGCAAGTCTCCGGGCTTCCACGACCGGGCGAAGGAGGCCAAGGATCGCTTCGGCGGACACGTCCTGGTGGCGGGCGAGAACTACGCCCAGGGCTCCTCCCGCGAGCACGCCGCCATCGCCCCGCGCTACCTGGGCCAGATCGCGGTCCTCGCCAAATCGTACGCACGGATCGGCTGGCAGAACCTCGCCAACTTCGGCATCGTGCCTCTGGAGCTGGTCGATCCTGGCGACTACGACGAGATCGAGCAGGGCGACGAGATCCAGGCCTGGGACCTCCGGCAGGCGCTTCGGTCCGGCGGCGAGATCGTCCTCCGCAACCGCACCAAGGATCGCGACATCCGGACGAGACACTCCCTCTCCGAGCGTCAGGTCGAGCTGATCCTGGAGGGCGGCGTGGTGAACTACTTCAAGGAGAAGCTCTAGCAGCCCGTGGAGCTCCATCACGGGCCAAGAGGCTGGGGCGGGTCTGCCCGGCGTCAGGCGGCGCGACAGGGGAGGCTTGGACTCGAGGAGTGCGAGGAACGTCGAAGCACGTGCCGTCGGCGGCAACGCGACTGGTTTCGTCCAGTACGATCGAAGCCGAAGAACCTGCCCAGGAGGAGAGCTCGATGGCGGAGGAGACCAGCTTCGTCGTGACCGGACGGACGGCGAACGCCGTGGAGGTCGAGATTCGACGGCGCTCGAGCTTCAACCTCCTCCATTGGGGCGCTTGCGGACGCTCCCGTAGCTCGCCGCCTCCCCCTCGGCGGGCGTCGAGGCTTCGATGAACTCCCGGATGTGCTGGTTCGAGGTCGCCAGGTCCTCGGCGCGCAGGTACATCATGTGGCCGCTCTCGTAGCCCTCGAAGCGCATCCGGTCGGTGAGGCGGCCGCTGCGGTCGAGGTTCCACAGGACGTACTTGGCGGTGAAGTAGTCGGTGGCGCCGTCGTAGTAGCCGGACTGCACCATGACGTGCAGGAACGGGTTCTGGGCCATGGCCCGCCGCAGCTCCTCGGCCACATCGGTGTCGCGGTCGCCCCAGGGATCGACCGGCCCGAACAGGTAGTACTGGAGGTCGGTCTCGAACCCGAGCACGTCGCGCAGGTAGTGATTGATGGCCGGCGCGAAGGCGTGGTTCCAGGCGGTGAGCTCCGGCGGGTAGTCGTAGCGATCGCCGGCGTTTCTGCGGTCGATGCCGAGGTAGCGCGAGTCGAGACGGCCGATGGTGTAGCCCTCCTCCCGGAGCAGCTCCTTCCAGAACGCCGACTCCGGCACCGCCAGGTTGTGGTCGAGCACGAAGCGCTCGGAGAGTCCCGCGTAGCGCGCGACGGCGCGCGCGATCTCGGTGCGGCGATCGGCTTCGAGGAAGCCGCCTCGGCTCAGCGCCGGCAGGTACTCGTCGAGGGTGAACGCCTCGACCTCCTCGAGCAGGGCCTGCAGCTCCAAGCTCTGCAGGTCGGCGTCGAGCTGATCGTGGTAGTGAGCGGCGGCGGTGTAGTACGGCAGCTTGAGCACGGGCGAGCGCGGCGCAGGACCCTCCGCCTCCAATCCGAGACCCGTCGGCGAGACCAGGATGACGCCGTTGAGGTACATCCAGTGCCGGTCCTGAAGCGCGCCGGCGAGCCCCGAGACGCGAGTGGTGCCGTAGCTCTCGCCGATGAGGTACTTGGGCGACCGCCAACGCTGGTGCCTGGAGACGAAGACGTCGAGCCAGTCCGCCAGGTAGGAGACGTCGGCCTTGACGCCGAAGAAGTCGCTGCGATCCGCCTCGGGGTCGAGGATGCGGGAGAAGCCCGTGTTCACCGGGTTCACGTACACGATGTCGGCGACGTCGAGGATCGAATGAGGATTGTCGCGAACGCCATAGGGCTGGACCGGGTAGCCCTCGTCGTCGACCGTCAGCAGCTTCGGGCTGGTGTAGCCCAGGTGCATCCACAGCGAGCCGGAACCCGGGCCGCCGTTGAACGAGATGAACAACGGCCGCCGGGCCCCGCCCTCGACGTCGGTGCGCTCGTAGTACGTGTAGTGGAGGGCCGCCACTGCCCTGTTCTGCTCGCCGTACACCGGCTGTGTCCCGGTGGTGACGCGGTAGGGGACGCGCACACCGCGAATCGTCACCTCAGCTTCGTGGGTGATCGCCACGTCCGCCGGCAGCTTCCGCTCCGGCAGATCCTGCCGGCTCTCCAGTTCGTCGCCGCCCGGCGAGGAGCTCTGCGCCTCCGCCCGGTCGTCGCGTGCGGGCGTGCCCTGGGCAGCGGCGGAGCTCGTCGGGAGCGCGACGCCGAGTGTGAGGGCGTGGATCGCGAGGGTGGACGAGAGGAGCGGTCTCGGTCGGCGTGAGGTCGGCATCGTGAGGTCTCCGTGGGGTCGTCGGGAGGAAGTCGAGATTCTGGAGGAGATCGGGTGTGGATCCTGTTTCGCCCGGGAACCGTTCGACGAGAGAGCCCCGGCGATCGTTTCCCGGTGGTCTCGCCGTGCGGCAAGACGAGCTCTTCGGCCACGCCGCAGAATCGCGACGATTCCGGGAGGACCCGCCGCCGGGGCGACGATCTCGATCGACCGCGACCCGCGACCCGCGACCCGCGACCACGACCACGACCTCGTCCCGCGCACCGAGATCGGCGACCTGGCCTCGCGAGGAGACGCGAATCTCGGTGGCGTCGCTCGTGCTGCTAGTTTATGCGGGTGGTCCAGGCAGGCGAGTCCGAAGGGGTTGTCCCGCGAGAGAGCGACGGTCGAATCGTGCCGGTCCGACTCCCCGGGGGTGTCTCCGAGTACAGAGCGGGCCGAGACAAGCGACGGCGCCGAGGTCGGGTTCTCGGCGCGCGCAGCAGCGTCGCGGGGATCACGCTTCCCCACGGAGTCAGTCTCGCGGATTGGTCGCTGGAGAAGGTCAGGGCGCAGAACCCTCGCATTCGCGCGTACCTCGGCTGCATCCGACTGTTCGAGAAGGCCGAGGCGACGAACTACCAGATCCTCCACTGCTCGCGCGAGCACCTCCTCGAGATCTGGGACGCCGTTCGAGAGGTCGCCGACAAGCTCTGCAGTGAGCTCGCTCCGCTCCTGGAGGATCCTTCGAAGATCCCCGAGCTCGATCGCGCCCGGCTCGCGGCGGAGACGACGTTGAGCTCGCTGACGGCCGAAGACTTCCGCGAGCTCGATCGACTCGACCGCGAGGGCGAGGACAGGGACCTGTTTGCGATGCGGGAAGCCCTGTGCAGGTCGATCGGCCGGATCCACGCCTTCCTGTTCGACAGCTTCGCCGAGATCGCGGCAGCCGACCCTCGCAGCGGTCACGGGGCCGACTACTTCCTCACCCGGCGGTTTCCCGACGAGATCGCCGAGGCCGAGCGACTCTACGTTGCGGTCGAGCACTTCGCTCGGCTCGTCGCGGAAGTCGATCGGGCGAGGAAGGAGACGCTGCAGCCGCTGGTGCTGGAGTTGGAGCGTGAAGGCCGAGTGGTCGACGGCCCCGTCTGGGACGCTGCGGTGCCGCTGCTCGAGTCGCTGATCTTCCACCTGGCCCCAAAGCTCAAGGAAGTGCTCTCGCTCCGCGGCGTCCGCTTCTACGAGATGGCGATCGTGGATCGCTACGCCGTCGAGATTCCGTCGGCGTGCGAGATCCTGGGGGCGGTGCACGAAGTGGGACGCTCGATTCTGGAGCAGATCGCGCGCACACCGGGCGTCGAGGCCGGTGAGCGAGCGCGAATGAAAAGACTCGTCGATCATCAGATCAGCAAGAAGCTCCTCGCAGAGCTCAGGGGCCTCGACCTCCGCATCCGTGAGCTCGCCGACTTCGTGCCGATCTGGCGGGAGAAGGTCGGCGATCGACGCGCGCGCTGGCTCACCGACGCCGAGGGAGTCCAGCGATAGGGCGTCGACCGTGGTGGGTCTCTTCGGGTCCCCGTCCCGGTCCCATCCGCCGGTGTTGGTGGCGCTCCTTTTCTGAGAGTCTGAGCGCGAGCTCGACACTCGCTCGTCCTCGTCCTCGGCAGAGCTGGCCAGAACGCTGCTCGGCCTCGCGGGCGTGATCCCCACTCCGTGGGGACACGGAGCGGGCATCGTCGGTCGACCGTGCGTCGCGTCTCCGGGAAGCTCGAGCGGAGATCTCCGTCCGAGTCCCGAAGTGACGGTGCCACGTTCGATCCGCAACTGGGCGTGCAATGCTTACGCCACATGAGAATCTCCGCTGTCGCCCCGCCGCTCGTCCTCGTCGCCGTTCTCGTCGCCGCCATGGCGCCGACCGACTCCATGGCGCAACCGGAGGCAGCTTCCGCCCCGACCGTCGTGATCGACGCCTCCGCCATCGGCGAACCCATCTCGCCTTACGTCTACGGGCAGTTCATCGAGCACCTCGGTCGCTGCATCTACGGAGGTCTGTGGGCCGAGATGCTGGAGGACCGGAAGTTCTACTATCCGGTCACCGGCGAGATGCCGGCGTGGGAGATGTTCCGACCGGGCGACTCCTCCTGGGAGGGTGAGGGGCATCCGTGGGAGCTGCTGGCGCGCTCGCCCTGGGCGATCGTCGGTTCCAGGGACTCGGTCGAGATGGTCACGGAGGGAGCCTTCGTCGGCGAGCACTCTCCCAGGATCGAGCTGCCGGGGGACGGGTCGGCCGCCGGGCTGGTGCAGGAGCGCCTGGCGCTCGAGCGCGGGCGCGACTACAGCGGGCGGATCGTCGTCGCCGGCGACGCCTCGGCTGAGCCGCTCGAGGTCAGCCTGGTCTGGGGGGGCGGGGCGAGCGACCGGAGCACAGTGGTGATCGAGGGCCTCGATCGGGGCTTCCGGACCCACCCGCTGAGCTTCACGGCTCACGGCACGACCGACGACGGCCGTCTGGAGATCACCAGCCGAGGGTCCGGTCGGCTGACCGTGGGCGCCGTCTCCCTGATGCCGGCCGACAACCTCTTCGGCTGGCGAGCCGACACGGTCGCGGCGGTGAGGGAGCTCGACGCGCCGGTCTACCGGTGGCCGGGCGGCAACTTCGTCAGCGGCTACGACTGGAGGGACGGCATTGGAGACCGCGATCTCCGACCGCCGCGCAAGAACCCGGCGTGGAAGGGGGTCGAGTCGAACGACGTCGGCCTGCACGAGTACATGGACCTGATGCGCGAGCTCGGGGCCGAAGCGTTCGTCGCCGTCAACACCGGGCTCGGGCAGGCCGATTCGGCGGCCGAGCAGGTCGAGTACGCGAACGGTGGGATCGAGACGCCGATGGGGAGGCTGCGGGCGCAGCACGGTCATCCGCAGCCGTTCGGGATCCGCTTCTGGGCGATCGGCAACGAGATGTACGGCGACTGGCAGCTCGGCCACATGCCGCTCGCCGACTACGTCGAAAAGCACCGGCAGGTGGTCGACGCGATGCGGGCGGTCGATCCGTCGATCGCGCCGATCGCGGTCGGCGCGGTGGGCGAGTGGAGCGAGACGATGCTCGGCTCGGCCGCCGAGCACATGGAGCTGATCAGCGAGCACCTCTACTGGCAGGACGAGGACGACGTGGCGGCCCACGTCGGGCTGGCGGTGGCCGGGATCCGCCGCGTCGCCGACGCGCATCGCGGCTACCGCGAGGAGATCCCAGGGCTGCGCAGCCGGGACATCCGCATCGCGCTCGACGAGTGGAACTACTGGTACGGGCCGTACGAGTACGGCGAGCTCGGCACGCGCTACTTCCTGCAGGACGCTCTGGGCATCGCGGCTGGTCTCCACGAGATGTTCCGCAACAGCGACCTCTTCTTCATGGCCAACTATGCCCAGACCGTGAACGTGATCGGGGCGGTCAAGACCACCAAGACGCAGGCCGAGCTCGAGCCCACCGGCCTGGTCCTGGCGCTCTACCGTCGGCGCTTCGGAACGTTGCCGGTCGCCGTGACCGGCGAGACCGGACCGCTCGACGTCGCCGCCGCCTGGACCGAGGATCGCAGCGCGCTCACCGTGGCGGTGGTCAACCCGACTCCGGAGGCCCGCACGGTCACGCTCGACGTCCGCGGCCCGGAGCCGACGGGGCAGGGCCTCCGATTCGTGCTCACCGGCGCCGACCGGTGGGCCCACAATGCTCCCGGTCGTCCGCGAGGCGTCGACGTGACCCGGAGGTCGCTCGCGACCGGCGCCGCCGTGGTCGAGTCGGCGCCGCTCAGCGTGACGCTCCAGCGGATCGAGGTGCGTTGAGCCTCGGGGAAGTCGATCACGCCGATCACGGATGCGGATCGGCGACGCCGACGGTCGGGGCGAGGTTGGTCATCCACTCGACGATCTGGCCGAGCGCGGTGCGAAAGGCATGGAAGGTCTCGGAGGCGCTCGGATCGAGCGAGCGCACGCGCTCGATCAGAGCCCGCCGGCCTGCTTCTCCGAGGGACCGGGCGAGGACGAACCGCGTCTGGTCGAGCCGGCCCTCTAGCGGCTCCGCTCCGGAGCGGCCTGGCGGACGCACACCGACGAGTCGAGCGAAGAGCCTCTCGACGGTCGGGCGCGGGAGTCCGACGGCCTCGGGCGGCGGCATCTCCGGCAGTCGCGCTCCCTGTCCACGCCGCTCGACGGCGTGGTCCTCGAGCGCCCGCTGTACGGCGACCGCGATCCACGGCTCAAGATCCAGCGCCCGGTGCTCGCTTCGCTGCGCGCCGAGCACGACCTCCAACAGCCTCCCCGCCTCCCACGGCACACCATCGCCGTCCGCTGCGGTCTCCCCGTGTCCGAGGAGCAGGAGTGCGCCGACGCGCCGAAGCTCGACATGCTCCGAAGCAAGCCAGTCGCGCGCCGCCGCGATCACCGCGGCCCGGGTCGCTGCCTGCTTCTCCGGGACGTAGTCGAGGCTCCACGAGAACATCGTCGATAGCACGGTGTGCCGTCGACCAGGTCGCCGCTCGAGCACGCCTCCCCGCTCGACCTCGAGACCCGGGCCGCCGACCGGGCTCCCGTGCGCGCCCGATCGAGGTCGCGTCGACGGGTGGGCCCGGCCGGCTCGAGCAGAGCTCAGCTCTCGATCACGGGGCGACCCCGCACAACGCATCGGCGGCCTCCGACACCGCCGACCAGCCGCCGGAGAAGATGCCGCCCGCTTTGAGGATGACGTACGACCAGCTCTGGACGTCGTTCTGCAGGCGGATCATGCCGAAGGTGGAGAGGTTGCTGAACGCGGTGATCGGCACACGCTGGGTGACCGACGCGAACCGGTTGGTGTTGTTGAACGTCACCTGACTGCCGGCTTCCTCGTCGAAGGCGGTCACGTCGACGCGGTTGGGGTACCACGGCGGCGTCGTGCCGCACGCGACCGACGAGGTGTCGGAGCTCTCGCTGCTGAGCCACTGGAGGATGTCGGCACCGCCGCCGAACGGCCCACCGTTCAGGTACCGCAGGTTCGCGCCCACCGGGAGCGGGTTGCGACGGTCGATGCCGTTGTTGCCGTTGTACTGCCCGTAGAAGGTACGGAAGCCCTCGTTCCTCACGTCTGCGGCCAAGTGCACCGGATCGTACCCCTGGGCCGAGGCCTCGCCGGGCTCGACGATGATCAGGTCGCCGCCGAGAACGTTCTGGTTGCCGAGCACGGTCGTCTGATAGTCGGTGCTCGCCGGGGTGGCCTGCGGGTCGAATCCTTCGGGGCCGCTGCAGGACCGGACGTTGTCGATGGTGATGTATCCACGGGCGATTCCGTCGCCCACGGGCTGGCCCGAGCAGCTGGTGTCGATCGTTCCGGAGACCCCGGTGTGGTAGGCGCGGATCTGATCGAGCTGCCCCGGCGAGAAGGGACCGCCGGACGGGTAGCCGTTCGGAGGCTGGGCGACGCATCCGGGGAAGCTGGAGAGGTCGGCGCCCACGCCGGTGGCTGGGATGTTCCCGGTCAGGAGATCGCGGACGCTGAACGACTGGACGTCGTTCGACTCGAGATAGACGTCGAACGCGAGGGTGGGCTTCCCCCAATCGTTCCAGACGGTGACCCGGTTGATGGTCGGCTCGGGTCCCCAGTTGTTGGCCGAGAGCAGCGTGCTGATGCCGCCCGGGTTCTCCAGGTCGGCCTCGAAGTACGGGTAGAGGATGGTGGCCGCGAGCGTGGGCCCGAAGCTGCATTCGGATCGCGTGGGAGCGAACGACACCTCGGGGTCGATCGTGAGCGTGTAGTTGCCGGTCACACCCGCCGAGAAGCTGGTCACCACCAGGAAGTAGGTGGTCCCGGGAACCAGGGCGATGCCGTCGCCGGCGACGAAGGCGCTGTTCAAACCCGGTCCGCCGTCGTCGTCGCTGGCCAGCAAGTTGTCGGCCCCGTTGTTCGGATCGAACGAGCAGTAGAGCGACAGGAAGGGGTCGAAGTCGGAAGAGTTGAGCTGCGCCGTAAAAATACCGGCGCTGCGGACCTGGAATGGATAGACGTCGTAGCGATATGCCCCGGCGCTGGTCGTGATTCCAGCCTCGCAGGACGAGCTGAAGGGACGAGAGCCGCTCTGCCTGGCGTGAGCGGGATCCGACGCGACCAACGAGCCGGTGATCGTGGTCACCGGCTGCGAGATGCGGATGTCGGTCGCGCGACTCTCCCTGATCCCGAAGCCCTTGACCTCGGTGGGTTTCTGTGCGATCGCGCTGGCGGCCAGCAGGATTCCTGCCAGGACGGCGCCGTAGCGGGCGGAAGTTGTGGTGGGTCTCAATTCTCTCTCCTTTGATGGGGTTGCCGAGGGCACCCCGATGTGAGCTCCCGCGCCCGCTTCGGCGAGGACCGTTCTGCCGGCGAGCTGGAAAGCTTCGAATCGACGAAACGTCCCAGCGGGCGGGAGCAGTCCGAATCGGCGTTGGTGAATCGCCCTGGGCAGCGTCCACTGACGGTTCACTCCACCGCTGTGTCGGCGGTGCTGTCGGCCTCGATGTCCTCGACCGCGGCGGGCGCCGCGGTGCTAGAGATCGCGGCACCAGAACGCTCTCGGAGGGCCGGGCCGCGAGCCCGGCTGTCCGCGGTCCATGGAGACGCGGAGCCGTCGGCGAGAGATGTTCCGAACGGTCAAGACCCCTCTCAGATCCGGGATGGTGGCGGTAAGACGAAGCCACTATAGCCGCAAACGAGATCGCAGCACCTCGGTTCGAGATCCATGGTTGCCGCAATCCTCGCTCGCGTTCGAAGGATTCGAGAGCGGAAGCACCTCTGCCTGGACCGTTCCCTGAGCTAGGCGCGCAGCGCCGCCTCGAGTCCTCGCCTTCCTCTTGACAGCGAGAGGAGAAGGAGACAAGCTCCTCTCGAAGGCGACAGGAAGAACGCCGAAACGGACGATCCATGACTGCGCGCACCCAGACGGACGCCCTTCGCGGGTCGATCGACCTCCTGGTCCTCAAGACCCTCTCGCTGTCTCCGATGCACGGGTGGGGGATCAGCCAGCGGGTGCAGCAGGTCTCCGACGGCGTGCTGGAGGTCAACCAGGGTTCGCTCTATCCGGCGCTCCAGCGCCTGGAGAAGCGGGGGCTGATCACCAGCGACTGGGGTACGACCGAGAACAACCGGCGCGCTCGCTACTACCGGCTCACCGCTGCCGGTCGCCGCGCGCTCGGTGAGGAGCTGGCGAGCTGGCGGAGGTTCGCGGCGGGTCTGGAGTCCGTGCTCGACACCACCTGAGCGGACGCGGGCCACCGCCGCGGCCGGGCTAGGGAGCATCCGATGGGCTTGATCCAAGGGATTCGTGTGCGTCTGCGCCTCCTGCTCGAGCGTCGAGCGGCCGATTCGCGGGCGGACGAGGAGATCCGCTTTCACGTCGCGATGGAGGCGGATCGGTTGCGGCGTGAGGAGGGTTTGGACGCCCGGGAGGCGAGGCGGCGAGCGTTGTTGGCGTTCGGAGGCGTGGAGAAGACCAAGGAGGAGCTGCGTGACGGGCGTGGGCTCGGTTGGCTGACCGGGCTGCCGCTCGACCTCAAGGTCGGGGCGCGGATGCTCTCCAAGTACCCGGTGCTGACCCTGGCGAGCGCGCTGTCGCTCGCCGTCGCCGTCGCGGTGGCGGCCGCCTGGTTCGAGTTCATGATCGACATCGTCCGGCCGCGCCTGCCGCTACCGGAGGGCGAGCGGATCGTCACTCTGCGCAATCGCGACCTCGGCACCGCGACCATCGAGCCGCGATCGCTGCACGACTTCGAGACCTGGCGGCGCGAGCTCCGGTCGATCCAGGACCTGGCGGCGGCGAGCACCGTGGAGTCCTCGCTGACCACGGAGGACGGACGGGTCGGAGCCGTCGACGGGGTGCGCGCCACCGCCTCGTTGTTCCGGCTGGGGCGCGTTCAGCCGCTGCTCGGGCGCTTGCTGACCCCGGCCGACCTCGAGCCAGGAGCGCCGCCGGTCATCGTGCTCGGCCACGCCGCCTGGCAGCGCCTGTTCGACGGGGACACCGCGGCGATCGGTGAGACCGTGCGCCTGGGAGCGGAAGCCGCGACGCTGGTGGGAGTGATGCCGGCCGGTTTCGGCTTCCCCGTGAACGAGGAGCTCTGGATGCCGCTGCGCGCCAATCCGCTCGACCACGAGCGGCGCGCGGGGCCGCCTCTCGTGATGCTGGGCCGCCTGGCTCCCGGCGTCGGTCTCGAGGAGGCTCGCGCCGAGCTCGCCCTGGTCGGCGAGCGGACCGCCGCGGAGTTCCCGCAGACTCACGAGCACCTGCGACCGGAGGTCCAGCTCTTCGGCCGGGGCAACGACATGGCGCGACCCGCCGCCCTGCTCAACGTGCCCTTCCTGCTGTTCCTGGTGGTGGTCAGCGCCAACGTCGCGACGCTGCTCTTCGCCCGCACGGCGCGGCGCGGAAGCGAGATCGCGATGCGCAGCGCCCTGGGCGCCAGCCGCCGGCGCATCGTCCTCCAGCTCGTGACGGAGGCCCTGGTGCTGACCTCGATGGCGGCGGTGCTCGGCCTGACCGCAGCGCACTGGGGGCTGCGCTGGGGAATGGACCTGTTCTGGGAAGTGCAGCAGACGAGGCCGCCCTTCTGGTTCGACTCCGGCCTGTCCGCCGCCAGCGTCGTCTACGTGTGCATTCTCGCCGGGATCGGCGCCGCGATCATCGGCGGCGTGCCCGCCTTGCGGGCCACCCGACGCGAGCTGCGACACCGGCTGCCGAGCGCCGGCGCCGACGCCGCCGGAATGCGGTTCGGGACCGTCGCCACCGCCGTGATCGTCGTCCAGGTCGGTCTGTGCGTGGCCTTCCTGCCGATCGCGATCCTGAATGGCCGGGACCTGCTCGCGGCGCGGCGGGGAAGCGACTTCCCGGCCGAGTCGTTCCTGACGGCGCGGCTGATGCGCCCGCTCGAGGAGGCGAGTCCCGCGCGCGACGCGGCGACCGAGGAGCGGGAGACTTGGAGCGCGGAGCGGCTCGACGAGGTGCGCCGGCGCCTCCACGCCCAGCCCGGCGTCCTCGCGGTGACCCGGACCGATCGTCTCCCCGGTCTCAACCACCCGGTCGAGCCGGTCCAGCTCGAGGACGCATCGGAGGAGATCGTCGCGCAGCGGGTCCTCGACGTCGACCCGGACTTCTTCGAGGTCGTGGGCGCTTCCGTTGCGACCGGCCGTTCGTTCACGCCGGCCGACGTGGCGAGCCGGCGCCCGGTCGCGATCGTGGGCGACGCGTGGGCGCGGGAGACCTTCGGCGGGCCGAGCGCCATCGGCGCACGCTTTCGCTATCCGCAGCGGTCGGGCGAGGAGGGGAATCGCTGGTACGAGATCGTCGGCACGGTGACCGGGATCGAGCGGGCCGTCGGTCCCGGCAAGGAGGTGGCGATCTTCCACCCCCTGCGTCCGGCCGAGCATTCTTCGGTCCACGTCTACCTGCGGGTCGCGGACGCTCCCGAGACGCTCCTGCCGCAGATTCCGGAGCTCGTGGCGGCGGTGGATCCGAGGGTCGGCGTGGCGGACCTCGTGCCCCTCGACGACGTGTGGCGGCCGGTCGAGCGCTCCGACGCGTTCTTCGTCATGGCGCTCGGCGTGGTCGCCGCCATCATCCTGCTCTTCGCCCTGATCGGGATCTATGCGCTGATGTCCTTCACCGTGACGCAGCGGGCTCGCGAGATCGGTATTCGAGCCGCGCTCGGCGCCGATCCGAGGCGGATCGTCGTCTCCATCTTCTCCCGGGCGATGGCTCAGATCGGCCTCGGCGTGGTCGCTGGGGCGGTGCTGGTCAGCCTGACGGTGGCCCGCGACCCGGAGGGGCTCCGCCTGGTCGCGGGCGTCGCCGCGGCGATGGTCGTCGTGGGCCTCGCCGGCTGTTTCCTGCCCGTCCTCAGGGCCTTGCGGATCCACCCCACGGAGGCATTCCGGGCGGAGTAGCCCTCTTTGGGCTGCTCGATCAGCTTCTCCGATCGACGAGGCGCGGCGGCCTGTTCGTCGATCGCCCAGCTGGTCCTGGGGCTCCGTCGGCGTTCAGCACACCCTCGACGGCCGTGCGAAGATGAGGATCCGGGTCTCGACTCGCGGGGCCCGCAAATCCATGCCTGCGAAGACGAAAACGATCCTGCTCCTGGTCGCCGGCGCCCTGGTGGTGGTCGTGGTCGCCGGCGCGGCGGCTCTCCTGCTGGGGGACTACGACTCGGAGCGACTCGGGGAGGCCGTCCTCGGCCGGCTCGGTCCCGTCCTGGGCATGGACCTCGAGGCCGATGGCTTCCGGATGAGGCCGCTCCGCGGGCTCGAGATCCAGGGCCTGCGCGGTCACGGCTCGCTGCCGGTGGGGGAGCTCGACCTCCGCGCCCGGCGGCTGGTCCTGGAGCACAGCCTGCTCTCCCTCTTGACCGGGACCCTCGAAGTCCATCAGGTGCTGGTGGAGGAGCCGGTGGTCGAGCTGACCTCGGGAGGCGCAGGCGGGACCGGCATCCCGGCTCGGGGGCCGGGCGCCGGCGCCGGGACGCGGGCCAGCCCGGAGGCCGCGGCGGTGGAGGGCTCCGGCTCGTCGGGCCTGCGCCTGCGCGTCGACGAGATCCGGCTCGAGAACGCTGTTCTGGTCGCACATCCGGCGAGCGCGGCGGCCGGCGCGAACGATCCGCCCGCGAACAGCGTGGAGCTCCGGGGACTCGATCTCGTCCTCGACGAGGTCTCCTTCGCCCCCGGCGCTGCGTCGCCGCTCGCCGGCTGGCGCGCGCGCGGCGAGGCGAGCTTCGAGCGCGCGCTGCTCGGCGCGACCGAGGTCACCGACGGCGAAGGCGGCTTGAGCCTCGACGGAGGTCATTTCCGGGTCCCCGACCTCCGGGTTCGGCTGGACCAGGGGCCCGCGCGCCTCGCCGATCTCGACGTCGACCTGACCACCGAACCCTTCGCCTACGATCTGTCGTTGACGGGCGAACCGCTCGACACCAACCGCTTCGTCCTGGCCGCGGACGCTGCGCCGCCCGAGGACGGCTTCGGGCCCTCCCGCCTGGAGCTGACGCTCGTCGGCCGCGGCGCCGACCCGGCCACGCTGGATGGCGTTGGCGCTCTGACGGTCGAGCCCGGCAGCGTCCCCCCGCTCCCGCTGTTCCGGGCAATCGACACCCTCCTCTCGGGAGTCCGCCTCGCCGGGTCGCCGTACGAGCCCTTCGAGGTGCGCTACCGGGTCGAAGGCCCGCGCGTGCTCTTCGAACCCTCTCGGCTGGCCACCGAGACCCTGGTGCTGACGCTCGAATCGGGCTGGGCCGAGCTCGGCGGGCTGCTCGACCTGAGCATGACCCTGCGCGCTCCCCGCGCCCTCTTCGAGGGAGTCGAGGAGATCCCGCGGGAGCTGCTCCAGGCGCTCGCGGACGAGGACGAGCGTGTCGTCCTGCCGTTCCAGGTGACCGGCACCCTCGAGGCGCCGAGGCTCGCGGTCGACCGTTCGGGAGTCGGCGAGCGGCTGCGCGAGGGGCTGGAGAGAGAGGTGGGGCGGCGGCTCCGGGACGAGATCGGGAAGGGTCTGCGCTCGCTCCTCGGCGAGGAGGAGGGAGAGGAGGAGCCGCCGTAGCGCTCCGTCGCGGGCGGTGCGGGGTCATCACCACACCGTCGATACCGCCGAGGGCCCTCGCCGCATCGATCCTCGATTTTCGATCCTCAGGCCTCAACTCTCTCGGCTCTGACTCTCGCCGCTACGCCGTTGTCTCCGCCGGGCGCTCGTCGGCGTCCCCGCGGGCGTCCGACTTGAGCCGGCGCCAAAGCCTCGCCAACACGGCGGCGCCCGCGACCGACAGAACCGTGAGCACCGAGGCGGTGACCGGCTTGCCGTAGATCCAGTAGCCGGTCGCGAACAGCGCGAAGTAGACGGTGAACGTGCCGATCAGCATGCACAGGATCTCGAGCGGCAGCTCACCCGCCGGCGCCGGCTCGAGCGCGTCGCCGTCGGAGCGCGCCCGCTCGAGCATCCGGCCCCAGCCGGGCCCGGCCGGTCTCACCACCCGGTAGAAGCGGCGCAGCGTCTGCTCGTCGGTGGGTCGGGTGAGCAGCGTCACCGCCAGCCAGCCCACCGTGGTCAGGCCGACACCGAGCAGCAGACCCGAAGCGGTGGAGAGCGGCTCGAATCCGAGCGCCGGGTGAACGAGCTGGAGGTAGAGCGCGACGCCGAACGAGATGATCATTCCCGCGATCTCGGTCCAGGCGTTGATCCGCCACCAGAACCACCGCAGGATGAAGATCAGTCCCGTGCCGGCGCCGATCGAGAGCAGGATGTTGAAGGCTTGGAGCGCGTTGCTCAAGAACAGGGCGAGGATCGCCGAGAGCACCATCAGCGCAACCGTCGAGAGCCGGCCGGCGCGCACGAGCTGCTGCTCGGTCGCAGCGGGATTCAGGAAGCGTCGATAGAAGTCGTTCACGACGTAGGAAGACCCCCAGTTCAGGTGGGTCGAGATCGTCGACATGTAGGCCGCGATCAGGGAGGCGATGACCAGGCCGAGCAGGCCCGAGGGGAGGTGGGTCAGCATCGCGAAGTAGGCGAGATCGTCCTTGACGATGCCGACGTCCATGTGCGGGAACGCCTCCTGCAGCGCCGCCAGGTCGGGGAAGACGATCATCGAGGCGAGGGCGATCAGCAGCCAGGGCCAGGGCCGCAGCGCGTAGTGCGCCACGTTGAAGACCAGCGTCGCCGTCATCGCCTCACGCTCCGAGCGCGCCGACAGCATGCGCTGGGCGATGTAGCCGCCGCCCCCCGGCTCGGCGCCCGGATACCAGACGCTCCACCACTGGACGGCGAGCGGCAGGATGAAGATCGGAATCAGGACCTCGGGATCGTCGAAGTCGGGCAGCATGCTCAGGCTGCCCACGACGTTCTCGTGGCTCAGCAGGCCGTCGAGACCCCCCACCTCCGGCAGGCCGACGATGAAGGAGCTCGCCCAGATCGAGCCGACCATGGCGATCGCGAACTGGAAGAAGTCGGTGAGCACGACGCCGGTGAGCCCGCCCAGCGAGCTGTAGACGACGGTGACCAGCGCCGCGATCAGCAGCGTGGAGATCGGCGACAGCTCGAGCAGCACGCCGCCGATCTTGATCGCCGCCATCGAGACAGTGGCCATGATCATCACGTTGAAGAACACGCCGAGGTAGATCGCCCGAAACCCCCGCAGGAAGGCCGCCGACCTGCCGCTGTAGCGCAGCTCGTAGAGCTCGAGGTCGGTCATCAGGCGGGCTCGGCGCCAGAGCTTGGCGTAGACGAAGACGGTGAGCATCCCGGTCAGCAGGAACGCCCACCAGACCCAGTTGCCGGCCACGCCGTTGGTGCGCACGATGTCGGTGACCAGGGCCGGCGTGTCGGCCGAGAAGGTGGTGGCGACCATCGAGATCCCCAGCAGCCACCAGGGCATGTGCCGCCCCGAGAGGAAGAACTCGGACGCACTGGAGCCGGCTCGCTTGCGGACCGCGATGCCGATGCCCAGCGAGAGCGCGAAGAAGAGAACGATGATCGACCAGTCCACGGTGCCCAGCAGCATGACGTTCTCTCCTTCAAGCCCGCGCGCGGACGCCCCCGATCCAAGCCCTCGGCGATCGCCGAGGACGCCCTGGTCGCCGCGTCTGCCGGCGGCTCGCGAGTGTGTTCGCGATTGTAGCGATGGAGGCGACGAATTCCTGGTGGTCGCCCGCGGCCTCGACCAGGACTCCATCGCCGATCGCCTCAACCGGCCGAGGCAATGCCTGCGCGAGACGACTCCGTTCGGGCCGCCGGTCAGCTTCTCGGTGGGCATCGCCGAGCTGGAGGCGGGAGGGCGACCGGAAGCCGCGGTCGAGGCGGCCGACCAGGCGATGTATCGCGCCAAGAGTGCGGGCAGGGCGGACCGAAGCCCCCGTCTGCCGCTTAGAGCCGTCACCAGGCGTCCGCGGTGAAACTCAGGATGCCCGCATTGCGAGCGCCATGGGTCCAGATGCAAGGCGGACCGACGCAGGCGATGCGGGGACATCGGCGAGGAGCCGGAGAATGAGCCTGCGAATTCTTCGGGGCGACTCGTCTGTCCGAGCTTTCGGCCAGGCGAGTCGGCTCTTAGGTGGGGATGGGCCGGAGAATGAGCCTGCGAATTCTTCGGGGCTTAGGGGATCCGCAGGTCGAGCCACACCAACCGGTGGTCGCTCGCCAGCTCCGCGAGCCGCGCCCCCTCCGCGCTCTCCTCCGGGCTCGGCCAGAACACGCCGCCGTCGACCACCTCGAGATCCCGGCTCGGCAGCAGGTAGTCGACGCGGGCGCCGTCGAGGAACTCCGCCGTCGAGCGTTCCTTGTGGGCGGGCGGCCCGGGCTCACGACCGGCGAGCGCGCCGCGGCTCGACAGCACGGCGCCGGGATCCTGGACGTCGTCGCGTTCGAGGAGCTGGCCGATCGCGGTGGTGGGCTCGCCGGAGCGAACGCGGTAGAGGGGCTCGTCGTCCGGACGCGCGTTGAGGTCGCCGGCGATCACGAACGACGCGCCGGGGTCGAGGCCGCCGGTGCGGCCCTGGTCGTCGTAGAGGCTCGGCTCGCCGTCGAGGTAGGCCGCCCAGAATCCGATCTCATCGAAGTTTCGACGGCCGTTGCGGTCCTCGTCGCCGTCGAAGACCGGCGGGGTGGGGTGCGAGACGAGCAGATGGACGACGCGCTCGCCGCCCTCGCCGCCGCCGGCGGGAATGCGCAGCGGCAGGTCCCAGTGCGACTTGCTGGAGAGGCGCAGGATCTCGACCGCCTCCTCGGAGTAGAACTCCGTGGGAAGGTGGTTCCCCGGCAGGTCGCGCCACCGGAAGCGCTGGAAGGTCCGCGCCGCGCCGCGGTCGATGGGGAACCGCGAGAGCACGGCCATCGCGTACTGCCCCGGATAGAGGCCGAAGCCGAAGCTGTCGTCGCCATGCTCGCGCTGGCCGCGTCGAGCTTCGTTGGCGGCGATCCCGTTGCGGTCGAGGTCGAGGCCGGTGAGCACCCCGGTGTTGCTGGGCGCGACGAAGACGTGGGGGTAGGGGAGGTCGAGCCAGGCATCGCGGAAGCGCACGGCGTTGACCTCGAGACGCGCGGCCTCGAGCGGACCGGTCTCGGGGAGGTCGATCTCCTGGAGCACCAGGACGTCGGGGTCGATCCGGCGCACGATCTCGGCGGCCGCGCGGAGCTGCTCGTCGGCGCCGCGGCTCTGCGGATCGACCCGCGCGAGCTTCTCGCTGGTCAGCTCGCGGACGTTGAACAGCGCGATCCTCAGCACCGCTGGATCCGCAGCTTCCTCCTCGGCGCCCGGCGGCGCCTGCCGCGCGGGGGCGCAGGCGGTTGTCGCGACCAGCGCCAGCGCTGCGAGCAGGCTTCTCGAGGAGCCGCGCAGGAGTTGGCTCGTGTGCACGGGTCGGCAAGATAGCAGGCCTTTGCCGGGCGATCCGACGAATCCTCGCGGAGGAGCCCTCGACGGCGGATCCTGCTCCGACGACGAGCGGGAAGAGCCGGCGATCCGCGGTCGTCTGCCGTTATGATGCCGGCGGCATGACCCGCGACCCCGATCCGGAGCCCCGACGGAACCGCCGGTGATTCCCGCCCACCGGTTCGCAGATCCTCCGCCGTGAAAACCCTGGTCGTCGTCGACCGTCCCGAGAACTGGCCGCTCGAGATCCCGGGGGTCGAGGTCGTCGCGGCGCTCGAGTACCTGACCGCAGAGCGGTTCGCGGGCCCCGGTCTGCGCGTGCTCAACCTCTGCCGCTCCTACCGATATCAGACCCTCGGCTACTACGTGTCGCTGCTCGCGCTGTCGCGCGGTCACCGGCCGCTGCCGTCGGCGACCACCATCCAGGACCTGCGCACCTGGTCGATCGTGCGCGCGCTCTCCGAGGAGCTCGACGAGCTGATCCAACACAGTCTCGCGCCGCTGCAGTCGGACGACTTCGAGCTCTCGATCTACTTCAGCGAGAACATGGCGAAGCGCTACCGGCGCCTGGCGCGACGCTTCTACGAGCTGTTCCCGGCGCCGCTGCTGCGCGCGCGGTTCCGGCGCCGGCACGACGAGTGGGAGCTGACGGGCCTTCGGCTGATCGGGACCAAGGACGTCCAGGAGGCGCATCGTCCGTTCGTCATCGAGGCCGCCGGCCGGCACCTGCGCCGGCGCGAGCGGGCCGCGAACCGGCCGGTCGGGCGCTACGACCTGGCGATCCTGGTCGAGGAGGGCGAGGCGGAGCCCCCCTCGGACGAGAAAGCGATCAAGAAGCTGGTCAAGGCGGGGGAGGCGGTCGGGCTCGAGGTCGACCTGGTCTCGCCCGACGACTACGGCCGCATCGGCGAGTACGACGCGCTCTTCCTGCGCATGACCACCGGCGTCGAGCACGTGACCTACCGGTTCGCGCGCCGCGCCAAGGCCGAGGGGCTGGTGGTGATCGATGAGCCCGACGCGATCCTGCGCTGCATGAACAAGGTCTTCCTGCACGAGCTGCTGTCGAGGCACAAGCTGCCGACACCCAGGACCCGCGTCGTCCACCGCGACAACCTCGAGCGCGTGGGCAGCGAGCTCGGCTTCCCGTGCATCCTCAAGCGTCCGGACAGCGCCTTCTCGCAGGGGGTCAAGCGCGCCGACGACGTCGAGGCCTTCCGCGAGCTTGCCGCCGAGTATCTGGAGACCTCGGAGCTGCTGATCGCGCAGGAGTTCCTGCCCACCGAGTTCGACTGGCGCATCGGCGTGCTCGGCGGCCGCCCGCTCTACGCCTGCCGCTACCACATGGCGCGCGGTCACTGGCAGATCGTCCAGCACGAGGGCACCAGCACCCGTTACGGCAAGGTCGACACCCTGGCGCTCGAGGACGTGCCGGCGGAGGTGGTGGTGCTGGCGGTGCTCGGCGCCAACCTGATCGGCGACGGCCTGTTCGGCGTCGACCTCAAGGAGGGGCCGAGCGGTCCGATGATCATCGAGGTCAACGACAACCCGAACCTGGAGGCCGGCTACGAGGACGCCGTCCTCGGCGACGCGCTCTACGAGTCGATCATGCGCTGGTTCCTGGACAAGCTCGACCTCCTGCGCGGACAGGCCAAGAACGGACCGGCGTGAGCGTCGAGAGCGCTCCGCGCGCGGAGGGCGAGCGCCTATCGCTGTTCGAGGGCTTCGGCGTCGAGCTCGAGTACATGGTGGTCGACGCCGAGACACTCGACGTGTCGCCGACCGTCGACCGCCTGATCGAGGACCAGAGCGGCGAGGTGGCCTCCGAGGTCGAGGTCGGCGAGATCTCGTGGTCGAACGAGCTGGTGCTCCACGTCGTCGAGCTCAAGACCAACGGCCCGGCCGCCGAGCTCGAGCCGCTGCCCGAGCGCTTCCAGGCGAGCGTGGGACGCGCCGGCGAGCTGCTCGAGCGGCGCGCCCTGCGGCTGCTGCCGACCGCCATGCACCCGTGGATGGATCCGGCGACCGAGACCCGGCTCTGGCCGCACGAGTACAGCCGGGTCTACGAGACCTACGACCGGATCTTCACCTGTCAGGGGCACGGCTGGTCGAACCTGCAGAGCGCCCACCTCAATCTGCCGTTCGCGAACGACGAAGAGTTCGGGAAGCTGCACGCGGCGATCCGGGTGGTGCTGCCGCTGCTGCCCGCGATCGCGGCGAGCTCGCCGATCGCCGATGGACGGGTCAGCCGCTGGCGCGACTACCGGATGGAGGTCTATCGCACCAACTCGGCGCGGGTGCCCGAGGTCGCCGGGCTGGTGGTCCCCGAACCCGCGTTCAGCGAGGGAGAGTACCGCGAGCGCATCTTCGAGCCCATGATGCGGGCGATGGCGCCGCTCGATCCGGCGCGCGTGCTCGAGCAGGAGTTCCTCAACTCGCGCGGGGCGATCGCCCGCTTCGGGCGGGGCAGCGTCGAGATTCGCGTGGTCGACGTTCAGGAGTGCCCGCTCGCCGACGTCGCGATCGTGGCGGCGACGGTCTCGGCGCTGCGGGCGCTGGTGGAGGAGCGGCACGCCTCGCGCAGGCAGCAGCGGGGATTCGACACCGGCCTGCTCGCCGGCATGCTGCGCGAGACCACGCGCCACGCCGAGCTGGCGGGAGTGGACTCGAAGCTCGCCGAAGCCCTGGGCCGGCGCGGTGCGCGCGATGCCGCCCAGGTCTGGGAGGCCGTGATCGAGAGCGGGGTCGAGGCCGGCACGGTCGCGCCGCTCTTCGAGCGGCCGCTCGAGCACCTGCTCAGCCGAGGCACGCTGTCGACGCGGATTCTGCGCGCTCTCGGCCTCACCGGGGGGGGAGAGGCGTCGAGGGCGGGTGGGCGCGCCGCCGGAGCCGTGCCGATGAGCGAGGCGCCGAGCCGGCAGCGTCTGCGTGCCGTCTACGGCGAGCTCGCGGACTGCCTGGCGGCCGGACGCCTCTTCGGGTGAGCGCGACGGCGACTCCGCGCATGTCAGGTCCGATCGCCGTCCTGGTCACCTGCGAGCATGCCGGTCGCCGCGTGCCCGAGCGCCACCAGTCCCTGTTCGAGGATCGTCCCCATCTTCTCGACACGCATCGCGCCTGGGATCCCGGCGCGCTGGCGATCGCGAGGGCGCTGAGCGTGCGGCTCGAAGCGCCGCTCTTCACCGTCCGGGTGACCCGCCTGCTGGTCGACACCAACCGGTCGCCCGGCAACCCGCGCATGTGGAGCGAGCTGAGCCGGCGGCTCCCGCGGCACGAGCGCGATCGCCTGTTGCGCCAGGTCCACCAGCCGCACTGGCGGCGGGTGCAACGGTGGATCGCAGAGCGAGTGGAAGCAGGTCGGCGCGTGGTGCACATCGGCAGTCACACCTTCACGCCGATCCTCGACGAGGTGGAGCGGCGCTGCGACGTCGGCGTGCTCTTCGATCCCTCGCGCGGCTTCGAGAGGGAGATCGCCGGGCGGCTGGTCGACGAGCTGCGAGCGCGCCTCCCCGACCTCGGGATCCGTCGCAATGCACCGTATCGGGGGATCGACGACGGGCTGACTCGCGGCATGCGGAGGCGCTTTGCGGCCGTCGACTACGCCGGCATCGAGCTCGAGGTCAGCCAGCGCTTCGTGCGGGGTCCTCGGCGCGCGTGGCGGAGGGTGCGCGACGACGTGGTCGAGGCGCTCGGCGCCGCCCTGGGCCATAGCGCGTAGCGGCGAAGCCGCGCGAGCGGCCTGGTCCTCGGGAGGCTTCGCTGCTCCGGGAGATTCCTTCTCGATCCGAACGGCTCACGGCTTGAGTGCGAACAGGTTGGCGCCCCCCATCTCGAAGCTCTCGGGGATCCTCGCGTGCGACCTGGTGCCGCGGTAGCTGTCGAATCGTCCGACGATCCGCACCTCGACGAAGCCAACGCTCTCGGGGAGCGAAACGAGCTCTGCCACCGGCAGAGCGCCGGCGATTCAGGCGGCCCAGAGGTCGGCGTCGCTCCTCGTCTTCTCCGAGAGGTCGCGGCCGAGCACCACGTCGCCGAGCTGGAGGCGTCCGCCCGGGCGCAGGATGCGCCAGATCTCGGCGAAGGCCTCGGTCTTGTCCGGGGAGAGGTTGAGCACGCCGTTGGAGATCACCACGTCGACCGAGTCGTCGTCGACCGGCAGGGACTGGGTGTCGCCCTCGAGGATCGTCACCCGCTCGCCGACGCCGGCCTCGCGGGCCGCTCTCGCGGCGAGCTCGCGCATCGCGGGCGTCGGATCGACGCCGATCGCGCGCCCGGTCTCGCCGGTGCGGCGGGCCGCCAGGATCAGGTCCATTCCCGAGCCCGAGCCGACGTCGAGCACCACGTCTCCAGACTGGATCGGAGCGATGGCGAGCGGATTCGCGACGCCCGCGAACGAGGCGGTGCACGAAGCGGGCAGGCTCGCCAGCTCGGCGCGGTCGTAGCCGAGCAGCTCGGCGGCGTAGTCCGGTCCTCGGTGGAAGTGGAACTCGCCGTCGGGCGCGTTGGCAACTTGCGTGTAGGTGTCCGAGACCTGGCGGCGCAGGCCGTCGACGTCGAATCCGATGGGGCAGCTCAGGGCCATGTGGCGTCTCCTCTGATGGCCGTCGGGGAGGGAGTCGATCTCTCCTCCTGGGCTCTCGACAATGGAAACGACATCGTGGCCGCCGATCCGCCACCCGGATCGCCAGGATGGCGGCCGCGAGCTGCGCTCGGTGAGGACGTTTCACTGCGACGACTCGGATGATCGGGCCGCGGAGATGCCCGCGCGCCAGCCTTCTTGGACCCCTCAGGCCTCCGGCCTTCGGCACCCGGCGCTCATCGCGCTCGCGCAAGCGCGACCGCGAGGTTCGCAGGCTCAGGCTGCGCTGGGGATACGCGTCGCATCGGCCGATGCTTTGGCTAGCGGGCTCATGGTGTTCACCACTCCCCAACGAGCAGCGAGGTCGCGGCGCGGGTCATACCACGAGCCCGCTAGCCGATCACTCGTGCGCCGCAAGCCCGCAAGCGGGCGCGGCTGGGTCGACCAGGCCACAGCCGTTTCTTTGGGCGAGC
>DATKBT010000021.1:0-124218 GCA_035546295.1 Thermoanaerobaculia bacterium | reverse complement strand
CCTGGTGCTGGGAGGCGGCCGCTTCGAGGTCGAGATCGAGTGGTCGACGGCGGCGAGCTCGGGCATCGGCAGGCCCGAGGGGCTCACCGCCGATACCGGCGTCTTCTGGTTCTTCGACCCGGAGAACCTCGAGGTGGTGATCAAGGTGCTCGACGCCTGCGCGTTCAACGGCCGCTACTGGGTCTTCGGCGGCGGCCTCACCGACGTCGAGGCGCGGATCACGGTCACCGACACCGGGACGGGTGCGGTGCGCGCGTATGAGAACGCGCTGGGGATTCCCTTCCAGCCGATCCGCGACACGTCGGCCTTCGACTGCGACTGAAGGGTCCGCGCAGCAGGCACTCTGGCGCGGCGCCCCCGGTGCCCGCCGAGCTCCTGCCACCGAATGAAGGAGAGAAGGCGCACCAGGAGCGCCCCTCAGAGCAGCTCGAGCTGCGGCGGGGCGAGGCGCTCGACCACCGCCTCCTCGACCGTGTCGAGCCAGCCCTCCCGGTCCGCGGGATCGAGTTGCAGCGGCGCGACCCCGAAGTGAGCGATCTCGGTCGTCAATCGCTGTTCCACCGCCGCCTGGAACCCGACGTCGGTCGAGCGCACGCCGTCGGCCATCACCGGCGCTCCCTCGACGATCGGAACGTGAACCAGCAGATCGTAGGTCGCGAGCCAGTTCCCGATCATCGGCTCGAGCTCGGGCTGGCGTCCCTCGGCCAGCACGAGGTAGACGTAGTTGTCGAGGATCGAGCGGTCGCAGAGGACCAGCGGATAGCGGGTCGACGCCGCCAGCTCGTCGGCGATCTGGGTGTGGAGGATCCAGGACTGCGCGGCGAAATCGGTGTCCTCGTTGAGCGGCAGCGGGCAACGGCGGGCGACCTCGACCAGCACCTCGAGCGGAACGTCGCGGGCCTTGAGCCGCGCGGCGAGCCCGTAGGTCAGTGTCGTCTTGCCGACCCCGTGGCTGCCGATGAAGGCGAGCTTTCGGAGTCCGCTGCTCTCGCTGTACCGCACCGCCGAATACCGCTCCACCCCCGCACTCATCCGCCGATGGTCGGAACGGATTCGGATCGTCGGGGCTCGGGCCCCCCGGCGTTGGCGCGGCTCAACGCGGCGTTTTCGATTCGATGAGCGATGGAGTGTGGTCCGTCGGGATTCATGATTCGAAAGAGAGCTCCAGAAATGGAGTCGCTTGGAGGATACTGCGACACCCATTGTCGGAAGACCAGCGAGAGCGAGAGCAGTCGAGATGGAGGACGGCGACCTCCCGGCGGACCCTCTGCTCGGCCAGCCACGCGGCTGCGGCGGCGCCACGGGTTTTCAAGCTTCTCGGGTTTTCGGAGGCGACCTGCTGAGGACGGCATCGGCGAGCCGCCGATGCAACTGCGGAACGACTCCGGGAACCCCCTTCAGGAGTGCTATGATCTCTCGTACGCCGTCCAATGGCTGTGCTCGGATCCCCGGGACGAAGCCCCTGTAGGGTCTCCTTCGCTGGGGTTCCATTCCGTCCCTTTTTCTGCTGGTCCTCCGTTCGGAGAGGGGTGGCCGGCGACATCACGAATGCTCGTCGCCTGCATGAGGCAGGGGGTCTATGATGTCTGTAATCTTGCCCGCTCCAGCGGATCCGTGTGGCCGGACACGCCCGATGCTGGGTTCTCGCACAGCCGACCTGGCCTGGGCGACCGCCGTGATCACGCTGTCGCTCCTCAGCGGGAGCGCGGCCGCGCGACAGCCGACGGTCAACGGCCTCTACCACGGCGACGGCGACGACGCGCTGTACAACCAGTACGCCGTCTCGCAGAACGGGAGCGTCCTCTACTCCTACTACCACGCCCCGACCACGACGCTGTACGTCGCGCTGGTGGTGGACCACGGCGTCAACGACGTGGTGTGCAGCTCGACGCGTGCCTACACCCAGAGCGTGGGCTGGGGGCCGCCTCGACCCTGCGATCGCCTCGTCGACTCCGAGTTCGCCGCGTTCACCCTCGAGTGCGCCCCGGGTTCGCCGGATAACGCCTGGACCTGGCAGCAGGGGTTCGGTTGCGCCAACACGTCCGGACCGCCTGCCAGCGACTGGGTGTCCGATCCGACCTGCGGCGCCAGCTCGCCCGCCGCGGACTGGCCGCCGGGCACCGTCGCCTCCACGTCGTGGGTTGCCAACGTCAACACCTACCAGGCCAACACCACCCCCGGATGGAACCTCTACGACGGCGGTACCGCCGTCGCTTCCTGGAGCTCTCCGGACCGGGCCGTCTACGGCAACGACGCCACCGCGGTTCCGGGGTACCCGACCTACAGCGGTACGGTCGGTTCGATCGACTACGACTGGGAATGGTCGATGGTCTACGAGTGGTCGGTCGACCTCGGAGCCGGGGGCGCGAACTGCGGCGGCGAGGGGATCTTCTTCATCAGCGGGCTGTCCCACCACTCACCGGCCAAGAACGGCCAGGAAAACGATCCGTTCGACGAGCCCAGCGGAGTCCTGTCCGATTGGGGTGACCTCCCGGACAGCTACGCGACGCTCCTGGCCTCTAACGGCCCCCGCCACCAGATCAAGGTCACCGGCCCTTACCTGGGCGCCGAGGTCCAGCCGGAGCTGGACGGGACTCCCACTGCCGATGCCAGCGGCGACGGCGCCGAGGAGGACGGCCTCACCGTCACGGTCACCTCGAACTGGACCGCCGGATCGACGCAGACGATCGAGGTGGTGGTGTCCAACGCGCCGGTCGGGGGCGCCACCCTGGGCGGGTGGTTCGACTGGAACGGCGACGGCGACTTCGGTGATGCGGGAGAGTTCTCCACGTGGTCGGGCCTGGCGGACGGGACGCACACGCTGAGCGTCACCGTCGGCTCCGCCTTCGACTGGCAGAGCGACGACCTCGCGGTCCGCCTTCGCCTCTTCTCGTCGGGAGCGACCGCGCCGGGGGGATCGCTCGACCAGGGTGACTTCTCGGGAGAGGCGACCGACGGCGAGGTCGAGGATCACCTCTTCTCGGCCGGAGCGTTGCCGGTGACGCTCAACAGCTTCATCAGCGAGGTCGGCGGCGGCGAGCTCGCGGTCCGCTGGCAGACCGCCTCCGAGACCGAGAACGTGGCGTTCGAGCTGTGGGGCCTGGTCGGCGGCGCGTGGCGTCCGCTCTCCGAGCTGGTGGAGACGAGGGGCTCGAGCTCGGCGCTGCCTCAGACGTACGAGGTGCGGGTCGAGCTGACGGAGGGCGTCTCGGCGCTGCGCCTGGTCGACTACGACTTTCGGGGACGCGTCGAGCGCTTCGGGCCGTTCAGCCTGGGCGCCGAGTACGGCGAAGAGCAGCCGGTGCGCCGGATCGACTGGAGCGGCCCGCGCGCGCGTCGCGAGGCCCGCCTGCGTGACCTCGGCTTTTCCGAGACCGGGAAGAGCGTGCGGGTGGCTTCGTCTTCGGGGTCGAGAACGCTGGCCGGCGCCGAGCGCTGGCGTCGCCTGCGCGAGGGCGGTGCGTTGGGTGCGCCGGCGTCGATCGACCGCGGGCCGTCGGGCGGCTCGATCCGCGTCGGCGACGCCGCGCGGCGCGAGGTCCAGGTCGAGCCCGGGGCTCTCACCCACCTGGCAGTGCGCGGCGACGGCATCCAGCGCGTCACCTACGAGGAGATCCGCGACGGCGGTCTCGACCTCGCCGGCGTGCGCGCTCGCGACGTCGCGGTGACCTTCCGCGGGGAGCCCGTTCCCCGCTGGATCGGCGGCCCTTCGGCGTTCGGCCCAGGCAGCGCGATCGAGTTCCTCGGCCGGGGTCCGAGCGGCGGCGACGCGCTCTACATCGATGCCAACCTCTATCAGGTCACGCTCGACCGCTCTCGCGTCGAGGACGCGAAGTCCCTCAGCGTCGGGCGCGCGACGAGCCCGTCGCGGGGCCATCTGCGTGAGGTCTGGGTCGACCGGCCGGTTTCCTTCCACGTCCAGTCACCGACCGGGGATCCGTGGATCGAGCGGACCGTACTGACGCGAGCGGGCATTCCGAACACGATCGCGCTCGAGCTTCCGGTCGACGGATCGGTCTTGGACGGCGCGAGCCGGTTGACGGTGGTCCTGGGCGCGATCACCGACCTGCCGGACCAGGTCGACGCTTCCGGGCGGCTCCTGCCCGAGCACAACGTCGAAGTGTGGTTCCGCGGGGCCCAGTCGGCCGCTCTCACGCCCCTGGCCACCGCCTCGAGGTCGGGCAACGGCGAGTGGACGATCGAGGCGACGATCCCGAACGGTGAGCTCGGCACCGGCGTCAACCAGGTCGAGCTGCGCTTCTCGACCGAGTATCTGTTCTCGCTGGTGGTGCTCGATCGCTACGGCGCCCGCTACCCGAGCCCCTACGTCGGCCCGACCCTCGACTTCGCTCGCGACCCGAACGCGCGCGGTTATCGCATCGAAGGGTTCGCGACCACCGGCATCGTCGCCTACGCCGAAGCGGACAAGGGACTCACGCGCCTGGACCCGAGGATCGTCGCCTCGCCGGGCGACACGGCCTCGCCCGGCTTCGCGGCCTCCCCAGTCGGCTACTCGGCCGAGCTCCGGGACGTGAAGGCCGAGCACTTCTGGGTCACCGAGGCTCCCCATCGCCCGCAGGTGTTCACCACCGAGGCGCCGGGCGACCTGCTGTCCGGAGTCTCCGACCTGCTGGTGCTCTCCGAGTCGAGCTTCGTCGGGACCCCGGCGCTCGAGGAGTACGTGCGACAGCGCTCGGACCTCAACCCGGTCGTCATCGACCTCGAAGACGTGTACAACGCGTACGGCTTCGGCATGGCGCTGCCCTCGGCGATCACCGACTTCCTCAGGGCGCGCGACGCGCTCTCGCCGTACTCGCACGTCCAGCTGGTGGGCGCCGACTGCTTCGACCGCCAGAACTACGTATCGGACTGCGTCAGCTTCGTGCCGCTTCCGTCCGCTCCGGTCGATCTCAGCATCTACAGCCCGAGCCAGAACGAACTGGTCGATCTCGACGGTGACGGGGTGGGAGACAAGGCGATCGCGCAGTTCTCCGTGCGAGACGAGAGCGAGCTGGCGCGGATCGTCGACAAGACGGCGCAATGGGATGCGAGCGGCCTCTCGTCCTCGCAGACCGCGCTGCTGATCGCCGAGGAGACCGACGGCATCCACGACTTCCGCGCCCAGGCCGACCGCCTTCGCGGGCACCTGGGCTGGGAGGGCACCGAGATCCTCGACCTCAGCGACCATCCCGCCATCGCGACGGCGCGCAGCGCGATGCGTTCGGCGCTCGATGCCGGACGAGCCCTGACTCTCTTCTCGGGCCATTCGTCGCCCACGGTCTGGGCCTTCAGGTCGCTGCTCACCACGTCCAACGCGAGCGACCTCACCAACGCCGAGCAGCCGACGTTGATGGTCCCGCTTGCCTGCGAGACGACGTACGACATCAGTCCGAGCGCGAACGTCCTCGGGCACCAGCTCCTGTTCGGTGAAGGCTCCGGGGTGGTGGCGATCTCGGGAGCGGTGGCGTTGGCGAGTCTCGGCGACAACGAGCAGATGGCCCGACACGTTCTGTCGGGCCTTGAGCGCGGCCTGACCCTGGGCGAGGCGGTGCTCGCCGGCCGCCAGGCGCTGGGCGCCTCGTTCCAGACGCTGCAGGACAACTGGCTCACTCAGGGCGACGTCGCCTTGAAGCTGCAGTCGAGGGCGGGAGGTGCCCAGTGAAGCCGACCGGCGACCACCTCGCTCATCCCGGAACGCCTCCGGGGACCGGCGGGAAGAAGGAGAGCGGCGACCGCGACGCGGGGCGGAAGAGCTACCAGTCGCCCCGCCTGGAGTGCTACGGCAAGCTCTCCGAGGTCACTCAGTTCGGTGGCTCACAGCAGGTCGACTCCGGTAGCCTGGGTCCCCAGCCTCTGGCTCCCCCCAGCCTGGGCTGAGAGGGCTTCGGCGGGCGTTCGCTCTCTCACTGAGAGCGAACGGCAAGTTCTCGCTCGTCCTGGAGGGCCGGGACGGCGGAGCACGACGGGCAGAACGGTGAGCGCGTTCGTCTGCATCCTCGACCGGAGAGGGAGGGCGGTCACGGCCGCCGGCCTGGACCGCCTCGCCGAGCCATTGGGCGGGGCCCCCGCGATGGCGAGACTGTGCCTCGGCCCGGTCGGCATCGCGTTGCGCTCCCAGTTCGCGCCCGCCGCCGACGCCGCCCGTCGTGCCGCTCCGCTCACCGATCCGGAGTCGGGCATGGTCGGGGCGGTCGCCGGGCGCTTCCACGCGGTGGCGCGCGGGCGTGACTCGCGCGAGCGGCCGCGACCGGATCCGCCCGAGCGGGTGGGCGGCGCTGCCTGGATGCTGGAGCGATGGCGCTCGCAGGGCGCGGGCGCGCTCGCCGGCGTGGCGGGCTCGTTCGCTGCCATCGTCGCCGATCCGGCGCGGGGCCGCCTGAGCGTGGCGCGCGCCCACCTGGGCGACCTCAAGGTCTACTACCACCTCGATCCGCACTGGCTGATCGCGGCAAGTGAGCCCACAGCGATCCTCCGGCACCCGGCGGTGGGAGGCGACCTGGACCCGTGCTCGGCGAGTCGCTTCCTCGCCTTCAGCTTCGGGCACAGCGAGCGCAGCTTCTTTCGCGAGATCCAGGAGCTGGCGCCCGCTCACTGCCTGACGGTCTCGTCGAGCGAGGCCGCGACCGAGCGCTACTGGCGGTTCGATCGGCTCGCTTCAGTGCGTCGGCTCGGCGCCCACGAGGTGCGGACAGGGGTCGCCCACGAGCTCGCCCACTCGATCGAGCACCAGGAGGAGGGGATCGCTCCGCGGGAGCTCGCGCTGTCCCTGAGCGGTGGTCTGGACTCGACGGCCATCGCGGCGCAAGCTCCCGCCGGGATGCGGGCGTTCTCGTGGCGGTTCGAGCGGCGCCGCGACGACGAGCGAGAGCGCATCGAGGAGGTCTCTCGTCATCTCGGCCTCGACGTCCAGTGGATCGAGGGCGACGGCTGCGAGCCGCTGTGCGGCGACTTCGAGGAGAGGTTCGTGCACGCGAGCTCTCCGTACCTCAACGCCTTCGCCGGGCTCAAGGCGCGCCTGTACGAGGTCGCCCGCGCCGAGGGGTGCAAGCGCGTGCTGGTCGGCGACGGCGGCGACGTCCCGTACGCCGCGCGGGAGTACTGGTTGCGCGACGCGTTGACGAGCGGCCGAGGGTGGGCATGGCCGAGCCTGGTGACCACGGCCGGACGCGCTCTTCGCGGAGAGCCCTTTGCGCGCCTGTCGCTGCGCCGGCTGATCCCGGTCGGCGGCGTGCGCCGGACGATCGGCCGGACGCGGCTACCCTGGCTGACCGCGGAGGCGCATT
Organism: Thermoanaerobaculia bacterium; assembly: GCA_035546295.1. GTDB lineage: Bacteria > Acidobacteriota > Thermoanaerobaculia > Multivoradales > Multivoraceae > DATKBT01. The sequence continues at coordinate 116,935 of DATKBT010000021.1, read as the reverse complement.
CGCTGCTGCCTCGCCATCGGGCGTCGCCGATCCTCCCGCCCTCCTTCGCGCAGCGCCGCTACGATCTCGCCGTGGGCGCCAAGCACGTCGAGATCGAGAGCGAGGAGCGCCGGTTGTTCGACCGGTGCGGCCTCGAGCGCGGCAACCCCTTTTGGTACTGGCCGCTGCTCGAGCTCGCGATCCAGCTTCCCGCGTACTGGTACCACCGCGACGGCGTCGACAAGGTGCTCGCTCGCGAGCTGGTGCGCGGCCGGATCCCGGAGCGCGTGGTGGACGGAGAGCCGGTCGGCTCGCTCGGCGGCTTCTTCCTCGACGGCATTCGGAGCCAGCGCGAGTCGGTGCGCGAGAGGGTCTTCGAGCGGCCGCGATCCGACTGGCAGCGGTTCGTGCGCCGCGAATGGCTCGAGCGTACCCTCGAGGAAACCTCCCAGATCTCGTTCGGCCACACGATTCTGTGGCGGGTGATCAGCTATGAGCTGTGGTGTCGGCGTCTTGGGCACTGAGCACCAAACGGGTGAGACGCACGACGCGGGAGCTCCGGCCGGCTGGGAGCAGCTCGCAGGGCAGGTCTTCGGGCTGCGCGTCGAGGGTCGACTTCCCGGGGTCTTCGCTCGGTACCTCTACGGACCGCCGGCAGACGAGCGCGGGGAGCGGCTCGAGCTGCGCTATCGGGCGGTCGGCGAGCTCGCCGGAGCGGACGAGATCTGGAGGTTCGAGCCCGAGCCTCCCTTCGCGCCCGGCCGCTTCGCGCTGGTGCGCCACTCCGGGGGCGTCGGGCTGACGGTGAGCGCCGAGGAGAGCGGCCGCTTCCTGTTCGCCGCCTCAGCGATCGAGATCGAGTGGCGAGGCAGCGCCGCGACGGCGGCCCATCATCTGTTCTCCCACGCGCTGCCTCTCTGGCTCGAGACGCGCGGGACCCGCGTGCTGCACGCGAGCGCAGTCGCGTTCGGCGCGGGCGCAGTGGCGTTCGTCGGTCCCAGCGGTGTGGGCAAGTCGACGCTGTGTGCGGAGCTGGTGCGAGCTGGCTGCGCCTTCGTCGCCGACGATGCGCTGGCCCTGAGCGAGGGGCCCAGCCGGCGCTGGTACTGCTCCGAGGGCCCTCCGCTGGTGCGACTGTGGCCGAGCGCGCTCGAGCGGCTGCGCGAACCCGCCGACGAGCTGGAGCGGGTGCCCGGCGGAATCGAGAAGCGTCAGCTCCGACCCGAAGTCGACGCGGCCGTGCTCCCGAGCGCGCACGTCGGGCGCGAGCTACGCGCCGTCTACGAGCTGCAGCGCGGTGAGCGCGGTGAGCAGCCGGTACGCCTCACCCGGCGGACGTCTCGGGAGGCGCTGGTGCGGCTCATCGCGCATTCGCTCGCGGCCGGCCCCGCCGGCGCCCTCGGTCTTGCCGCCGAGCGCTTCGATCGGCTGAGCTCGTTGGCCCTTGCAGTGCCGGTCAGCGAGCTGCGTTTTCCCAGCGGGGCCGACAGCGCGGCGAGGGTGCACGACGCCATCGACAAGGACCTGGCGCTGGCGGCGGGGGATCGGGGTCCGGCCGGCTCGCCACGCTCGATCTGAACGGGCGCTTCGCGTGAACACCACGAGTCTGCTAGGTCGACTAGGCCGTCGTGGAGTTCTTGCCTGCCTGCGGCAGGCTGCGGTCATTGGCCTCGCGCAAGCGCGAGACCAAGGCTCAGACAGTGGTCTAAGTTCGATCAAGCCAAGCCCGATGCCGTACAGGAGTGGTGCCCGGCCTAGTCGGCCTGAGCCCGCGCCCGTCTGCGGGCGCTTGGGCGGGAAACATCGGCTAGCGGGCTCGTGGTATGAGCTCGCCTCGCCCCACCGCTCTTAGAGGAGTGGTGACCACCACGAGCCCGCTAGGAGTCGATCGCGCAGGACTCGAGCAGTCCGTGCTCGAACAGCTCGCCGAGCAGGCGCTCGAGGTCGGCGCGAAGGCGTTCCGGGGCCACGTCGAACTCCGACTCGAGCAGCTCGAAGGCCGCCTGGATGCTCGGAGCGGAGGTCAGCCGCTTCCACATCGTCGTGCCGATGGGATCGAGGCCGAAGTACAGCTCGTCTCGGAGCTGGAGCAGCACCGCCTCGTCGTCGAGCTCCTGCAGGAGAACGTGAGAGGGGATGCGCACGGCGGAGTCGAACGACACCTTCATCGGCGGTCGATTCTAGCCCGGCGCCGAGCGTGCGAGGCGGGGAGAGCCGGGCAACCGTCATAACTCCTTGTTCTCGCGCTTGCGCGAAGCCAACGACCGCCGAGGGCTAAGCCGCAAGGCTAGAGCACTTAAGAATCGAATCTCCGACCGACGGACGGCTCCCGCGCGAACCCAGGATCTGCCTCGGCTAGAGTGGTGCGGCGAGTCGTACCCGCGAACCCCTCCGATTTCGAAGCGAGCTCGGGATGTCCCGCACCCCCATCCGCCAGGATCCTCTCGCGCGAGCCCGAGGCCGGCAGAGCGACTGCCGCCTCACCGTCGTGCCGTGCTGCATCGTCGTCGCGCTGCTCGGTCTCTCGTCGATCGGCTGCGACCGGGCCCCGCAGACCGACTCTCCTCGTTCCGAGCGCAGCGCCGCTCTCTGGTCGCTCTTCGAGCGCGATTGGGAGTTCCGTCTCGACGAGGACCCGCTGTTCGCCACCTCGGTCGGCGACTTCCGCAATCTCGACGAGCTGTCTTCGGTGGCGTTCTCCGGCCTCGAGCGGCGAGCCGAGTTCGACCGCGAGACGCTCGCGCGTCTCGAGTCGATCGATCGCGACGCGCTGAGCGAGGAGGACCGGATCAACGCTCAGCTCTTCGAGCGCCAGCTGCGCGACCGGATCGCGGCCTTCGAGCTGGGCGACTGGCAGATGCCGGTCAACGCCGACTCCGGGTTCCACATGGGCTTCGCCCGCCTCGGACGCCAGGTGCCGCTGCGCTCGGCCGAGCACTACGAGAGCTACATCGCGCGGCTGCGTGAGTGGCCGCGCTACGTCGGCGAGCAGATCGACAACATGCGGGTCGGGGTCGAGGGCGGGATGACCCCGCCCAAGGTGACGCTCCAGGGCTACGAGGCGACGGTCGAGCTGCTGATCGTGGACGAGCCCGAGCGCAGCCCGTTCTGGGAGCCGTTCGAGTCGTTTCCGGCGGCCGTGCCCGAGGCGGAGCGCGAGCGACTGCGGCAGGAGGGGCGCGCGGCGATCCGCGAGGCGATCGTTCCGGGCTATCGGAGCTTCCTCGAGTTCCTCAGCACCGAGTACATCCCGGGCGCGCGCGGGACGCTCGCCGCTCACGACCTGCCCGGCGGCGAGGAGTACTACCGGCACCAGATTCGCACCTTCACGACGCTCGACCTGTCGCCGGAGGAGATCCACCGGATCGGTCTCGACGAGGTGGCGCGGATCCGCGCCGAGATGCAGGCCATCCTCGAGGAGGTTGGGTTCGAGGGCACCTTCGCCGAGTTCCTCGATTTTTTGCGCACCGATCCGCGCTTCTACGTCGAGACCCCGCGCGCGCTGCTCGAGAAGGCGTCCTACATCGCCAAGAAGATGGATGGCGAGCTGCCGTCGCTGTTCGGCACCCTGCCGCGGATGCCCTACACGGTGGAGGCGGTGCCCGAGCACATCGCGCCCAAGTACACGGCCGGGCGCTATGTGAACCCGTCGCTCGGCAGCACCGAGCCCGGGATCTACTGGGTCAACACCTATGCGCTCGACAGCCGGCCGCTCTATACCCTGACCGCGCTGACGCTGCACGAGGCGGTCCCCGGGCACCACCTCCAGGGCGCTCTGGCCGAGGAGCAGGGGAATCAGCCCGACTTCCGGCGCTTCGACTACATCTCGGCGTTCGGGGAGGGATGGGGGCTCTACTCGGAGTGGCTCGGGATCGAGGCCGGGATGTACGAGACGCCGTACGACCACTTCGGCCGCTTGACCTACGAGATCTGGCGCGCCTGCCGCCTGGTGGTCGACACCGGCGTTCACGCGATGGGCTGGACACGCCAGCAGGTGCTCGACTACATGGCGGAGCACACCGCGCTGCCTCTCCACGAGATCACCACCGAGACCGACCGCTACATCTCGTGGCCCGGGCAGGCGCTCGCCTACAAGCTCGGCGAGATCGAGATCCGACGGCTGCGGCGCCAGGCCGAGGAGGAGCTCGGCACCGACTTCGACGTCCGCGAGTTCCACGACGCGGTGCTGCGCAACGGCTCGGTGCCCTTGCCGGTACTGGCCGAGAGCGTCGAGCGCTACATCGCGGAGGCGAAGTCGTAGTCCGACGAGTCGGAGCCGAGGAGTCGGAGCGGAGGAGTCGGAGCCGAGGAGTCGTAGGCTCCGGGCGCCTGCCGATCTGCGGCGACCCGTGAAGGACCCGTGGCGACGCTCGGTCGCGAGGCAGGGAGCTGTGGCTGGCAGTCGGCGCCTCGTGGAATCGCCTCACGGCAAGGAGCGACGATCGCGCAGGGGCAGAGCGAGGACTCCTAGCGCAACAGGAAGCCGCCTCCGAGCGGGTCCTGCGGGTCCAGCAGCCAACGATTGTGGCCGATCACGAAGGCCGATCCGGTGACCTCGGGAACGACGGCGGGAAGCCCGCCGACCGCGGTCTCCTCGAGCGCTCGCACCGCGAAGCGAGAACCGATCAAGCTGTCGATCTCCAAGGTCTCCCCGAGCGCCGCCTCACCGCGTGCATGGTGGATGGCGATGCGTGCGCTGACGCCGGTGCCGGTCGGCGAGCGATCGACCTGGCCGTCGGCGAAGACGCAGGCGTTGCGGCTGTGCACGCCGTCGGCCGGCGAGGGCGCCACCAGGATCGTGCCGTAGAGGAAGCCGAGCTCGGGGTCGCCCGCGGGGTGCCGGATCGGGACTGCCCCGGCGACGGTGTGCTTCAGGCGCCGTCCGAGGTCGATGATCTCGGCGTAGCGCTCGGGCGCGAGCTCGAGTCCCGCCAGCGCCGGGTTTCGCGCCAGCTCGACACAGGCGTAGAAGGCGCCGCCGAAGGCGATATCGCAGCGGACCAGCCCGACGCCGTCGACCGCCACCTCGATCCCGTGGTGGAGCACGAAGGAGGGGACGTTGCGGAACGACACGGCGGCGACGCGGTCCCCCTCCATGCGCGCGCTGGCGACGACCCGCCCTGCGGGCGTGTCGATCGCGATCGCCCGGTGGTCGCGTGGCGCGATCAGACTGCACTCGATGCCGACGGTGACCACCGCGACGATGCCGTGGCCGCACATCGTGCTGTAGCCCTCGTTGTGCAGGAAGATCACGCCGAAGTCGCCGTCGGGCGTGGCCGGGTCGGTGATCAGGCAGCCGTACATGTCGGGGTGGCCGCGGGGCTCGAGCATCAGCGACCGGCGCAGGTGGTCGTAGCGCTCGAGAGCGACGTTCCGCTTGTCGAGGATCGTGGCGCCGGGAAGCTCCGGGTACCCCGAGACCACGATCCGCAGCGGCTCCCCCGCCGCGTGGGAGTCGATCGTCTCGATCGTCTCGATCGCCGCGGCGCCGGAGCGCGCCCGGGCGCGCTCGAGCCGGCGAGTCGGGGACGCGCTCACCGGCCGCCGTCGGAGGATCCCGCCGATCCCGATCTGAGCGCTCCGTCGCCTCCGCGGCAGGCCGGCGAGACCGAAGGCGCTCCCGCGCGCTCCCACTCCTCGGGGGTCCAAGCGTCGATGGCAAGGGCGTGGACGCCGGCGGCGAGCTCCTCGGCGAGGAGCGCATGGATGCGGCGGTGGCGGGCGACTCGGGGAGCGCCGGCGAAGTCCGCACTCACCACCAGCACCCGGAAGTGGGTCTCGGAGCCGGCCGGCACGTTGTGCATCCCGCTCTCGTTGACCACGGCGAGGTGCCGGGGTGCGATCCCCGCGGAGATCTTGCTCTCGATCCTCTGCTGCAGCGTGCCCATCGCTTCTCGCCTCTCGCGGTATGTTAGCCCGGTCGTTCCGTGAGGGGGCATTCCCGCAGGGGCCTCGGCGGCGCCGCGGGCGCGGTCCCACCGTCGAGGGGAGAGCCGAGAGCCATGAGCGAGCAGAAGACGTCACCCTGGATCTGGGTCGGCTGTGGATGTGCGGTCGCGATCTTCCTGGTCGCGGCCGGGATCGTGGGGGTCGGGTTCCTCGGGGTGCGCAAGGCTCACGAGGTCGCCGAGGAGCTCGAGACGCCCGAGGGGCGCGAGCGCGCGGTGTTGCGCACCCTGGGCTCCGACCGTCTCCCGGAGGGCTATTACCCGGTGGGCGGTCTGCAGATCCCGTTCGTGATGGACATCGCCATCCTCTCCGACCTGCCGCCGGTCGAGGGCGCGGATCCGGACGAGCACGACTTCGGCGAGCGCGGATTCATCTACTTCAAGATGATCACCTTCGGCCGCCAGCAGCAGGAGCTGCGTGACTTCTTCGAGGGACGCACCGACGACCCGCGCGTCCTCCGCGACAACAACATCGAGCTGCGCGTGCGCGAGGTCGTGGGGCGAGGCGAGGTCGAGCATCCGGCTGCCGAGGTGCTGTTCGTGGTGCACCGGGGCGAGGTGAGCGCTCTGGGCTCGACCGACAACGAAGGGCTGATCTCGACGATCCTCATCGGCTGTCCAGACGACGAGCGGATGCGCATGGGCATCTGGTTCGGCCCCGACCCGTCGCCGGAAGCGCCGGCCGACGAGCTCGACCTGACGGGCACGGTCGGCGACCCGCCGGCGATCTCGAGCTTCCTGGAGCCGCTTCGTCCTTGCGTGTGATCCGAACGCGAGCGCTGAGCGTCGATTCCCGATGACGGGCTTCGTTCCGGCCTGGGTGCCGGCCAGCGATCGTTGCGGCTCCGCAGGGCCTCGAAAGTCCTTGCACGCCCGCGGGTGAGCTTCGCTCGACCGGACTCCTTCCGCCGCCCTCGAGCGAGTGGCGGGAAAGGCATCGAAGGCCGAGCTCTGCGCAGCCCACGCACGCGAAACCCATTCTACGCGGGACCGCTCTCGCGCCGCGCCCGGTCGACCGCGTCGAGCAGCCGCTCCTCGTGCGCGCACAGCGACCGTAGCAAGGCGAGCTGCGTGCGCGCGCGGTCGAGGTTCTGACCCGGCCTTCCGACGCGGAAGTAGCGGTCCCCCGACAGATGATCGGCGAGGAAGCGGATTCCGTTCTCGACCGTCATCAGCAGCGCGCCGTCGACCAGACTCGCGACCTCGGCGGCGGCGAGCACCGGGGAGGCGCCGCCGACGAAGCCGCGGCTGATCGCGTCGACCAGCTCGAGATCGCAGCGAACCCGCTCTGCCGCCGGCTCGTCCTCCGAGAAGCGATGCCCCATCGAGCGCACCAGCTCGCCGTAGTCGTGACAGGCGAGGCCCGGCATCACGGTGTCCAGGTCGATGACGCACAGCGCCTCGTGAGAGCTCGCATCGAACAGCACGTTGGTGAGCTTGGCGTCCGCGTGGACGACCCGCAGCGGCAGCGCCGCCTCCTCGAGCCGATCGACCAGCAGGCGGTGGGCGAGGAAGCCCTCGATCTCGGCGCGGCATGTGCTCGCACGGCTGAGCGGATCGTCGCTCAGCGCCCGATCGAGCTGCTCGAACCGGTGCGCCGTGTCGTGGAAGCGCGGAATCGACGCTCGCAGCTCGGCGGGGTCGAAGTCGGAGAGGTCGGCCAGGAACGAGCCGAAGGCGCGGGCGGCCGCTTCGACGCGCTGCGGATCGTCGGCGCGGACGTGAGTGGCGGCATCACCGATGAAGTCGTAGAGGCGGTAGAGCCAACCGTCGTCGTCGACGTGATGGAGCGCCCCTTCGCGGGTCGGGATCAGGCGCAGGCACCGCCGGGTGTCCCATCCGAGGCCCCGCGCGTGCAGCTTCTCCCGGAGATGGGCCGTGACGCGCGAGACGTTGCCCATCACGGCGACCGGGTCGCGGAAGACGTGGTGGTTGACGCGTTGCAGCAGGAAGCTCTCGCCGTTTTCGACGTCGACCCGCCACGAGAGGTTGATGTGGCCCGCGACCAGCTCTTGGATCGACAGTCGCCGCGGCCCCAGGAAGCGCTGCGCGACCGCCTCCAGGTGTCGCTGGGTGGGGCGCCGATGAGCCTCGATCGGGGCCGGGGCGCTCGTCATCGGGGCCCTCGCGCGGCGAGACGAATCCCGAATCTCTCCCTTCCGGGACCATCCCTCCTGCGGAGCTCGGTCGCGACGCGGCCGACCCGGCGAGCCTGCCGATAGCCGGCAGCGTTGAGCGCCGCCACCAGGCCCTCGACGCGTTCGGCGGGGACCGCCAGCAGAAGCCCTCCCGAGGTCTGGGGATCGAACAACAGGGCGCGGCGCGCGCTCGACGGCTCGTCGCGGCTCGGCGAGTCGTCGAGGAGCAGCCTCCGAGCCGTCAGGTTCTGGGCGTGGGCGGTGCTGCGCAGACCGGAGCCCAGCAGCTCGAGCGCGCCCGGGAGCGCCGGGAGGGAGCCCGGGTCGAGCTCGACGATCACGCCGCTCGCGCGCACCATCTCCCCCAGGTGCCCGAGCAGCCCGAAGCCGCTGACGTCGGTGGCAGCGCGGACGCCGAAGCCGGCCGCGACGCGCGCGGCGTCGCGGTTGGGCTGGAGCATCGAGTCGATCGCTGCCTCGAGCCAGGGTCCGCGCAGCCGTCCGACCATGTCGGCGTGGAAGAGCACCCCGGTGCCGAGCGGCTTCGTCAGCACCAGCTCGAAGCCCTCGCGCAGCCCATCGATCCCCAGCCAGCCGTTTCCGGCGCCGGTCTCCTCGCCGTTGCCAACGATGCCTTCGACGGCGAGCCCGACCGCGAGCTCGGGGCCGGTCGTCGTGTGGCCGCCGAGCAGAGTCACGTTGAGCCGATCGAGCTCGAGCCGGATGCCAGAGAGGACCTGGAACAGGAGCTCCTCGCCACGCGCCCCGGAGAGGTCGGCGGGCAACGTCACCAGGGCCTGGGCGAAGCGCGGCTCGACCCCTTTGGCGTCGAGGTCGGAAAGGGCGTTGAGCGTCGCGATCCGGCCGACCAGAAAGGGGTCGTCGGTGAACGGGCGAAAGGCGTCGACGGTGACGCCGATCCGCTCGCCCTTCGGGCTGATCCAGAGCGCGGCGTCGTCGGCCTGCTCGATCCCCACCTCGACAGCGGCGGCCGATGGCGCGCCGGCGGGGGCCTTCGGCAGGCGGGCGAGCGCTCGTTCGAGTGCCGGCGCTTCGAGCTTGGCGGCGCAGCCGCCACAGAGCATCGGAGCGTCACCGTCCATCTCCGAAGCCTGGTGCTCGGGCGTCCGTTCGCCGCTCTCGTCGAGCACCTGGTACTTGCGCATGAAGGCGCGGTCGATGCGGTCCTTGAGTCGCATGACCCAGCGACCCTCGAAGACCATGCCGCGCTTGACCCCGATCGCCGTGCCGTCGCCGAGGTTGAGCAGGGTCAAGAAGTCGCGCTGCGGTCGATACGCGCGCAGCGGCCGGCGGTCGAGCTGCGCTCTCAGGTTGTCGGTGAGGTACGGGCCCTGGCGGACGGCGTAAACGCCGGCTTTGGGGGTGGGGCGTTCGATCAGGGTGGCGCAGTCGCCCACCGCGAAGAGGTCGTCGTGGCCGAGGACCTGGAGCGTCGGCCGGATGAGCACGAAGCCTCGGTCGTCGAGCCCGAGCCCCGATGACTCGAAGACCGGGTGCGCGACCGCGCCGGTGACCCACAGCAGCGCGTCGAAGGCCCGCGAGCCGCCGTTGGCGAGGAGGATCGAACCGGCCTCGACCGCCTCGACGGTCGCGCGCTCGAGCGAGATGCCGCGCTCGCGTGCGCGGGCCTCGATGCGATCTCCGAGGCGACGCGGATAGCTCTCGAGCGGGCGCTGTGAGGCATGGACCAGGTGCACCTCCGGGCTGCGCCCCGTCTCGTCGCGCAGCCGCTGCTCGACGGTGAACGCCAGCTCGACGCCGCCGGCGCCGGCGCCGACGATGACGACGCGAAACGGGCTCTCGGTCCGGTGCTCACGGGCCGCCTCGACGACTTCGCCGATGCGCCGGACCAGCGTCGAGATCGGGCGGGTCGGGACCGCGTGCTCGCGCACCCCCGGCAGCCCCCCGCCGGCGACGGTCGATCCGATGTCGAACGACGCCAGGTCGTATCCGAGCGGCGGCCGCCCCTCGAGCTCGATGCGCTTCGCTTCGGGATCGACACCGGTTGCGGCCGCGATCACCATCCGGGCCCGGGCGAGGCGCGCCAGGGGCACCACGTCGATCTCGAGCTCGCTGGCACGGTAGTGGCCCGCGACCAGACCCGGGGTCATCCCCGAGTAGATGGCGATCGGCGTGTCGACCACGACGGTGACCCGCGCCGGCGCCGGCTCCATCGCGAGGCGCGCGAGCACCTGGACGTGGGCGTGGCCGCCGCCCACGAGGACGAGATCGGGGAGGGTCGTTGGCAAGAGGTCGGTGTGGCGCTCAGGAAGCGACGGATCGAGAGGGCGCGCCCCCGAGGGTCGGCGCTCGCATTGACTTTCAGGTGGCAATCCTGCCACGCCGCGATCGTCGATCGCGCTCGGCGGGGCCGCCGGGAGATTCGCTACGCTCCGGCGGGCCGCCCGGGCCACACCGGTTCGGCGCGGCGCTCTTTGCGGAGGACGACATGACCGAGCACGGCGAGCGCCCGCGCCCCGGGGAGGCGCCCCAGGTCGAGCCGGAGAAGACGGCGGACGACGACTTCACGCTGTGGGACCTCCGCGTCGAAGTGGTCGCGGGGGCACGCCCCATGGTGTGCAGCCATCGGGAGGGGGACTTCTTCGAGCTCTCGGGCGAGAATCTCTCCCTGCCCCCCGGCCAGTCCTTCCCGATCTACTCGCTGGCGGCGCTCCTGCCGCTGCTGCCCGCCAAGCAGCGCGACACCCACTCCAACGACTGGATGAGCACCGACGCCGACGTCGCCTGCCCCGATCCGAACTGTGGCGCGCTCTTCCGCATCACCCGGGTCGGCCGGCGCACCTTTCGCCACTCGGAGGTCACGGTGGTGCCGCTCGCGAGCTCCGAGGCCGCTCCTCGCGACGAGGATCCGTGATCGACGCCCGTGCGGACGATCCGCAGGACCGAGTCGAGCTGGCGCCCGGCTACCGGGTCGGTCGCCTGATCAACGGCTGCTGGCAGCTCTCGGAGGGTCACGGCACGTGGAGCGTCGCAGGGCGCGAGCAGGCTCTGCGCCGACTCGAGACGCTGTTCGACCAGGGCCGCACCACCTTCGATTGCGCCGACATCTACACCGGCGTGGAGGAGCTGCTGGGGGAGCTGCGGCGTCGCGTGGTGGCGCGCACCGGGGATGGGGACTCGATGCAGATCCACACCAAGCTCGTCCCCGACCGCTCGGCGTTGCGGCGCGTCGATCGCGCCTACGTCGAGCGTGTGGTCGATCGTTCGTTGCGTCGGCTCGGAGTGGAGCGGCTCGACCTGGTGCAGTTCTACTGGTGGGACGAGTCGGTGCCAGGATGCGTCGACGCTTGCGGATGGCTCGACGATCTGCGCAGCGCCGGCAAGGTGCGGCTGGTCGGCGTCACGAACTTCTGCGCCCGGCGTCTGCTCGAGCTGCTCGACGCCGGGCTCGAGGTGAGCACCGTGCAGGTGCAGTACTCGCTGCTCGACCGTCGCCCGGAGAGGACGCTGGTCGAGCTCGCGCTCGAGCGGAGAATCGCGCTGCTCTGCTATGGCACGTTGGCCGGCGGCCTGCTCGCCGACCGCTTCGTCGGCGCCGAGGCCCCGTCCAGCGACGAGAATCGCTCCCAAACCAAGTACCGCCTGGTGATCGAGGAGGCGGGCGGCTGGACGGCGCTCCAGGACCTCCTGGGCCGGCTCGAGCGAATCGCGTCGAAGCACGGAGTCGACGTCGCCGAAGTGGCGACCCGCTGGGTGCTGGAGCGGCCGGCGGTCGCCTCGGCGATCGTCGGCATGTCGCCTCGTGGCTCGGGAGCGATGCACGCCCTCGCGGTCGTGCTCGACGAGGAGGATCTCGACCTGCTCGCGGGAGCGAGCCTCCGGGAGCTGCCGGGCGACATCTACGAGCTGGAGTGCGATCCCTCGTCGCGTCACGCGGCGATCATGCGCTACGACCTCAATCGCGTGTAGCGCCAGCCGCCATGCTCCGGGCGGGCGCCATGCTCCTGCGGGGGCCATGCTCCTGGCGGGCGATCGCGGCACGAGTCATCGTCGTCTTGCTCGTGACTTCTCCGATCGGCCCACGGGGCGATGGCCGTCGGGAGGACGAGGCTTGCGGGCCGCTGTGGGGTGTTCGTCCCAGCGACTGCGAACGATCGGCCCGGTTTCCTGGTCAGCCCTCGTTGGTCGCGTCGCTGCGGGGGCCGGCGCTCGAGCGGCAAGCCCTGGGATACGCTGGCGCCTCCCCGTCCGGGACCTCGACTGATGGCCGGCAGCACCTTTGGACAGCTCTTCCGCGTCACCACGGCGGGGGAGAGCCACGGACCCGCCAACCTGGCGATCGTCGACGGAGTCCCCGCCGGCCTCGAGCTCGACGAGAGCGATCTCGTGCCCGATCTCACGCGCCGGCGACCGGGGCAGTCGTCGATCACCACCCAGCGCGACGAGGCCGATGTCCCCAGGATCCTGTCCGGGGTCTTCGAAGGGCGCACCACGGGCACGCCGATCGCCATCCTGATCGCCAACGAGGACCAGCGCTCGCGCGACTACAGCGCGATCAAGGACGTCTATCGCCCCGGGCACGCCGACTACACCTTCGACGCCAAGTTCGGCTTCCGCGACCACCGGGGAGGCGGCCGCTCGAGCGCGCGCGAGACGACGGTGCGGGTCGCCGCCGGGGCCATCGCGCGCAAGCTGCTGGCGACCCTGCACGGGATCCGCATCCTTGCCTGGGTCCGGCAGGTCGGCGAGCTGATCGCCGATGTGCCCCGCCCCGAGGAGGTGACCCTGGAGCAGGTCGAGGCGACGCCGGTCCGCTGCCCCGATCCGGCGATCGCGGCCCGGATGATCGAGCTCATCGAGCGAGTACGCGCGGAGCGGGACTCGATCGGCGGCGTCTCCGAGGTCGTCGCCGTCGGAGTTCCCGCGGGGTGGGGAGAGCCGGTGTTCGACAAGCTCAAGGCCGATCTGGCGAAGGCCCTCTTCTCGCTGCCGGCGGTGCTCGGCGTCGAATACGGTTCGGGGTTCGCGGCCGCACGGCTGCGCGGCAGCGAGAACAACGACCCGATGACGATGGCCGGAGATCGCGTCGCGACCTCCAGCAACCGCCACGGCGGCATGCTCGGCGGCATCTCGTCCGGCATGCCGATCGTCCTCCGCTGCGCGGTCAAGCCGACCAGCAGCCTCCCCCGCGAGCAGGAGACGGTGACGCGCGAGGGAGCGGCGACCACGGTCGCCACCCGAGGCCGCCACGATCCCTGCCTGCTTCCGCGCTTCGTGCCGATGGCCGAGGCGATGGTCGCCCTGGTTCTTGCCGACCACTGCCTGCGCCATCGCGCCAGCCGCATCGCGGACCTCGGCTGAGGTTCGGGGCCGAGGGATCGCACGCCGGCCGCGCGGTGCCACCGCGGGTGGCTCGAGTGCGGAGCGGCCCGTTGGTGCTCGTCGGTGATGCCGCGCCGGCTACTGCTGCTGCTGGAAGTGGCGCCGACGGTCGCGCCACTGGAAGCTCTCGAGCGACTCGCAGTCGCGGTCCTCGCCGTTGACCGTGCAGGTGCAGTCGCCGTCATCGCAGCGCACGACCACGCCGCACTCCCCTCCGTCGCAGCCTACGTCGAGACCGCGCACCGTGACCCGGCTGCAGTCTGCGTCGTCGTCGTCGCAATCGAGGAAGAAGGCACGCGCGCGGTTCCGTGGCTCCCGCTCGTCGACCTGAGCAGAGATCGTGATCGGGACTCCATCGCGCCAGACCTCGAAGTCGATCGAGGCGCCCGGCTCGGTGGAGCGGATGATCTGGGAGAGCCCGCTCGAGGACGAGACCGGCTCTCCGCCGGCCGCCGTGATCACGTCGCCGGCCTGGATCCCTGCCCGCCAGGCCGGCGTGTCGTCTCCGACCTCGGAGACCATGACCCCCTGGCCCTCGGGGACTCCGAAGTGGCGGCGCAGCGCGTCGGTGAGCCCGACCAGCTGGACCCCGAGGTAGCTCCCTCCTCCGCCGCCGAAGAAGAAGACGTTGTGGCCCTCGTCGCCGAGCAGCTCGAGCTCGGAGATGCCCGGGATCGACGAGAGGTCCAGCCCCTCCTCGTCGAGGTGGATGACGACGTGGCGTTCCTCCTCGCACTCCTCCCCTTCGCAGCTCTTCGCGATCTTGCGGATCTCGATACGGTGAGAGGCATCGTCCTCCTGGCCGAGCGCGGGAAGGCCGAGGAGGAGGAGGGCGGCGAGCGAGGCGAGGAGCCGAAGGGCGCGGCTGGGGGGACTTGGACGCACGTTGAACCTCCAGGGAGCGGTGGATCCGAGAGCGGTGAAGCGGGAGCCGAGCGTCGTCGAGACACCCTCGCTCCCCATCCGACTGTTGAACGCTCCCGCTGGGCGGAGGTTCCCGGCGGCGCCGCCGCGCCAGACGTGCGGCCCTGACACGGATCGAGCCGTGCTACCTTCGCTCTACCGTTCGGGCGAGCCTTTGTCCTCCGTCGAAGAACGCCGATCGTGCGTAGAGATCCCTTCGAGCAAGCCTTCCCCTCGGGCCGCTGCCTGGAGCCGCCGATCCCGAGGCGGGTCGGCGACATCGATTGGACCTGCTGGCGCGCGCGCGACCTCGCGACGCTGGTCTTCGTGGTGCACGACGGCGAGGTGCTCCTGATTCGCAAGAAGCGCGGGCTGGGTGCGGGCAAGATCAACGGTCCCGGGGGCAGGGTCGAGCCGGGGGAGTCGGTCGAGGCGTGTGCGATCCGCGAGGCGCAGGAGGAGCTGCTGATCACTCCCACCGGCCTCGAGCACAGCGGCGAGAACCTGTTCCAGTTCGTCGACGGCTACTCCATCCACGTCCACGTCTTCCGGGCCTCCGGCTTCTCGGGCATGCCGACCGAGACCGACGAGGCGGTTCCGCTATGGGTCCCGCTCCAGGCTGTTCCCTACGACGAGATGTGGGAGGACGACCGTCTCTGGCTGCCCCTGATGTTCGAGCGACGGTGGTTCGTCGGTCGCTACGTGTTCGACGCCGACGAGATGGTCGATCACGAGATCGACGTCCTGTCGCCGCCTTCTGGGCCGAACGGCGACGCCCGCACGCGAAAACCGTAGCGCCCGGCCACGGGCAGTCGATGCCGCGCGCGGCTCAGCCGCAGCTCCGGGATCGGCTGCCCGCCGTGCCCCTGTCCGCCGGGCCGAGCGGTAACGGCCACGGCGCCGGCGTTGGCTCCGCCGATTCCGCCGACCCGAGTGCGGGGCTACTACCGTTGCTGCGCCCGGCGCAGCTCGTCGTCGACCAGGGCCTTCATCTCCTCGAAGCTCGGCACCCGCCCGGGCGCCACCTCGCGACCGTTGACGAACACCGACGGGGTGCCGGTGACGCCCACCTGCTGGCCGCGGGCGAGATCGCGATCGACCACGGCGCGATGGCGACCCTCGTCGAAGCATTCGTCGAAGGCTTCGCCGTCCAGGCCGAGGCGCCGCGCCAGCTCCTTGAGCTGCGGCGGCTCGAGGCTGCGCTGGTCGGCGAACATCGCGTCGTGGACCTCCCAGAACTTGCCCTGCTCGCGAGCGCACAGCGACGCCTCGGCGGCGGGCTGGGCCTGAGGGTGGATCGAGCGCAGCGGGAACTGCCGGAACGCGACCTGGATGCGGTCGCCATACGCCTCCAGCACCTGGGTCAGGATCGGATTGAACGAACGACAGGCCGGGCACTGGAAGTCCGAGAACTCGACGATGGTGACCGGCGCCGCGCTCGGCCCCTTGAGGGTCGCGTCCTCGAGATCGAGGGAGACGCGCAGCGGCTCGAAGTGCACGACGACCTCCTGCCGCCCGCGCAGCTCGTCCAGGAAGGCGCCGCGCGCCTGCGCGGCGGCCTGCTGGCCGAGGAAGGTCTCGATCTGGGGGAGGAGCTGCTCCTTGGGGCGGTTCTGGAGCCGGGAGGCGTTGGCCTGGTACCAGGCCTCGACCTGCTCGTCGGTCACCGGCTCGGTCCGGCTCGTGGTCTCGGCCTCGATCAGCGCCTCGGGGGTCGTTCCCCGGCGCTCGGCCTCGGCCTCCAGCAGGCGCCGCTCGATCAGGGGATCGAGCCCCTGCTCGAGGATCTTGTGACGCTCGCGCTCCACGCGCTCGAGCTCGGCGGCGAGGGACTCCTCGAGCTCGGCGCGCGTGATCGGAACGCCGCCGATGGTCGCCACGATCTCGTCGTCCGCGAACCCGCTCGCCGGAGCGAGGAACGACAGGACGAGCAGAAGGAAGACGAACGGAGGGACGCCGGACCTCGATCTGGGGCACGGCCTGCGAGCTCGGAGCAGCTTCGTAGCGAGCATCTGCGAGAGATCTCCTGAAGGGCGTAGTGAGCGCGTGCGGGATCGCGCGGGGCGAGGACCTCGATCCTCGTCTGGGAGAGCCGCGGCCATGTTACCCCGGCGGCGCCGCAGGCCCGCCTCGATCCCCTCCCGTTTCGGTCGGGAGGTGGTCATCACTCCTCGTGGAGCACCGCGAACGGCTGGACCCGCGAGGCCCGCAGCGCCGGAATCGAGCACGCGACCAGACCGGCGAGCGCGACGACCGGAAGCGCGATCGCGAACGTCGAGAGGTCGAGCGGATCGATCCCGTAGAGCTGGTTGGAGAGCGAGCGGGTGACGGCGATCGCGCCGGCGATCCCGAGCAGCAGCCCGGCGGCCAGCATCCGCACGCCCTGGCCGAGGACGAGTGAGACCGCGTCGGCTGGGCGCGCGCCGACCGCCATCCGGATCGCGATCTCGCGTCCGCGCTGGCGCGCGAGGTGGGAGAGTACACCGAGGATGCCGAGGGTGGCGAGCACCAGCGCAGTGCCCGCGAACGCCACCAGCACGAAGGTGGAGAGCCGGGAACCGGCGACCTGGCTGGCCATCACCTCGCTCAGCGTCCTCTGCTCACCGACCGCGAGGCGCGGGTCGGCGGCATCGGCGGCGCGGCGGATCGCAGGACCGAGCGTTGCGGCGTCCTGCTCGGTACGGGCGACGACCGTCATCGAGCGAGCGACGAAGCCGGTCGAGGCGGCGAACTGCGTGTGGGGCCGATACCACGTCGGCTTGGGCGTCGAGAGGATCGTGTCGTGGCGGACGTCGGCGACCACACCGACGATGCTCGTCCAGCCGCGCTCGTCGTCGCCCCCGTGCTCTCCGCCGCCGCCGAGACGCACTCCGCGCCCGAGCACCTCTCCCTCCGGGACGTAGGCGCGCACGAACGCCTCGTTGACGATCACCACCTGCTCGGAGTCGCTGCGGTCACGCGCGTCGAAGTCGCGGCCGGCGACCAGGGCGATGCCGAGAGCGTCGAAGTAGCCCGGCGTGACCGACTGCCACTCGGCCGACGGATGCTCGCCAGGCGGCGGCTCGTAGCCCTCGACCCGGACGCCGAAGTCGCCCATCGTGCTGGCGAGCGGCAGCAGCCGGACGGCGCCGGCCCCCTCCACGCCCGGCTCGGAGCGCAGGGACTCGAGCAGCCGCTCGTAGGCGGCCACCACCTCGGCCGCCTCGGGGAAGTAGCTCGTCGGCATGAAGACCCGGAAGGTCGCCGCCTCGCGGGTCGAGAAACCGGGATCGACCGCGAGCAGCCCGGCGAGGCTGCGCGCCATCAGGGCGGTGCCGATGACGAGCACCAACGACAGGGCGACCTGCAGCGTGGTGACCAGGGTGCGGGCGCGACGCCCTCCCCGACCGCCGGTCGCGCGGCGCGACGACGGGTTTGCGAGCCTCCTCGTCCACAGCGCCGGCCAGAGGCCGAACAGCACGGCGGCCACCAGCGACAGGAGGAGGCCGACGCCGAGCGCGAAGGGAGTGATCGCGACGCCGTCGAGACGGGGCAGATCGGGCGGCGCGAAGCGCCGGAAGAGCGCGAGCGCTCCGGCGGCCAGGGCCGCGCCGACGCCGCTCGCGAGCAGCGACAGGACCAGGGCTTCGAGCAGGCTCTGTCGGACCAGGCGGCCGCCGCTGGCCCCCAGCGCGCGCCGCAACGACAGCTCGCCGGTCCGACGGAGGCCCTCGGTGATCGACAGCCCGGCGACGTTGAACACCGCCACCAGCAGAACCATGAACACCGCGCCCAGGAACAGCAGCAGAGCTGTCCTCAGTCCGCCCACCACCTCGTCGGCGGCGCTCGAGGCGTTGACGCGAAAACCCATCGTGTCCGGGTAGACACCTTGTACGGCGAGGCGCACGACGTGAGCGTCGAGCTGCGCCTGGAGCTCGGCGACGGTCACACCCTCGCGCAGCCGGCCGACCCCGAGATAGCCGTGATTGCCGCCGCCGTGCTCGAGCTCGACGGTGCCCTCCGGGAACCGCAGCGGAAACCAGGCGTCGGCGTGCAGAGCGCGCGCGAGATCCTGTGGAGTGTCGAGGCCCGGCGGCAGGACGCCGACGACGTCGTAGCGCTCTCCCTCGATGCCGACGGTGGATCCGACCAGGCCGGGATCGCCGCCGTAGCGCCGCTGCCACAGCTCCGAGCTCAGTATCACGACGTTGCGCTGCTTCTCGGCCTCCTCCGCGGTGAAGCCGCGTCCCAACTGCGGCTCGACGCCCAGGGCCGAGAGCAGGTTGGCGCTCGCGCCGAGCGCGCGCGTGCGCTCGGGCCGGTCGAGGTCGTCGAACGAGGCGGAGTCCTCGAAATAGATCGCGAAGTCTTCGAAGGCGTCGACGCGGTCACGGTAGAGCCGAGCTTCGCCCATCGACAGCCAGGTCTGGTCGAAGTTGCTCCACTCGCTCCACAGCGTCACCACCCGATCGGGATCGCCGTAGGGAAGCGGTCGCAGCAGGACCGAGTGCACGACGCTCCACAACGCCGTGTTGGCGGCGAGCCCGAGGGCGAGGAGGACGATCGCGACCAGCGTGAACGCCGGCCGGCGCCGCAGCGATCGGAGTGTGAAACGGAGGTCGTGGAGCAGCGTGTGCATGGAGGATTCCCTCGATCGTCGGGAGCGCCGGCGCCGGAGGCGAGCAGCGATCCGGTGACCGGTGAGCAGGTCGATGGCGAGCAGCATCGACGCGCTCAGCGGATAGAGCAGCGGGCGCCTGCGACGCTCGGAGCGCCAGGATTCGAGCAGCGAGGCCGTCCACTGCTCCTCGTGCCCGCGCGAGAGGCTGGCGGGATACAGCGAGACCGCGAGCCGGGCCAGGCGCGAGAGGAACGGTCCGGGGGTGCTCATCGCGACGGTGGCGACGCGATCTTGGTGCGCGCTTCGTGCAGCAGGCGTTCGAGCCGCGCGACCTCGGCGGCGAGGACCTGCCGGCCGGAAGCCGTGATCCGGTAGTAGCGCGGATTGCCGCCGCGCTGCGCGTCCGCGGGGGGCTCGACCTCCCGGATCCAGCCGTTCGCTGCCAGCTCTTCGAGCGCGCCGTAGAGCGCGCCGGGCCAAAGGCGCATGGCGCCCTCGGTGCTGCGCTCGACCTCGCGCACGATCTCGAGGCCGTGGCGGTCGGCGTCGGCGAGCGCCAGGAGGATCTGGAACCACTTGGCGTTCAGCGGAGTCCGCGACACCGCGTTCGAGCTCGCGGGCCGGCTGCGTTTCGGAGGAGTCATCGGCAATCCTGCGGCCAGGGTTCGCTTCGTACGAACCAGTTTATACGGAACAGTATAAACAGGGTTGCAGGAAGCAGGGTTGCGAGAAGCAGGATGGCGCCGAGGGCGCTTGCGCTGGGCGATCCCGGCAGGAGCCGACCGCGCTACCTCGGCGCGCGCGGCGGGCTCTCGGTCAGGCGGCGGTCGAACAGCGGCGGCGCCCTGGGCGTCGCGGCCTCGTGGGCGCGGGCCTCGGCCTCGATCCGTGCCGCGGTCGCCGGCTCGGTGCCGGAGAGATCGAAGAGCTCTGCGGGATCCTCGCCGAGGTGGAAGAGCAGCGGCGTCTCGTGGAGCTCGCGCTCGGGCGGCGCGCCGTAGGCGCCTTCGGTGACGAAGCGCAGTTTGTAGAGACCGCTGCGGTAGGCCTGGAGCTCGCCGCCGCGGTAGTAGGGGAGCATCGTCCGAGGGCCCTCCCCTCGGTTCCGAAGGACCGGCCCGAGATCGAGGCCGTCGATGCTCGAGCGAGCTGGCCTGGCGCGAGCTCAGTCGCTCTCGCTCATGCGTGGGTGCTCGGCTCTCGGCGCAGGCGGCGCCAGCCGCGCATCGTCATCGAGACCAGGAGCAGCGCGGCGAGCAGGATCCAGGGGAGGAAGCGGATCCAGCTCGCTCCCAGCCCGACCGCGATGTCGTGGGTGGCGTCGAAGAAGACGACCAGGGTCAGCACCGACAGACCATGGCCGGCGATGACCGTCGCGAACACCACCTTGGTGCGCATTCCCAGCAGATAGCCGAGCGCGCCGCCGACCAGCGCCCCGGTGCTCCAGAAGGGGAAGAACACGAAGACGAGCAGTCCGGCGACGCCCCACGGCTCGACGCGCGCCCGGTGGCGCTCGACCGAGCGGCGGAAGCGCACCAGCGTCGCGTGCACCCAGCCCCTCGAGACCGAGCCCTCGTACACGGAGACCGCCCACGGGAAGGCCACCAGCAGCAGGATGATGTCCTGGAGCGTGTTCTGGAAGATCAGGTAGCCGTTGCCGAAGCCGTTGACGACGCCGTCCGAGATCGACACCACGCGGCCGAGGAAGGCCAGCTCGAGGACCAGGCGCCAGCCCTCGGCGTAGGGCACGGGGTCACTGATCCCCCATCCGATCAGGGCCGCGGCCCAGATCAGGAAGAGGGTCCAGCCGGCGCGGTGGATTCGGCGAAGCTCTGAACGGAGCACGGTGGTGATACGTCTCGCCGCTCGCGAGATGACAGCGCGGCTGCGGCCCGAGCATAGCTGGGGCACCCCCGAGCGCCGGGAGCCGGAGAGGTCGGCCGTGACCTGTACCGCCCGCAGGACCTTCGGGCCGCGGTCGCGCGCCCTCGAGCGGCCCGGCACACACCTCTGGGAGGCCGCCGCCCGGAGCGATCGCTCGGAGGGCCTACTTGCGCCGGCGCCGCAACAGATGGTCGAGGCTGAGCCGACCGGAACCCGTGAGCACCAGCGCGACGTAGACGACGAGCAACTCGAGCGCGTGCGAGGCGCCGCTCAGACCGGCGCCCGGCGAGCCCTCGGGGCGGGCGAGATGGCCCAGAGCTGCGACCGACATGGTGCAGGCGAGCAACGCCGCGCTCGGCCTCGAGAGGAGCCCCACCGCCAGGAGCACCGAGCCGAGCGACTCCGAGATCGCCGCCAGGAACCCCCAGAATGCCGGCAGGAAGTCGATGCCGAGATTGGACATCGCGCCGCCGACCCCCGCCCACCGGTCGGGTCCTCCGCTGATCTTCCCCCAGCCGTGGAAGAAGAACATGCTGGCGCCGATCCCGACCCGCAGCAGGAGGAGGGCGACGTCGAGGGACCTGCCCCCGGTCTTGGTCGTCATCGGGCGTGGATTGTAACCATGGGCCGTGGGAACCAGCTCCGGGGTAGCGGCTCGAGAGCCACGACCAGCTCCGCTCGGCGACACCCTGGAGCGTCCGTCCGGACCACGGCTGCCAAGTCGAGGATCCTCCGCCCTCGCTCGACCCGGCGGACGCGAATCGCGGGCGCGATCGGTGTTGGCGTAGCCTCCGATCGAAGGCGCGTGAGCCAAGAGCTCCAAGAGTCCTGGAGCGTCCTTCGTCACGTTCTGGTGGCGGGGATCCGTGGAGAACGACGTCAGTTCCTCTGGGGAGGACCCTCCGATCGGGGGAGAGGCCTGCTCCGCCGGCCGCCCATCCCCCGCCGTCAGACGGCTCGCCCGCGCCGGAGAGGAGACGAAGACGATGCCAACACGAGACGACCTGCGAGAGCGTTCGACCTCCTTCGACCTGAGTCCCGACGCGTTCCGTGAGGCCGGACATGCGCTGGTCGACGCGATCGCCGATCATCTCGCATCGCTCCCGCGGCTGCCGGTCAGCCCGTGCGAAACCCCCAGCTCGATCCGCGCGCTGCTGCCCTCCGACGTCGTTCCGGAGGACGGAGCCCCGGTCCGAGAGCTCCTCGGCGAGGCGGCGAAGCTCCTGTTCGAGCACTCCGTGTTCAACGGGCACCCGCGGTTCTTCGGCTACATCACCGCCTCGGCGACGCCCTCGGGCGCGCTCGCGGACCTCTTGGCGGCCAGCGTCAACCCCAACGTCGGCGGCTGGCAGCTCTCCCCGATGGCCTCGGAGATGGAAGGGCAGTGCGTGCGCTGGATCGCCGACCTGCTCGGGTTCCCGCGCGGCGGCGGGCTCCTGGTCAGCGGCGGCAACATGGCGAACTTCGTCGGCTTCGTGGCGGCTCGGCGAGCGGCGGGCGGCGAGGAGCTCCGCAAGCGTGGAGTGGGCGCCCTGCCGGAGCTGGTCGCCTACGGCTCCGCCGAGACCCACACCTGGTTCGAGAAGGCCGCCGATCTGTTCGGGCTGGGGACCGACAACCTGAGGTGGATCCCGGTCGACGACCGACAGCGCATGGGGGTCGTCGCGCTGCGCGAGGCGATCGCGGAGGACCGCGCGGCTGGCCGCCGGCCCTTCCTGGTCGTGGGAACCGCCGGCACGGTGAGCACCGGCGCCGTCGATCCGCTGGTCGAGCTCGCGGGCGTGGCGCGCGAGGAGGGGCTGTGGTTCCACGTCGACGGCGCCTACGGCGCCTTCGCGGTCCTCGCCGAGGAGGCGCCGGCGGATCTTCGCGACGGTCTCGGTCTCGGTCTCGATCGCGGTCGATCCGCACAAGTGGCTGTACTCACCGCTCGAGGCGGGGTGCGTCCTGGTGCGCGAGCGCGAGACCCTGCGCGACGCCTTCAGCTACCTGCCCCCCTACTACCGGTTCACGGGCGAGGACGAGGCGCGCGACAACTATTACGAGCTCGGAATGCAGAACTCCCGCGGGTTTCGCGCGCTCAAGGTGTGGCTGGCGATCCGCCAGGCCGGCCGCAGCGGCTACGCGCGAGCGATCGCCCAGGACATCGCGCTCGCCCGCGAGCTCCATCGCGCCGCGGAGTCGCATGCCGAGCTGGAGGCCGGCGTCTGCAACCTGTCGATCGCCACCTTCCGGTACGTGCCACCGGGGATCGATCTTCGGGATCCGGGCTCGAGCGAGCTCCTCGATGCGATCAACGAGGAGCTGCTCGCGACGCTGCGCGAGAGCGGCGAGGTCTTCCTGTCCAACGCGATGGTGGACGGGAGCTTCCACCTGCGCGCCTGCGTGGTGAACTTCAGGACCGCGCTCGGCGACGTCGAGGCATTGCCCGAGATCGTCTGCCGCCACGGCCGGCAGGTGGCGGCGCGCCACGGGTCGTTCGCCTGAGACGCGAGGGTCGGAAGGCGGCCCGGACAGGGCGTGAGCGCGGGGGCGCGGGGGGAAAGGGGCGAGACTCGGAGGTAGCATTCGCGGCTGCCCGTGACAGAAATTGCTCGATCGGTTCTCGCTGGCCTCGCGCGAGTGTGCTCGAGGACCTGACGCCGCCGGCCCGGCATCGCCGCTTTCCTCCTCGGTGACCGATCCCGTGAACCCCCACACCGACTCCGGCCCGCCCTCCGACGGGGTGTCGCCCTGGCTGGTGGCGTGGACGCTCGCCGCCGTCGCCATGCTGGGTGTCGGCCTGGGGGTGCCCGCGCTGATCGAGCCCGACGAGGGGCGCAACGCGGCGATCGCGGCCGGAATGGTGAGCAGCGGCGACCTCGTGGTGCCGCGGCTCGAGGGGCTTCCCTACCTCGACAAGCCATTCCTGTTCTTCGCTCTGATCGCCGGCTCGCTCGAGCTCTTCGGGCACAGCGAGGTCGCGGTGCGGTTGCCGGCCCTGGTGTCGGCGTGGCTGACGGTCGCGCTGGTCTGGTGGTTCGGCACCCGCTGGCTCGGTCGCAGGCGAGGGGTGGTCGCGGCGCTCGCGACGGCGACGACGCCGCTGTTCGTGGCGTTCGCCCGCACCGCGATCTTCGACGCCACGCTCTGTCTGCTGATCACGGCCTCGCTGATCGGGCTGTTCTGCGCGGTCGAAGGAGACGATTCCCGCCCAGAGAGCGACCCGGAGCGGCGCGCTCGAGCGGTGCCGTTGCGCCGGCGCTGGCTCTACGGCGCCTGGCTCGCGATGGCTCTCGGAGTGCTGACCAAAGGGCCGGTGGCGCTCGCGGTGCCGCTGCTGGTCGCCGTTCCCTGGGCGGTCTGGCGCCGGCGCGCCGGCCGGATCGCCTCGCCGGGCGCGCTCCTCGTGTTCGCGGCCGTGGTGGCTCCGTGGGTGATCGCCGTCGAGGTCGAGGAGCCGGGCTTCCTCCGCTACGTCGCGGTGACCGAGACCTGGGAGCGACTGACTTCGGACGCTCTGGAGCGCGCCGAGCCCTGGTGGTTCTTCGTTCCGTTCGTCGCCGCCGGGTTCTTTCCGTGGAGCGCACTGGCGCTTTCGGCGCGTTGCGGCCGGGCCGGCGGCGCCGCCCCCGACTCGCGCCGGTCGCTCGTCCTGTTCCTGGCGCTGTGGGCGGTGCTGCCGTTCCTGCTGTTCTCGCTCTCGCGCTCGAAGCAGCCCCAGTACGTCCTGCCCCTGGTCCCGGCCTTCGCTCTGCTCGCCGCCGCCGGCTGGGGGGAGGGGGGCGACCGACGCGGCGCGGTCGCCGGGGCCCTCGGCTGGATCCTGCTGGCGGTTCCGTTGATGCTCGTCGGCCTCGAGGTGGTCCCGGTCGACACCCGCGTCGATGCCGAGACCTCGGCCGGGATCTTCCGCACCGGGATCCTGCTCGCGGTCGCCGCGCTGCTCGGCGCCGGCGCGACCCTGCTCCTCCTGGTCGCGGTCCGAGCCGGCGCCCGCAGGGGCGACCTGGCGCTGATGGCGCTGACCCTGCCGATGCTCCTGTTCCCTTGGATCGTCGGCGACAGCCTGCGCGAGATCGCCGAGATCCGGTCGTCGCGAGGGATGGCGAGGGCTCTCGCGCTGCGGATGGAAGCGGGCGACCGGCTGATCGGTATCGAGAGCTATTCGCCGACGCTGTCCTTCTACCTCGGTCGGCCGATCCTGGTCAGCACCCGCGACGGCGCGCCGTTTCGCTCCAACTACGTGATCCACGAGTACCGACGTCTGGTCGCACGAGCGGACGCCGCGCTGCAGCCCCCGGGCTGGTGGCGTACCGCGCTCGCCGACTGCTCGGGATCGGACTTCTTCGTGCTCGACCGCCGCTGGTCGCAGGCGCGCGCCGAGCTCGAGGCCGCCGGCCTCGCACCGTTCCACGAGGCCTTCCGCCTGCTCGCCTATGGACCGTGTGAGAAGGTCTCGCGGTGAGCGGAGCGGGCACGGCCGGCGGGGAGACCGTCGAGCTCTCGGCGGTCGTTCCCTTCTTCGACGAGGAGGCGGCGGCGCCCGGCGTGCTCGACGAGCTGGTGGCGGCCCTCGATGCGACCGGCCGGTGCTGGGAGATCGTCGCGGTCGACGACGGCAGCCGTGATCGCACCGCGGAGATCCTGCTCGAGCGCCGCCGCACGGAGCCACGGCTGCGCGTCCTGCGCTCGCCGGTCAACCGCGGCCAGGGCGCAGCGCTGTGGGCCGGGTTGCACTGCGCGCGCGGCGAGCTGATCGTCACCCTCGACGGCGACGGTCAGAACGATCCGGCCGACCTCCCACGGCTGATCGGGGCGTTGGGCGACGCGGCGATGGTGGTCGGCGTGCGGCGCGCCCGCACCGACTCCTGGCTCCGCAGGTCGATGTCGCGAATCGCCAACGCGGTGCGGGGACGCGTCCTGGGGGATCGTCTCCACGACGGCGGGTGTGCGCTCAAGGTCCTGCGCCGCGAGGTCGTCGCCTCGCTGCTGCCGATCCGCACGCTCTACTCCTTCCTGCCGGCTCTCGCCGTCGCTGCCGGCTACGACGTCCGCGAGATCGACGTCGCCCACCGGCCGCGCCGGGGGGGGCGGTCGAGCTACGGCCTGCGGGTGTTCCTCTGGCGCCCCCTGCTCGACATGCTGGGGGTGCTGTGGTTTCGTTTCCGGCGGTTCCCTCGACCCGACCACGAGGAGGTCGACGATCTGGGGCTCGGTGGCGACCGCGGCCGTCGCCGCGACTCGCGCGTCGATCGGAGAGGAGGCGGCTCGGCTTCGAGCTGAGCGCTCGGCGCCGGACGTCGCTCAGACCTCGTCGGGGATCGTCATCTCGAAGAAGAGGTCGGTCTCGACCAGCCGCCCGTGCAGCTCCTGGATCGTCGCGTCGAGCGCCGCGATCTCGCCCTGCAGCGCTTCCCAGTCGGCCTCGCTGTAGGGCAGGCCGCCGTGGTTGGGGTGCGGAGCCATCTTCTTCTTGCGGTCGGGAAGCCCGATGTCGGACTGTACGACGCGCCCTCGTGTTCTCGACAGCAGCGCCCGGTAGAGCGGGAGGTAGGGCATCCTCCAGCCGCTGCGCCGCTTCTGCCAGGCCCACTCCTCGTCGGTCGGCACCAGGGCGACGAGCTTGTCCGAGGTCATCCGAGCCAGCCCCTTGGCGTCGAGCGTGGCGTTGTGGCTGCCGTGGTGGCCGACCTTGTAGAGCACGGTGCGCGACAGCAGGTCGTGGACCGTCACGCCTGGAGCGTCGAGAAAGGAGAATCCCTCCTCCTCGTCGGCCCAGGAGAGCCAGTTCCCCGACTGGGCGTCTCCCGGGAAGAGCAGGACGCGCCTGCTCTCCGGCAGCTCGATGGCGAAGGCGAGGCTGGTGTTGTTCACGAAGTCGTCGTACTGGAGCGCGAGGTCGGCGAGCGCCTCGAGCCAGTCGCCGTCGATGCGCCGCCACGCCTGCTGGTCCGGCTGGCCGTCGGCGCTCGGCCGCCCGTAGTGCTCGACGAAGAAGCTCGACTCGCTCGCCTCCTGATCGCGGATCCCGCGGTGGCGCGCGAACGGCGCGCCGTCGTCGGCCTCGCCGGCGTGCCCGCGCGCCGCCGCCAGCAGCGCGTCTCGCTCGGCGCGCCGCTGAGCGGCCCGTAGCCGGGCGAACAGCTCGTCCTCGCGGAGGTTGGTGCGCAGCAGCTCGCGGTCGCGCGGAGGTCCGAGGATGAAGAACCTGGGCCCACCCTCGCCGAGCGGCACGACGACCTCTCCGGGATCGAGGGTCCGCACGCGGTCTTCGTCGAACAGGGCGCGGGCATTGACGAGCGCGCTCGCCGTGTTCTTCGAGAAGTCGAGCAGCTCTCCCACGGGCAGCAAGCCCTGAACCTGCGACAGGACGCCGAGGGCCAGGCCAGCCTCCTCGCGCAGCTCGTCTGCGAGCGCGTCGCCCTCGCGCCGCTCGGTCCAGGCGAGCCAGAGCTCGCCATAGACGAAGCTCTGCTGGAATCGATCACGGGCATCCGTCCAGTGGAAGCCGGCGAGGTGGTCGAAGTGCTCGTGGGTGACGACCAGCGTGTCGATGACGCCGCCGGTGGCGAGCTCGAGATCCCGGACCACGGCGTCCATCCGTTCGCTCTGGCTCGGACCGCCGTCGACGGCCGAGTAGGCCCAGAACAGGCCGCAGTCGACGAGCACGTACCAGGCGACGTCGGGCTCGCTGGTCGGGAAGGCGAGCAGGAAGCAGTCGCCGAACCCTTGGCGGTACATCCGGATCTTCACGCCGCTCGGCGGCGGCGTCATCTTCGCCATGGAGCTGCTCCTGCGCGGGTCGGTCGGGCTCGAGGACACATGAGGGATTCGGATGCGGAGCCGTTATCGGGGGCTCGCCGCGGGACCGTGGAGGAAGGCGAAGGGCTCGACGTCGCGCAGCCGGCCGCCGCGATCGCCCAGGTACGTGATGCGCAGGCCGGGCGTCGCGCTCGAGCGGTAGCGGCGCTGCGCCGAAAGCACCCGGTTGTCGCTGATCGGTCCTCTGGCGCGGATCGCGTAGCGCACTTGGCGCGAGCTCAGGTCGATCAGCAGGGTGCAGCCCGAACGGAACCGGAAGTCGCCGTGATCGTCCTCTCTCAGCGCGGCGGCGCCGCTGTCGATCTCGGTCTGGCGATCGGCGTCGTCCCAGGCGCGCCGGCGCTGCGTGATCTCGACCACCAGCTCGACGACCTCCTCGTCGCGCGGGCCACGGCGGCGCGCAATGCGGGCGGAGTGGACCTCGGTGGTCGGCCTGCCGCTCGCATCGCGGTAGACGCTCGGGAGGTCGACCGGATCGAGCAGCAGGTGCAGCTCTCTCGCCGCCCATTCCGCGTCCCAGCCGCCGATGACGCGCTGCAGGCGACCGCGCAGGCGCCGAGCCGCTCGCCAGACATCGCGCCGTTCGCGGTCGAGCGTCCACAGGTCGACCAGGTCGCGCAGCGGGCTGACGGCCCCGCGCCGAGCGCGGTCGCTTGGCTCGCCCTCGCTTCGCCCGGAGGTCTCCTCGAGCTCGATTGCGTCGAACAGGGGGGCCAGCGCCCGTGCCGGGAGCTGGGTGGCGGGCGCCTGCCAGCGCAGGCTGTCCTCGCCGAGCCCGCGCAGCCCGTGGGGCAGGATGCCGCGGGCGCGGAAGGCGTCGATGAAGGCCGCGCGGTAGTTGCGCTGGTCGTACGGGACGAGCGTCAGGTCGGCCGTGATTAAGGCCCGGAGGTAGTCGCCGAAGTCGATTCCGAACGGAGGGCAGTAGTCGAGGGCCCGGATGCACATGTGGAGCACGTGTCGTGCAGTGGTCGCCGCCTCCCTCGCCATCCGCGCCACCAGGTCGGGGTGGATGTCGCCCTCGGGCAGGACGCCGGTGCCCTGGGTCGCGATGCGCAGCAGGTCGGCGACCCGGACCCGGTAGATCTGGAGAAAGGCGTCGAACACCGCCGCCACCAGGATCGCGCCCCGGTCGTGCGGCTCGGTCGTGCTCTCGAGTTGGGAAGGATGCGGCCGCAGCTCGGGGTCGAGTGCGTTGCGCAGCGCCGCGCGCCGGCCGATCGCGCGTCCCATCTGCCGTGCCAGCTCGGCGAGCAGCGACTGGCGCCCGAGGTCGCCGCGGGTCCTCGCGATGGTGTGGCGGAGCACCTCGGGATGAGTGAAGTGCTGGAAGATGGCGACGATGTCGGCGAATGCCTCGTGCAGGGCCAGGACGTCGGGGTTGGTCGCCTCGATGAAGCGGGAGTGCATGCCGTCGAGCAGCGCGTGCGCAGTCTCGTGGGCGACGACGTCGTAGGAGAGGCAGGTGAAGATCGTGGCGCCGGGCGCCAGACCCCGGTCGTGCACCCCCTCGGCGGCGGGGAAGTACCCGAACAGGAGCGCTTTGCGCTCCGGGCTGTAGTAGGCGTTGGCGCCGCGCAGGGCGTGGGGGTGGATGCGCAGCCGCTCGACGAAGGCTTCCTCCGGATCGTCGACCTCGTGGAAGGGCCGGTCGGACCACAGGGCGGCGCGTCCGAGCGCATTCTCGAAGTGCCGGATCGTCGTCATCGCCACCGCGTAGACCATCTGCTGGTGGAACTGCGGATTCGATTCCGAAGGATCGTGACCGTCGCGTGCCAGCAGGTACGGGTCGTTGAGCTCGACCGGCGGATAGAAGGCGCGGCTCGCCGGGTCGTGGTCGATCACCTCGACGTAACGTCCGACGGGACCACGGAGGACGCACCGGCGCTCGTTCTCGTCCCAGCTCTCCTCCCAGGGGACCTCGAGCGTCACCGACTCGAGCCCCGAGGTGTCGAGCTCCGCGGCCAGGCTCGGGTCGAACGCGAATGCTCGCAGCCGGCGGTGCGGGGGGACCGGCGGCCGGTGGAGTGCGCCGGCGCACGGATCGGCCTGCTGCTCGACGACGGGCTCGGGCGGCAACCCGTTGTTCGCCCGCTCCGCCGCACGGTCGGCGGAGGAGCGTCCGGATCGACGGCGCGGCCTTCCGGCACTCGGGCTCTTCGAACGCTTGGCGGGGATGGCTCTCCTCCTCGAGCGACGGCAGCTCCACGATCCTGCAGCGTCGCCAGCGAATCCGAGGTTGATGCGATTGACGAGTCTACCTCTGCCGCGCCGGAGCCGACGCCTGGCCGGCTGTCCGAGTCTTCGCGCGAGGAGGAGCTCGAGAGGGATGGCGCTCCTCGCCATCCTCCCCTGGCTGGGCGAAATGGGGCCGGAGAATGAGCCCGCGAATGCACTGGGGGGAGCCGAAACACTCTTGACCGAAACACTCTTGACAGGGCGTCGAGGATCGCCTCTAATCCTGCAAGCCCAATGACGAGCTGTCACCTCCTCTCGCTGCCGCGAAAGTGCAAGCGCAAGGCTCCACGCCGTGCGCGAGGAGAGGGTGCGTTCGACTCTGGGCCCTGAGCCGATCCGAGACCAACGCTCGAAAGCCTCCAAACCCGCGACGGTGCTGCCGAAGCGGGTTTTCGTCGTTTCGGGGCACCGGTCGTGGAGCTCCGAGTCCACCGGAACCACGAGAGGTGTCCCATGCAGCTCCTCGAGACGAGACGGGACGGTCGCGAGCCGCTCCACGATTCGCCAGCACCGCGGACCGGGCGATGAGGATCGGCATCTTCGGCCGGGGACGGCTGGCCGGCGCGGTGGCAGAAGCCGCGGTTGACCGCGTCGCCTGGCGCTGTGGACGGGGCGAGCGGCCGGGGGAGCCGGTGCGCGTGGCCATCGACTGCTCCCTGGCCGAGGCGGTCGAACCGCACCTCGAGTGGGCGCTCGAGCACTCGACGCACCTGGTGATCGCGGTTACCGGCTGGCGGCTCGACGACCTGGAGCGTCGGGTCGGCGAGCGCATCGGGGTGGTCGTCGCCCCCAACGGATCGCTCACCGTGCTCCTGATGACGCGGCTGGCGCGGGTGCTCGGCGCGTTCATGCGCGCCCACTACGGAGACGCCGCAGGGGGCTACCTCCTCGACCACCACCATGCCGCGAAGCGCGACGCGCCGTCGGGGACCGCACTGCGGCTTGCGGCGGCGTGGCGAGAGGGGGCGGGCGAGGCCGGCGAGCTCGCGGTCAGCACCTTGCGCGCGGGCCATGCGGCGGGTACGCACGTGCTCGGGCTCGATGCGCCCGGCGAGCAGCTCGAGCTGATCCATCGCGCGCGCACGCGCGCGCCGTTCGCCCAGGGACTGTTGTCTGCCGCCGACTGGATCGCCGGTCGCCGCGGCCTGTTCACCATGGACCACGTCGCCGACGCGATGCTCGGTCCACTCATCCGAGGAGACTGAGATGCAGGAGCGACAGAGGAGGCTCGAGGCTCGCGATCCAACGTCACGCGGCGGCTTCGACGGTCTATGGGTGGCGCTCGCGACGTCCTTTCGCCAGGACGGCAGCCTCGACTTGCAGGCCTGCTCGGCCTTGACCACGCGCGTGGTCGAGGGCGGCGCCCACGGGCTGGTGGCGCTGGGCTCGACGGGCGAGGCCGCCACCCTCGACGACGACGAGCGCGAGCGGATCGTCGAGACCGTGATCGCTGCGGCTCGCGGGCTGCCCGTCATCGTCGGCTGCGGATCGAACGACACGCGCGAGGCCGTCCGCTTCACCCGCAGCGCCCGGGCGGCGGGCGCGAACGGGGCTCTGCTGGTCACCCCCTACTACAACAAGCCGAACCCGGACGGCCTGTTCGCGCACTTCGCCGCGGTCGCCGAGGCCGCCGCGGACTTCCCGCTGATGGTCTACAACGTCCCGGGGCGAACCGGCCAGAACCTCACGCCCCCGAACCTCGCGCGGCTGTGGAGCATCCCGAGCGTGGTCGCGATCAAGGAGTCGAGCGGCGACCTGGCGCAGATCGACCGCATGCTGCGCGAGCTGCCCGAGGGCAGGACGGTGCTCGCCGGCGACGATTGGATCGCGCTCGCCGCGATCGCGCTCGGCGCTCGCGGTCTCGTCTCGGTCGCCGGCAACGTGATGCCGACCGAGATGCGCCGGCTGGTCGAAGCCGCGCTCGACGGCCGGCTGACCGAGGCGCGCCACCTGCACAGGGCGCTGTCGCCCCTGATGGAGGCGCTCTTCCTCGAGTCGAACCCGGTGCCGCTCAAGGCGGCGCTCGCCATCCTCGGCATCGCCGACGACACCGTTCGTCTCCCCCTGAGCCGCGCGTCGGAGGAGACCCGGCGCCGGCTCGACGGAGTGCTCGCCGGCTTCCGCGAGGTGGCGGCGTGAGCGCGCCCGAGTCGGCTTCGCCGTCGCTCGAGCCCGACCTGCGATTCGGCGTCGAGCGTCTGGACGGGTTCTTCTCGCGTGCAACGGAGGCGGTGTTGGACGATCCGCTGCTCCCGATCGCGCTCGAAGCCGCGATCACGGGGCTCGAGCGCGGCGTGATCCGCGCTGCGCTGCCGGTCGCCGACGGCGGCGGCTGGCGCGCCGTGCCCTGGGTCAAGACGGCGATCCTCGCCGGGTTTCGCTCCACACCGATCGTCGAGATGCCGGGGGGCGCCGCGCCCGCCCTCGATCGCGCGGCGTTTCCGGTGCGCCGCTTCGAGGCCGGCGACGGCATCCGGCTCGTCCCCGGCGGCTCGGCCGTTCGGCGGGGGGCCCACCTCGCCGCCGGCGTCGTCGTCATGCCGCCCTCCTACGTCAACGTGGGCGCCTGGGTCGGCGAAGGGACGATGATCGATTCGCACGTCCTGGTGGGGAGCTGCGCGCAGATCGGCGCGCACGTCCACCTCTCCGCGGGCGTTCAGATCGGCGGCGTGCTCGAGCCGCCTGGCGCTCTCCCGGTCGTCGTCGAGTCGGGGGCGTTCGTCGGCGCCCAGAGCGGCGTCTTCGAGGGGGTGCTGGTGGGACGGCGGGCGGTGCTGGCGCCGGGCGTGCATCTGACCGCGTCGACCCTGATCTACGACCTGGTCGAGGAGACGATCCGGCGGGGCCAGGTGCCCGAGGGCGCGGTGGTGGTGCCGGGCGCTCGCACGCCGCGAGGCGCCTTCGCCGAGGAGCACGGTCTGTCGCTGTTCGCGCCGATCATCGTCAAGTATCGGGACGCCTCCACGGATGCGGCGACCGCGCTCGAGGAGGCATTGCGGTGAACCGGGTCGGGCCGGGGAGCGGCTCGTCGCTGCCCGGCCTGGGGCATCTCACGGCGGCTGCCGGCGGCCGACCGGCTCGCGGCGCCGGCCACGACCGCTGTTCGTTCCTGACCTGCGGAGCTGACGGACCTCGAGCGCGGGCTCTGGCGCCGGCTCCTAGGAGCTTCATACAACGGGCTGCCGGCGCAGCAGAGCGCCCAGTGCCACCGAGACGGCGGTCTCGACCCGGAGCGTCCGAGGACCGAGGCCGACGAGCCGGGCTCCTCTCTCGGCGAGCGCCTCGATCTCGTGGTCCAGGAGACCCCCCTCCGGACCGACGAGGACGCCCGCGACCGTTGCGTCGTCGGCCGGAAAGTCGCGCGGGGCCTCCACGTGGGCGACGATCAGCTCGCCCTTCGCGAGCAGCTCGGGCAGGCGCTGCTCGACGAAGCGGCGGAAGCGCCGCTCGAGCTCGACGCGCGGAAGGATCGTGTCGCAGGCCTGCTCGAGACCCAGGCGCAGGTGCCGCTCGATTGCCGCCGGCTCGAGCAGCGAGCTGCTCCAGTAGCTCTTCTCGACCCGTCGAGTGCCGAGCAACACGATCTCCTTGACCCCGACCTCGGTCGCCGACTGCAGGATGCGGCCGAGGAACTTGGGGCGCGGAAGAGCGAGGATCAGAGTGGCGGGGAGCGGCGGCGGAGGCGGTCCGCCCCAGGTGACGCTCAGGACCAACCTCTCACGATCGAGGGTCTCGATGCGCCCTTCGCCGATCGGTCCATCGAGGCGGCCGACGCGCAGCACGTCCCCCGGTCGCGCTCGCAGGATCCGCCGCACGTGATCGATCCGCTCGTCGCGGAGCTCGGCGAGGCCTTCGGCGTCGAGATCGCTCTCGGTGAGCAGGAGGAGGTTCATCGACAGCGGACGCCGAAGGCTCGGAGTCGCGACTTCTTGGTCTCGGGGTGGTCGAGGCCGCGCCGGATCATGGATCGCGCCACCTCCAAGAGGTCGACAGGCGATTCGATTGGAGCCGATGTCCCACGAGCAGCGGATCGTATCGGTTGCATCGGCGACGGGCTTCGCCGCGGCGATGCTCGGTGGCGGTGGCGGTGGCGGTGGCGGTGGCTGTGGCTGTGACTCTGGCTCTGGCGGTTGGCGGTCGCGCCGGTCTGGTCGGCGATCAGCATTGATCGAGCGAGCGCTCGAGCCCAGGCCGCCCTTCGGACTCAGCCGGCTGATAGATTGCCCGCCTCGAGGAGCGGCGCCCGGGACCCGCGGACTGGATCGGGGGTCGGAGCGGCTGCCGGCTGGAGGAACCCGATGACCGAGATCCGTTTTCCGGTCGAAGCGAGCCACATCCTGATGTTCGCGCGCGCAGTCGGGGATCCCAACCCCGTCTACTCCGACGCCGAACACGCCGCCGGCACCGAGGCGCAGGGGATCATCGCGCCGCCGACCTTCTGTCAGGCGAGCGCCCAGTTCGACCCCGAGTACTTCCTGCGGCCCAGGATCGGCGAGCCCTGGTTCGGCTCCGGGCGAGAGCCCAGCGGAACCCCCGATCAGGTCGGCGGCGGGACCGGTCTGCACGCCGAGCAGCATTTCGAGTACCACCGCCATCCTCGGCCCGCAGACGTGCTGAGCGTCACGGTTCGCGATGGGGAGAGCTGGGAGAAGCAGGGCAGGCGCGGCGGCAAGCTGCTGTTCAGCGAGCGGATCACCGAGTACCGAGACCAGGACGGCGAGCTGGTGGTCACCGCGCGCTCGGTCGGCGTGCGCACCGAGAGGGTCGTGGAGCAGGAGTAGCGAGGCGCCCGCGCAGTGGGCGACCTGGACGCTCGAGCCGGGAGCTCGCCGACGCGGCGCGCGAGCCGGTTCGGTCGACTCGGGGCGCCCGCGGGGTTCCGGCCATCGGCCACACTCGTCGACGTCGCGAGGTGGCTTCCAGGGGAGGATGACGAACATGGCGCTGAAGGCGAGCGAGATCGAGGTCGGCCAGAGGTTCGAGCAGGTCCTGGTCGACGACCTGACCCGCACCCAGATCGTCCAGTACGCGGGGGCGTCCGGGGACTACAACCCGCTGCACACCGACGAGATCTTCGCCACCAGGGTGGCCGGCTATCCGGCGGTCTTCGCCCACGGCATGCTGACCATGGGGATGACGGGCAAGCTGGTCACCGACACCGTCGGGGACGGCCGGCTGAAGCGATACGGCGTGCGGTTCAAGGCGCAGGTGTGGCCGGGCGACACGCTCCGTGCGACCGCCACGGTCAGTGCGATCCGTGAGGAGGCGGGAGAGCATCTCGTCGACCTCGAGATCTCGACCGTCAACCAGGACGGCGTCGAGGTGCTGTCCGGCAGCGCCACCGCGCGCGTCGACGCCTAGGTCCGACATCGCTTCGCTGGAGGCTTCCGCTTCGCTGAATGCCGTCGCTTCGCTGAAGGCCGCCACTCGAGGACTCCCCGATGAACCCACCGATGCTCCACGAGAAGGTCGCGATCGTCACCGGCGCCGGGCGCGGCATCGGCCGAGAGATCGCCAAGCTGATGGCGGCATGCGGCGCGAAGGTCGTGGTCAACGACCTGGGCGGATCGGAGAAGGGGGAGGGCGCCGATCGGACTCCCGCGCAGCAGGTCGTCGACGAGATCACGGCGGCGGGCGGCGAGGCGGTCGCCAGCTACGACAGCGTCGCCGCGTGGGACGCCGCGCACCGCATCGTCGAGCAGGCGCTCGACACCTGGGGGCAGCTCGACTGCGTGGTCAACAACGCCGGCATCCTGCGCGACGTGATCTTCCACAAGATGACCGAGGCCGACTGGGACGCCGTGATCGGCGTCCACCTCAAAGGCAGCTTCAACGTCTCGCGTGCAGCCGCCACGCACTTCCGCAAGCAGATCGGCGGCTCCCTCGTCCATATGACCTCGACCTCGGGGTTGATCGGCAACTTCGGTCAGGCCAACTCCGCCGCCGCCAAGCTCGGCATCGTGGGACTGTCGAAGTCGATCGCGCTCGACATGGCGCGCTTCGAGGTGCGCTCCAACTGCATCTCGCCCTTCGCCTGGAGCCGCTTGATCGGCACCATTCCGACCGCCGATCCCGAGCAGGAAGCGCGGGTCGCCAAGATCAAGGAGATGACGCCGGCCCACATCGCACCGCTCGCGGCCTTCCTCGGCAGCGATGCGGCGAAGGAGGTGAGCGGGCAGATCTTCGCCGTGCGCAAGAACGAGATCTTCCTGATGAGCCAGTCGCGCCCGATCCGCTCGGTGCACCGAGGCGAGGGCTGGACGCCCGAGACGATCGCCGAGCACGCGATGCCGGCGCTCGCCGGCTCGTTCTTCCCGCTCGACCGCTCGGCCGACGTGTTCTCGTGGGAAGCGGTCTGATGGCGGCTGGTCCTCGCGCGCGCCGGGAACGTCAACGGCTCTCGCTCCTGCTCGTCCTGCTGGCCGGGGCGCTCCTGGGCTGCGGCGGGTCGGCTTCGGAGGTGGTGGAGGAGGGGAGGACGGCGGCGAAGCCCTCGCCCGAGGCCGCCGGAGACTCCGAGGCTGCGCCGATCACGCTCTTCCTGGTCCGCCACGCCGAGAAGGCGAACGGAAGCGACCCCGACCCCGGCCTCGCCGAGGAGGGCGCCGCCCGCGCGCGCGCGCTCGCCGACCAGCTCGCGGACCACGGGGTCGAGGCGGTGATCGCCAGCGAGTTCCGACGCACCCAGGAGACCGTCCAGCCTCTGGCCGAGCGGCTGGGGCTGACCGTCGAGGTGATCGACGCGGCGGCCGGCGACACGTTGGCCCAGCGGCTGTCGAGCGCCGCTCCCGGGAGCGCCATCGTGGTCGCCGGCCACTCCAACACCATTCCGGCCCTGATCGCGCGGCTGGGCGTCGAGGAGACCGTCGAGGTCCCCGAAGATCGTTACGGCGACTTGTTCGTGGTGCGATTGCGCGCCGGCGAGGCCGAGCTCGAGCGGAGGAGGTTCGGCGACTGAGGGAGGATCGAGCCTTCCGGAGCCGAACCCGGAGCCGGAGCTGGAGCCAGTGGCGCCGGCGCATCGATCCATCGGATTGGACCGACCGGGAGCCGGTGGCGCGTTTCCTGATAGGCGCTCCCACGGGCGCGGTCTTAGACTGATCGTCGGGCGGATCGTCTCGAATCAGGGATCGACGACAAACGCAGATCGCAGGAAGCTCAGAGCCATGATGACGGCCGTCGCCGAGGACTCCGGAGCTCGCCGACCGTGGCGGATGCCAGGGAGCGGGGCGGCCGCCCCGGCGCTCGGGCCGCCGCTCCTGGTCCAGGTCGGCGAGCAGCGCAGCGTGCCGGTTCCTCGCTGCAACAACGAGGGCCAGGTCGTCTACCAGGGCGAAGGGCTGCGCATCGGCCGGTTCCAGACGGCGCCGGGCAGCGAGAACTTCCGCTTCTCGGGTGTCCCGGGCGAGCACATCGTCGTCTTTCAGAGGGGAGCCGTGAGGCTGCGGTGACTGGGTGGCGCCTCCTACCTCGCCGACGCGATGACCATCCACTTCCTCGACCCGGACCAGATCTACTTCCGCGACGGCATCGAGGGCGAGAGCGATCGCAGCACCTGGATCGGCGTCGACGCGTCTCTGGTGGAGCGGCTGCTCGAGCGGAGCGTCGCGGGAGAACGATCGAGGTGGCGGTTTCAGCTCGCGCCGGTCGGCGCGACGACCTACTTTCTGCATTGCGAGCTGGCGGCCGCGATCGAGGAGGGAGGCTGTCGCCGCGGGCTGCTGGAGAGGGCGAGCCATCTCCTCCTGAGGCGCGCGGTCGCCGAAGCCCGACGCTTCGACGCCCGTCGGGGGGACACGCTGCTCGAGCGCACACCGCTGGGTGAGCGCGCCCGCGAGCTGCTCGGCGCCGAGTCCGCCACCCACCGCACGCTCGCGGAGCTGGCGGCCGCGCTCGGCTGCTCGAGCTCTCACCTCGGCCGCCTGCTCCGCCGGCACGTCGACCTCAGCCCGCACCAGTACCGGTTGCAGATCCGGCTGCGCAAGGCGCTGGTCGCGCTGGTCGAGGGGGACCGGAACCTCTCCGACCTCGGGCTCCGCTGGGGCTTCGCCAGCCACAGCCACTTCACCACCACCTTTCGCGAAACGTTCGGCGTCACGCCTTCACAGCTCCACCGTCGTTCCGCGAGCGAGCGCCTCGCGACCTCGTCGCGAGGTTGCAGGCCGAGCCGGCGTCGAGCGCGGCGCAGGGCCTCGTCGGGGCTCCGGCCGCCGTTGAGCCCTGAGAGGCGTCGGTGCGCGCCGCCGGTCGTCCGGCAGATCCAGCTCGGCGCTCCCGGCCCGCGGACCCTCGGCTCGAGAGCGGACGGGTGCCGTCAGCCCGGCGCACGACCCCGGGCTGCTAGGCTCGCGCGCCGCCGTCCGGCGGCCCGCCGATTCTCGGCGGCCGATCCTCGGCCCCCGATCCTCGGCCCCCGATCCACTTCCCCGCTCCACAGCTCCGTTCCAGGGAGGACGAGCCCGCCATGGGCTTCACCTGCGGCATCGTCGGCCTGCCCAACGTCGGCAAGTCGACCCTGTTCAACGCCCTCACCGAGTCGGCGGTGGCGGCCGAGAACTATCCGTTCTGCACCATCGATCCTTCGACCGGCGTGGTGCCGGTTCCCGATCCCCGTCTCGATGCCCTCGCCGCCAAGGTGAAGCCGCAGAAGGTGACGCCGGCGGTGATGGAGTTCGTCGACATCGCCGGCCTGGTGCGTGGGTCCTCGACGGGAGAAGGGTTGGGCAATCAGTTCCTGGCCCACATCCGAGAGGTCAGCTCGATCGCCCACGTCGTGCGCTGCTTCGAGGACGGCAACGTGACGCACGTGTCGAGCCGGATCGATCCGCGCGACGACATCGAGGTCATCCAGACCGAGCTCGTCCTCGCCGACCTGCAGACCGTCGAGCGAGCGATCAAGCGGGTCGGTCGTCAGGCCAAGGGGGGCGAGCCGGAGGCGAGGGCGCAGCTCGCGCTACTCGAGCGGATCCAGCCGCGGCTCGACTCGCTCGCCCCCGCCCGCGCCCTCGACCTCACCGCCGCCGAGCGGCGGCTGCTGCGCCCTTTCCACCTGCTGACCGAGAAGCCCACGATGTACGTCGCCAACGTCGACGAGCGGGGGATGCTCGAGGGCGGCCACCAGGTCGAGACGGTGCGGGAGATCGCGGCGGCCGAGGGCGCCGAGGTGGTCGTCATCTGCAACAAGCTCGAGGCGGAGCTCGCCGAGCTGGAGCCGGCGGAGCGCGGCGAGTTGCTCGCCGAGCTCGAGCTCGAGGAGCCGGGTCTGCATCGCGTGATCCGCGCCGGATATCGCCTGCTGGGCCTGCACACGTTCTTCACCGCCGGGCCCAAGGAGGTACGCGCCTGGACGATTCCGGTGGGCACCACCGCCGCCCGCGCCGCCGGTGTCATCCACACCGATTTCGAGCGCGGTTTCATCCGCGCCGAGGTCATCGATCTCGAGGACTTCCTCGAGCTCGGCGAGCAGGCTGCGAAGGAGGCCGGCAAACGCCGCTCCGAGGGCAGGGACTACCTCGTGCGCGACGGCGACGTCGTCCACTTCCTGTTCAACGTGTAGCGGAAGTCGCCTCCAGCGCATCGGGTGGCGCTTCGTCGTGGGAGTGCTGGTCGAGGGAGTGCACCACCCGGCGCGCCACCAGCCTCGCGAGGACGCCACGCGCCCTCGGAGAGGATCCCCACACTCGAGCGTGAGGCATCGCTCCCAGCCTGGGCCGGAACTACGGAGGATTCTCCCGTGGCACGCGTCGCCCGGTCTCGATGTTGTAGATCAGGTCCGCGCCGGTGCCGCGGCCCTTCTCGGCGTGCAGTGTCCACTTCGAGCTCAGGATGTAGCGCAAGGTGATGATCGAGATCGGCTCGAACAGGCCGATTCCGTAAGTCACGTAGAGCCGGGGCGAGAGATACTTGCCGACGACCAGCGACGCCGTGTCGAAGCCGCCGTCGGTCTCGATGCCGAGCTCGTCGATGTCGTAGCGGGCGGCGAGCTTGCGCGCGAGCAGGTTCCCTCCCTTGATGCCGAGCGAGGCCGCGGCCCGAGCGAGCAGGTCGGTCTCGTTCGCCGTGGCGACCGCGCCGGGAGCGCGGCCCAGCATCATGTAGTGGAGGATGTCGCTCTCGGGCATCGAGGGGTTCGAGGTGAGGGTGACGATCGGGCGCTGCAGGTTGCCGCTCACCCGCACCCCGGCCTCGACCGAGTCCACCGTCCGGTAGGCCTCGACCGCGAGCGCCGGGTTCTGGATCGGCCCGCCCCCGAACAGCATGCGCCCTTCGGTGATCTCGAGCTTCTGGCCGTAGGCCTTGTAGCTGCCGCCGTCCAGCACGAGCTGACCGGTGGCGAGAGTCGTGCCGCGGCCGGTCTCGGTGATCAGAAGGCTCCCGCGTGGCTCGACATCGAAGCCGAACCCCTCGAACTCGAAGTCGTCCCCGAAGATCAGACGCACGCGGCCGGTGATCACGGGACCTTTGTCCACCGGCTGAATCTCCCGACTCGGCGGCCGGTCGACGCGGACGATGTCGGTCGAAGGCTCGATCGCCCGCTCGGGAAGCTCCCGCAGCTCGATGCGGGCCCAGGGCAGGACGACGTCGCCTTCCACGTGGATCTCGTCGGCGTTCGCCACCACGGTGAGGTCGGGGGAGGCGCGCACCCGGATGTCGGGCGTGTTGGCGACGGTGACGTCGGTGCCGTCGATCTCGAGCTCGGTCCTGAAGCCCGCTTCGGTCGTGGTGACCGTGCCGCTCGCCTCGAGCGTCCCGGGTCCCGATCGCACCGACGCAGTGAGCGTGATGCTCTCGCCGGGCGTGCCGGAGAGCGTGACGGAACCTTCGCGGAGCTCGACCCCGAGCTCGGGGATCTCGGCCGAGAAGTCGCGGAGCTCGGCCCGGCCATCGAGCTCGGGAGCTCCGAGGGACCCGGCAATCGCGAAGCTTCCGTCGATCCGCCCTTGGACGCCGGCGAGCTGGGGGACCAGCTCGGCGACCGGGGCGATGCCGTCGAGCGCGAACTCGAGCCGGCCCTCCAGCTCCTGCCGATCGAGGGGGTCGCCCGCCGCCAGCCGGAAGCCGGGCAGCTCCAGGTTGCCCTGCGCGCGGCCAGCCGGATCGGTGGTGAGCAACGACAGCTCGATGCGTGCGCCGGAGCGGTCGAAGCTGGCCTCGAGGTCGGCGTCGGCAAAGTCCAATCCGAGCTCCTCGGAGGAACGATCGGGGCTCGAGAGGATCAGGCGGCCCGAGGCGTCGCTCACCACCGCGGCACCCTCCAGCCAGGGGCGGCCCATCGTGCCCGAGAGCGAGAGGTCGGCGTCGATGTCGCCGCGCGGCCGGCGCAGGTTCGGGATGAAGAGCTCGAGGAAGGCCGGATCCTTCAGCTCTACCTCGAGCCGACCGCTCAGCGGCTGATCGTCGCTCGGCACCCACGACTCCGCCGGCGAGTAGCCGGCCAGCTCGACCCGAGCAGCCACCAGCCCGTCGTGCGCCGGCAGCTCGAGACGGACCTCGAGCGTCGCGCCGGCCCCGGCGTCGAGCACCACGTCGGCGCGGCCTCCCCGAAACGGCACGTCGAGGTCTTCGCCGTCAGCCAGCCGCGCGTGCGCGACGCCCTCCAGTCGCGTGATCTCGGCGACTGCTTCGCGGATCGACCCGCCGGTCCCCGAAGCCCGTACGCGACCGTCGAGCCTGCCCTCGAGGTCGAGAGCCTGAAGCGACCCCGCCGGGCGGCCAGCGCAGCCGGTCTCGCTGTCGATTCGAGCCTCGGCCGGCTCGCCGGTCGCGGCGGCGCCGGTCCGGGCCCCTACCGTCTCGGCGTTGGCGTCGCCGGGACCGGCGATCGCCGCGCCCGCGGGTGGACACTCGGGCGTCGGCTCGAGGAGCGGGTCGAGCAGACCGAGCGGAATGCCGGTCAGCTCGGCGCGAACGGCCCACGGCTCCTGGCGGCTCCAGGTCGCCTCGCCGCAGACGAAGGATGGCTCGGGATCCTCGGTCTCGCCTCCATCGCGGCGCCAGCAGCCACGGCCCACCTCGACCCGGTCGCTCGAGAGCTCGAGGGCGAGTTCAGACTCGAGGGACCACCGGCCGAGGCCGGGAGCGAGCAGACGGAGCTCCTCCAGCGTCCCCACCCAGCGCCCGTCGAGCGACGCCTCGGAGGCTCCACCCTCGGCGCGAATCCGCAGGTTCTGGGCCGCTTCCTGCCCACCTGGCTGCCCGGCGGAATCGGCCGCGAGAGCAAGGACGTGATCCCCGAGGGAGCCCTCGAACCCGATCGAGACCCCGCTCGCGTTCGCGGCTCCTGCGATCACCCGGCTCGCCGTGATGCGCGTCTCGACCAGGCTCTCCTCGAACAACGCCGGGAGCTCGAGGCGGCCCAGCGTGCCGTGCAGCTCGAGCTGGACGTCGCGAGCGCTGAGCTGCTCGGAGTCGATCGCCGAGATCGCGAGCGCCAGGTCCACCTCGCCGCCCTCGGCGACGACCCCATCGATCGTCGCCGAGGCGGCAGCCAGGCGCGTCGGGCCGATCGCGAGGTCGTTCGCGGTCAGCTCGGCGGTGACCACCGGCTGCTCGCGGGAGCCGCGCAGCCGGCCCCGAGCCTGGAGCGATCCGCTGGCGTCGGGAAGCACCTGCCCCAGATCGGGGATCTCGGCGACGAAGTCGAAGTCCGCCTGATCGGTCAGCGAGCCTTCGAGTCGCAGCCGGGCATCGCCGGATCGCGCCGCGAGCACCAGCGACTGCAGGTCCTCGCCCACCATGAGCAGCTCGCCGGTGGCCGAGACGGGGTGGCCCCGCAGAGTGCCGCTGATGCGCTCGAGATCCGCCTGGGTGCGCGCGACGCCCTCCTCGTCGAGGCTGCCTCGACCTGCGAACTGGACCGACAGGCGGCCCGGCCATTCCGGCCACTGCACCGACGGGTCGAGGTCCCGTCCCTCGAGCTGCGCCGTCCAGGTCAGGTTCTCGCTCCAGCTCACCGTGGCCGATCCCGTGATCACGCTGCCCAGGGTGCGCAGCTCCAGCGAACGCGCAGTGAAGCTCTCGAGGTCGGTCGCGCCTTCGAGGGCGAGCGCAGCCTCGGGCAGGTTCGGGCCGCTGGCGCGGACCACGCCCTCGACCTCGATGCGGTCCAGATCGCCGGTCACGCGCGCCTCGCCCCGGGATTCCGCCACCAGATCCCCGGACACCGGCCAGCGCAGCCGGCTCCAGGCCACCTCGAGATCGGCGCTCGGCCGGCCGAGCGGGTCCTCCACCGCGCCCGAGACGGCAGCATCGAGCACCTCGGGCACGTCGGGCCCGGCGTCTTCGAGCCTCACCGTGATCTGCTGGTCGAGCTCGATGCGTTGGAGCGAGCCGCTCAGCTCGCCGCTTCCCGTCACGGCCAGGGGCGGCTCCTCCTCGAGGTAGGCCCCCTCGGTGCGCCAGCCGGTGTCGAACCGGAAGCGGTAGTCGCCGACCGGCGTCAGCATGCCGGCGAGCTGGACGCTGGTGTCGGGGGTGGTGACTGCCAGCCGTTCGACCCGGATCGGCCCGCCGCCGGGGGCGATGGAGAGCCCGCGCAACCGGACCTGCTGGACGGTCAGTGGCTCGCTGGAGGCCGCCTCGCGGGAGGCCGCCTCGCCGGCAGCCGACTCGTCCTCCCGCGCACCGTCGTCCTCCGGAGGGGGCCGCTCTCCAGGGGGCGGCTCGGGGCTGCGGATGGTGAGATCCTCGAGGCTCGCCTGGTCGACTCGCACCGCGATCGGGAGCCGCAGGTCCGGGGGTTCGAAAGGCGCCTCCTCCTCCTCCTGCGCCGGCTCGGAGGCCGTGACCACGGTCACGCCTCGGGCCTCGACCTGCTCGAGGTCGAGCAGACCCCTGGTCAGCGCCGTCGGCTGCCACTCGACCGAGAGCCGGTCGACCGCGATCTCGAGGCCGGTGGGGGCGCCCTCGGTCATCTGCCGGAAGCGCAGCCCGGAAACGCTCCAGCCGTCGAGCAGCCTGCCCTCGACGTCGTCGTACGACAGCTCGCCACCCAGCAGCGGCCCGGCCCGATCGAGCAGAGCGCGCACGCCGGCCGGGCGTGTCAGGAAGAAGAGGACCGCCAGGCCGACCGCCGCCAGCAGGAGGAGCAGGCCGAGGGCGGCGCGGCGCAGCCAACGTGCCGCTGTCCGGCGTTTGCGCTTCGGCGCTCCCCGGCGCGGCTCGCGCCGGGTCTCCCGGTCCAGGGGACCCTCGTCACGGTCGTCGTTCACAGGTCGGGCCCGATGGTCAAATGGAAGCGGATCGGGTTGCCCGGCTCGGTCCACGCGCTCGCCGCGTCGGCACGGACCAGGCCGATCGGGGACAGCCAGCGCAGGCCAAGGCCTGCGCCGCTGTGGAGATCACCGAACGAAGGCAGATCGTCGATGTCGAAGGCATCGCCGCCGTCGACGAAGGCCGCGATGCTCCAGCGGCCCAGCCGCTCGTGCTCGAACAGCCGATGCTCGTACTCGACGCTGGCGGTGGCCAGCGAGTCGCCACCGATGACGATGCCGTCGGCGTTGGTCGAGCCCAGCTCCTGGTAACCGAAGCCCCGCACGCTCTGATCGCCGCCGGTGAAGAAGCGCAGATGCGG
Source organism: Thermoanaerobaculia bacterium (assembly GCA_035546295.1). Classification (GTDB taxonomy): domain Bacteria; phylum Acidobacteriota; class Thermoanaerobaculia; order Multivoradales; family Multivoraceae; genus DATKBT01. Next base: position 72,505 of record DATKBT010000021.1, on the reverse strand, counting down.
AGGCAGCTTCGGAAAGTCGGAGGTGGCGACGTAGCCGAGGCCGGTGCGCGCGATGAATCGCCCGTGCTCGCCGACGGGCAGGATCCACTTCCCCTCGGCGAGGGCGCGCAGGAAGGTGGCGTCGGAGATCAGCGTGCGCTCGGCGCCCGCCAGCTCGAACAGCAGCCGGCTGCCGCGACGGACGTAGATGGGATCGTCCCGGCGTACCCGCGTGCGCGACGCGGCCAGGATCAGGAAGTCGGAGACGTCCTGGATCGGGCCGATCTCGAACTCGTCGCGGCGGTAGCGCAGCCCGACCACGTCGATCCACGGATCGCGCTGGCGCGACAGGCTGACGCCGGCGAGCGCGGTCTGCGTCTGGCTCGTCTGGGGCCGGTCGTCGCCGTAGGCGACCTCGAAGATCAGCCGGTCGGTCCGCGGACGCTCGAGGCTGGGAATCGTGTAGTCGGCGGCGATCACACTCTGCCGCTCGGCGACCTGGAGCTCGGCGTCGAAGCGGTGGCCGCGGGGGTTGATCCGGCGCAGCTCGACGCCGATCGATGCCCGGGTGCCGATGTCGGTGCGATAGCCGAGGCCAAGGCGGTACTTCTGCGGCCGGGCGGGTGTCGCCGTGATGCGGATCGGCACGTCGAGCGGCGGCAGCGGACCCTCGAGCTGGGGCAGGGCCTCGACCTCGACCCGCTCGAAATAGCCCGACTCCACCAGGGCGCGCTGCAACTCCTGGAGGACCGGGTAGCTGAACCGCTCGCCCGGCACGAAGGTCATGTAGTTGGCGAACAGCCGCGATGACAGTGCCGTCTGACCCGTGATCAGCGGTCCGAAGACGAACTGCCGGCCAGTGTAGAGACTCAGCCGAGCGTCGGCGGTTCCCCGATCCACGTCGACCTCGATCCGGTGCTCCGAGAGCACCGCCTCGAGGTAGCCGCTGGTCTCGGCGGCGAGGCGCAGCGCGTCCTTGCCGGCCTCCCAGTTGGGGTGCAGGAGCGGCTCGCCGACCTCGAGCGGAAAAGACTGGCGGGCTCGCACCACCCTGGGATCGTCGGCGCCGGGGCCGGCGACTTCGAGATCGAGCGCCGCCACCTCGACCGCGGGTCCCGGATCGACGTTCAGCTGGACCGTGTGTCGATCGCCCTGAACCGAGGTGCGGACCGTCACTGTCGGTTGGTAGTGGCCGAACGGCACCAGCGCCTGGCGGGTCAGCTCCTCGAGTTGCGCGACCCGGTTCTGGAGGACGATCGGCCCGAGCACGGTGTCGCCGTCGAGCTCGAGCTCGCGGATCATCAGCTCGACATTCTGGCGAACGTCGCCGCGCACCCCTTCGATGTCGACGCGGGCCGTGTCCGCCGCCGCCACCGTCGCGAGCAACGAGCAGGCGAGCAGGCAGGCCGCGCGGGAGAAGCCTCGCGAGATCCGCCGAATGGTCGGTTCGGGCACCGGTGACGGAACGACGAACCGGCTCGTCGGCTTCTCCCAGCAGCCGCGACGAGGGTGCTCGGCGCTGGGAAGACGTGCAGGGCTAGAGGATGGGCTCACCATCATTCGACAGATGGTGCAAGATGCTCGCCAGCAGCGCGCCGGCGCTCGATGCTCCCCGCGGCCGCTCGCGCAGAGGCATCCGCCGCGGCCCGCTCGACGCTCGAGCGCGCTCGAAGGGCCAGGCTTGCCGACCGGGCTTTCGCGATGGCCTCGGTCTCGGACACCGACGATCCGACGAGCAGTCGCTGCTCCGGCTTCTCAGGCGTCCTCTCAGACGTCCTCCCGAGTGGTCGCCAGGTGCGTCAAGAGCTGCGCCCCGGTCAGGTACTCGGCGATCTCGACGTACTCGTCGACGGTGTGCGGTCGGTGCTGGCCCGCTCCAAGGGTCACCGTCGGGATGCCCTTGGCGCTCAGGTTGTTGGCGTCGAGCCCACCGTTGGCGATGCGCAAGCTCGGCTCGAGACCGAGCGAGCGGATGGCCGCCGTCGCGCGCACCACCGGTGCCGAGCTCTTGGGCAGCCGGAAGGAGTCGTAGTCCCGCTGCGCGTGGAACTCGACCCGGCCTCTGGCCCCGGAGTCGTTGCGGGCCTCGCGCGCCGCCTTCTCGAAGGCCCGCCGATAGGCCGACGTGATGCGGCCGAGGAAGCGCGCGTCGTGGCTTCGGGACTCGCCGGTGACGCGCACGCGGTCGGTGACCTGGTTGGTGGCTTCGCCGCCGCTGATCGAGCCGACGTTCGAGGTGCCGAGCTTCCTTCCCTTCTCGATCCTGCCGAACCAGCCATCCTCGGCGACGTTCGCGATCGCGCGGGCGGCGATGAGGGCGGCCGAGATGCCGTCCTCGGGGTGGACGCCGGCGTGGGAGCTCCTGCCGATGACCTCGGCGTGCCAGCGGTCGGCGCCGATCGCGCCGATCGTCACCTGGCTGGGATCGCCGCCGTCGACGTTGAAGCCCATCGCGGCAGCACCGAGGTCTCGGAGCCGGACCGCGCCCGAGCCCTTGAGCCCGACCTCCTCGCCGACCGTCAGCAGGAGGGTGAATGGAGGATGGGGGAGGGCGCGAGCGATGACGGTCTCGACCATGGTCACGAGAGCGGCGACCGCGGTCCGGTTGTCGCCGCCGAGAGCCGTCTCCCCCTCGGACTCGATGCGGTCTCCACGCCGCACCGGCACCGCTCCGCGACAGAGCGGAACCGTGTCGAGGTGGCCCATGAACAGGAGCCTGGGGTCGCGCGTCCGCCCGCGCGAGCCGGGCACCTTGAGGATCAGGTTGCCGATCTCCCACCTCGCGTCGATCCGGCGGTGCGCGCCGTCGTGGCGGATCCAGGCGGGCTTGCAGCCCGCGGCGAGGAGCTTCTCTCGCACCGCAGCGGCCACCGCCCGCTCATGGCCGCTGGTGCCCTCGATCGCGAGGAGCTCCATCAGGTGCGCGAGCGAGCGCTCGCGGTCGATCGAGACCCACTCCGGCGCCCCGGCCTCGCCCCCGGGGTGCCCGCTCACGCCAGGACCCGCTCGTCGATCGCGCGCAGCTGAGCCGCATAGTGCTCGTTCGAGAGCTCGGCGTACCGGCTCGCGACGAGACCGAAGGGCAGGCGATCGCCGAACGGTTCGAAGATCTGACCGAGTCCGAGGGCGTAGGGGCGCAGGCTCTCCATCTCGGCCTCGAACACCTCCCGCAGCGGCGGATCGCGCTCGACCAGAGTCTGGAGCAGCCAGGTGCCGAACGCGATGTGGCGAGCTTCGTCGCGACGGATCAGCCGGATGCCCGCGGCGAGCGCGGGGAAGCGCTTCGACGCCTCGATCAAATCGAAGTAGATCGGATAGCTCGCCTCCGCGTTCACGCCTTCGATGACCATGTGGTAGGTGGTGACGGCGCGGACGATCGCCTCCTCCGTGGCGTCCGTCGACAGCGCCTCCATCACCGCCGGGAGACGATGGCTGAACATGTCCCCCTCGAGCTCCGGATAGGGGATGTCGCGGCCGAGCACGCCGGGGAGCGCCGCGTCGATCCAGCGCTGGAAGAACTCGACGTGGCGCGCCTCCTCGAACATCTGCGCGGTGACGTACATCTCGGCTTCCATGTTCCCGCGCCGGCGTCGCAGGGCCTGCTGGAGGGGCGCCAGCTCGTGCGTGACCCCGCGTTCTCCGACCAGGAAGCCGCTGACCAGCCGCAGCAGGAGCTGTCGTTCATCATCGTCGAGCGCGAGCCAATCCGACGCCTCGTGGGAGTAGTCGATGGCAGTCGGCGCCCAGGCGCGCTCCTGGGACTTGACGAACAAGCGGATGGGAAACGAATCGAGGTCGACGGGCATCGCGATCTCCTGCGACGATGACGGTATCACCGGGGCGGCGAGCGGTCGGGCGAGATCGGGGCGCGTAAGATCTCGACGCCGGAGATCTCGACGCCGGCCCCTCCGACCGACCGGCTCCCGCCGATGCCGAGCACCGCGCACCGAACCGCCACCCTCGTCCTGGCGACCGTCCTGACCGTCTCCGCGGGCTGCACCGATCCTGTCGCTGAGGGCAACGCGCAGTTCGCGCCAGCACCAGCGGCGACGGAGCCCTCGGCGACCACCGCGCCGACCTACCCGGTGCTCGATCCCGAGCAGGCGAGAGCCGAGATCCGAGCCCTGCTCGACGCCCAGGTCGAGGCCTGGAACCGTGGCGACCTCGAGGCCTACATGGCCGGCTACTGGAACAGCCCCGAGCTGCGCTTCGTGTCCGGCGGGGAGGTCACCCACGGTTGGCAGGAGACCCTGGGACGCTACCGCCTGCGCTATCCGGACCGCTCGGCGATGGGCACTCTCTCCTTCGTCGACGTCGACGTCCAGCCGATGGGGCTGCGCTTTGCGGCCGCGCACGGCCAGTACGTGCTCGAGCGCGATCGGGACCGGCCGACCGGGCTGTTCACCCTGATCGTCGAGCGCCGCCCCGAGGGGTGGCGAATCGTCCACGACCACACCTCCGCGGGGGAGTGAGGCGCCGCGTGGAGACCTGGTTCACGGTGCGTTGCGCCTGGTGCGGCGAGCTCTTCGAGATCGAGCTCGATCCCTCCGCCGAGCGGCGCCAACGCTACGTCGAGGACTGCACCGTCTGCTGTCGTCCCAACGTGATCCAGGTCGAGTTCGACGAGCACGGCGAGGCCGAGGTCACCACCGAGCAGGAGTGAGTCGAGATCCCGCCCGCCGTGCCCTTCGCCGGCCAATGGCGCAAGCACTCCGATTGAGGGCGCCGTCGCCTCGAGCCCGACTCACAGTCGCGCCTCGAGCTCGTCCCTGTCGCGCCCGGACCGCGTCGCCGGTCGGGGCTCACTCTTCCTCGCCGATCCTGGGGAACGCGGGGGGCCGTTTCTCCAGGAACGACGCCACCCCCTCGCGAAACTCCTCACGGGTGAGGCTCTCGTTCATCAGCGTGATCGACTCCTCGAGGGCGGGCCCGATGGTCGCGTTGAGGTGCTTGTAGATCTGCTGCTTCATGATCATCAGCGACCTGGGTGCCGAGGTGGCGGCCAGGCCGCGCAGATAGGAGGTCGCCCCTGAGACCAGATCGTCGTGGGGGTAGATGCGGTTGACCACCCCCATGCGCAGCGCCTCGTCGGCGTCGAATTTGCGTCCGCTCCAGAGGATGTCGAGCGCGTTTGCCGGGCCGGCGAGGCGTGGCAGGATCCAGCTCGTGCCGTGCTCGGCGATCAGGCCCCGGTTGGCGAAGGCGCTGGTGAAGACGGCGCGGTCGGAGGCGAAGCGGAGGTCGCAGAGCAGGGCGATCGCGAAGCCGAGGCCCGCGCAGGGGCCGTTGATGGCGGCGACGATCGGCTTGCGCACCACCATCAGGTAGGCGTAGCCCACCTCGAACTCCTTCCCCATCTCCTCGGCGCCCGGCGCCGGCAGGTCCCCCTCGAAGGCCTCTCCCGCGCGGCCCTCCCCCTCGCTGACCGAGCGCAGCATCTCCATGTCGGCGCCGGCGCAGAAGCCGCGCCCCGCGCCGGTGAGCACGATCCCCACCACCTTGGGATCCCGCTCGGCCCGCTCGAGCGCGTGCGCCATCTCGGTGAGCATCTGGCCGGTGAAGGCGTTGAGGCGATCGGGTCGATCGAGCGTGAGGGTCGCGACCGGATCGTCGACCTCGTAGCGGATGTGTCGGTAGGTGGAATCGTCGACCACGCTGGCCTCCCTCCGGTCGTGAACGTCGAGCGCGTTCGTGCTCTCGCTCTCCCGCGGACTCGGGCAGAGACTACCGCGCCGGGGCAGACGCCGGCGCCCGCAGGCCCGACGACGCACGGACGGCTCGGCGAGCGTGTCGGGTCGCGGGGTCGGGGCCGAAGGTCGATCCTGTCGACGGTGGCTCTCCTGGAGTGACGCCGGTGCCGGAGAATCCGTCTGGTCTGCCGGCGATGCAGCGGCCCGCAGACGACCGCTTACCGTTCGTCGAGGCGGTCGAGACGGTGTCGTGACGAGTGATATAAAGCCCGCTTCACGATGACGCTCCCGCAGCTCGAGGTGACGGTGCCGCCGGCGAGAGGAACGCCGGAGAGGCGTGCGGAGGAAGTCTCCCTCCGCCATCGAGCGGGTCGCCGACCCGGCTCAGGGACGGCGCATCTGCGCGAGGGCCAGGGCTCCGTTGCGCCGGGTCAGGGTTTCGGTGCGCTCGAGACGCAGGTCGGTCTCGAGGTGGATCTCGCGCAGCAGGAGAACCGGATCGAGGGTGGGGAGCGGGGAGGCGTGCTCTCCCGCGCCGCGCTTGCTCGAGTCGAGCAGCGGCGCGACCAGCGCGCCGAGCCGGGACTCGACGCGCGCGGCGAAGAACAGCGCGCTCGCCCGGCTCTCCTCCATCACGCGCAGGAGCCCCCGCCGCTGCTCGATCGAGAGGTGCTCGAAGAGCTCCCAGCACAGCCAGGTCGTCGGCCCGTCCCCCCAGGGCGCGGCGGCGGCGAGATCGGCCACGATGACGGCGAGACCGGCTCCGGCGGCGTGGGCGCGCGGAGCGCCGGAGCGGGCGCGCGAAGCGGCGGAGCGGGCGCGCCCGAGGTCGCGGTCGCAGGCGAGGACGTGGGCGCCGCGGCGAGCCAGCTCGACCGCGACCGTCCCGTGACCGCAGCCGGCGTCGAGGACCTCGAGGCCGCGCAACGGCTCCATCCACGACAGCAGGCGCCGCATCGCGTCGGCGCGCCCATCCGCGAGGTGCCCCTCCCACAGCCCGGCGGGGCGGCCGAGCTCGACGCGCTCGAGCAGCTTAGACGGCGCCGGCTCGCTCCCTCCGCTCATCTCGCGCTCCTGGCCTCGGCGGTCGCCTCTCTCGCCGCCATCGCCTGCGGGCCGCCGCCGCCCGGGGACGTCCCGCCGCAGCCGATCGCGTTCGTCCACAAGGTGCACATCGAGCAGGACCTGACCTGCACCCGATGCCACCGCGGCGCCGAGCGTTTCAGCCGCGCCGGCCTGCCGCCGGTCGCGATCTGCGCGCAGTGCCATCGCCACGCGATCCCCGACCACCCCGAGGTGGTCAAGGTGATGGCCGCCTTCGAGGCCGAGCAGCCGATCGTCTGGCGCAAGATCAACGTCCTCCCGGAGCAGGCGATGGTCCACTTCCGCCACGCTCCGCACGCCCGAGCCGGCGTCGAGTGCCAAGAGTGTCACGGCGACGTGCCCTCGATGGCGCTCGCCGAGCCGGTGCGCCAGGTCGCCGACATGAGCTGGTGCGTCGACTGTCACCAGGAGCGCGGCGCCTCCACCGACTGCCTGACCTGCCACTACTGATGAGCGACGAGCGTCCGAGATCGATGGTGGGGCGTCTCGATCGTCGCGATTTCCTCCGCGCCTCGGGAGTGGCGGCCGGCGTCGCGCTGCTCGAGGGCTGCCAGCGGCCTCACGTGGGGTTCATCGAGCAGCCGATCGAGCGCAACGCGCCGATCCCGGGCGTTCCGTCCTTCCGGCTCGGCGTCTGCGGGCAGTGCCCGGCGGGCTGCGGCACGCGCGTGCGGCTGGCCGACGGCGAGGTCAAGAAGATCGAGGGCAACCCCGAGCACCCGGTGGGTCGCGGTGGGCTGTGCGCGCTCGGGCAGTCGGCGCCCCAGGGCCTGTACGACCCCGACCGGGTCACGACGCCCCAGCGGCGGGTGGCCGGCGGCGGATGGGAGACGACCTCCTGGGAGGAGGCGCTCGCCGCCGTGGCCGAGCGGATCGCCGACGGCAGGGCGCGCGGAGCGGAGTCGATCGCCATCCTGGCGCCGCCGGACGGGGTGCTCGAGGGGCTCTGGCGCCGCGTCGCGGCCGCTCTGGACGGCGCCCTGTTCGTGCGCTCCGAGGCCGCCGACGCGGCGGTCGAGCGCGAGGCGGCGCGTGTCGTGCTCGGTCGCGCCGAGCTCCCCCGCTACGACCTCGAGGGCGTCGATCTCGTGCTCACCATCGGCGGCGACCTGATCGACCGATGGCGCAGCCCCGTGCACCTTGCGCGGGCGCTCCAGGATGCGCGCGAGCGGAATCCTCGAATGCGTTTCGTCGCGGCGCTGCCGCGCATGTCGCTCACCGCCGCGCGCGCCGACCGCTGGCTCCCGGTGCGCCCGGGGACCGAGGGCGTGCTCGCTCGAGCGCTCGCTGGCGCTCTGTTGACGAGCGATCGGGTCAGCCCGGAGGCCGCCGGGCGCTACCGCGCGATCTTCACCGGCGATCCCCCTTCCCTCGAGGAGGCGGCGACGGCCTGCGACGTCGCGGTCGCCTCCATCCGGAGCGTCGCCGAGACGCTGCGCCGGGCCCGGCGGCCGGTGGTGCTGGGCGGTGGATCGGCGGCCCTCGGCGCCGACGGGCTGGCTCAGGTCAGCTCGATCCTGGCTCTCTCGCTCCTGGTCGCCGGCGGGGAGCGGCCGACGATGTCGCTGCCGCCCGCGATCGAGCGCCTGACCGAAGGCGGAGTCGAGCCGATCTCGATCGCCGAGCTGACGCGCCGGCTAGCGGCTGGACAGGTCGAGCTGATGCTGGTCGCCGACGCGGATCCTCTGCAGGGCGCGTCCCCGCGGCTGCGCGACGCGTGGTCGCAGGCCCCTCACGTCGTGACCCTCGGTTCGTCGTGGTCGGACACCGCGCTCGCCTCCGAGCTCGTGCTGCCGGCCCAGGTCGACCTCGAGCGTCTGGTCGCGACCACACCCCAGGCCGGACCGGCTGGGGTCGCGATCTCGCTCGCCCAGCCGGTCCGCGAGCCGCTGGGAGAGGCGCGGCACCCCGGCGATCTCGCGCTCGCGATCGCTGCGACACAGGACCGCCTCGCGGTCGAGCTGCCCTGGTCGGGCTTCGAGGAGCTCGTGCAGGCGGTGGTCGCCGAGGACGACCGGGCGGCTCAGCGGCGGGCCTTCGACGCCGGCTTCTGGCCCGAGAGCCCGGGCGAAGCCGAGTCGGCTGGCGCGGAGGAGGCGAGGATGGCGCGTCCACGAAGCGCGCTCGCGCGCGGCGGGGCGGTGCCGTCGGTGGCGGTGCTCGAGGATCCCGCGTCGGCCAGGCCGCCGAGCTCGGAGGACGCGGCGCTCCGCCTGATTCCCTTCGTCTCGGTCAAGGGAGACGCGGAGATGGCCAACCGTCCCTGGCTGCAAGAGCTGCCCGATCCGATGTCGACCGTGATGTGGTCGAGCTGGGCCGAGCTGGCTCCGGCCGACGCCGATCTCCTCGGCGTCGAGACCGGCGATCGGGTGCGGCTCTCGGTCGAGCCGGCCGGAGCCGCGAGCTCCTCGATCGAAGCCGCCTCGATCGAGGCCGTCGCCTTCGTCACGCCCGCGGCTCGTCCCGGGACGGTGTCGGTGCCGCTCGGCGGCGGCGGTGGGCGCGGGCGGTTCGCGCGGGATCGCGGCGCCGACCTCCACCTCCTGGCCGCCGGAGAGGTGGAGGGGGTCGGGGTCGCGGCGCTCGGTGACGTCGTCGTGACGGTGGCCAGGATCCCGGGAGCGAGTCGGAGCGCCGTCTATGGTCGCGGCCTGCGGCGGCCCGAGGAGATCCCGCGCGGCTGGCGACCGCACGTGCCGAAGTCACGTGGCCCGGGCGCGGGTGAGCAGACCGGGGCGGCCCCGGAAGCGGCAGAGGGAGAGCGCGGATGACTCGCTGGGGCATGGTCATCGACACCGACCGCTGCAACGGCTGCGGTGCCTGCGTGGTGGCGTGCGGAGCCGAGAACAACGTGCCCTGGGTCGGCGAGGAGGAGGCGGCGAAGGGGCGCACCATGCACTGGCTCCGCCTCGAGCGCTACGTCGAGGGCGACTTTCCCGACGTGCGCGTCCGCTTCCTGCCGGTGCTCTGCCAGCACTGCGGCGCAGCTCCCTGCGAGCCGGTGTGCCCGGTCTATGCGACCTACCACAACGAGGAGGGTCTCAACGCGATGGTTTACAGCCGTTGCATCGGGACCCGCTTCTGCGGCAACAACTGCCCCTACACGGTGCGCACCTTCAACTGGTTCGACCCGGAGTGGCCGGAGCCGCTCGATCGCCAGCTCAACCCCGACGTCAGCGTGCGTCCCGTCGGGGTGATGGAGAAGTGCACCTTCTGCATCCAGCGGATCCACGAGGCCCGCGACGACGCGGCGTCCGAGAACCGCGAGCTCGCCGACGGCGACGTGCGGCCGGCCTGCGCGCAGTCGTGTCCGACCCGCGCGATCACCTTCGGAGACCGCGACGACCCCGAGAGCGAGGTCTCGCGGCTCGGGCGCAGCGACCGCGCGTTCCACCTGCTCGGAGACCTGGGCACGGATCCCGCGGTCGCCTACCTGCGAGGTCGGGCGTTCGCGCTGGATGAGGATGAGGATGAGGAAGAGGAAGAGGAAGAGGAAGAGGAAGAGGAAGAGGAAGAGGAAGAGGTAGAGGAAGAGGAAGAGGTAGAGGAAGAGGAGGGGGAGGATGGCTGAGCCCGGTCCGGCCTCGGCCGCGTCTCCGGCGCCATCCGTCACCGGGGCGCCGACCGAGCCGGCATCCCGGCCGATCTCGGGATCGAGCTCCGTGCTCGAGCTCGTCGGGGTGCGTCCGAGGCTGCTGATCGGGAGCGCGATCAGCGGGCTGCTGGTGCTGATGCTGTTCGTCGCCTGGGGCTACCAGGCGCGCAGCGGCCTGGGGGTCGCCGGCATCAACCGTCCCGTCTTCTGGGGCTTCTACATCGTCAACTTCGTCTTCTGGATCGGCGTCAGCCACGCGGGGACGCTGATCTCGGCGATCCTGCGCGTCACCGGCGCCGAGTGGCGGCGTCCGCTGACCCGCTGCGCCGAGGCGATCACGGTCTTCGCGCTGATGATCGGCGGCCTCTTCCCGCTGATCCACATGGGGCGGCCGTGGCTGTTCTACCGGATGCTGCCGATCTACGACTATCGCAACCTGTGGCCGAACTTCCGCTCCCCCCTGCAGTGGGACCTGGTGGCGATCTTCACCTACCTGACCGGCAGCATGCTCTATCTGATCCTGCCGCTGATCCCCGACATCGCGCTGCTGCGTGACCGCTACGCCCGGACGCACCCGCTGCTCGCCCGCCTCTACCGGATCCTGGCGCTCGGTTGGCGCGGGACCCACCATCAGTGGCGGGCGCTCGACTGGGGCATCCGCATCCTGGCGGTGGCGATCATCCCGGTCGCGGTGTCGGTCCACAGCATCGTCTCCTGGGACTTTGCGATGACGCGCGTCCCCGGCTGGAAGAGCACCATCTTCGCCCCCTACTTCGTGGTCGGCGCCATCTACTCCGGGATCGCCATGCTGCTGCTCGCCATGGCGCTGCTGCGCGGCGGCCTGCGGCTGGGACACGTGTTGACGAATGCTGTCTTCGACAAGCTGGGGCTCCTGTTCGTCGCCATGACCCTGCTCTGGATCTACTTCACGTTCTCGGAGCATCTGACGACCTGGTACGGCGGCGACCTCGCCGAGGCCCGCGTCCACCACGAGCTGTTCCACGGTCCGTTGGCGCCGGCGTTCTGGACGATGGTCCTGGTCAACGGGGTGATCCCGCTGGCGGTCCTGCCCTTCCGTTGGGGTCGCCGCCCGCTGCCGATCGCGCTGGTCGGCCTCGGGGTCGTGGTCGGCATGTGGCTCGAGCGCCTGCTGATCGTGGTGCCGTCGCTGTCGGTGACGCGCCTCGCCAATACCGTCGGGAGCTACGTGCCGAGCGGCGTCGAGATTGCCATCACGGTCGGCGCAATCGGCCTGTTCGCGTTCCTCTACTTCGGGTTCGTCCAGCTCTTCCCGATCGTCTCTGCATGGGAGGTGCGCGAGGGCGAGGTCGAGGAGGAAGAGCACGCGCGAGCGGTGCTGCACGCGGAGGAACCGGCGTGAGCGAGCTGCGCCGGCTCCACGTCGCCTGCTCGGACGCGCGCCGGGCGCGGCGCGCGCTGGCCGTGCTGCGCGCGGCCGAAGCGGTCGACCTCGAGGTCCGCGGGTCGATCCCCCTGCCCGACGATCTCGATCCGGATCCGCCGGAGAAGCGGAGCCGTTCGAAGGTGCTGCCCGCCGCGATCTGCGGCGCTCTCGCCGGCGGCTTCGGCGCCTGGCTCCTCGCCTCGCAGACCGCGCTCGCCTATCCGCTTTCCACCGGCGGCATGCCCCTGATCGCGACGCCTCCGGTGGCGATCGTCACCTACGAAGGGACGGCGCTGGGGCTGGTGCTGGCAACGGTCGCCGCGGTGGTGATCGAGGGCCGGCTGTGGCGGCGCCCGCAGGCTGCGGGCCCGCTCGACGGCCTGCTGGCCGAGGGCTGGATCCTGGCGACGGCCGCGGTGCCCGCAGACGCGCTCGAGCGCGTCGGCCGCGACGTCGGCGCGGTGGGAGGGCGTGACGAGGTGCGGCTCGCGATCGTCGATCCGCCGCAACGCGCCGGCGAGCAGGCCGGCTGAGATCGCTCGGCTCGCCGCTTTCCGCCGCGGCCGCGGGGGCGAGCCGCACAGATGCGGGGGGTCCGAGAGCCGCGCTCGACGCCGGGATCGGGACGTCCTGCTCGTCGCCCGCACGAGGCGGATCCGCTCGGGGAGGAGTCGGGCCGAGGTGGAGAGGCGCCGCTCGCGACGGTGCTACGGTCGTCTCCGGAGGGGGTGAGCGGTGCAACGCCTTGGCTTCTACGAGGTGCTGGGCAAGCTGGGTGAAGGCGGCATGGGCACGGTCTACAGAGCCCGGGATCGCCGCACCGACGACGTGGTCGCGGTCAAGCTGCTCAGCCCCGAGCTCCGCGGCAGCCTCGGCGCGCGCAAGCGTTTCCTGCGCGAAGGGGTGGTCGGGCAGCGTCTCGTCCACCCCCGGATCGTGGCGGTGCGCGAGGTCGGGGAGGTCCATTTGCCGAACATGGACCGGACGCTCTTCCTGGCGATGGAGCTGGTGCCGGGTCGCGACCTCCATCATCGGCTCTCCTTCGAGGAGCTCGACCTGCCGTCCACCGTCGAGCTCGGGGCCCAGATCGCCGAGGGCCTGGCGGCCGCGCACTCGGCCGGGGTCGTCCACCGCGACCTCAAGCCCGGCAACGTGCTGGTGTCGAGTGAGGGTGCCGTCAAGCTGCTCGACTTCGGCCTCGCGCAGGTGGCCGACGAGGACGAGAAGGGGCTCGAGCTCGAAGAGGTCGCGCCCGGCGCGACCCAGCAGGGGGTGGTCATCGGCTCGCTCGGCTACGCGGCGCCCGAGCAGATCGCCAGCAGCCGCGTCGATCCGCGCGCGGATCTGTTCTCGCTCGGCGTCGTGCTCCACCAGCTCCTGACCGGCAGGCTGCCGTTCGCGGGCACGTCGCACTACGACATCCTCGCGGCGATGGAGAAGGTGCGCCGGAGGATCGCCGAGCCGCCCAGACCCTCGAGCGCCTGTCCCTGGGTCCCTCCGAGCCTCGACGACCTGGTCGTCTCGCTCCTCGCCCTGGATCCCCAGCAGCGCCCCGCCTCGGCCGCCGAGGTGGCGACGGCGCTTCGCCGGATCCTCGAGAGCGAGGCCGAGACCCTCCGACTTCCTCCGCCCGCGCCGGAGGGGCCGTCGAGCGCTCGAGAGGGTCGGTTGCGCCGGCTGATGCGCCGGGCTCGAGACCTCCTGGGCGGCTGATCGGTCCTCAGAATCCACCACCGCGACCGCGTGCTAGCCTGGCGCCTCCCTGCGCCAGCGGCCGCGCTCGCCGGTAGGGCGGCGGAACTCTCGGCGGTCCGCTCTCCCACGCTCCAGACCGCTGCTCTGCCGCCGTGAACCTCCTGATCTGCATCGTCGACAACACCGCGAAGGTCAACGACATCATCGCCGGCTGGGCCGAGATCGGCGTCTCCGGCGCGACCGTCCTCGAGTCGCACGGCACGGTGGGCATCGCGGTCGAGAACGTGCCGGTGTTCGCGGGCTTCCGTCACCTGCTGCGGGGCGATCGCCAGGCCAATCGTCTGATCCTGTCGGTGATCCGCGACGAGGAGCTGCTCGATCGGGCGATCGCGGTCGCCGAGGAGACCTGCGGCAACCTCGATCAGCCGTCGACCGGCATCCTGTTCACGGTGCCGGTGACGCGGGTGCGGGGGCTCAAGCCCAACGTCCGCTAGCCTCTGAATGTGCTGGTAGCACATTCGAGGCTCGCTGTTTCCCCCCCCCAACCCCCCAGGGGGAGCCTCGCAGGCGCCCGACTCTGAGGAGTCGGGCGCCGCTCGGGGCATCGAAGCCGGTTCGCTCGCTCGACCGGCGCCGACTCCATGTCCACGCTCGACCTCGATGCTTCCGGCGCGCTAGTGAGGCGGAACGTTCGGACAGGGCTCGGCCTCTACGTGCTGGTAGCACATTCGAGGCTAGCAGTTTCTTCCCCCCCACCCCCCCAGGGGGAGCCTCGTAGGCGCCGACTCTGCGAGTCAGGCGCCGCTCGGGCATCGAAGCCGGTTCGCTCGCTCGACCGTCGCCGACTCCACCTCCACGCTCGACCTCGATGCTTCCGGCGCGCTGGTGAGGCGGAACGTTCGGACAAAGCTCGACCTCTACGTCCTGGTTGGCACATTCGAGGCTAGCAGTTTCTTCCCCCCCAACCCCCCAGGGGGAGCCTCGCAGGCGCCCGACTCTGAGGAGTCGGGCGCCGCTCGGGGCATCGAAGCCGGTTCGCTCGCTCGACCGGCGCCGACTCCGTGTCCACGATCGACCTCGATGCTTCCGGCGCGCCTGGTGAGGCGGAAAACTCGGACAGGGCTCGGTCTCTGAACGTGCTGGTTGGCACGTTCGAGGCGAGTTGGTTCTTCTCCCGTCGGTCGAGGCGATCGGCGGCGGGGAAACGATCCGGGAAGGCCGATACCATTCCGGCGCCCGCGCTCCCCGGGGCCGCTGATCGACGCTCCTCGGGGCAGGACCGCGGCTCCGAGGACGGGCACGAGGCCCGCCGATCTCTCAGTCCAGCCGCCTTCATACCGCGTGCGCACGGTTCTCATCGTCAGCCTCGTCTTCGCCCTGGGCTACTCGCTGTCGCGCCCGGTGATGAGCACCAGCTGGGCGCTCCTCGGCGTGCGCTGGATCTTCCTCTCCGGCGCCGAGCTGCTGCTGCTCGGCTATCTCGCCGGCCCTGAAGGCATCGGGCTGCTCACCACCGAGACCCTCGAGCGGCTCGACCCGGTCCTCCATCTCGCGGTGGCGTGGGCGGGGCTCATCTTCGGCTTGCAGTTCAGCCGGCGACAGCTACGTGTCTATCCGCCGCGGCGTTACGCCCTCGCCTTCCTCCAGGCGCTGATCAGCGGCGTGGTGGTGGGGGCCCTCGCCGTCCCGTTGCTGCGTTCGATCTTTCCACAGGCGCCGGGAGGGATCGTCGCGCGCGGCGCCGTGCTCCTGGCTCTCTGCTCCTCGGTGACCTCGCCGACCAGCCTGCACTACGTGGCGACGGTGCTCGGACATCGCGGGCGTTTCGGGCGCCTGCTGCGCTTCATCGCCGGAGTCGACGGCATTCCGGCGGTGCTTGCGCTCGGCGCCTTCACCGGGCTGTTCCACGTTTCGACGCGGGGACAGGGCGGCGTCCTGGCGGGCTGGCAGTGGCTGGCGGTGGCGACCCTCGGCGGGCTCGTCCTCGGCCTGCTGTTCTCGGTGATGGCGGCGCTCGAGCTGAGTCGTGACGAGCTGCTGCTGGTGGTCCTGGGAATGGTCGTGCTCACCGGCGGTCTCGCCTACTCGCTCGAGCTGTCGGCGCTCTACGTGAGCTTCGTGATGGGCCTCACCGTCGCCAACACCGGCTGGATCCACGAGGAGATCCACAAGGTCGTCGGCCACGCCGAGCACGCCATCTACCTGAGCCTGCTGGTGCTGGCCGGCGCTGCGCTACGCCTCGATGCGGCGGTGGCGATGGTCGCCGTGGCGTTGGTGGGGCTTCGAGTGCTCGCCAAGGTGCTCGGCAACCTGCACTGGCGTTGGCTCCGAGAACGCGATGCGCGGGTCTCCTGGCTGGGGGCCGGGCTGCTCTCGCAGGGCGGCATCGCGATGGTGATCGCGATCGATTTCGAGCTCATCTACCGCAACGACCCGGTGGGCGCCGACCTGACCCGGAGCCTGCTCTCCGCGGTGCTGGTGGCGGTGCTGCTCAACGAGACGCTGAGCCCGTTCGGCCTGCGTCTCACGCTGGGGCGGGCGAAGGCCCGCGGAGATCTCTCGTGACCGACCTCGTCCGCAAGCTCACCGTCCTGGTGGGCCTGCTCGTCGTGGTCCAGGTCGCCGAGCTGCTGCGCGGTCGGGATGCCGCGGTGACCCCGGGCGTGGTGACCATGATCTTCGGCTTCGCCGTGCTCGCCGGTCACTTCTCCGGGCGGCTGCTGGCGGTCCTGACGCTGCCGCGGATCACGGGCTACCTTCTCGCCGGCGTCGTGCTCGGCCCCTTCGCCTTCGGCGTCGTCGACCTCGAGATCCGGGATCGGCTCCAGATGATCAACCAGATCGCGCTCGGGCTGATCGCGCTGACCGCGGGCGGTGAGCTGCGGATCGCCGAGCTGCGTCCGCGCCTGCGGGCGATCGGCTGGGTGACGGTGCTCCAGACCGCGGTCGTCTTCGGCGTGATGGTCGCGGCCCTGCTGCTCCTCGACCGCAGCCTGGAGCTGACGCTCACCGCGGGCGCGACCAGTGCCGAGGTCCTGGCGATGGCCCTGATCCTCGGACTGATCGGTGTTGCCAACTCGCCGGCCTCGACCGTGGCGGTGATCAACGAGGCGCGCGCGCGCGGGCCGCTGACGACGCTGGCGTTGGGGGTCACGGTGGTCAAGGACGTCGTGGTGGTGGTGCTGATCGCGGTCACCCTGGCGCTGGTCGGCGCCATGGTCGATCCCGAGAGCGCACTGGGGGCACGGGTGCTGCTCGAGGTCCTCGCCGAGATCGGCCTCTCGCTGGGGCTCGGAGTGGTGACCGGTGCGGTGATCATCCTCTACCTGCGCAAGGTGCAGCACGACGTCGCACTGTTCGTCCTGGCCGCGGTGCTCGTCGCCATCGACGGCAGCCGGCGCATCGAGCACCTCAGCGGCATCCACGTCCACGTCCTGCTGATCGCGATGACCGCCGGCTTCGTGGTCGAGAACTTCTCCGCCGGCGGCGAGCGGCTCATCCGCGGGATCGAGCGCTCGTCGCTGCCGATCTACGTCGTCTTCTTCACCCTCTCCGGTGTCGGTCTCGACCTGCTGTCGCTGCGCTCGCTGTGGGCGCTGACGCTGGCTCTCGCCGTCCTGCGCACCCTGCTGCTGATGGGCACCACCTGGGCCGGCTGCTGGCTCGCCGCCGATCCCCCCCAGGTCCGCCGCTGGGGCTTCGCGCCGTTCGTGGCGCAAGCGGGAATCAGCCTCGGTCTCGCCGAGCTGGTCGCGATCCGCTACCCGGGCTGGGGCGATCAGGTCAAGACGGTGGTGCTGGCCATGATCGCCATCCACCAGTTGATCGGTCCGGTCCTTTTCAAGATCGCCTTGCGGGTCACCGGGGAGGAGGCGGCCGTCCAGGAGCCCGCGGCCCGCCGGCAGCCCGAGTCGCCGTCCGGAGCACGAGCCACGTGAGGCGTCGACGACGTCGTCGTCGTCGCAGCCGTCTTCGTGCCACTCTCTGTGCAGATCTTCAGTGCAGATCTTCAGTGCCTGCCGTTCGGGCCGCCCGCCGGGGCGGCTGGGCGCCGGCCATCCGCTCTTGGTCACCGGTCGACTGAGCCGGTCCCGTGACCGGCTCGCGCCCGGATCGGCGAGTGCCGGACCGTCCTGCCGGCCGATCGAGGATCGCGCCCCTCGCCGACGTCGACGCGGCGGGTGCACTACACTGGGCCCCGAGGAGGAGGAAGGAGCGATGACAGTCGCAACGGTCGGTGGATGTGAGGCTCTGTGCCGGAGACTGGACGAAGCGATCGCGGGGCAGCAGGACGAGGAGACGCTGACCGGGCGCGTCGAGGAGGCGCTCAAGATCCTGATCCGCGAGCGCGCGGTGACGTTGCCGGACGAGTACCGAAGGCCCGCGGAGTCCTGCTACGCGCGGCGACTGGTGCACAAGAGCCCCGAGCACGGGTACACGGTTCTTGCGATGGTGTGGGGGCCTGGCCAGGGAACGCTGCTGCACGACCACTGCGGCATGTGGTGCGTGGAGGCGGTCTTCGACGGCGCGATCGACGTCTGCCAGTTCGAGCTCATGGAGCGTGACGGCGACCGCTTCCGGTTCGAGCCCAGGGAGAGCCTCCGGGCCGGCGTCGGCAGTGCCGGCAGCTTGATCCCGCCGTACGAGTACCACACCCTGACCAACGCCTCGCAGGAGCAGCCGGCGATCACGCTCCACGTCTACGGCGGCGAGATGATCCGCGCCTGCGTCTTCCACGAGCAGGAGGGCGCCCGCCGCGATGGACGCTGGTACACCCACGAAGAGCGCGAGCTGAGCTACACGGTTTGACCTTCCGTCGCCGAGCCGGTGCGCGCGAGCCCCGCTCGGCAGCCGGCATCCCGCCGCACCCGCCCGCCGGCTGGCGCGTCTCCTGGAAAGCGCTATCCTGGACAGGATGAGCCATTCCACGCACAACGGCCACGCCACCGCCCGCGCCGTCCCGGCCCTCGCCACCCTGGTCCTTGCCACCCTGGCCTGCGCGCTCGTTCTCGTCGCGCCCGCGATCTCGGAGCCTCCCAAGCAAGAGCGTCTCGAGATCGTCGACCGCTCGATCCGCCACCACGGCTTCGACCGCCTCGACGAGCTCGAGGTGGCGCTCACCGTTTCGTCGCGCTCGGGCTCGTTCGACGTCGTGGTTCGCGCCGGCGAGCTGTTCGACTACACGGTGATCAGCGAGGTCCGCGGCAAGAACCGGGTCCATCGGCACACCAACGACCTCGTCCGGGTCACCATCGACGACGAGGAACAGCCACTCGAGACCGCCGAGGACCGCCGCCGCGCCGAGGACTTCGTGTCCCAGCGCGTCTACTTCCTGTTCCTTCCCTATCGCCTCAACGACCCCAGCGCCTACAAGCAGGACCTCGGCATCGAGCGGTGGGGGGACCGCGACCTGCACAAGGTCAGGGTCAGCTTCGAGCCCGGCACCAGCACGAGCGACGACAGTGTCTTCGTCTACTGGTTCGATCCCGACACCGCCGAGATGGTCCAGTTCGCGTACACCTTCGAGGGTGGCATCCGCTTTCGCACCGCCACCAACCAGCGTCGCATCGACGGCCTATTGCTCTACGACCAGCTCAACGACGGCTCGAGCGACCCCTCGATCGGCGCCGCCGACCTGACCTACGAGTCGGTGCAGGAGCTGCGGCGGATCTCGGAGGTGGAGCTCACGAACGTCGAGGTGCGACCGCGCTGACCGGCCGAGACCGCCAAGGTGGGAACGAGCCGTCGGGTTGTGAGAACCTCACGGGGTAGCGGCCGCCCCTTTGGATCCGGCCGCCCCTTCGGGTCCGGCAGCCGACCGTCCGGCGACGGGTCCGGTCGAGCGAGCACCCGAGCGCCAAGGAGAAGTGGGTGCGGAGCAGACGAGAACGGCCCCCTCTCTTCACCCCGCAGGGCGATTCGAGGAGGCCGTGTCCCGGTCCTCTCGGCCGACCTGGCCGGGCAGGGAAGAGCTACTCGCCGCCGGAGCCCGACTGGCCCTGGGGAGGCGAAGCGCCGCCCTCGGTCGCCTGGCCCTCGCCGCGACCCTGGCCGAAGCGCTCGAGGATCTGCTTCTTCTCCTCGTCGCTCAGCGTGTCCCAGTCGATGCCCCTCCGCTCCTTGAGCATCTTCTTGATCTGCTCGGGATCGAGGTTGCGGCGGTTTCCGTCGCCCAGCCAGCCGCCGGCCTCGGGAACGTAGCCCGGCTCGTTGTCGGCGTAGGTCAAGAAGCCGAACATCATCTCGGCGGTGGTCGGCTCGCCGAAGCGGACCTCGACGGTGGGATCCGGGTTGTAGGGGTTGTCGGCGGAGTTGTCCCAGGTCGCGATGAACTCGACCTCGGTCCCGGCCGGCAGCTTCTTCGGCTGATCCGCCGGGTACTCGTAGCTGGTCTGCCAGTTGAAGTCGTACCGCGGGACCTCGAGCAGGGTCTCCTCGCTGCCGTCGGGATAGTGAGCGACGTACTTCGCCGACTTCCCGCGCAGGTGCATGTGCGGCAGGATCGCAAGCAGGTGCGAGTCCCGCTCGAACGTGGTGGTCGTCGAGTAGGTGACCGCGGGGTCACCGGGCGGGATCACGAAGTCCGTCTTCGCCAATGGGTCGACGACCACCGGATGCTCGGGGGTGTAGCCCGGAGGGTAGAAGAGCAGGGCGACCTTCGACTGGTCCCACACGCCGGTGCCCGGCCCGGGCTCCTTGTGGTAGTGCATGCTCCAGCGGATCGAGTCGCCGGGCTTGAGCAGGGTGCCGTAGCCGTCGTTGTAGACCGTCGGCTGGTTTCCGGGCGCGATGCCGCCCAGCGGAGGAGCGACGATGTGGTGAACCACCGAGCTGCCGGGACGGAACTCGACCGCCTTCACCCAGCGCGGCTCGGCGAGCATCTCCTCGGAGATCGGCGTGTGGAAGGTCACGTAGATGTCCTCGACCTCGTCCTCGACGAAGTAGCGGTCGTTCTCGCCCATGTTGATGACCAGGTCGGGCTCGCCGATCATCCACTCCTGGTCCGGCCACTCGCGCGCCGGCGGGGCGCCAGCAGGATCGCCGGCGGGGGCGCCGGTGTGGGCCCAACGCACCAGCATCTCGATCTCGGCGTCCGAGAGGATTCGCTCGTTGGCGAAGACGCCGTGCTGCGCGTCGGAGGCGTGCCACGGCGGCATCCGGCGCGCCTCGACCTGGCGGGCGATGCCGCGCGCCCAGGGACGCACCTCGTCGTAGGAGGTGAAGGCCATCGGGGCGACCATGCCGCCGAGGTTGGCGCCGCCCGGACGGTGGCAGTCCTGGCAGCTCTGCTGCAGGATCGGCAGCACGTCCTTGTAGAAGGTCGGCGCCTTGACCGGCGTGTCGGTGCTGTTGCTGGGAGACGCCGCGAGGGGTGCGGCGGCGACCACCAGGACCAGGGCGAGGAGTGTGGCGTTCATGCAGCGAGACATCGAGGCTTCCCCCTTCTGAGAATCGAATTCCTGTCGCAGGTTTCTTTGCATCTCTACCATGATAGCGAATTGATCGGTCGGCCGATAGGGTGGGGTCGCGATCACCCGTGCGACCGAGCCGCCGCCGGGCCTGCCGTCACGGGTGGAGCGAGCTCCGCAAGGGGGGCGGCAGCCTGGCCGCCGACGGCTCACGCGAGGGTCCATGGAGGCCCCGGCAACCGTGGCGTCCCGGGCTACGGACAGGCGAAGGCGTCGACGTCGAGGATCGGCGTGAAGGCCGACCCGAGCGGGTTCGAGTAGCTCTGAGTCACTCCCGTGTCGGTGTCGGTCACGCGCAACTCGACGCCTACGTTGGTCAGCCCTCCTGCGAACACCCAGTACCGATTCGCAAACGCGCAGGCGTCGAGGACCTTGACCACGATCTCGATATTGTCCTCGTCGAAGAACCAGAAGAACCCGGTGTCGGTGGTCAACGCGCGCGCCTGACCGCTGCTGGTGGCGTTCTCGAAATCGGTCCACTCGGTGGTGACGCGAAACCGCTCGTCCTGGAGGCACAGGGTGGTTTTGGAGACGACACAGTCCCCGCCCACGATCGCGATCGGCACCACCCGCGCCTGGATGCCGCCATCCGAGGCATCCCGGTCGTCGAGCGCAAAGACCGAGGTCAGCCGGCCGCCTTCGTCCAGGGAGAAGGTCGGCTCGAGCAGGCTCTCGTCCCCGGTCTCGGCGATCGTCATGTCTTCGCCCGCCGGCTCGAGGCACCCGGGCAGATTCCGGCCGACGATCCCGACCGGGCCTCCGCCGCCGGCGTTCTGCCAGCCGACGAAGCACTCGCCCTTCTCGTTGATGGCGATCCGTGGCTTCTCCTGGCTCCCGGCGACCATCTGGTTGACCAGGAACGACGAGCCCTCGCGATCTCCTTCGCGGCCGATGCGCTGCGCGAAGACATCCGAGCTCGGATCGTCGCCGCTGCGGGCTTGGAAGGCGACCAGGAAGTCGCCTCCTGCGAGCGCCGCGACCGTCGGATTGCTCTGGCTTCCCGCCGGATCGGCGGGGACCGCAAAGACTTGTCCGCGAGGCGCGGCGGTCGGATCGAGGATGCGCGCCACGACCTCGGCCTCTCCCTCTGCGTCGGTCTCCTGCCAGGTGATCGCGATCTCGCCCTCCTCGTTCACCGAGATGTCGGGTGAGCTCGCGGCGGCCGTTCCCTCAGAGACCTCGACGCTCGCTCCGACCGGGGATCCGGAAGGGGAGAAGCCGCGAGACACGATGCTGGTCGCCGCGGCGCCGGCAGCAGTGGCCACGAAGACGTCCGCGTCCTGCCTGCCGTTCGTGGCCGGCTCTCCGGGCGGCACGCGGCGCTCCCAGGCGATCCGTACGCCGCCGTCGGGAGAGATGGCGACGGCCGGAGAGGACGCGTCGCCGGCCTGCTCATCGACCGGCTGCTCGTCCCCCTCGGGCAGCCCCTCCGGGGAGAAGCGTCGGGACACGATGCTGGTGCCGTCGCTGGTCGCGCTCTGCCAGGCCACGACGAAGCCACCCGTGGTGGGATCGAACGCCGCATCGGGACGGCTCTGATCGCCCTCGACCGCGCCGTTCGCGCGGAAACGCCGTCCTTCGGGTCGGCCCTCCGGGTCGTAGAGCTGTCCGTAGACGCCGCTGCCGTCGTCGTCGGCGTCGGTCCACACCACGACTCGCCGGCCGCTGGCATCGCTGGCGATCCGCGACTCGCTGCCGGTGCTGCTGATGTCGGTCCGCTCGGTCAGGTCGTTCTCCCCGATGGTGATCTCCAGCCGGCTGCGAGCCTCGTTGATCGTGGCCCCGCCGGTGGGGTTTCCGAGCACGACCGCGAAGGTCTCGTCGGGCTCCACCAGATCGTCGTCGAGGAGCTCGAGCGGATCGGGCACGAGCTTGGCCAGCTTCTCGCCGTCCTCGAAGACCAGCGTGCCGGGGACGCCGACGAAATCGAGCCCTTCGGTCGCGGTGCCGGAGACGAGGTCGTAGTCGACGGTCACGCGGCCGAACGAGCCGCCGAAGCGGCGGATGTTGAAGAAACGCGTCTCGCCCTCGGCGAATCTGCGCCGGCTCGCGAGCTCGAAGTAGCCGGGAGCCTCCTCGGGAGCGGTGGCCGAGCTGAACACCGGGCTCGGCAGGCTCTCGACCTCGTCGGCGTTGCGCTCGTGGGGCAGCGTGTAGGACCGCACGGAGATGTCGTACGTCGTCTTCGAGTCGAGGCCGTCGAGGAACGCCGCGAACGAGGTCTTCCCGGGCACTTCGGCGGCCAGCTCGAAGGGGGCGCCGGGCGAGGGCCGCAGGAACACGCGGTAGCCGCCATCGTCCGCGGTGTAGGCAATCGGAAACCAGCGAACCAGGATCGTCTCGGTGTCGATCGGGTCGACGACGACCTCGGGAGGCACCGTCTGAGTGAGCTCGAGATCCTCCTCCAGGAGGCCGCCGAGAAAGCCTTCGACCTCGGGGTCGTCGACGGTGAGGCGATTCCAGAACAGGTTCACCACCTCGAGGCTGCTCAAGTTGGTGAGGGCCGGCGGCACCGGCCCGAAGAGCTCATTCGCGCCGAGGCCGAGCACCCTCAGGTCGGTCAGACCGCCGATCTCGATCGGGATCTCGCCGTCGAGCCGGTTGTAGGAGAAGGTCAGCTCCTCGAGCTGGATGAGGCCGCCGATCGCCGGCGGGATCGTGCCGGAGAGGTCGTTCGCCGACAGATAGAGGAACCGCAGATTGGTGAGATCGCCGATCTCCTCCGGAATCGGGCCGCTCAGCCGGTTGACCGATGCGTAGAAAGCGCGCAGCGCCGTGAGCCTACCGATCGCGGGCGACAGGGAGCCGCTGAGCTCGTTGAACGAGAGGACGACGACCTCGAGCTGGATCAGGTCCCAGAAGTCGTCGGGGATCTCGCCGCCGAGGCGGTTGCCGATGAGGTTGAGGTTGCGCAGCCGCGACAGGTCGCCGATCTCGGCCGGGATCGTCCCCACCAGGCCATTCTCGATCAGGCGCAGCGCGACGACGTTGTCTTCCTCGCAGGCGACACCGAACCACGAACACTCGGTTCCGGGGGCGCCGAGCCAGCCAGCGTCGTCGATCCAGGCTTGCCCGCCGGTGGCCTGATACAGGGCCTCGAGCGCGGCCCGTTCGGTGGAGGGGACCTGAGCCGCGAGCGCGGGCACGAACGCCGCCGCCGACGCCAGCACGAGCAGCGCGTGGCGCACTGCGCCCCTCGGCTCCACGGTCGACCGCCACGAGGCGTCGCCCAGTCGGGCGGTTGTCGAGCTCTTCACGTCGTACCTCCTGTCTCTGGACCGGGACGGACGCCCGACCGGAATTTCGCGCGTTGCTCCGGGCAACGCTCGACTTGGGCCGAGGCATGGCCGTGCTCACCTCCGTGGCTCGAGGACCTCCACCTCGAATCCGCGCGCCTGCTCGACCAGCCGCGCGAAGCGCAGCACGGTGAGATCCGCGCGCGGGGGTCCGACGACCTGTAGCCCGACCGGCAGGCCGTCCGGAGTGAACCCGCAGGGGACGGTCGCCACCGGCAATCCGAGCATCGAGAGCAGGCCGGAGAGGCCGAGCACCTGCAGTCGCGTGTCGCGCACGGCGTCGAGCTCCATCGCCCAGGGCGAGCGCACCGAGAACGGCGGCACGCGAGTGGTGGGCAGCACCATCACGTCGGCGGTGTCGAGCAGCTTGAGGATTCGGCCGAGCAGGCGGGTTCGTCCCGCCTGGGCCTGCGCGAGAACCAGGCCATTGAGCTGAAGCCCCTGCTCGATCTGCCAGGCGAGGTTGGCGTCGAGGTCATTGCGTCGGCGTCGCAACAGCTCGGCGTTGCGGGTCGACAGGCGCCAGGCGTCGAGGATCTTGTAGACGTCGCCGGCGCCGCGCAGGTCGATCCTGCGCTCGGCGATCTCGACTCCGAGCTCGGCCAGCTTGCCGAGCGCGCCGTCGAACGCCGCGGTGACACCGGTTTCGGGAGCGAGGTTCCCGAAGCTCTCGGGCTTGGCGGCGATCCAGCGCGAGGGCTCGCTGTCCAGAGTCGTGGGGTCGAGCCGGGGCGCTTCGAGCGAGAGTGGAGTTCGAGGATCCGGTCCCTCCATCACCGAGAGCATGAGGGCGGCGTCGGCGACGTTGCGCGCGATCGGTCCCACCTGCGCGAGGGTCTGCCAGCCGTCGTTGCGCAGGGCGCTCGGCACGCGCCCGAGCGAGGGGGTCAGCGCGACCACGCCGCAGAAGGAGCCGCCCGCTCGCATCGAACCGCCGAGGTCGATGGCGTCGGCCAGCGGAGTGAAGCCGCAGGCGACCGCCGCGGCGCCGGCGGCGCTGGCGCCGCCGACCGTACGCTGGGTGTCGCGCGGGTTGCGGGTGGCGCCCGACACGCGGTTGTGGGTGTGGGCGCCGATGCCGAGCTCGGGGACGTTGGTCTTGCCGAGAACCACTGCACCCGCCTCGAGCAGCCGGGCGACGTGGAGATCGTGGGCGGGCGCCGGGACCCCCGCGAACAGCGAGGAGCCGCGCGTGGTGGTCATCCCCTCGACGTGGTGGAGGTCGCAGATCAGGACCGGAACGCCGAGCAGCGGCGGCGTCCCTTCGCCGCGGGTCATCTGATCCAGGATCCGCGCCCGGTCCATGGCCCGCTGGTCGTCGAGTGTGCACACCGAGTTGATCTCGGGGTCGAGCCGGCGCAGCCTCGCCAGGTGCGCGGCGACGATCTCGACCACGCCGAGATCGCCGGCGCGGGTCTTCTTCGCCAGAGCGGTCGCCGTCATCCGGCAGGTGGTGTCGGCGGGCGCCGGCGTCTCGAGCGGGCTCGGCGGCGGGGGAGGGCCGCCGTGCGGGTCTCGGCTGCCGGGGTTCTGGCTGCCATTGCAGGGATCGGTCATGCTCGGCGTTCTCGGGCGGCTGCTCGGGCGACTGCTCGTCGCAGCGCCGCCACCCTCCTCTGTTAGATTCTCGCCGTCCTCGAGAAAGCTCGCTCGGAAGAGACGTGATGCTTCGGCGCAGTAGCTTCGGCGCAGTATAGGCCCACGAGGAGGGGCCTCGGTGATCGCGCCGCCGGTCGACAGCCGAAGCTGGCCTCGCCACCGCCCGGGAGTCCCCATGATGGCGCAATCCCTCCGCTCGCCTTCCCCGCGCACCCTGTCCACGCGACGCATGCTGATCGCGAGCCTGGTGGCGGCCCTGGCCCCGGCGGGCCTCGCCGTGGCCCAGGAGCCCACCTACGCCGAGCGCCTGGGCTGGGGTCCCGAGGACCGCGTCGTCATCTTCCACGTCGACGACGCCGGCATGTCGCATCAGTCGAACGTCGGCGCGATTCGCTCGATCGAGGAAGGGGTGGCGACCTCGATGAGCGTGATGATGCCCTGCGGCTGGGTTCCCGAGCTCGTCGAGTACCTGAAGGCGCATCCGGAGACCGACGCCGGGCTCCACCTGACCTTGACCTCGGAGTGGGACGGCTACCGCTGGCCGCCGGTGCTCGGAGCTCCCCGCGTGCCGGGCCTGGTCGACTCGGGCGGCCACCTCTGGGGGAGCGTCGCGCAGGTCGTGGGCAGCGCCACGCCCGACGAGGTCGAGGCCGAGATTCGCGCGCAGATCGCGAAGGCCCGGGCGATGGGCTTCGAGCCGACCCATCTCGACTCGCACATGGGGACGCTGTTCGCCACTCCCGCCTTCGTCGAGCGCTACATCAAGGTTGGCGTCGAAACCGGGATTCCGATCATGATGCCCGGCGGCCACAACACCGCGCTGCGCAAGCAGTACCACGACGAGATACGCGAGCGCCTCGAGCGCCGCGGCGAGTGGCACGGCCAGGAGCTCCCCGAGCCGCCCCAGCTCGTCCCGGCTCCAGCGATGGGACGGCTGGTCTGGCAAGGCGGCCTGCCTGTGCTCGACGACCTGCACAACACGAGCTACGGCTGGCGTCTGCCGGAAGGCGCCGAGCCGACCGACGAGAACCTGCGCGCGATGAAGGTCGAGCGCTACGCGCAGGCGCTGCGCGAGCTGCGTCCCGGCGTCACGATGATCATCCTCCACGCCACCGACGCCGACGACAACTTCGATCACATCTCGGGATCGGGGCCTTCGCGGCGTGGCGACATGCTGGCGATGATCGCGCCCGAGCTGCGCGAGGTGGTCGAGGAGGAGGGGATCATCCTGACCACGTGGCGTGAGCTCGGCCAGCGCCGCAGGCAGCTGGAGCGCGTCGCGACCTCGCGTTGAGCGCGACGCGCTGATCGAGCTGCCAGCGAGGCGGCTGTTACCCTCCCGATCGCCGCATTGCGCAGGAGCGGCGCTTACGAACTCGATTGAAGCGGCGCGAGCCGCCGGAGGAGCAGATCCCTTGAAGACCGCCACCATCGACACCGACCGGGGCTCGATCCGCCTCGAGCTGTACTCCGACCGCGCCCCCGAGACCGTCGCCAACTTCGAGAAGCTGGTCGGCGAGGGCTTCTACGACGGGCTCAAGTTCCACCGCGTGATCGACGACTTCATGATCCAGACCGGTTGTCCGCAGGGGACTGGCACCGGCGGCCCGGGCTATACCTTCGCCGACGAGTTCCACCCCGAGCTCAAGCACGACGGCCCCGGCGTTCTGTCGATGGCCAACGCCGGCCCCAACACCAACGGCAGCCAGTTCTTCATCACCCACGTCGCGACTCCCTGGCTCGACGGCAAGCACTCGGTGTTCGGGCGCGTGATCGAGGGCCAGGAGGTGGTCGACTCGGTGCAGCAGGGGGACACGATGAAGAGCGTCAGGATCGAAGGGTAGCGGAGGAGCGTCCGCGCCTCCCGCGGCTCCGGAGATGCCTCGCAGCCGCCCGAAGCGTGAGCGGCCGAGCGCGTCGCTGGCGAGCCGAGACGGAGTGACGGACGCGCTCGGCGCACCCGAGCCGACGCGATGCTGTTCAAGACCGCCACCCTCGAAGCCCTCGCCACCGGCGACGTCGACCTCGCCTTTCGGCGCTGGCGGCGGCCGCGGGTGCGGGCCGGCACTTCGCTGCGCACGGCCATCGGCCTGGTCGAAGTGGTGGCGATCGAGCGTGTCGAGCCGTCCCGTCTCGACGACGACCAGGCGCGTCGGGCGGGCTACGAGTCGCTCGCCGCTCTGCGGGCCGAGCTCGACCGTCACGACGGCGAATCCGTGTTCCGGATCGAGCTGCGGCACGCCGGCGAGGATCCCCGCGTCGCTCTGCGCGAGCGATCGACCCTCGACGCGGCGGAGTGGGCGGCGCTCGCGCGACGACTCGAGCGGATGGATGCGCGCAGCGAGTCCGGTGCTTGGACTCGCGAGGCGTTGCGCGCGATCGCCGAGCAGCCGGGACGGCGCGCCGACGACCTCGCGGCGGCGCTCGGCCAGGAGACGCTGCCATTCAAGGCGCGGGTGCGACGGCTGAAGGAGCTCGGCCTCACCGAGAGTCTCGAGGTCGGTTACCGGCTCTCGCCGCGGGGCGAAGCCCTGCTCGCCCGGATCGCCGTCGCGAAGGACGCGTGATCGGTGGGTCTGCGAACGGGCCGGCGAGGATCCCGCGGCTCGAGCAGCACGGCGCCGGTCGAGAGCGCCGACCGTGTCGGCCGATCGCGAGGTCGCGACGTCGGCGCGTCAGCAGTCCGTGCCTCCCCGTCGAACGCAGCCGCGACCACGGGAGGAGCAGGCTCCGGCCGTCGACGAGGAGTCCAGACTCGGGGTCTCGAGCTCAGTCCCGTGCCGAGAGAGCGGGGCTGCTAGACACGAAGGTCTTGCGCTCGCGGTCCTTCGACACGCCCGGAAACCGGTGGACCTGGCCGTGCGCCACACAGTAGACGCCGGGCTCGAGCACGCCGGCGGCGAAGATCGCCTCGGTCAGGTTCTGGAGCGCGTCGGAGCGCTTCATCTCGAACGGCCGCCAGGCGCCGGTGAGCACCACCGGACCGACCAGACCGCTCACCTCCCGGTGGATCAGCTCGCCGGTCTCAGCGAGGGTGTCGGTGCCGTGCAGGATCACCACGCCGCTGCATCCCGATGTCTGCGAGTCGATGCCGGCGAGGCGGACGGCGTCGACGATGCGCCCGCGATCCTCGTCGGTGAGGTCGAGCGAGTCTTTGCTCGTCAGCTCGAGGATCTGCACCTCGGCGCCCTCCAGACGCAGCTCCCCCAGCATGCGGCGGATCAAGGTCTTGCGGTTCGACAGCTCTCCGGTGAGATCGTCGTACGTCTTCTCGATCGTGCCGCCGGTCGTGATCAGCGTGATGCGGCGAGGCATGGAGGCTGCGAGCATACACGCGGCCGCGTACCGTCTCGGGTACAGTCGACACGTCCCGCGCCACCCCGCGCGCGCCGCACCCGCCCTCCGGGAGAGCGACATGAGCTACCGTTTCGACTCGATGTCGAGATCCACGCGCGCAGCGCGCGCCCTCGCCTCCGCGGCGGTTCTCGTCTGCGCCGTCGTCGCCCTCGGCCTGGTCGACGCCACCCCGGCCGCGGCTCAGAGTCCCGAGGAGCGGCTCGGCGCCCTCGGGATCGAGCTGCCGGCGCCCTCGGCGCCGGTCGCCAACTACGTGCGGGCGGTGACCACCGGCAATCTGGTCTTCCTCGCCGGGCACGTCCCGCGCGACGCGAACGGAGAGATCGTGCGGGGCAAGCTGGGGGCCGATCTCGACGTCGAGCAGGGCGCCGCCGCGGCTCGCCTCGCTGCGATCGCGCTGCTCGCTTCGCTCAAGGCCGAGATCGGCTCCCTCGACCGCGTCGTCCGCGTCGTCAAGGTGACCGGGATGGTCAACTCGTCGCCCGAGTTCGACCAGCAGCCGGCGGTGATCAACGGCTGCTCCGACCTGCTGGTCGAAGTGTTCGGCGAGCGCGGGAAGCACGCGCGATCGGCGGTGGGCATGTCGTCGCTGCCGCTCCAGGCCGTGGTCGAGATCGAGATGATCGTCGAGATCTCGGGCTAGCGGGCTCGTGGTTTTCACCACTCCCCAAGGAGCCGCGAAAGCGAGGCGAGCTCAGACCACGAGCCCGCTGGCCTAGCGCTCCCCCTGCGGCGACGGACTCGGCCTTCGCCGCCGGCTCGACCGCCTCGGACTCACTGCGCCGAGCTGACCGCGGCCGGCGCACTGCGCAGCAGTGCACTGCGATCCAGGCCGTCGAACTTCACTCCCTCGATCCCGTACAGCGTCGCGATCGTCGGCACCACGTCGACCGTGGCGGTGGTGCGGTCGATCGACTGGGGCTCGACGCCCGGCAGGCGCAGGAGCCACGGCACCCAGGTGTCGTAGGGATGGGGCGACCCGTGGCTGGCGGTGGTCGTGGTGGCGAGGGTCTGGGGCTCGAGCACGAACATCAGATCGGCCGAGCGTCCGGGGTAGTACGAGCGAGCGGCGAGCCGGATCATCGGATCCGTGCTGTCGAGGGCGAGATCCTCGGGCCGCAGGATGCGCGCGATCCGCGGGCAGACGGAGAGCCCTGCCACCAGCGCGTTCGCCAGGCGATCGGGATCGATCTGACGGGAGGCGAGCGCGTCGCGGTCGAAGTAGCCCAGCTCCGGCATCCAGTCGATCCCCTCGAGCCCGAAGTCGCGCGCGACCTGACGGCCGAGCCGCTGCATGCACAGCACCTGCTCGGTGCCGAAGCGACCGGCGTCCTCGCCGCGCGCGATGCGCAGCTCGGGGACCTCGCCGACGCCGTGATCCGAGCTCACGGTGACGACCACGTTGTCGCGGCCGACCCGCGCGTCGACGAAGTCGAGCAGGTCGCCGAGCGTGCGGTCGAGCCGCATCAACGTGTCGAGCGTCTCGGGCGCGTCGGGTCCGTAGGTGTGGCCGACCGCGTCGAGCGCCGAGAAGGTGACGCCGAGGAAGTCGGGGGTCGCGTCCTGTCCGAGCGCCTCTCCGTCGATCAGCGCCTTGGCCAGGTCGGCGACGTAGGCGTCGACGAACGGCGTCCCGTAAATAGCGCCGTAGAACGATGAGTCGGGGTACAGGCTGAGCCCCCCGAGCGGGTACGGGAAGCTGCGCGAGAAGGCGCCGCGGTCGAGCGGGGCGACGCCGTAGGCGGCCGCCTGCTCGGCCGTGATCACCGGCGTCCAGGCCTCGCCGAACAACCGGTCGAGGAGCTTTCGATCGTGAAACGCCGCCAGCCACTCGGCCTCGGGCTCGTCGTCTCCCCGGTAGGCGGCGGAGGTGGTGAAGGTCCCGGTGCGCGACGAGTACCAGTAGGCGGCATCGGCGGTCGCGCCGGCGGTGAGGATCGCCGAGCGGTCCTTGCCCCCGATGCCGAACACCTTCGATTCCGGCCAGTTGCGTTTGAACAGGTCGCCCAGGGTCGGGCTCTCGAGGTTGCGCGCCGAGCGATCCACGTCCGGGTCGCCGGCCGAGTACATCTGCGACTGAGTCTCGCGGTCCCACCAAGAGTTGCCGATCACCCCGTGGGTCGAGGGGAAGGTGCCGGTCGCGAGCGTGGCGTGCCCGGCCGCGGTCTCGGTGCGAGCGTGCGCCTGGTGGTTGTCGGTGAACACCACCGACTCCTCGAGCAGCCGCGCGAGCCCGTGCTCGTAGAGCGGAGCGAAGCGGGTCAGGTAGTCGGCGCGCATCTGGTCGACCACCAGGAACAGCACCAGCCGCGGCGCGCCTTCGGGAACGGGCGCGGCGGGGCGGGGCGCGGGCTCGCGCTCGGGCTGGGCGCAGGCGGCGAGGGCGGCGCCCAGCGACAGGAGTGACGCGGCGACACACGACACGCGGCGATGGCGGCTCATCGCTCGAAGCTATCACTCCCGCCGGCGGCAAGGGCGTGGCGCGCAGCCGAAGCAGCAGCTCTCGAACGACCGCTCCTATCGCTTCCGAGCGCGCCTGTTCGTCCTGGCGCGAGACGGCCTCGAAAGGTTCCGCAGGCGCCGGCGCATCGTCTTGCGCCGGCTCGGTCGGTCGCGTCGGGGCGCTCTCCGGCGCACCGCGCTATGCCTGCGTACTGACCGTCGCCAGCTCCTCGTCGGTCAGCTCGGCCGCGATGCGCTCGATGTCGGCGAACAGGCGATCGAGATCGGCCGGCTCGACCGCGGCGTTGACGGTGACCAGCCGGACCACCTTGCGACCGCGGAGGTCGCCCCAGCCGACCAGGGCGAGACCGTCTCGTCCGAGCCGCTCGCAGAGAGCGACCGCCGATTTACCGCGCACCGCGAAGCAGACGTTGAGGCACTCCGGCTCGTGCACCAGCTCGAGGCGCGGGCTCCTCGAGACCAGCTCATAGGCGTGGCGCGCGAGCGCCATCTGACGCTCGATGCGCGCGGCCCAGCCTTCGTCGCCGAGCGCCTGCCACGCCGCCCAAACCTTGAGCGCGTCGTTGCGTCGGCCGCACTGCATCGACTGGGTGCCCAGGTTGAGGTCGGCGTCGTCCTGCTGGAACAGGTAGTCGGCGGTCTCGTTGAAGTGGCGGTGGAGCAAGCCGCGGCGGCGCACCAGCACCGCAGACGCGGGCAGTGGAACCCCCATCATCTTGTGAGCGTTCCAGACCAGCGAGTCGGCGCGCTCGATGCCGTCGAGCCGCCGGCGCAGCTCCGGGTGGAGCAGGAAGGTGCCGCCGTACGCGCCGTCGACGTGGAGCCACACGCCGTGCGCTCCGGCGACCTCGGCGATCTCGCGCAACGGATCGAAGGCGCCGAGCACGGTGGTTCCGGCGGTCGCCACGATGCACACCGGGCCGAAGCCTTCGCGCAGGTCGTGCGCCAGAACCCGGTCGAGCTCGGCGGCTCGCATCCGGCCTCGAGCGTCGGTGGCGATCCGGCGCACGTTGCGCCGCCCGATCCCCATCATCCCGGCGTTCTTGCGCACCGAGTAGTGCCCATCCTCCGAGGTGTAGACGGTCAGCATGAGCGCCGGCGCGCCGGTGTCGCGGACCTCGGGGTAGGCCTCGTTGCGCGCGAGCACCATCGCGGTGAGATTGGCGAGCGAGCCGCCCGGAGTCCAGGTCCCCTCACCGTCCGGGAAGCCTGCGAGCTCGCACAGCCGGCGCGTGACCTCGCGCTCGACGAGCACCTGCACCCCGCCGACCTTGTAGGTGTACATCGAGCTGTTGAGCAGCCCGGTGAGCACCTCCGCCGCAGCCGCGAGCGGCTCGCGACCGGCGAAGAGCTGGTTGTAGAAGCGCCGGCTCGAGGTCTTGGGCGTCAGCTCGACCAGCCGCTCGAGGAGCGCGAAGACCTCCTCTGCAGAGCGCCCTTCGGCCGGCAGGGCGAGGTCGACGAGCGCGGCGGCCTGGTCGGGGCGTGGCGCCGGCTCGGGCGCGGAGGCCTGCTCGAGGCGGAGCAGCTCGCGGGCCAGGGAGAAGGTCGGGTCGAGCCAGTCGGACGAGCTCACGGGCACTTCGGATGGAGAGTGGAGCGGTCTTCGCCGGACGCGCAGAGCGGATCTGGCTGGTCCTACGGTGTCGAGCCGGTTAGCTTAACGCGCAGCGGGCGAGGGAATCTTCGCCGAACCTCGAGCCACTCCTAGGTCGACTAGGCCAGCGGGAAGTTCACAAAACGGTCAAAGTTCGATCAAGCCGCTGCGCTCGCCCAGAGAAACGGCTATGGCCTGGTCGACCCAGCCGCACCCGCTTGCGGGCTTGCGGCGCACGAGTGATCGGCTAGCGGGCTCGTGGTATGACCGCGCCGCGACCTCGCTGCTCGTTGGGGAGTGGTGAACACCACGAGCCCGCTCGTCCTCGGCGGCCACGAGCTCCTCCCAAAGAACCACAGCGCCCCGGGCCCTGCTGCTCGCGCCGCGTCATCGGCCACGGCGACAGGTAGCTCGCACGACCGCCGCGCGATTCGGACACCCGGCGCATCAGGAGCAGTTGGCTGAGCCGGTGAGCAGGAACCGCCCGGGCTCGCGGTTTCGGTCGATCGCGATCTGGACCGCGCGGAGCAGGTCAGGGGGTGTGGCGGCAGCACGAGGGCCGCGTCGACCCTGCTACCGTGTGCCGCCGTGCGCCACCTCGACGCCTCCGATCTGGCGAGGCTGATTCCGCCCGACGACCTGGTCGCGGCCCTGCGCGAGGGGTTCCGCTCCGGCTGCACGCTGCCGGTGCGCCATCACCACGACCTTCCCAGGCGGGGCGAGCCCGACGCCATGCTCCTGCTGAT
Organism: Thermoanaerobaculia bacterium; assembly: GCA_035546295.1. GTDB lineage: Bacteria > Acidobacteriota > Thermoanaerobaculia > Multivoradales > Multivoraceae > DATKBT01. The sequence continues at coordinate 38,510 of DATKBT010000021.1, read as the reverse complement.
GCCGGCGTGGACGGACGGGGCGTCCGGAGACGAGGGCTACATCGGGGTCAAGATCTCGACGGTGTTCCCCGGCAACGGGGCGCGGGGGCTGGGCGCGGTGCAGGGGAGCTACGTGCTCTCGTCGGCGCGCACGGGCGAGGCGCTGGTCTCGATGGACGGTCTCGAGCTGACGCTGCGGCGCACCGCGGCGGCCTCGGCGCTGGCGGCGTCGTTCCTGGCTCGCGAGGACGCCGCGCGGCTGCTGGTCGTCGGCACCGGCAACCTGGCGCCGCACCTGGCGCGCGCGCACGCCGCGGTGCGGCCGATCCGGCGCATCGACGTCTGGGGGCGCGACGCCGCCAAGGCGTCGGCGGTGGCGGATCGGCTGCGCGTCGGGGGCTTCGACGCTCACGCCGGGGTCGAGCTCGAGGTCGCGGTCGCCGAAGCCGACGTGATCTCGTGCGCGACGCTGTCGCACGAGCCGCTGGTGCGCGGCGAGTGGCTTCGCCCCGGAGCCCACCTCGACCTGGTCGGCGCGTTCACGCCGCGGATGCGCGAGAGCGACGACGAGGCGGTGCGGCGGGCCGAGGTCTTCGTCGACACCCGGGATGGGGCGGCGGCCGAGGCCGGCGACCTGTTGTGCGCGATCGAGACCGGAGCCTTCGCCTGGGAGCGGCTGCGCGCGGACCTCTTCGAGCTGTGCCGAAGTGAGCACGCGGGGCGGCGCTCGGCCGAGGAGATCACCCTGTTCAAGTCGGTGGGGACCGCGCTCGAGGACCTGTTCGCGGCGATCGTGGCCTTCGAGCGCGTGCGCTCCTAGGCGGCGGTCAGCGGCCGGTCCTGCCGGCGCCGGCCTGCTTCTTCTCGGGCCACTCGAGGCCGAGCCAGCTCCGGTAGGCCGCCTTCTGGGCGGCGGTGGGCTCCTTGGTGCGCGTGACCTTCCAGGTCGCGGCCGGGCGCGCGCCGAGCTCGATCTCGAGCTCGAGCAGGCGGTCGTAGCGCATCAGGTGCAGGCGGACGCGATCGCCGGGCGAGTAGAGCTCGAGGCGCTCGTCGAGGTCGTCCGCCTCGAGCCGGCGACCCTCGAGGGCGACGACCTCGTCTCCGGCGAGCACGCCGGCGGCGTAAGCCGGGCCGTCGGCGAGCACCGAGCGCACCCGGCTCGCGCCGTCCTGCTCGCGCAGCTCGAGGCCGAGGTACGCCTCGTCGCGGATCTCCTCGGGATCCAGCTCGTTGCCATCGCTCTCGCTCTCGTCCTCGTTTTCGCTCTCGTCTCCGTTCTCGTTGTCGCCCCCGCCGTTGCGCGCGGCGTCGACGTCGTCGCTCTTCTCCGCCTCGAGCGCGAGCTCGAGCCCCACCCACTCGAGCGCGTCCTCGAGCGGCAGTGGCTCGGTGCCGTCGACGTGGTCGCGGAAGAAGCGTGCGAACGAGGCGCCCGCGACCTGCTCGATCGTGCGTTGGAGGTCGGCCTCGGTGTAGCCGCCCTCCTCCAGCGGAAACTCCTCGTACATCCGCCGCAGGACCGTGTCGAGCGATGCGCGGCTCTCGGTCAGCTCGCGAATGCGCAGGTCGAGGAGCAGACTCACCAGAGCGCCCTTCGAGTAGAACGAGACCGTCGAGTTCACCGAGTCGGGGGTGGAGCGGTTGAACTTGATCCAGGCATCGAACGACGACTCCGAGAGGCTCTGGACCGACGCTCCCGGACGCCGGCGGTGATCGTCGATCGACTCGCCGAGCTTCTCGAAATAGCGTTTGGGACTGTCGAGCCCGGCGCGCGCCAGGGTGAGGTCGTCGTAGTAGCTGGTGGTGCCCTCGGCGACCCAGAACAGCGGCGAGTAGTTCTCGGCTTGGAAGTCGTAGGGCGTGATCTCGGCGGGGCGCAGCGCCTTGACGTTCCAGGTGTGGAAGAGCTCGTGCGACACCAGGCCCAGGAAGCGCTTGTAGGCGCGGTCGTTCTCGAGGCTCCCCTCGATCGCCTCGAGCGAGGTCTGCATGATCGTCGAGTTCAGGTGCTCGGTGCCGCCTCTGGCTCCGGCGCCGACGTGGACGAGGAAGACGTAGCGCCGGTAGGGGAAGCCGCCGAAGATCGCGCGCTGGGTCTCGACGATCTTCGTGACGTCGCCGATCAGTCGCTGCGCGTCGTAGCGCGCTCCGGGGGGCCAGAGGACGATCTCGTGCGGCACCCCGGCGACCTCGAAGCCGAGGCGCTCCTGCAGACCGACCTCGATCGGCGAGTCGGCGAGTGTGTCGTAGTCGGGGGCGAGCAGCGTGCGGAGATCGCCGGGCGCGCTGTCGAGCCCGCTCGCGACGCGCCATTCCTCGGGCGCCTCGACGCGCACCGTGAGCGGTCGGGAGCGGTGGCTCGGCGCGTAGAGGAAGACCGAGGAGGGCGAGAGAAAGGCGTGGGTCGAGTCGACGTGCCGGGTGCGATCGCCGAGTGAGTTGGCGTAGACGCGATAGCCGACAGCGACCTCCCGGGCGCCGCCGGTGGCGATGCGCCAGGTCGACTTCCCGGTCTTGCGCACGGGCAGCTCCTCGCCGTCCGCGGAGCGCGCCTCGACCCCTCGGACCGTGCCGGCGGGGTCGAGGATCTCGTAACGCCCCGGCCTCCAAGTCGGCAGGTGGAGCACCAGCTCCTCGTCGGAGGAGTCGAGTCGTCGCACCCTCATCTCCATCTCGATCATCTGGGTCTGCGGTTGGCGCAGACCGACCACATAGCGAACGTCGCGGGCCTCGGCGGGCTGGGCGCGCGCGGGCAGGACCGGCGCGAGGGCGGCGACCACGGCGCTCAGCAGGAGGACGGATCGCGGGCGAGAAATGGCGATCGGGAACATGAGGCTGCGTGGCCGAGGGCGAAGCGGTTCGGCGGCCGGGATGGTTATCATGTCCCCCGGTCGACCGGGGGAATTCTCGCATGCCGCACACCGCAGCTCCTCACTGGGTTTCGACGCTGGGGCTCGGGCGCCCGGCGTCTCGCCAGCCGCCTCTACCGCCGCTGCGCGCGCGCGCGACGGTCGCGATGCTCCTGCTCGCGTCGCTCGGCGGATGGTGTGGCGGCGCCTCCGCGCTCGCCGTCGGCGCTCGAGCGCAGGAGCCCGTCGCCCATGAACCGGTCCCCCAGGGAGTGTCCCTGCTGGGCCGCGAGCTCCTCTCGCAGGCGACCACTCCCGAGCAGGCGGCCGCGATCGAGGACGCGCGCCGAGCGCTGGCCGTCGAGCCCGGCGACGCCGAGCGCGTGATCGCGCTCGGCCGGGCGCTGTCGGAGGTGTGGCGCTACCGCGAGGCGATCGAGGTCTACGGTCGCGGCATCGACCAGCATCCAGAGGACCCTCTGCTCTACCGCCACCGCGGCCACCGGTACATCTCGCTGCGCGACTTCGAGCGCGCCGAGGCCGACCTCGAGCGCGCCGCGACCCTCGCCGCGGCCTCTCCCGGCAAGCTCGGGGCGGGCCCGACGTTCGACATCTGGTACCACCTCGGGCTCGCGCGCTACCTGCAGGGAGACTTCGACGGCGCGGCGGAGGCCTACCTGGCCTGCCGGGATGCGATCACCGAGGGCGACGACGAGAGCATGGTGGCGGTGTCGCACTGGCTCTACATGTCTCTGCGCCGGGCTGGCCGCGACGCGGAGGCCGCCGCCGTCCTCGAGCCGATCCACGCCGGCATGACGGTCGACGAGAACCGCGCCTACCACGAGCTGCTCCGGCTCTACCGGAGCGAGGTGACCGTCGAGCAGATCCACGATCCGGAGACGGCGACGCCGCTCGACCTGGCGACCACCGGCTACGGGGTGGCCAACTGGTGGCTCTACGGCGGCGAGGAGGCCGCGGCGAGCGCTTTGTTCGAGCGGATCGCCGAGGGCCCCTACTGGCCGGCGTTCGGCTTCATCGCCGCCGAGGTCGAGCTGGCGCAGAGAGAAGGGCAGAGAGAAGAGCAGAGAGAAGGGCAGAGAGAAGGGCAGAGAGAAGGGCGGAACGGGTGAAGCGAACGATCGATGATCGGTGGATGGTGGTGCTGATGGCGATGACGATCGGGGGCAGCGGCCTGGTGGGATGCGAAGGGCGTGACGCCGGCGGCGGCGCTGAAGCGTCGGTGGCCGAGGTCGCCGCGCCTCCCGCGGCCGCGCAGAGACCGCACGAGATCGAGACCCACGGCGACGTTCGGGTCGACGAGTACCACTGGCTGCGGGAACGCGACGACCCGCAGGTCATCGCCTATCTCGAGGCCGAGAACGCCTACACCGACCGGATGTCGGCGCACCTGGCCGGCCTGCGCGAGACCCTGTTCGAGGAGATCGTCGGCCGCATCGCCGAGGACGACGAGACCGTGCCCTATCCGTACGACGGCTACTGGTACTCCTCGCGCTTCGTCGAGGGCAAGGGCTACCCGATCTACTTGCGCCGAAAGGGATCGAGGGACGTGCCCCAGCAGGTGATGCTCGACGTTCCCGAGCAGGTGATGCTCGACGTCAACGAGCTCGCCGAGAACCAGCCCTACACCGCCGTCAACGGGCTCGCGGTGAGCCCGAACGCGTCGCTGCTCGCCTACGGCGTCGATCACGTCGGGCGTCGCAAGTACACGCTGCGCTTCAAGGACCTCGACGGCGGCGAGCACCTCGCGGACGAGATCCCGGAGGTGACCGGCAACGTGGTCTGGGCGGCGGACAGCCGGACCGTCTTCTACACCAAGCAGCACCCGCAGACGCTGCGCTCGTACCAGGTCTACCGACATCGCCTGGGGAACGAGCCGGCGGGCGACGAGCTCGTCTACCAGGAGGACGACGAGACCTTCTCGATCTACCTGCGGCGTTCCAAGTCGCGCGAGTTCCTGTTCATCGTCGCACGCCACACCCTGCGCAACGAGGTGCGCTATCTCGACGCGGCCGAGCCCGACGGCGAGTTCCGGATCTTCCAGCCGCGCGAGGACCGGCTCGAGTACTCGGTCGACCACGTCGGCGACGAGTTCTACGTGCGCACCAACCTGCTGGGCCAGAACTACCATTTGATGTCGGCGCCCGAGGATGCGACTGGCCGCGAGCACTGGCGGGAGGTGGTGCCCCATCGGAACGAGGTGCTGCTCGAGGGCTTCGAGCTGTTCGACGGCTACGTGGTGCTCTCCGAGCGCACGAACGCCAACCTCCAGCTCCGGGTCAAACCGCGCTCGGGTGGGCCAGAGCACACCGTCAGCTTCGACGAGGACGCCTACGTGGTGCGCCCGACCGACAATGCCGAGGTCCACACCTCGACGCTGCGCTTCGTCTACTCGTCGCTCAAGACGCCGCCGTCGACCTTCGACTACGATCTGGCGACCCGGGAGCGCGAGCTGCTCAAGGTGGAGCCGGTGCTCGGCGGCTACCGTCCCGAGGGCTACGTCACCGAGCGTCTGTGGACGACGGCCCGCGACGGCGAGCGGGTGCCGGTCTCGCTCGTCTATGCCCAGGGCTTCCCCAAGGACGGCAGCCGTCCGCTGCTGCTCTACGGCTACGGCTCCTACGGCTCGAGCCGCGACCCGAGCTTCAGCTCGCCGCGGATCTCGCTCCTCGACCGCGGCTTCGCCTTCGCCATCGCGCACGTGCGCGGGGGCGAGGAGATGGGTCGTCGCTGGTACGAGCAGGGCAAGCTCGAGCACAAGATGAACACCTTCACCGACTTCATCGACGTCGCCGAGCACCTGATCACTCACGGCTACACGTCGAGCGACCGCCTCTACGCCCAGGGCGGGAGCGCCGGGGGCCTGCTGGTCGGAGCGGTGATCAACCTGCGCCCCGACCTGTTCGACGGCGTCGTCGCCAACGTCCCCTTCGTCGACGTGGTCACCACGATGCTCGACGACAGCATCCCGCTCACCACGTTCGAGTACGACGAGTGGGGGGACCCCCGCGACCCCGGCCAGTACAGCACGATGCTGGCCTACTCCCCCTACGACAATGTTTCGGCGCAGGAGTACCCGAACCTGCTGGTCACCACCGGGCTCCACGACTCCCAGGTCCAGTACTGGGAGCCCGCCAAGTGGGTGGCCCGGCTGCGCCGGATCAAGACCGGCGACGACCTGCTGCTGCTGAGGACCAACTTGGAGGCGGGCCACGGCGGAGCCTCGGGCCGCTACCGCCGCTTCCGGGAGACCGCCTTCGAGTTCGCCTTCCTCCTCGACCTGGCACGGCGGGCCGGAGCGCTCCCTCCGGATGCGGGCAGCGCCAGCGCGAGCGGGTAGGCGGGGCCCGGATCGAGGCGTCGCCGTGGAGCTCCCGCGCCCGGACCCGCCGCGCCAGCGTTCGGCGCTCGGCGCCAGCACGCGCTGGCTCATCCGACTGGTGCTGATCGCCGCGATCTTCGCCGTCGCCATCGAGCGGGGCCTGGTCGGCGACGAGCTCTACGGCGTCGCGCTGGCGGTGGTCTGGGCCGCCGCGCTGCCGTTCCTGCTCCGGCTGGTGTGGCGGGCGACTCGGGGGCGAGAGCCCTGGCAGCGCTACACGCTGATGGCGATCGCGGCGGCGGTCCTGCTCGCGGCCTTCGTGGCGGGGGTTCGCCCGCTGCTGCGACCGGGGTAGGCTGGAGCCCCAGTCCGGACGGCACCCCCAGATCAGGCTTCGGCCATCCGGCCACGAGCCCCTCCCACGACCGAAGCGCCGTCCGGCAGTTTCCGGCGACGCGCGAGGGAGACCGGCGGCCGGGAGGACACGGGGAAGACGATGACCCCCGAGCGGAATCGGGCAGACAGAGATCTCGCTTCGACGCAGGTGCTGCTCGCCGGCGCCAGGGCGGGGGACGAGAGTGCGCGCGAGGAGCTGGTCGAGCGCTTCCTGCCGGTGCTCCGGCGCTGGGCACACGGCCGCCTGCCGACCTATGCCCGGGGGTTGGTCGACACCGATGACCTCGTCCAGGTGACGCTGATCCGGGCGCTCAACAACCTGGATCACTTCGAGCCCAAGCACGAAGGCGCTTTTCTCGCCTACCTGCGGCGGATCGTCCTCAACTCGGTGCGCGACGAGATCCGCCGCTCGATGCGCGCGCCGCAGCAGGAGGAGGTCACCGAGATGCTGGTCGACCGCGGTCCGTCGCTGCTGGAGCGTACGCTCGGGCGCGAGGTGGTCGAGAGCTACGAACGCGCCCTGGGCGCGCTGCCCGAGGCGCAGCAGGAGGCCGTGATTCTGCGCGTCGAGTTCGGCTACTCGTACCCGGAGATTGCGGCCGCCCTGGGCCGACCCTCGGCCAACGCCGTGCGCATGATGGTGTCGCGGGCGTTGGTGTCACTGGCGGAGGGAATGGATGAGCGAGGATCCACTGAGCCGGAACCCGGAGCGAAGGATGAGCCCTGAGCCCTCTGAGCGCTCTGAGCCTTTTGAGTCCTCTGAGCCTTCCGAGCGCGTGCTGGCGATCGCCGCGGCGGTGAGCGATCGCCATCAGGTCGACTGGGAGCACGAGGAGGCCGACATTCCCGAGCAGGCCTCGACGCTGCGGCATCTCCGCGAGATCGCCCGCGTCGCCGCGTTACTCGGCGGCCCCGGCGACGATTCGGCCGAGCAGACCCTGCTCTTCCGCTGGGGGCCGCTCGAGGTGCTGGAGCGCATCGGCGAGGGCTCCTACGGAGAGGTCTACCGCGCGCGCGACCCGGTGCTCGGGCGTGAGGTGGCGCTCAAGCTGCGGCGTCCCGGACCGGCCGACGCCGAGTACAGCAACCGGGCCTTCGTCGAGGAGGCGCGGCGTCTCGCCCGGATCGACCACCCGAACGTCGTGCGCGTGCTGGGCGCCGACGTTCACGACGGACGGGTCGGTCTGTGGACCGAGCTGCTCGAGGGCGCCAACCTGGCCGAGATCCTCGGGCGCGACGGCAGGCTGGCGCCGAGCGAGGCGGTGACGGTCGGGATCGAGATGTGCCGCGCCCTGGCGGCCGTCCACGCGGCCGGCATCGTCCACGGCGACCTGAAGGCTGAAAACGTCATCCGGGCGCGCGACGGGCGACTGGTGCTCACCGATTTCGGGGCAGGGAGCGAGCTGACCACCGTCAACCGCGGCTCCCGCTCGGGCACCCCGCTGGCCATGGCCCCCGAGCTGCTCGAAGGCGGCGGACCGAACGAGCGGACGGATCTCTACTCGCTGGGCGTGCTGCTCTACTGGCTCTTGGCCGGCCGCCACCCCGTCGAGGCCGCCACCCTCGAGGATCTCCGGCGCAAGCACCGGAGCGCGGGAGCCACCCCGCTGCTCGACGTGCGTCCGGAGTTGCCCCCGGCTCTCGTCGAGGTCGTCGAGAGGGCCCTCGCGCCGACCCCCGAGGCGAGGTTCACGAGCGCCGGGCAAGCGGAGCGGCGGTTGCGCGGCGTGCTCGCCGGCAGCGCGGCGCGCGACGGCAGGGTGTCGGGTGCTCCACCCTGGGCCCGGGTGTGGGTGGCGGTCACCGTCGGCGGCACGCTCGCTCTGGCCGCGATCGCGGCCTGGGCCTGGCTCAGCAAATCCGGGGTCTCCGCTCCAGCGGCGCCCATCGAGCGCCAGTCGGTCGAGCGCCAGCGCTCGGAGCCGTTCACTTCGGCGACGGAGCCGGCGGTCGAGGCCGGTTCCGCGCCGGCGGCGACGGAGGCGGGCGTTTCGTCGCGGATGGCGGAGACGACCGGGCTGGACGGGCTGGACGTTGCGCCGGTCTCGCCACCGCGGGTTCCGGTGTCGCTGGCACTGCGTCGCTCCGGTCTCGCCCCGCCCGAGATCCTCGACACCGGATCGTCGATCGCGCCCGGCGACCAGCTCTTCCTGGAGGTCGTCGCGGAGCGTGAGGTGCACCTCTACGTGCTGAACCAGGACTTGGCGGGAGAGCTCTTCGTTCTGTTCCCGCTCGAGGGCGTGCCACCCGAGAACCCGCTGCCTCCCGGACGCGCGCATCGGCTGCCGGGCTCGCGTGACGGCATGCCGCTCGACTGGCAGGTCACCAGCGCCGGCGGCACCGAATCGTTCCTGTTCGTGATCTCGGAGCATCGGCTCGACGAGCTCGAGGCGGAGCTCGCGTCGGTCGAGTCCGCGGCGCTCGGCCGGCGAGCCGAGCACGGCGGAGCCGACGGCCCGGTGCTGCGCGGGGTCGGAGGGCTCGCCGCCGCGCGAGCCAGCGGGTCGGGCGAGGATCGGCTGGGTGCACTCTCGCGCTGGCTGCAGGGGCTGCGCGCAGAGGGTGCGCCGGTCTGGGTGGAACGCATCGACCTGTCGAATCCCTGATCGCGCGGCTCGAGGGCGTGGCGAGGCCTCGGCTCGTTGCTGCCGCGACCGGGACGACGGTGAAGCTACACTTCGCTCGCGATGCCCCTGATCGCACGACATTCCTGATCGCGCTCGATCGCTCCGCCGATCTCGGCGCGCGCTCAGCGCAAGACTCCATGTCCGATCCAGGCAACGCTCCCACTCTGAGCACCGAGCGGCTCGAGCTGCGGCCGTTCGACGGCGCCGACGCCGAGGGGCTCCACGCGCTGTTCGTCGATCCCGACGTGCGTCGCCACCTGCTCGACGGCCGGGCGGTCGATCGCGATTGGGTCGACGCCGAGATCGCGGCCAGCGCGGAGCGCTTCGCGAGCGGCAGGATCGGACTGTGGACGGTCGCGCGTCGCGGCGAGCGCACGCCGATCGGTTTCGTCGGGTTCCGGGACTTTCTCGACCCGCCGCAGCTCCAGCTGATCTACGGGCTGGCGCCGTCGGCGTGGGGGCAGGGGCTCGCGACCGAGGCGTCGCGCGAGGCGATCCGATACGCCTTCGAGGAGGCGGGGCTGACCGAGATCGTGGCCGCCACCGACCCACCGAATCACGCCTCGGAGGCGGTCATGCGGCGGCTCGGGATGAAGTTCCTCGAGCAGGCTTCGGTCGGGGGACAGCCGACGCTCTTCTACCGGATCTACGCGAAGCGGAACGCCGCAGGCGATGGCGGCTGACGATCCGAAACCCAGGGTGCTGTTCGTCTGCACCCACAACTCCGCCCGCTCCCAGATGGCGGAGGCCCTGTTGCGCGCACGCTGCGGCGACCGTCTCGAAGCGCTGAGCGCCGGCACCGAGCCGCGCGGCGTTCACCCTGGCGCGGTGCGGGCGATGGCGGAGGTGGGGATCGACCTGCGCGGGGCACGGTCCAAGGGGGTGGCAGAGGCGCTCGCGGGCGGCGACGCCGACATCGTCGTCACCGTTTGCGACCACGCACGCGAGACCTGCCCCTGGGTACCGGCTCGACTCGAGACCCTGCACCGGTCCTTCGAGGATCCTTCGGCGGCGCCCGAGAGTGAGCAGGAACAGGCGTTCCGGCGCGTGCGCGAGGAGATCACCGAGTGGATCGACCAGGTCGCGCCGGCCTGGGCCCGACAGGGCTGACTCCGGACCGCTCTGACGATTCCGCCGATCGACCTCTGCGATCGCGTTCGCCGGCCTTCGACTACTCGTTGCGCAGGGCGACGGCGGGATCGACGCTCGCGGCGCGCCGCGCCGGAAACAGGCTGGCGAGCGTCACCAAGGCGCCCACCGTCACTGCAACCGCTACGACCGCGGTCGGGTCGAGCGGGCTCAGTCCGAGCAGGAGGCTGCGCAACAGGCGGGCCAGGCCCGCTCCCAGCAGGCCGCCGACCACCAGCCCCGGGAGCACCAGCCGGAAGGCGCCGCGCAGGATCCGGCGGGTCACAGCGCCCCGGACCTCGCCGAGCGCCATCCGCAGCCCGATCTCGCGCGATCTCTGCGTGACCTGGAAGGCGACGACGCCGTAGATGCCGAGGCCGGCGAGCAGCAGGGCGAAGCTGCCCACGACGGCGCCCAGGATCGCCGCCATGCGCTGCGGCAGCGTGCCGAGGCCGGTGAGCTGCACCAGCGTGATCACGGGCGTCAGCGAGAGGCTGGGATCGATCTCGAGCACCGCCTGCCGCAGCTCGTCGGACAGGTCCTGCTCGCCGCCGGCGCGCGCGACCAACGTCAGACGCGGCTCGTACTCCTGGGCGAGGGGCAGGTAGACGAAGGGCTCGGCGCTGTCCATCAGCATCTGGTTCTTGGTGTCCTCGACCACTCCGATGACGCTCACCCAGGGGCCGTCGAGGCTGCCGTAGCGGAAGCGCGCTCCGAGGACGGCGTCGCGGCCCTCGGGCCAACGTTCCGCGAAGGTGCGGCTGACCACCGCGACGCTCTCGGCGCCCTCGCGATCGCGCTCCTCGAACAACCGGCCCTGGAGCAGCGGCACGCGCAGGGTCTCGAAGTAGCCCGGCGTCACCTGGTTCGTGTCGACGCCGAAGTAGCGCCGCTCGCCGGCGGCGTCCCAGGACTCGGGGACGACGCCGGTGCCGTGCGAGGCCAGGTCGAGCGGCAGGTCCTTCGACAACGCGGCGCGCTCGACGCCCGGGATGCCCTCGACGCGCTCGAGAACCCGCTCCAGCAGCGGCAGTCCCTCCGCGGCGCCTTCGTAGCCTTCCAGCGACAGGTCGAGTCCGGTCAGCACGACACCGCTGGGGTCGAAGCCGGTCTGGATCTGGCTCGCCTGCTCGAGCGAACGCAGGAAGAGGCCCGCCACCAGCGCCAGCGCCGAGGCCCCCGCCACCTGGACCCCGACGAAAACGCGGCGCCAGCGGGAGGCGGTCCCGGCGGCGCGCCACCCGCCGCCGACCAGCGCCGGACCAGCGGGTCGGGTGCTCGCCTGCCAGGCCGCCGGCAGCCCGAGCAGCACCGCCGCCAGCAGGGCGAGCACGAAGCAGAAGCCGAACACGCGGAGGTCGGGGCTGAGGTCGAGCTGGAAGGAAACCGGCACCGGGAGCCGGCGGAAGTCGAGCGCTCGCACGACGACGGTGGCGAGCGCGAATCCGATCGCGCCGCCAGCGAGCGCCAGCAGGAGGGCCTCGAGCATGAGGAGCCGGAGCAGGCGGCCGCGGCCGCAGCCGAGCGCGAGCCTGGTGCCGAGCTCCCGCTCGCGGGCGAGCGCCCTGGCGGTCTGGATGCCGGCGACATTGGCGCAGGTGGCGCACAGGAGCACGACGACGAGCGCCATCAGCAAGGTCATGAATCCTCCCGCCGGACCCCTCCCGGCGCCTGGCACCGGCCCCAGCGGCACGATCCCCGCGCCGCGCTCGGCGTTCGAGTCGGGATAGGTCTCGGCGAGGTTTCTCATCACGGTGCGGACCTGCGCCTCGGCCTCCGCCGCGGTTCGTCCGGGCGCGAGCCGGCCGAGGACGTTGAACGCCATGATCCGCCGGTCGGTGAGGTGCTCGGGGCTGCTCTCGAGCGTCGGCGAATCCGACATCGGCATGAACAGCGCCATCTGGACGCCGCCGACGTGCCCCTGGAACGCCGGGTCGGTCACACTGACGACCCGATAGGAACGGCGGTTCAGCAGGATCTCGGAGCCGATGACGCCCTCGTCGCCGCCGAGCTCGCTCTGCCACGTGCGGTGGGAGAGGACGACGACCCCCCGCTCGCCGAGCTCGTCCTCGGCGCGCTCGTTCAGCAGGCGGCCCCTCGAGGGGCGGACGCCGAGGGCGCGGAAGTAGGAGGGCGTGACGTAGAGCCCTGCCATTCGGCGGCCCCCGTCCTCCGCCGCCAGGCTCCAGTCACCGGAACTCCACAGCGCCAGCTCCTCGAGCGCGCCGTCGCGCTGCCTCAGGTCCCGGAAGTCGAGGTAGTTGAAGCTGTCGAAGCCCTGTCCCTGGCGCGTGCGCCCGATCTCGACCACGCGATCCTGATCCGAGATCCCGGGGAGGGGGCGAAGGAAGAGCACGTTGACCAGGCTGAAGATCGCGGTGGTGGCGCCGAGGCCGATCGCCAGCGAGAGCACGGCGACGGCGGTGAGCAGCGGGCGACGCCGCAGGCTGCGGGCGGCGGTCCGCAGGTCGAGGAGGGCTCCGGTGGACAGGGTCATCGTGCGGTTCTCCTTGGCGTGGCCGGGACCGGCGTCTCGTCGCGAGCGCCAGCGCGAGGGGAGGGAGTAGGTGACGGCGAGCGCCAGAGCGCTCGACAGGAACGCCGAGGTCGCGAGGAGGACACGGCCACTGCCCGCGCCGTCCGTGACGCGCAGGCGGAAGTCCTCGAGCAGGTCGCCCAGCGCCTGGTCGCCGCCGAGGCCGGCGGGCAGCAGGAGGCGCGCGATCGCGCGCAGCCACCGTGGCGGGAGACGCGGTCTCGGTTCCGGGCCGGGTCGATTCACGCGCTCAACTCTCCGCCTCGATCTCGTCCGCGAAGGCGTCGAGGCCCGACCACAGCCGCCGGAGCAGAGTGCGCGCCTCCTGCAGCACGGCGATGCCGGCGGGCGTCGCCCGATAGCGCCGGCGCGCCATGCCGCCACGCTCGAGAGGCCCATCCTCGACCTCCGAGGCCACGTAGCCCTTGCCCTCGAGCCGGTCGAGCGTTCGGTAGAGAGCGCCGCGCGACACGGGTCGCGGCGCCACCTCGGCGATCGCCCGGTGGATCGAGCGGGCGTAGGGCTGGTCGCGCGTGCGCAGCAGGGCGAGCAGGACGATCTGCTCGAGCTCTCCGATGACGAAGCTCTTGGGCATCGGGTCGATCTCGGATGTCGGGTTTTCGGGGGTGGCCGTTCGCGCCCCGGAGAGTGTATACAAAGAAGACACCTCCGCGACAGGGAGCTCTGCGACAGGGAAGCAGCGCCTGCCAGGAGACGGTGGCCGGGGTCTTTGCGTTAACCGCCGCCGTTCGGCTCGGCGTCGCGACGCGCTCGCGCCGAGCGTCCCTGCACTCGACGCACCCGACCCCACAGCGACGGATCGCGCTCCGCCAGCTCCTCGTAGCGGCGCGCCAGCTCGTCGAGCCGGGAGCAGCGGTCCGCCGCCGCCTCGAGGGAGTTCAGCAGCTTGAAGTTGCCGAGCTGCGAATCGATCGTCTCGAGCCAGAGCGAGAACGCCAGGTCGAAGAGCTCGAGCTTGTAGCAGGTCCAGCCCAGCGACTGGCGGGCTCGTGGCGACAGGCTCTGGGCGGACTTCTCGACGAAGTCACGCAGCTCCTGGATGCGGCCGAGCTCCACCAGCGCCGAGGCCCAGCTCGGGAGCAGGCTCTCGGGCACCTCTTCCCCGAGCGAGCGCAGCGAGTCGACCTCGGCGACGACTTCGTCGGGCTCGAGGCTGCGCGCCGAGAGTCGGAGCCGCTGCGCCTGCGCCAGCTCGTCGTCGGGGAATCGCTCGAGGAAACGCTCGACCCAGCGCAGCGCCCGCTCGGTCTGGCCACGGCGCTCGTGGAGCCAGGCGAGATCGCGCGCGACGTGGGGATTGCCGTCGAGCAGGCGCAGCAGGATCGGCTCGGCCTCGTCGAGCTCGCCCGCCTGCGTGAGGCTCTTGGCGAGCAGGCGCTCGGTGCGGGGGTGGGGGTGGAGCTCGGCGCTCTCCCGCAGGCTCGCGGCGGCCCTGGGGTAATCCCTGCGCCGGTAGTGCACGAGGCCGGCGAGGTAGTGCACGCGCGGCGAGCCGGGGTGCATCCCGACGAGCTGATCGGCGGCGCGCGCGGCCTCGTCGAGGCGACCGGCGAGCATCAGGACTTCGACCTCGAAGCCGAGAGTGACGAGCTCGCGGGGGGCCTCTGCTCGAAGCTGCTCGAGCAGCTCGCCCGCCTCGCCGAGGTCGCGCCGCTCGAGAGCGCGGCGGAGGTTGCGCTCGAGCACCTTGCCCAATCGCCGATCGCCACCGGCTGCGCTGGTTCCTGACATGACAAGCTCCCGACCCGATGATGGTAGACGGAGCGGCGCCGGAGCGGAGGATCGGCGAGCTGGTCGGATTGCGCCGCCGGCCGACGGTGGTCCGCTTCGAGCACCTCGAGAGCGACCAGAGAGACTGGATCCGCGAGTCGTTCCACCGCACTGCCACGGTCGAGCGCCATCTCGAGGCGCTGCGGCTGCAGGTGCGCGCCGGTCAGGGAGGCGGCTCGTTCGTCATCGGCTCGTACGGCTCGGGGAAATCGCACCTGCTCGCGTACCTGGCGCAGACCGCCGGCGCGTGGAGCGATCCGGCTCCACACGTGGTGCCGGTGTCGCTGCTCAACTACCGGGGCTCGCGGACGCTCGAGGAGATCCTGGTCGCCGCCTTCGCGCTCGATCGGCGGGTCGACGAGCCCCTGGATCGGCGCGAGACCTGGGAGCGCCTGGTGGCGCCGCACCGCGGCGGCGTCCTGCTCCTGCTCGACGAGCTCTCCGAGTTCCTGCGCTCCAAGCCCGACTCGGGCGCGTTCAACGAGGACGTGCGGTTCCTCCAGTTCCTGGGCGAGTGGGGAGCCGGCGCCAAGCTGTGGACGATCGCCAGCCTGCAGGAGCAGATCGAGCACACCGGCGAGCTCGAGCACGCGCTCTACCGCAAGATCAAGGACCGCTACCCGCTGCGCCTGCTGCTCACGCCGACCCACGTCGAGGACCTGGTGGCGGAGGCGATCCTGGTCAAGCGCGAGGGCTACGACGACGCGGTCGCGCGACTGCTCCTCGACCTCGAGGCGCGCGGGGTGGGACGAGGGGGAGTCGAGATCGACCGCCTCGCGCTCAGCCGGCTCTACCCGCTGCACCCCGCGACGCTCGAGCTGCTCGACGAGGTGCGCGATCGCTTCTCGCAGGCCCGCGGGATCGTCGACTTCGTGACCACCCAGCTCGGCGGCGACGAGGCGCGCGGCGTCGCGCCCTTTCTCGACCAGCCCTGGGGCGCGCTGCTCACGCCGGAGCGCATCGTCGACCACTTCGAGGACCTGTTGCGAGTCCAGCCCGAGTTTCTCGACATCGCCCAGCAGGTGCTCCCCTACTGGGAGAAGCGGCTGCCCGAGCTGTTCCAGCCCGAGGCGCAGCGGGCCCTGGCGCGGCGCTTGGTGTCGCTGCTGGTGCTCGTCCATCTGTCCGCGGCGCGCGAGGAGGTCTCGGCGCGCGAGGCGGCGAGCTGGCTGGTGCTCGGCGCCAGCCGCCTGGATCCGGAGCGCGACGTCAAGGTGATCGCCGGCGTGCTCGACCGGATGGCGCAGGAGGGGCGGTTCGTTCGCCAGCGCGGCGGTCGGTACCGGCTCGAGCTCGAGGACGCCGGCGGCGCGCTGTTCGAGCGTCTGTTCGAGCGCGAGCTGAAGGAGCTCGCGGAGCGTGGCGACGAGCTGTTCGAGGAGCTGGTCGCCGACCTCGCGCGGGGCGAGGGCTTCGAGCCGTTCGAGCTCGAGCGAGGATCGTGGCAGCAGCGCGCCGTGCGCTGGCACTTCCACGACCGCCAGGTGCGCGTGGCGCTGGCCGACGACCCACCCGGCGAGGTCTCGGGCTCGGCCGAGCTGTCGGTGCTCCTGCGCGTGCCGTGGGGGGAACAGCGCCCCGAACCCGGGCGCTTCACCTTCGTACCGGCGCGCCTCGAGCCGAGCCCCGCCCACCGGGAGCTCGCCGCGCTCGAGCGCTTGCGCTCGCGGCCCTGGAACCCCGAGACCGCTCAGCGGCTCGAGCGGCGCCTCGAGGAGCGGCGCACGCTACTGCGCTCGCAGATCGAGCAGGCGTACCGAGACGGCCGGCTGTTCGATGAGCGCGCCGAGTCGATGATCCCGCCGCGGCTGCCGGAGCGGCTGACCCTGGGGACCTTCGTCGACGCGGTCGCGATCGCCTGTCTGCAGCGGGTGTACCCGGGGTTCGAGCGCACTGCGCCCAGCTATGGGCCGTTGTCTCGCGAGCACCGGCGGCGCTACCTGCGCCACGCGCTCGGCGAGCACCCCGAGGCGGTGCTCGACGACGAGGCGGTGCGCCTGGTGCACGAGGCCTACCTGGCGCCGATGGGCCTGGTGACCCGGGCCGGGCGCGGTCATCGCCTCTCCGCGCGCCTCGACCGCAACGCTCTGGTGCGCTCGGTCGCGCCCCTGCTCCAGCGCGAGACGACCCCCGACGCGGTGTTCGAGCATCTGAGCGCGCCGATCCACGGCCTGGTCGCCGACCAGGCCGCCCTGCTCCTGGTCGTGCTGGTGATCGCGGGCGAGATCGACCTGCTGCTCGAGGGGCGCTCGATTCGCGACCTCTACGAGTCGGTGCCCGACCCGCTCGCCTACGAGCGGATCGTGCCGGGCGCGCATCTTTCGGCCGAGTCGCTGCGGGCGTTCGAGGAGTTGCGGCGCGGACTGGGCCTTCCCGCGGTCAAGGAGTGGACGGCGATCGCTCAGCGGGCGTCGGGCCGCGAGCTGTGCGAGCGGGCGGCCGAGCGCGTCGGTGAGCTGACGCGGCTGCGCCAGCGGCTCGAGACCATCGAGGCGGGGGGATCGCTGATCGAACGCATCGAAGGCGTGGTCGAGCTCTGGCGCCTGCTCGTTCCCGACGAGGACGCCGGCGAGGCCCGCGGGGACGTCCTCCGGCTGGTGGAGCGCTTCCTCGAGCGGGCGTCGCCGGTCGAGGAGCTGGTCCGGCGCGACCGCGAGCTCGATCAGCTCCCCGAGCGCATCGAGCGGCTCGGGCGCGAGCTCGCCCGCGTCCGCCATCTGCTCGCCCAGCTCCGGTCGATGGAGGACCTGGCTCCCGCAGTCGCGCTGCGGCTCGAAGCGCTGGGTGAAGCGCCGAGCCTCTCCCGCCCGGAGGACGTCGCCGCCTGGCTCGAGCGCGCGCGCGAGGCCTATCAGCAGCATGCGGTCGGCTATCGGCGAGCGCACGAGGAGTTCTGGCGCGGGTACGACCAGCACCCGGCGCGGCGCTGGCGCGCGCCGAAGGTCGCCGGCAGTCGTCACCTCGGGCTCGCCGATCGAGTCGACCGGCTCGCGGCCGTGCGCCGTGCTGCCGAGGAGGCGCGCTGCCGGGGGCTCGTCGACCTCGACTTCCAGGCGCACTGCACGTGCGGGTTCGACGGCAGGGAGGCGCCGGCGCTCGAGCGTCTCGAGCGCCTCGCCGAGGAGCAGGCGGCGATCGAGGAGGCGGTGTCGGGCTTCTTCGACAGCGCCGAGGTGCGGGAGCGGGTCGAGTCCTTCATCGGCGAGGGCTTCGCGGATCGGGAGCCGCTCGCGAGCTATCTCCTCGGTGAGCAGTCCTACCCCGAGTCGATCGAGCGCCTCGATCTGCTCGACCGCCACCTCGCCGGCATCGAGCTCGTGAAGAGCCTTCCGCTCGAGCCGCTGATCGAGCGCATCGGCGGTCGGGTCTTCGAGATCGGTGAGCTCCTGGCCGAGATCCGCGAGCACCTGGCGAGCGCGGCCGGACCGGGCGCGCGGGTGCGCGTCGAGCCGACGGCAGGGGCCCCCGGCCGGCGGTCTCTCGAGAGCCTCGCCCGCTGGTGCCTCGAGCGAGCACTGCGCGACGGCGTCGCGCCGCCTGCCGGGGCGATCGACCTGGAGCTGGCCGGCGAGCCGGAGGCGGAGTGGATCTCGGACGCCGCGCTGCGCCGGCTCGGTGGGATGGGCCTGCCGCCCGCCACGGTCCGCAGCGTGCTGCGGCTGGTCGCCGAGGGTGGGGTCGAGCCTCCGCCGGAGGCGGGTGGCCTGGTGCGCGCGGCGGCGGAGGTGCGATCGCCGCGCGAGCCGGGCAGCGTCGAGGAGCTGGGCGCGCTCGCGCGTCTGCTGTACACGCACCACGCCGCCTTGCACGAGGTGGCGGGGGAGCGGTGGCTGGCGCGCCTCGACCTGCTCGCCCGTGGCGCCGCCGCGATCTCGCCGCCACCGCTCGGGGAGCGCCTGGCGAGCCGGCTCGACGCGCACTGGCTGGTGCTCGACGCGCTCGGTGTGCCCCTGCTCCCGGTGTTCCTCGAGGAGCTCGATCAGCTCCTGCCGGACTGGAGCGTCGAGGCGCTGGTCGCGGCGTCCGTCGCCGCTCCGACCACCACGCGCGGCTGGCTCCAGCACCTGGCGGCCGCCGGCATCAACCATCCGTACCTCAAGGTCGACGCGATCGACCGCCTGCTGCACGAGTCGTCCTTGCCGTTCGACGACCTCGAGCGGGTGGCGATCGCGACCCTGCGCGCCGAGCTGCGCCCGCACCTCGCGAGCCTCAAGTCCGCCGACCGCCTGGTGGTGTTCGCCGACCACGGCTTCCGCCTCGACCCGCAGGGACGCCGGTGGGTCCACGGCGGCGACTCGGCGCTCGAGCGGCTGGTGCCGATCATCGACCTGGAGCGCGGGTGAGGACCGGCCGGGCCGGACGCGTGATGCGGCGGTCGCGACCGGGCTCCGCCTGCGCTCAGAACTGCGCTCAGAACTGCGCTCAGAACAGGGTGTAGATGAAGGGTGCGGCGCCGGTCCCGCCGAGCACCACCAGGAGGCCGAGCAGCAGGATCGCGATCAGGATCGGCGTCAGCCACCACTTCCGGTAGTACTTGAGGAACGCCCAGGTCTCCTGGAGCAGGCTGGCCTGCTTGCCGGCGGCGTGCTCCTCGAAGCCTTCGGTCGAGTCGGTTCGGTCGCTCATGCTGTCTCCGGAGGCGGCCCGGCGGGCTGCTAAGAGTCGCTCAGAACTGCCGGAAGTAGCGCTTCACGTCGCGGGCGGGCTCGCGCTCGCGCCAGTAGCTGGCGCGCGCCGGATCCGGGCGCTTGAGCAGCGGATCACGACCCGCGAGCCGGAGCACGAGGCCGACCGGCGTGACGACGCCATAGTAGACGAGCACCAGGATCAGGTGCGAGACCACCCAGCCGATCGGATAGGTCGCCAGCATCAATCCGAGGTAGATCGGCCGCACCAGAGCCGGTCGCACCAGCGCCAGGGCCAGGCTCGCCGCGCCGAGACCCCAGACCGGCGGAGCGGCGTCCTCGAGACCAAAGCGGAACAGGAGGATCGCGCCCACCAGGCCGCAGAACAGCGGGAACAGCACGGCGCCGAACAGCCGGAGCTGAGCCGGGCTGGGGTGGCGTTCGATTCGGATCACGCGGGGCTCTCCGGTCTCAGTCGAGGGCGAACTGGTCGAGGTACTCGGTTCGGTCGAAGCGCTCGGCATTGGGCTGCTCCTCCTTGAGCAGCACGCAGCGCTCGAGCACCAGCACGTCCATGCCGGTCGACATGAAGCAGCGGTAGGCCTCCTCCGGGCTGCGCACGATCGGCTCGCCGCGCACGTTGAAGCTGGTGTTGATGATCACCGGGCAGCCGGTGCGCGCCGCGAACGCCTCGAGCAGCGCGTGGTAGCGCCCGTGGCGTTCGCCGTCGACCGTCTGCACGCGCGCGGAGTCGTCGACGTGGGTGATCGCCGGGACCTTCGAGCGCGGCCTCTTCAGCTGGTCGAAGCCCTCGAGGCCGTCGCCGTCGTGCACGAGCCGCTGGCTGACATGCACCGGGGCGACCAGCAGCATGTAGGGGCTGTCCTCTCGCTCGCGCGTCTCGAAGTATTCGTGGACGCGATCGCGCAGCACCGCCGGGGCGAAGGGCCGGAACGACTCGCGGAACTTGATCTTGAGGTTCATCACCGATTGCATCTCGGGGCTGCGCGCGTCCCCCAGGATGCTGCGCGAGCCGAGGGCTCGCGGGCCGAACTCCATGCGCCCCTGCATCCAGCCGACGACCCGCTCCGCGGCCAGGTGCTCGGCGACCACCGCGCACAGCTCCGCCTCGTCGTCGTAAACGTGGTAGCGCGCGCCGGCGCCCTCGAGGAAGGCGGCGATCTCGTGGTGCTCGTAGCCGGGGCCGAGGAGCGAGCCGCGTTGCGAGTCGATCGCGCCGGGAGCTCTCTCCCGGCCCAGGAGCTGGTGCCAGACGAACAGCGCGCAGCCGAGCGCGCCGCCCGCGTCGCCGGCCGCCGGCTGGATCCAGAGCTCGTCGAACGGCCCTTCGCGCAGGATGCGCCCGTTCGCGACGCAGTTGAGGGCGACGCCGCCGGCGAGGCAGAGGTGGCGCTCGCCGGTCTCGCGGTGGACGTGGCGCACCATGCGCAGCAGCACCTCCTCGGTCACCTTCTGCACCGAGGCGGCGAGGTCCATCTCGCGTCGCGTGATCGGCGTCTCGGGCTGGCGCGGAGGACCGCCGAACAGGTCGTTCATCGCCGGCGACGTCATCGTCAGGCCCTGGCAGTAGTTGAAGTAGCGCATGTCCATGGCGAACGAGCCGTCGTCGCGCAGGTCGATCAGCCGCTCGAGGATCAGGTCGCAGTAGCGCGGCTCGCCGTAGGGCGCCAACCCCATCAGCTTGTACTCGCCGGAGTTGACCTTGAAGCCGGTGAAGTAGGTGAAGGCGGAGTAGAGCAGCCCCAGCGAGTGCGGGAACTCGAGGGTGTGGGTGAGCTCGATGCGGTGGCCCTCCCCGCGCCCGTACGACGCCGTCGCCCACTCGCCGACCCCGTCGACGGTGAGGATCGCGGCGCGCTCGAAGGGCGAGGGGAAGAACGCCGAGGCGGCGTGCGACTCGTGGTGCTCGGTGAACACGAAGCGCTTGCGGTAGGCGCCGCCGAGCCCTCTGCGCATCTCGCGCGGCAGGTGCAGCTTCTGGTTCAACCACAGCGGCATCGCTTCGAGGAACGAGCGGAAGCCGGCCGGCGCGAAGCTGACGTAGGTCTCGAGCAGGCGGTCGAACTTGAGCAGCGGCTTGTCGTAGAAGGCGACGTAGTCGAGCTCGCCGGCCGCGATTCCGGCTTCCTCGAGGCAGTAGGCGATCGCGTGCTGCGGAAACCCGTGATCGTGCTTCTTGCGGGTGAAGCGCTCCTCCTGGGCCGCCGCCACGATCCGGCCGTCGAGCACCAGCGCGGCCGCCGAGTCGTGGTAGAAGGCGGAGATTCCGAGGATGGCCGTCATCACGCGCGCGCGACCGTCAGTAGCTCTTGGGCAGCCCGAGCGCCTTCTCGGCGACGTGGCAGAGAGCGAGCTGGGGGCTCACCGGCGCCAAGCGCGCGATCATCACCTCGCGCATCAGCCGCTCGACGTGGTACTCCCGCGCGTAGCCCATGCCGCCGTGGGTCATCACCGCCCTCGTGCAGGCCTCGAAGCCGGCCTCGGCGCCCAGGTACTTGGCGGCGTTCGCCTCGGGCCCGCAGGGCCGGCCGGCGTCGTACAGAGCGGCTGCGCGCAGGCACAGGAGATACGCCGCCTCGAGCTGGCACCAGCTCTCGGCGAGCGGGTGCTGGATCCCCTGGTTCTGGCCGATCGGTCGCCCGAAGACCACCCGCTCGCGCGCGTAGGCGGCGGCACGCGCGAGGGCGTTGCGCCCGATGCCCACCGCCTCGATGCCGACCAGGACGCGCTCGGGGTTGAGGCTCTCGAGCAGCACCTCGAAGCCGCGCCCCTCCTCGCCGATGCGATCCTCTTCGGCCACCTCGAGGCGGTCGATCGCCAGCTCGTTGGAGTCGACCGCGGCGCGGCCCATCTTGGGGATCTCGCGGACGTCGATGCGCTCGCGGTCGAGGTCGGTGTAGAACATCGTGAGCCCCTCGGTGCGGCGGGTGGTCCGCTCCACCGGCGTGGTGCGCGCGAGCAACAGGATCTTGTCGGCCTCGCGCGCCGTCGTCGTCCAGATCTTGCGGCCCGTCACCGAGTAGCCGCCGCCGTCGAGCCGCTCGGCGCGGGTCGAGATCCGCGTGGTGTCGAGCCCGGCGTCGGGCTCGGTGATCCCGAAGCAGGTCTTGACCCGCCCGGCGACCAGGTCGGGGAGGAAGCGGGCCCGTTGCTCCTCGGTGCCCCAGCGCACGATCGAGTGCGGCCCGAAGATGTTGATGTGGATCGCCGAGGCGGCCGAGAAGCCGCCGGGCGAGCGCGCCACCTCGTGCATCACCAGCGCCGCCTCGAGCACCCCCAGCGCGGAGCCTCCGTGCTCGGCGGGCATCGTCAGCCCGAGCACGCCGGCGTCGGCCATCGCCCGGAAGAAGTCTTCCGGGAACTCGCCGGTCCGATCGTGCTCGAGCCAGTAGCCGTCGTCGAAGCGGGCGCACGCGTCGACGACGGTGCGCACCAGCGCGCGCTGCGGGGCCGAGGGCTCGAAGTCCATCGTTGCGGAATCGCGTCCGGGTCGGCGAACAGACCCGAATGGCTCCTACCCCCGGTAGAAGCCGCCGACCGGATCCATGCGAACCACCTCGAACGGGGGCTGGAAAACGCCGGCGCCGAACAGGGTGCGCAGCTCGCCGATGTGGGGCGTCTGGCCGTGGGCGGCGAGCGCCTCCGGGTCGGCGTAGATCTCGAAGAAGAAGACGTCGGTGGGATCGGTCTGGGAGCGGTAGGCGAGGTAGGCGAGGACGCCGGGCTCGTTCGCCTCGACCGCCTCGGTGAGCTGGCGCATCGCCGCCAGCCCCTCCTCGGCCTTCTCGGCGTTCAGCTTGAAGCGCGCCGTCTGGACGATCCGCTGCGCGGGATCGCCCTGGGCGACGGCGGGGCGCGTGAAGCCGAACAGTGCGGCCGTCACACCGGCGGCTCCGGCCGCGAGCGCCTGCCGGCGGGTGGGCGGAGCACCCGCAGCGGGCCGATCTCGATCGTGGGGGTCGGTCATGACGGCGATCCTCCAGTGCGCGGAGCGTGCGCGTCGGTCGTGGCGGGCGTGCCGGTCTCGGATTGGCGGCTGGCCGGTGGGTTCTAGCGCGCTCCGCCGACCGGGGTCAAGGCTCGCCTCCGCTCCAGCGCGCGGACGGATCTGCGCGAGCAGTCACGGATCCAGGGGGTGCTCCTCGCCACCCCGACCCGGAACAGAGCTCGCCAGCGCGCTGCCGCTGGTACGCTTCTGCCTTGTGGTGCTGGGTCGATACTCCATGGGTTGCTCCGAGCTCGGGCCCGACGGGAGGGCGGGGCGGACTGCTTTGCGCCCGGCGCGGCTCCGCGCCTCGTCCCTGCTCTCATCTCTGCTCTCATCTCTGCTCTCAGCCCTGCTCCTCTCGGCGGCGCCGGCCGCCGCCGCGCCGGTTGCCGACGACGATCCGCTGGATCCGTGCCCGCTCGAGCTGCGCGACGCGGCGGACGAGCTGGGAATCGACTTCCGTCACGAGACCGGAAGTCGCGGAGAGCGGCACCTGCCCGAGACCATGGGCTCGGGCGTCGCCTGGCTCGACGCCGACGGCGACGGTTGGCTCGACCTCTACTTCGTTCAGTCGGGGCCTTTTCCCCCCGACGGCGACAGCGCGGCCGCCAACCGCCTGTACCGCAACCTCGGGACACCGGATCGGCCACGTTTCACTCCGTGGAGCGCGTCGGGCGCCGAGGACCGCGGCTACGGCCAGGGCGCCCTCGCCGGCGATCTCGACGGCGACGGTGATCTCGACCTCGTGGTCACCAACTACGGGGGCGACGTGGTGCTGATCAACGACGGCTCCGGCCGATTCGCCTCGCGTCCGCTCGATTCTGCCGCCGCCGGCGGGGGCTGGTCGAGCTCGGCGGCAATGGCCGACGCCGACGGCGACGGCGACCTCGACCTCTACGTCACCGGCTACCTCGACTACGATCCCGAGCACGGTCTCTTCTGCGGCGACCCGGCGAGCGGCGAGGAACCGGCGCGGCGCGACTACTGCGATCCGTCGATGTTCGACGGCGCCCGCGATCGCCTGTGGCTCAACGATGGAGCCGGCGCCCTCCACGACGTCACCGCTCGAGCCGGCCTCGAAGGCGCCGACGGGAGGGGCCTCGGCGTGGTCTTCACGGATCTCGACGGCGACCGGCGGCCCGATCTCTACGTGGCGAACGACCTGACCCTCAACCTGCTGTTCAGGAACGTCACCGCCGGTCCGGGGGCGGCGCCCCGGTTCGAGGACCTGTCGCTGCTGTCGGGCGCCGCGGTCAACCGCGACGGCAAGCCCGAGGCCGGGATGGGGGTGGTCGCCGCGGACTTCGACGCCGACGGCGACGCCGACTTGGCGGTGACCAACTTCGACGTCGAGACGAACACGCTCTACCGCCGCGCGCCCGGGGCCGAGATCTTCTACGAGGACGTCTCGGCCGAGAGCGGATTCGGGCTGCCGTCCTTCAACCGGCTCGGCTTCGGGCTGGTGACGGGCGATTTCGACCTCGACGGCGCGCTCGACCTGTACGTCGCGAACGGCCACATCTTCGAGCGTCCGCGGCGCGACAACGTCACCTACCGGCAGCCGGACCAGCTCCTGCTCGGCGACGGGCTGGGAGGCTTTCGCGAGGCTCCCTGCGCGCTCGCCTCGGTGCGCTCGGCGGTCGGGCGCGGCGCCGCCGCCGCCGACCTCGACCACGACGGCGACCTCGACCTGGCGGTGTCCAACAGCGACGAGGCTCCGTTCGTGCTGGTGAACGAGCTCGGGAGTCGCGGCTTCCTCGGCGTCGAGCTGGTCGGCCGCCCGCCCAACACCCAGGCGATCGGTGCCGCCGTGACTCTGACCGCCGGCGGAATCCGCCAGGTTCGCTGGGTCCAGGCCGGCGACAGCTATCTGTCCTCCTCGGACCGGCGTCTCCTCTTCGCCTGGCGCGGCGACTGGCGGGAGCCGGGAAGGCTCGACGTGATCTGGCCGGCGGGTGGGCGGCAACGGCTGGTGGTGGGGCCGGCCGCGGGTGTCGGGAGCTACCTTCGCATCATCGAAGAGGTCATCGAAGAGGTCATCGAAGAGGTGATCGAAGAGGTCGTCGAAGGGGTCGTCGAAGAGGGTGGTGCGCGATGAGCACGTCGCTCCTCCTCGCGATTCTGGTGATCGCACTCGCCGCGACGCCGAGCGCGGGGTCGCCGCTCCCCGCAGCCGATGATTCGGCGGCGGAGACCGGCAGCGGCGTCGAGGAGCTGGTGCTCGCCAACGGCATGCGCGTCCTGATCCTCGAGCGGCCCGGACTGCCGCTGGTCGCCGCCGGATGGGCGACGCATTCGGGATCGGCGGTCGAGACGCCTGGCAAGACCGGCGTCGCGCACCTCATCGAGCACCTGCTGTTCGGCGGAACGGAGGTCATCGGCACCACCGACTACCGGCGCGAGCGCGAGCTCATCGACCGGCGGGAGGAGCTCGAGGACGCGCGCCGCAGTGCCAGCCCTCCAGCCGACGTCGAGCGCCAGATCGAGCGCGTCGAGGAGCGCCTGCGGGAGCTCCGCCGGAAGGGGGAGTATGCGCTGCTCTACACCGAGGCCGGCGCGCTGGGCATCAACGGGGTGACCAACCAGGACCTCTCCTACTACACCGTGTCGATCCCGCCGGCGCGTCTCGAGCTCTGGTTCTGGCTCGAGTCCGACCGGCTGCTGCGGCCGGTGTTCCGCGAGATCTACGACGAGCTCCCGGTCGTCGAGGAGGAGCGGGGTCAGCGGATCCTGTCGGTTCCCGGCGGACCGGCCCGCACCCGGTTCGACGCCCGATTCTGGGGGGAGGAGAACGTCTACTCCTGGCCCGCGATCGGGCGCCCCGAGGATCTCCAGTCGCTGCGGCGGGCCGACGTGGAGTCGTTCTTCCGGCGCCACTACCGCGCCGACCGGCTGACCGCGGTCCTCATCGGCGACTTCGACGCCGAGCAGGTGCGGGAATGGGTCCAGCTCTACTTCGGCCGCCTGTCGGCAGGTGCGCCAGGTCCCCAGCCGGATCCCGAGCCGCCGAGCCGGGAGGCGGCCGCCGCCGCCGAGATCGAGGGCTTCGAGCCCTTCGAGCTGCGCGAGGTCTGCGAGTGCCGGCCCCAGGTCGAGCTCAGATTTCGCAGCATCCCGTTCGGGCACCCCGACTCTCCGGTCCTCGACGTGGTCGCGGGTCTGCTCAACGGCCGCACCGGCCGTCTCCATCGGGGGCTGGTGCTGACGCGCGACCTCGCGTTCTCGGCTTCGGCGCGTCACCAGCCGCAGCGGCGCGCGGGGTCCTTCTCGCTGGTCGCCGAGGCCCGCGGAGGCGGTCGCGAACCGGCCGGCCTCGACGCGCTCCAGCGGGCGCTCGAGGAAGAGCTCGAACGGCTCCGGCGGGAGCCCCCCGACGACCGCGAGCTCGAGAAGGTGAAGAACCAGATCACCACCGACGCCGCGCGTCAGCTCAAGAAGCCGGCGGGGCTGGCGCAACGGCTGCTGATCTACGACGCGCTCGGGGGCTGGCGCTACCTCGAGGACTGGCCGCGGGAGACCCAGCGCGTGACGGCCGCCGACGTGCAGCGGGTGCTCGACACCTGGCTGATTCCCGAGCGGCGAGCCGTGCTCCGGCTGGAGCGGACCGCGGGCGAGCCCGCGCCGCGCACCGGAGGCGAGCGATGACGAGCGCGCGCGTCCTCGTCGCGGCGCTGTCGATCGCCACTTCTGTTGCCGGTGCGTCGAGCGGCGCGAGCGGTTTCGGGGAAGAGCTCCGGGGGAAGGGAAGGATTCCCGATCGTCCGGAGCAGCTCCGCTTTCGAGACGTCCCCTTCGAGCCTCCGGCCGCCGAGGCGCTGCGCTTCGAGCTGTCGACCGGCGTCCCCGTATTCGTCGCCGAGGATCCCGCCGTGCCGCTCTTCTCGGTGAGCCTTGCGCTGCCGGTCGGCGATCGGGACGACCCGCCGGATCGCGTCGGCCTGGCCTCCCTGACCGCCGCGATGCTGCGGCGCGGCGGCGCCGGCGAGCTCGGCGCCGACCGTTTCGACGAGGCGGCCGACTTCCTCGGCATCGAGATCGACAGCCTGGCCGGCGGCACCCGCAGCGGGGTCTGGCTGGAGGGCTCGCCCCACGTGCTCGAGCCTGCGCTCGATTTGCTGGCCGACCTGGTCCTCGAGCCGCGCTTCGAGCCGGCGCGCGTCGAGCTCGCGCTCCAGAACCTGCGGGGATCTCTCGAGGCGCGCAACGACGATCCGCTGTCGGTGCTCGAGCGGGAGTGGCGGGCGCTGCTGTGGGGGCGCCGGGATCCCCGCGCCCGGGCAGTCGAGCCGCGTCACCTCGCCGCGATCGACTCCGCGGCGATGTCCGACTTCCATCGCACGCACTGGACGGCGCGCGGCGCGGTGTTCGCGGTCTCGGGCGACGTCGATTCGCGCGCCGTGGTCGCGGCGCTCGAGCGTCGGTTCGGAGGCTGGTCGGCCGGTCGCCGGGCGTCGCTCGAAGGCGAGCGACCCATCGCGGCGCGCCGCGCTGCCGAGACCATCCGGACCGGCGCGACACCGCGGGGCGTCGCCGGTCGCGCCGCCGAGGATGCCGCGGGCGGTGTCTGGTGGATCGGGCACCGCGGCCCTCAGGGCAAGCTCATGCTCGGGCATGAGGGGTACCGGCGCGCGTCCTGGGACGACCCCGACGCCTGGGCGCTGACCGTCCTCGCCGAGGTCTTCGGCGGTCCGGGCGCGGTCTCGCGGGTTCGCCGCCGCCTGCGCGCGGAGGAGTCGCTGGTCTATCGTGTCCGCGCCAGCTTCGGGATCGGGCACGAAGCGCCCGGCGCGTTCGAAGTCTTCCTCGAGGTCGAGCCGAGGGGCGCCGTCGCCGCGGCGAGCGCCGCGATCTCGGAGGTCGAGCGCATCCGGGACGAGACGGTTCCCGAGGTGGAGCTCGAGCTCGCCAAGCGATCCCTGATCGACGCCTTCCCCCTCCTGTTCGAGTCTCCGGAGAGCGTCTCGGGCCGGTTTGCCGAGGACGCCCTGCTCGGCCGGCCCCATCGGTACTGGTCGATCTACCGTTCGCGCGTCGACGCCGTGACCGCGGCCGACGTTCGGCGGGTGGCACGGAGGTTTCTCGCCCCCGAGCGTCTCCGGCTCCTCTGGGTCGGACCGCCGCTCGACGAGAAGGACTGGCTCTCCCTCGGGCTCGGTCCGGTCCGCGAGGTCGTGCTCGGCGGCGTCCTCGACGAAGAACCTCCGGGGGGAGTTGTCGAGAGCGAGCCGGGGCAGCCCGGCCGCGAACAGCCGCAGGACCAGCCCGTGAGCGGCGAGCACGGTTCGCCAGCTGGCGGCCGCGGCGGCCACCCAGCGGATCCTCCGGCTCGAGGCGGATCCCCCCGTGGCCGTGACCAGCCCCCTCAGCCTTCCGCCGCTTCGGGATACACCTCGGTGTCCGGGTAGAATCCGTACCAGCCGAACCAGAACGCGACGTGAGCAGGCAGGCGCTCCAGCGGCGCCAGATCCGATCCCTCCGGAGGCTCGAGCGCCGAGGCGCCGACCGCCCATCGTCGCCCCTCGCGATCGGTCAGCGCCGCCGGCCCGACCCGTTCGAAGACCTGCGCGCCGCCTCGCCGGTAGGCGCGGGCGCCTCCGTCGGCGGCGATCAGGACGAGCAGGGGCACGTCCCCGAGAGTGTCGTTGAGGAGACCGGCGGCAGTCAGCGCTTCGAGCTCGTAGGCCTTCGAACGTCCGTCAAGGCGGATCGCGAGGACCTCGGCCTTGTCGTCGAACCGGTCGCTCTTCTGCCAGACGGGGAACGAGACCCCCTCGCGCCGCCGGTCGGCGGCGCCCTCGGTGTAGTCGTAACCGAAGCGCTTGCCGAAGTCGGGATCGGGCTCGGCGACGGTGGTCTCGGGATGCGCCTCCAGCCAACGGCGCCAGGTGGTCAGGGTCACCGGCAGCATCTCGAGGCGCGCCCCGGCCGCCTCGGCCGCGGCGCCCACCACCGCCTCACCGGTCAGATTGCTCCACAGCGAGCCGCTCTGGCGATCGATCATCAACTTGTTGGAGCGATAGAGCAGACCCGAGGTGCCGAAGGTGAGCGGCTCGTCGCCGTCGCGCGCGGTGTCGTAGAGCACCCCCGAGCCGCACAGGGTGCAGTAGCTGAGGGTGATCGGACGGCCCCCCAGGGTGTCGTTGACCATCTCGTGCCAGCCCAGCACTTTCAGCGGGTAGGCGTGGTGGCGCCCCTCGAGCGAGACGCCGAACACCCGGTCCCCCGGACGCATGAACCTCGCCTCGCGCGCCGAGACCTTGGGCGGACGCTCGAGCGCCGGGATCCCCTCCACCCTCACGCCCCCCCAGACCAGCTCCTCGAGGCGGAGGCGGACCGCGGCGTCGTCGGAAAGCATCGCCCGGAAGCGCGGGTCGATCCGCTCGAGCAGCGAGCGCTTCCACTCGCGGTAGCCGGCGGGCGGCGCGACGTCCTCGCGGGCGCCGACCAGCTCGACCCAGTCGAGGTAGCGCCGGCCGCGGTTCTCGCCGGTCAGCTCCTCGAGGACTCCGATCGCTTCGTCGCGAGCCGGTGCCGGGACGAAGAAGAGGGCGTCGACCACCACCGGGATGAGCGAGGGATGGCGATCCCGCAGCAAAGTTCTGGCCGCGGCGCGGCGCACCTTCCTCTCCGGCGACATCAGCTCGCGGACCAGACCGTAGTCGACGGCCGGCTCCTCTCGGCCTGCGGCCGGTGGCGGAACGAGGAGCAGGAACAGCAGCGCCGCCCCGGTCAAAGTGATCGCGGGCGCGGTCAGAGCTGATCGGAAAAACGTCATTTCGCCTCCTCGGGATCATCCGGATCTCGATCGTGGCCGCCCCCATCGTACGGGACGCTCCTGGTACGGAACCCCGGTACCGCCTCGGCGGGGCTGGAAGGCCCTCGTCTCGTCGACGGCTCGGACGCCGCGGTTGGATAGCATGGGACCGATGAGCGCACCGAATCGCCGTCGCTGGCTGCCGATCGCGCTGGTCCACCTCTCACTGTCGGTCGCCCTGGCGCCGGCGATGGGGCAGGAGAGCCCACCGTCGCCGCTCGTCATCGCGGCCGTCGAAGTGACGCCGCCGGATCCGGCAGTGGAGACCCTCTGTCAGCTCCGCGTGCGCATCGAGAACCGCGGCGAGCGCCCGGTCTATGCGCTGCGCTTCGAGGTGCGGCTCGGCGGCGAGGCCCTTCCCGTCTACGCGAAGCAGCTCTACTACCAGAAGCTGCCTGCCGGCCGGACCACCGAAGTGCGCCTCTTCAACTTCTGGACGACCGAGACCGGGCGCTCGCGGCCCGACGACGGCAAGCTCACGGTCGAAGTGGCTCTGCGCGAGGCGTCCTGGCTCGCGGTGACCCTCGAGAGCGAGGAGGGGAGCGAGCAGCCGATCGAGGTCTGGACGCCGGCCGGCGAGGTCCCCGGGCTCCCGGTCTCGAGGTCGGTGACTCTCGAGCTGTAGCGGCCGATACCGTTGGGCCGGGTCGGTCGGATGCCGTTGGGCCGGGTCGGGCTCGCGATTCCGTCCGGCCTATCCCGGAGTCGCGCCGACCGGTGGCGCCGGGCGCTCCTTCCCGAATCGCCATCGGTCGTGTCAACTGCCGGAGCAGGCTCGCGCCAGCTCGATCGCGAGCCTGTCGGCGGGCGGCGTTCCTTGCCGCTGCGCGAGGTCCCTGGAAGAATGGTTGACCGGCGACCGTTCGCCGAGACGCCCGCGCGCCGCCACCCGAACGGTCTCGGCCGCGGCCGGGCACGAGTCCCTGCAGCGATGGAAACCAACGCCACTGCGCCCCGCCGATCGCCGATTCGCTCCGTCGTCCGTCTGGCGGGCCTGGCCGCCTGCGTCGTGGCTGGCGGATCGGTCGCCGGGCTTGCCGTCGGCGCGGAGAGCTCCTCCCGACCGCTCTTCGTCGAGCGCGCCGAGGAGGCGGGGCTCGACTTTGTCCATTTCAACGGGATGGTCGGCAAGCTCTACTTTCCGGAGGTCATGTCGGGCGGAGTCGCGGTCCTCGACTACGACAACGACGGCGACCTCGACGTCTACCTGCTGCAGGGCAACCTGTTCGAGGGGGATGCCCTCGACGACGTCGTGTTCGAGCCGCCGGGTCCCCTGCCGCTCACCGATCGGCTCTACCGCAACGACCTCGAGATCGGCGCCGACGGCTCGCGGACGCTCCGCTTCACCGACGTCACCGAGCAGGCGAAGCTCGGCGTCAGCGGACAGCCGATGGGAGTCGCCACCGGCGATTACGACAACGACGGGTTCGTCGACCTCTACGTCGCCGGCCTCGGCGCCAACCGCCTGCTGCGCAATCTCGGGGACGGCACCTTCGCCGACGTCACCGAGCAGACCGCGAGCGACGATCGAGAGTGGTCGGTCGCGGCCTCGTTCTTCGACTACGACCGCGACGGCTGGCTCGACCTGTTCATCGGCAACTACGTCGAGTTTCGCGTGGCGCTGCACAAGAAGTGCACCAGCGCGACCGGCGCGATCGAGTACTGCGGCCCGCTTTCGTACGGCCCGCTTCTCAACCGGCTGCTGCGCAACGTCTCGGGCGAGCGCTTCGAGAACGTCTCGGCCACCGCCCTGCTCGAGAACCCGGTGTCGACCACGCTCGGTCTGGTCGCCGGGGACTTCAACGACGACGGCTGGCTCGACATGTACGTCGCCAACGACCAGCTCGAGAACCAGCTCTGGCTCAACCAGCAGAACGGCACCTTCGTCGACGACGCGCTGCTCGGCGGCACCGCGGTCGATGGTCAGGGGCAGCCGCAGGCTTCGATGGGGGTGGTCGCGGGGGACCTCACCGGCGACGGCCACGAGGACCTGTTCATGACCCATCTGCGGATGGAGATGAACACGCTGTACGTCAACGACGGCAGCGGCATGTTCACCGATCAGAGCGCCGACAGCGGGCTGGGCCGGGCGAGCTGGCAGGCGACGGGCTTCGGCACCGCCCTGATCGACGTCGACAACGACGGCATCGTCGACCTCTACGTCGCCAACGGCGCGGTCAAACGGATCGAGTCGCAGCTTCGCGAAGGCAGCCTGCACCCGCTCGCCGAGCCCAATGCGCTGTTCCGCGGGCTCGGCGGCGGGCGCTACGAGGAGGTCCCGATCGACCTCGTCGAAGGCGTCGAGCTGTCGGAGGTGAGCCGCGGAGTGGCGGCGGGCGACCTCGACAACGACGGCGACTCCGACCTGGTGGTCATCAACAACGCCGGTCCGGTGCGCCTGCTGGTCAACCAGGTGGGCCAGGATCGGCCCTGGCTCGGCCTCCGGCTCCTGCTCGCCCAGCACGATCGTGACGCGCTCGGCGCCAAGGTCGCTCTCCACCGCACCGGCCGGCCGGTCCAGTGGCGGCGGGTGAAGACCGATGGCAGCTACGTCTCGGCCAACGACCCGCGGGTGCTGTTCGGGCTCGGCGACGGCGAGGGGCCGGGAGCGATCGAGCGCGTGCGGGTGCGCTGGCCCGACGGGACGAGCGAGGACTTCGGTCCCGACGCGGTGGAGGTGGGGGCCTACACGACCCTCAGGCAGGGGACGGGGACACCGGTTGCGCAATGATCGCGACGCCCTCCGCGACCGCCTCGGCAGGTGCCGGTGGCGAGGGTCGCGGGCGTGCCTGCTGGTCGCGCTCCTGGCGTTCCCGGCAGCCGGCCGGCAGCCGGCCGCCGAAGCGGTCGCGGCTCCAGCCAGGCCGCCGCTCGCCGAGCTGCCGCAGCCCGCGCTCGAGACCCAGGAGGACGCGGTTCGTGGGCAGCTCACCGAGCTGCGTCGCCAGCTCGACCTGCTGATCGCCGATCCCTCGACGCCGCTGCCGCGCCTCGCCGAAGCCTTCGGCCGGCTCGGGCGGCTCTACTTCCTGTACGACCTTGTCGATCTCGCGAGCATCGCCCTCGAGAACGCCAAGCTGCTGGCGCCGAACGATCATCGGTGGCCATACTTCCTGGCCGCCCACCAGACCTTCGAAGGCCAGCTCGAAGAGGCCATCGGCAACCTGGAGCGCGTCCTCGAGCTGCGCCCGAACGACCTGCCGACGCTGGTCCGGCTGGGCGACGTGCACTCGAAGCGCGGTGGGGTCGAGCTGGCGCGAGAGTTCTACGAGCGAGCCCTGGCCCTCGACGAGGACGTCGCCGCCGCCCACGCCGGCCTCGGCCGGCTCGACCTCGAGGCCGGCCAGCACCAGCGGGCGGTCGATCGCGTCGAGCGGGCGCTCGAGCTCCAGCCCGACGCCGACGAGCTCTACCACACGCTAGGGATGGCCTACCGCGGTCTCGGCGACGTCGAGCGCGCCCGCGAGGCGCTCAGGAAGAACAAGCACGGTCGCGTCACCTTCGACGACCCCTTGATCGAGAGCCTGGGCCTGGAGAACGCGAGCGCCGAGGCGCACATCCAGATGGCGAGCGACGCCATGCGCCGTCAGGAGCTCGCGAAAGCGGTGCCCTACTACGAGAGCTATCTCGAGCTGAAGCCGGACGACGTGGTCGCCCTCAACAACCTAGGGATCGCGCTGCTCGGTCTCGACCGTTGGGAGGAGGGGATGAAGACGCTGCGTCGTGCGGTCGAGATCGATCCGAACCACCGTGGCGCTCAGTACAGCCTGGCGACCGCGCTCGCCGACCTCGGCCGCTACGACGAGGCGCTCGAGCACTACCGGCGGGCCCACGAGATCGACCCTGCCGAGAAGGTCATCCACGCCGATTGGGCGACTCTGCTCGCCAAGGTGGGCCGGGTCGACGAGGCGATCGCGGAGCTGCGGTCCCTGCTCGAGGAGGATCCGCTGCAGGACTACGGGCGGCTCAAGCTGGGCAGCGTGCTGGTGGAGGCGGGGCGCCTCGAGGAAGCGGCGCAGGAGCTCCGCCAGGTCGCCGACTCCGGCGGCCTGCAGCGCCCGGGGCGCGGCGAGGCGCACTACCACCTCGGAGTCGTCGCGGAGCGCCGCGGAGACGCCGCGAAGGCCCGCGAGCACTACCGGCGGGCGATCGAGCTCGCGCCCGGCTTGGCCGAGGCGCAGCGCTCCTGGGGCGTGATCCGCGCTCGCGAGGGGGCCCTCGAGGAGGCCGCCGGAGCCTTCGCTCGCGCGGTCGAGCTCGAGCCGCGCAACGAGCGGTACCGCTTCGAGCTGTCGATGGCCCTGCTGCTCGGGGAGCGCGAAGCGGAGGCGAGGAAGGCGCTGGAGGAGGCGCTTCGCGAGTTCCCGACGGCGATCAATCTGCGCCACCTGCTGGCGCGCCTGCTGGCCAGCGCCAGCGACCCTGCGGTGCGCGACGGGGAGCGCGCCGTCGAGCTCGCTCAGGGCGTGGTCGAACGAGCGCTCACCCTCGATCACGCCGAGACGCTGGCGATGGCGCTGGCCGAGATCGGCCGCTACGACGAAGCGGCGGCCTGGCAGCGGCGCGTGGTCCGTCAGGCGGGCGATGAGGGGGAGGCCGGGGGCCCCGCCCATGCGGCCCGGCTCGAGCGTCTGGAGCGCTACGAGCGCGGCGAGCCGGCGCGGACGCCGTGGCGCGGATGATCCGGGCGGTGCTATCGGAGCCGCGCGACATGGTGGCGGCCTGGTCGTTGGGCGTCCTCCTGGGTGGCGTGATCGCACCTGCGCCCGCGGGCGCGGTTCGCTTCGCCGACGTCGCCGAGCGCTGGGGCATCGAGTTCCGGCACCGTCACGGCGGCACCGGCGAGTTCTACATGCCCGAGACCATGGGGTCCGGGGTCGTGCTCTTCGACTTCGACTCCGACGGCGACCTCGACGTGCTGCTGGTCGACAGCGGGACGCTCCCCCTCGGCTCCGGCGAGCCGTCACGCACGGCGCTGTACCGCAACGACGGAGCGAGGTTCGTGGAAATCGCCGCCGAGGCCGGCCTCGAGGTGACCGGCTACGGCATGGGAGCGGTGCCGGGCGACGTCGACGGCGACGGGGACCTGGATCTCTACGTCACCGCGTACGGCGCCAACCAACTGTTCCTGAACCGTGGAAACGGCACGTTCACGGACGCCACCGAGGGCGCCGGAGTCGGCGACCCGCTGTGGAGCTCGTCGGCGGCGTTCGGGGACTTCGACCGGGACGGCGACCTCGATCTGTACGTGGCGAATTACGTCGACTTCTCGGTCGACCGCAACGAGACGTGCGGCAAGAAGGAGCTCGGGCTGCGCTCCTACTGCCACCCGAACGTCTACCGCGGCCTGCCCGACCGCTACTACCGGAACCGCGGCGACGGCACCTTCGAGGACGCCTCTCTCGCCGCCGGCGTCGGCGTGGCGCGAGGCAACGGCATGGGGGTCGTGGCCAGCGACCTGGACGACGACGGTTGGCTGGACCTGTACGTCGCCAACGACATGACCGCCAACCTCTTGTATCGCAATCGCGGCGACGGCGCCTTCGAGGAGATCGCGATGCTCGCCGGCGCCGCTCTCTCCGACCGCGGAGAGCCCGAGGCCGGCATGGGAGTCGCCGCCGAGGATCTCGATGGCGACGGCCGCATCGACCTGATGACCACGCACCTGGATCGCCAGCCGAACGCGCTCTACGGCAACGCGGGGGCCGGCCTGTTCGTCGACCGCCGCTTCAGCAGCGGCATCGCGGAGCCGTCGCTGCCCTACGTCGGATTCGGCGTCGTGATGGAGGATCTCGACTCGGACGGAGATCTCGACATCGTGGTCGCCAACGGCCACATCATCCACGACATGCGGCTGGTGACCGGCAAGGCCTCCTACCGTCAACCGAACCAGGTCTTCCTCAACCGCGGCTCCGGA
Source organism: Thermoanaerobaculia bacterium (assembly GCA_035546295.1). Lineage (GTDB taxonomy): Bacteria > Acidobacteriota > Thermoanaerobaculia > Multivoradales > Multivoraceae > DATKBT01. The sequence continues at coordinate 2,496 of DATKBT010000021.1, read as the reverse complement.
CAGATGGTCGAGAATGCGGAGGCAGGGCTGTCGCGGGTCGAGTCGAGCCGAGGGCTCGCCGCCGGAGACCTCGACGGTGACGGCGACCTCGACCTGGTGGTCAACAACTCCGACGCCGCGGCGGAGGTCTACGAGAACCTGGGCCCGAGCGGGAGGTTCCTACGGTTCGCGCTCGAGTCCGAGCGCGACGCCAACCGATTCGCTGTGGGCGCCCGCGTCGAGGTCCGCCCGTCGGGCGGGAAGCGGAGCCAGGCCCGGGAGGTCCGGGCGGGAGGTTCCTATCAGTCGGCTTCGCCGCTCGACCTGCACTTCGGGCTCGGCGACTCGGCGGCAGCCACCGTGCACATACGCTGGCCGGAGGGTGCTCGGGTCGAGCTCCGCGACGTTCCCGCGGATCGTCGCATCGTGCTCCGACGGAGCAGCGCCCCGTGAGCTGGCGTGCCGTCGCGCCGCTGCTGCTGGCGAGCGCGAGCCTGGCGGTCGCTGCTCGCTCCGAGACCTGGTTCCGCGAGGTCGCCGCCGATTGGGGCCTCGACGTTCGCCATCACCACGGCGGCTCGGGCGAGCGCTACATGGTCGAGACGATGGTCGGCGGCGTGCTGGTCTTCGACTACGACGGCGACGGCGACGCCGACGTACTGTTCGTCGACGGCGCGCCGTTGCCCGGCTACGAAGGCGAGCCGCCGCGTACGCGGCTCCTGCGCAACGAGGGCGCGGTCCCAGGGGACTCGCGCTCGCCCCCGCGCCTCTCGTTCGTCGAGGTCACCGTGGCCGCCGGCATCGATTTCACGGGCTACGGCTGCGGCGCCGTCGCCGGAGACATCGACGGCGACGGCGACCAGGACGTCTACCTCACCGCCTTCGGCGCCAACGCTCTCTACCGCAACGAGGGGGATGGCACCTTCGTGGAGGTGGGCGGCGCGGCGGGCGTCGCCGACGAGCAGTGGAGCTCTTCGGCCACCTTCTTCGATCCCGACCGCGACGGCGACCTCGACCTGTACGTGGTGAGCTACGTCGACTTTGCGCTCGACCACCACGTCTTCTGCGGCGACCGGGTCAAGGGCATCCGTGGCTACTGCCACCCGGACGTCTACCAGGGCCTCCCCGACCGTCTCTATCGCAACCGCGGCGACGGCACCTTCGAGGAGGTGGCGGGGGCGGCCGGCCTCGGCACCGCGGTCGAGGCCGGTCTCGGAGTGGTGGCGGCGGACTTCGACGGCGACGGTTGGTCCGACCTCTACGTGGCGAACGACCTCGACCCCAACCTGCTCTTCCACAACCGCGGCGACGGCACCTTCGAGGACGTCTCGCTGCTCTCGGGCGCCGCCTACTCGCACCTCGGCAAGCCGGAAGCGGGGATGGGGGTCGAAGCCGCGGATCTCGACGGCGACGGTGCGATCGACCTGGTGGTCACCAACTTCGCGCTCGAGACCAACGCCTTCTATCGCAACGTCGGCGGCATGACCTTCATCGACCGCCGCTTCCCCTCTCGGCTCGCCGAGCCGTCGCTGCGCGTCCTCGGCTTCGGAGTCGCCGCGCACGACTTCGACCACGACGGCGACCTCGACCTGCTGGTCGCCAACGGCCACATCCTCGACAACGCCGAGCTGCTCTCCAACGTCAAGGAGTACGCACAGCCCAACCAGCTCTACGCGAACCGCGGCGACGGCGTCTTCGACCTGGTCGCGGAGGCGGTGGGGACCAGGGAGGAAGGGCCGGCGGGATGGCGGGTGAGCCGCGGGCTGGCCACCGGCGACCTCGACGGGGACGGCGATCTCGACGCGGTGCTGGTGAGCTCGAATCAGGTCGCCGAGGTCTACGAGAACGTGGCGGCGTCTGGGTCGTGGCTGCAAGTGGACCTGCTCGCGCTCGGCCTCGACGGGGGCACGACGGGAGGGGGGGATCAGGGCGGCGCCCGCTGGCGGTCGACACGCGACGCGATCGGCGCGCGCTTGGAGTGGACCCCGGAGGGCGCCAGCCCCCCGGCCGTGCGCGAGCGACGGACCGGCTCCTCGTACCTGTCGCAGAGCGCGCTGCCCGTCCACTTCGGCTGGAGCGAAACGACGGGCGGCGCGCTCGAGATCCGCTGGCCGAAGGGAACGCGGCTGCGGTTGACGGGGGTTCCTGCCGACCGCCGGATCCTGGTCGTCGCCGACGACTGAGCCTGGCGTTCCGAGGCCGCGCCGATCCGCCGTCTCCTTGGTCGACTAGGCCAAAAGGAAGTTCTTGCCTGCCTGCGGCAGGCGGCGGTCTTTGGCCTCGCGCAAGCGCGAGACCAAGGCTCACAGTGTGGTCAAAGTTCGATCAAGCCGCTGCGCTCGCCCAGAGAAACGGCTGTGGCCTGGTCGACCCAGCCGCGCCCGCTTGCGGGCTTGCGGCGCACGAGTGATCGGCTAGCGGGCTCGTGGGATGAGCTCGCCTCGCTTTCGCGGCTCGATGGGGAGTGGTAACCACCACGAGCCCGCTAGCCCTTCGCGCTCAACCGCTCGAGGTTGT